>NZ_AODK01000001.1 GCF_000525975.1 Listeria rocourtiae FSL F6-920
CTATGTGGCGTCTACGGGGCGCTCTTCAATGGAAATTTTCGTTAAAGTCATTGCTGAGAATCTAAAAAAAATGGTGAGCGTTATTTAGCAGCTACTTCTTTTTTGACGTTTGTAGCTATTGATGATAATGGGAAAACAGTCGAAGTTCCGACCGTTCAGCCTCAATCAGAGGAAGAGAAGATGATTAGCAGGGACGCGGAGGAGCGAAGTTTGGCTCGTAAAAGGCGTTTAAAACAAAGTCGTGAGCTTGCGGCATCGTTATCCACTGAAATTCCATGGGGGTAAAGAGCAACTAGTTTTGCATGTAGGTATGGCTTATGGTACAATACGGGAGTAATACAATAAAATATAGTTCATCTTCGGGGCAGGGTGTAATTCCCGACCGGTGGTTAAAGTCCACGAACTGTTTCTTTTTTGAGATGGTTGATTTGGTGTAATTCCAAAACCGACAGTATAGTCTGGATGGGAGGAGATGTTGGTTCGCTTGTTTTTTGGCGTCCCTACTTGAAAAATTGACTTGTAATGGTCTGTTTGGATTGGACATTTTTAAACTACTGTTTTTTTGTGGTTTATGAAGTCTTATTTGAATGTACCTAACTTGTTTGGAATTTCACATACCATCCCTCGAATGCTTTTTTCGGGGGATTTTTTTTCGCGTAGTGTACGGTGTGAATAAAGGGAAACCGCAGATTCTTAGGATGAACATCTAAGGAGAAGTGATTTTGGTGAAGAAGTATTCTTTAAAGACATTTGTAAGTATCGCAGTATTGGGGGCGGTGGCGTTTGTCATCATGTTAATCCAGTTCCCATTATTGCCAAGCGCACCATTTTTGAAATTGGATTTCAGTGATATTCCTGCTATTATTGGCGGTTTATTATTTGGGCCGCTAGCAATTATTTTGATTGAATTTGTGAAGAATGTGTTGGAATATTTAGTAACAGGGAGCTTTGTCGGAGTCCCTATTGGAGAGTTGGCGAACTTCTTGTCGGGTATTTGTTTTGTGTTACCAATTTATTATGTTTTCCGCTACGCACGCTCAACAAAAGCGATGATTTTAGGTGCTGGAATTGGAGCGATTACAATGACGGTGATGATGTCGTTGTTCAATTACTTTATCCTTCTGCCGTTTTATATCAAGGTTGGTGGTTTACCTGCTGGAACGAATATTGCAACACTTGTTACAACTGCTATTCTACCGTTTAATTTATTAAAAGGTATTGTTGTTGGAGTAGTATTTACCCTTGTTTACGGCAGAATGCAATCATGGATTTTGAAAAATACGATTGTAAAATTAAAAATAAAAAAAGATAAAAAGCATCACGGTATGGTGTAATGCTTTTCTACGTATAATTATGATTCGAATTTTAGTGGATTGCCTTCAAATGGGTGATCCGCTATTTTTATGGACAGAGAGGGACAGGCCTCTTCGGCGTCTATTGCCGTATTTTCGAATTGTAGGGGAATAGGGTTATTGCCAGTGTTGTCGTCGAGTGTATTGTATGCCAGGCCTTCATCATTGTAGTCGAAAATAGAAGGCGCATGAATGGAACAGGCTCCACAAGCGATACACGTAGATTGGTCGACGATAGTATATTTCATGGGTTTTTGATACCTCCTGAGTTTTGGGCTCATTTTGATATTATAGAACCATTTGCAACTTCTGTAAATAAGGGGGTATAAATTTATTTTGTAAAATAAGGTGTCGAACAGGTGTTTTCGTGTTAGAATAGGTGAAAAGAATGCGGGAAAGGAGCTGATTGGTATGGATGAATTAGATAACTATTTATTGGCAGTTATTGCAGCTTTTCCATTGAAGCGAAAATCGGCTTTTTTGTTTGCTGTGGTAACGGGGAAGCGCACCGGTCAAGCGGTGCAGGATTCACATTTATTTGATGTGACACCATTATTTGGTTGTGTGCCGATGCTTAAACAAACAAACTTCGATGCTAGATTAGAACGGCTGCGAAAAAAAAGGATTGCTTACGATTGCAGAAGATGGCGTTGGATTGCTTAAGGAGGCAGAGATATCATTTAGGACGCGCTTTCCGTATATAGATGGTTTTGCATATCAAAATCGAACGAACTCCTTTTTTGAACGGTTGCTTTTGGTGATTCAGGTTTTGAGTAACTTTAAGCATGGTGTGAAGCATTATTTTCCAATTGTGCGTGATGATGTAGCGCAGTTAGCAGTAAAATATTGGCTAGCTGGGCATTTAACGGAAAGTACAAAAGAGGTAGTGCGTGGTCGTTTTTATTTGGAATTAGAGGAGTGGTTATGTGAAGTGAACGGCGCGCTTTATGTTCCGCGCTTTTCTGGCGGGAATTATATTGGAAAAACAGCACTTCAGGTGGCAGAGGAACTTGGCTGTACGCCTTGGGATTATTATTTTGAATGGCTAAATGGTTTGCATTATTTGTTTGCAAAGATGACGCAGAACTTTCCGCTTTTAGATACACTCATGCCAAATGCTGTGCAAGGTTTGACGAGTTCGGCTCGAAAAACCTGGCAACTTACCGAGCAAGGCGTTTCATTTGAAAAACTGGCGGTAAGGAGGAATTTGAAAGAGAGTACGATTCAAGATCATATTGTTGAAATTGCTGCGACTATACCTGAATTTAGCGTATATTCTTGGGTAGACCGTAGCACAATTACAGCTATTTCAGACCGAAAATGGCAATCATTGAAAGATATAAAACAAGCTTTTCCAACATTAGATTATTTTCAAATTCGATTAGCACTGATTGCTAAAAGGAGCGACATGATATGCAGTTAGAGCGGGAATTAGAACAATTTTTAGGGTTTAGTAATTTTAGAGTTGGTCAGCGAGAGGTTGTAGCCCATGTGTTGGATGGAAATGATTGTTTTGCAATGCTGCCCACAGGAACTGGGAAAACGGTGTGTTATCAATTGTCAGGATATTTACTTGAGGGGGTAGTTTTGATTGTATCGCCGCTTTTGTCGCTAATGCAGGACCAAGTGGAGCGAATGCGTGCGAACGGGGAAAAACGTGTTATTGCACTCAATAGTTTTCTTAGTTTGGAAGAGAAGCAGTGTGCGCTAGCTGATTTGTCGAGGTACAAATTTATTTTTATATCTCCGGAAATGTTGGGGAATAGAAAGATTCGGATGGCAATACAGCGTCTGACTATTGGACTTTTTGTCGTTGATGAAGCGCATTGCATTTCGCAGTGGGGGCATGATTTTAGACCCGATTATTTAGAGCTTGGTGCTGTTCGGGAGGAACTTGGCTCACCGACGACGCTGGTTTTGACAGCGACGGCTACGAAAAAAAGTACGAGCAGACATTAAAACACAATTACGCTTGGCGTCGTGTATCGATGTGATTCACTCTGTAGACCGACCAAACATCGCTATAGTTGTGCAAAAGGTGGAGTCTAAATTTGAGAAACAAACGCAGCTTTTGAAGTTAGCGGGGTCTCTAAAAGGTCCAGGTATCATTTATTTTTCTAGTAAGAGATTGGCAGAACGATATGCTTACGAAATTGCGGAACATCACGGACTGCGTACGGCTTTTTACCACGGGGACATGAGTGGGGAGGATCGGGTAACAATTCAGCAACAATTTATTCAAAATCAGTTGCATCTTATTTGTGCGACGAGTGCATTCGGGATGGGGGTTGATAAAGGGGATGTTCGCTTTATAATTCATTTTCATATGCCGGGTGATTTAGAGGCGTATTTGCAAGAGATTGGGCGTGCAGGAAGAGATGGTGCACCAAGTATTGCGATTTTGCTATACGCAGATGGTGATGAGGCAATTCAGTTGCAATTGCAAGATAGAGATTTGCCGGAAGAAGAATTAGTATATCTTAGCTCTGCATTAACAGAACAATTACCCATAACGGAACGACGATTTTTGGAGTTTTATCGTGAGCTTGGTTTGACGCCTGAAAGAATTAAGGAAAAAATTCAGTTTCGTAAGCGTTGGAAACGTGAAAATCTGTTCACACTTTTGAATTTTATCAAGGGGATTACGTGCCGGCGCCGATTTGTTCATAACTATTTTGAGGAGGTTGCAAAGGACGATATCGTGTCTAAATGTTGTGATATCTGTGGCGTAAATCTTTCTGATTTTGAAGGTGAGAATGAGGCAATAGAAGTACAGCAAGGGTGGCAGGAATATTTGGATTACTTATTGAGATGAGGATAAAATATGGTCGGGAAAATAAAATATATGACAAAAAAAGAAATAACAAGTATTTTTTTATGGCAAAATGGGTTGTTAATTCTACTCGGAATTGGTATTATTTTTATCAGTACTGGTATTTTGAATTGGTTAGGACAAATAAGCTTTGACTGGACTGGAGCTATCTATGGGCTAATTTTAGGGATTGGTTTGGGAAGCTTGAATGTTTGGCTGGATCGCTTATTGCCAGAGCGAGTGACGGATGACGGTGGTTTGAACCAGTTAATCTTTCACAATCGAAAACTGCTGGATATATTTTTGCTATGTTGTCTGATTGGTGTCGCGGAGGAGCTTGTTTTCCGTGGTATAATCCAATTTTATTTTGGTTTTTGGGCGAGTGTTATTTTATTCGTGCTTGTACATTTTCGATATTTAATTAAAGTATATCTGTTGTTCAATGTTATAATAACTAGTATAATTATTGCAGGACTATTTCAATTTAGTAATCAGAATTTAATCGCTGTAATAATCTTTCACATCGTTTTCAATTTTATTGGTGCGTTAGATATGAGAAATAGATATCAGAATAAAGGAGGGGTCGCGCGTGGTTAAGAAAGAAGACGAAAATATGGGTAGAAACGACGATCAAGAGTTTAAGCAATTAGGTGAAGAGTACGATGATGATTATATTGATTCGATTCCATCACGCTCCCAAAGCAGACGTGCTAATAAATCAAAGAAAGCAATTTTCCGCTACCCAATATTGAATTTATTAATTATTTTCTTTTTGCTTATTCCAATTGTGTGCTTAGGTGTGTACCTATTCGTGCTTAATTTTGGCTCTAATAGTGAAGACAAAGTAACAACGGAGAATGCGCAAACTGAGACGACAACGAAACCTAAAGAAGTAAATATTGCAAGTAATGAAGAGAAACTAAAAGAAGCAAGAGAGAAAGCAGCAGCTGATGCTAAGGCAAAAGAAGCGGCTGACAAAAAAGCTGCTTTAGAGAAACAGCAAGCAGAAGAAGCGAAGAAAAAAGAAGAAGAAGCTCAAAAAGCCGCGGCCCAAAAAGCGGAGCAAGATCGTATTGCAGCTGCAAAAGCTGAGGAGACGCGTAAACAAGAAGCGGAGGCCGCAGCTCAAAAAGCAGAGCAAGATCGATTGGCAGCAGAAGCAAGACAAAAAGAAGAGGATGAAGCAGCAAAGGCTGCCGCAGAAGCCAAAGCCTCACATACAGTCGTTGCCGGTGATACGTTATACAAAATTGCACGTCAAGCTTATGGCAATTCGAACGTAGCTGCTAATGTTGCAAAAATTAAGCAAGCAAACGGTATTACAAATGATAATGTACCAATTGGCACAGTGCTTAGGATTCCACAATAAGTTTGTGAAAAAAATAAAGAAAATCGAGAATGACAGAGAACCGTTTTTCTCGATTTTTTTCTGGAAAGTAAGGTGTGTTTGTTGGCAAAAGTAGCTCTAATTACGACTGGTGGAACGATTGCGAGTACGAAAACAGAGTCGGGACGCTTGGCCTCAGGTGAACTCTCAGGACAAGAGCTGGCAGAACTTTGTGAGTTGCCCGCAGAAATTCAGATTGATATTTTTTCGACATTCCAGCTACCATCGATGCATATTACATTTCAAGATTTACTATCACTAAAGAATTTGGTGATGCAGATTTTTGAGGATGATACATATGATGGGGTCGTTGTGACGCATGGAACTGATTCTTTGGAAGAAACGGCTTACTTTTTAGATTTAGTGATTAGTGATGTGAGGCCAGTTGTTGTGACTGGGTCGCAACGGGCACCAGGTGAAGCGGGGTCGGATGCATATATTAATATTCGCCATGCGATTTTTACAGCGAGTGCGGGAGAACTTCGTGACACAGGGACAGTCGTCGTTTTTAATGAACGTATTTTTGCAGCGCGCTATGTTAAAAAAGTACATGCTTCTAATATTCAAGGGTTCGGTGCATTTGGCTTTGGTTACTTAGGAATCATCGATAATGACCAAGTTTTTCTGTACCAAAAGCCAGTAGAGCACGAATCATACTTGATTAAGCGAGCGATGCCTTCTGTCTATATCGTGAAATGTTATTTAGAGGCGGATGGCTTATTTATTGATGCTGCGCGTGAGGCCGGGGCAAATGGCATTGTCTTGGAAGGTGTAGGGCGTGGCCAAGTGGCGCCTAGAATGATGCCTGCTATTGAGCGAGCCCTAGCTGCTGATATTCCAATTGTCATTTCAACGAGTGCGGAAGAAGGAAATGTCTATACGACGTATGATTATGAAGGTAGTACGTATGATCTATATAAAAAGGGAGTCATTCTCGGAAAAGATTACGACAGCAAAAAAGCGCGCATGAAATTGGCAGTCTTAATTGCTGCAGAGGAAGAAATTTGCCAAACCAATTTTAGATGATGAAGGAGTCGACCCATAATAATGAGTAAAAAGATTTGTATCGCGATTGATGGCCCAGCCGCTGCAGGGAAAAGCACAGTGGCAAAAATTGTTGCGAAGGAATTACGCTACATTTATATCGATACCGGAGCGATGTACCGTGCTGTTACTTATGCAGCTATCTCGCAAAACATAGCGCTTGATGACGCTACAACACTGGGCAAAATGTTGGAGGAAACATCCATTCGTTTTGAGCCAGGAGAAGTACAGCAAGTTTTTATCAATGGGGAAAATGTGACGGAAGTTATTCGGTCGTTGGAAGTAACGGCAAATGTATCGGAAGTTGCGGCGCATCCTGTTGTTCGTGAAGAGTTACAGAAGCGTCAGCAAGTGTTTGCGACAGAGGGCGGTATTGTAATGGACGGGCGAGATATCGGCACGGCCGTTTTACCAGGAGCGGAGTTAAAAATATTTTTGCTAGCAAGTGTGAGTGAGCGTGCGGAACGTCGCTATAAAGAAAATGTTGCTAAAGGTTTTCCGAGCGATTTAGAACAATTAAAAAAAGAAATAGAAGAACGCGATTATCTCGATTACACAAGAGAGCACTCACCTTTGCAGAAGGCAGAAGATGCGATTGAACTCGATACAACATCGATGACTATTGCAGAAGTAGCAACGGAAATCCAACGGTTAGCGGAAGAAAAAAATCGCGGAGTAAGTCTATACAATTTTTAGGGAAGTCTAGATTTGCGAATTATTTTCATTTTAGTAAGAAAAATCACGTAAAATCGACTTAAAAAACTTGACAAATGAACGTATTTGTAGGAAGTTAGTAGAGAGAGAATTTATCTCGTTAACAGGATTTTTGTAACCAATGTTAGATTGTATCGTATTCATGGTTATTTTATCGCTTTTTGCGTTTACTTTATTCTTGAAACAGTCAATCTTGGGGAAATCCTAGCTTACGATAAACGTTTTTAGAGGAGGGCTATGCATGTCTGAAGAGTTAAATGATGTAGAAGTTAGAAATTTTGAAGAAGGCGACAAAGTCACAGGTACTGTTACTAGTGTAGAGGATAAACAGGTTTACGTTGGTATTCCTGATTCCAAATTAGATGGTGTTGTCCCAATCAGTGAATTATCTAATGTTCATATTGAGCAAGCATCTGATGTTGCTAGTGTTGGCGATACATTAGATTTAATCGTTTTGAAAGTAGAAGATGATGTATTGGTATTATCTAAACGTAAAGTAGATGCGCTTCAATCTGTCGATGATATTAAAGCAAAATTCGAATCTGGTGAAGTGTTTGAAGCAGTCGTTAATGATGTTGTCAAGGGCGGCTTAGTAGTAGATCTTGGTGTGCGTGCATTCGTTCCAGCATCCCTTGTAGAAGATCACTTTGTGGAGGATTTCGCGCCGTACAAAGATCAAACATTGACGTTTAAAGTCGTGGAATTTGAGCCAGAGAACAATCGTGTGATTTTATCGCATCGTGCTGTTGTTGAAGCTGAGAAATCCGGCAAAAAACAAGAGCGTTTGAATGAAATTAAAGAAGGTGATGTTGTCGAAGGTACAGTGCAACGTTTAACGAGCTTTGGTGCTTTCGTCGATATGAATGGCATTGATGGTTTGGTGCATATTTCTCAGATTTCTTACCAACATATCGCATCACCATCTGATGTTTTAGCAGAAGGACAAACTGTAACTGTTAAAGTTATCGGTGTTGATCCAGCGAACGAGCGTATTTCCCTATCTATCAAAGAAACGCAACCTGGCCCATGGGATGATATCTCTGAAAAAGCGCCAGTAGGTTCTGTTTTGAAAGGAAAAGTAGCGCGCCTTGTAACATTTGGTGCCTTTGTTGAAATTTTCCCAGGTGTCGAAGGATTAGTTCACATTTCACAAATCTCACATCAACACATTGGTACACCTCAAGAAGTGTTAAAAGAGGGTCAGGAAATTGAAGTGAAAGTTCTGGATGTAAATGAAGCAGACAAACGTTTGTCGCTTAGCATTAAAGAGTTGACAGAAGCACCTGCTGAGGTTTCTGATTATGAATTGCCAGAGGAAAACACTGGATTCCAACTTGGTGATTTAATAGGCGATAAACTAAAAGACTTAAAAACAACAGATGATAAATAAGCGATAAAGTATTCATCTTTTTATCCGCTGGGGCGGGAAGCTAGTATCACGTATTGTTTGCGTGCTATGTAGCTCCCCGCTTTTTATTTGTGAAATTTAAGTTGATACTAGTCCTGTTTACTGTTAAACTAAAGAAAGTCTGAAGTAATTTAAAGAAAAAGAAGGTGAAATAATGGTTAAACCAGTAGTAGCAATTGTTGGGCGTCCGAACGTCGGCAAGTCCACTATTTTCAACCGCATCGTTGGGGAACGTGTTTCGATTGTGGAGGATATTCCAGGTGTCACCCGGGACCGGATTTATAATTCGGCTGACTGGCTTGGACGTGATTTTAATATTATTGATACAGGTGGAATTGATTTAGGAGATGAGCCATTTTTAGCGCAAATCAAGGCGCAGGCTGAGATTGCAATTGATGAAGCAGATGTTATTATTTTTATTACAAATGGTCGTGAAGGTGTAACAGATGCCGATGAACAAGTGGCCAAAATTTTATACAGATCAAAAAAACCGATCGTTTTAGCTGTTAATAAGGTCGATAATCCCGAAATGCGTGACCAGATTTATGACTTTTATTCGCTTGGGTTTGGTGAACCATTCCCAATTTCGGGATCACATGGCTTGGGACTTGGCGATTTACTAGATGATGTATTTAAAAAATTCCCAGAACGTGGGGAAGAAGAGTACGATGAAAATGTTATTAAATTCTCTCTTATCGGACGTCCTAATGTAGGTAAATCATCTATCTTGAACGCTTTATTAGGCGAGCAGCGTGTCATTGTTTCTGATGTTGCTGGAACGACACGTGATGCGATTGATACACCGTATGAATTTGATGGACAAGAGTATGTGATGATTGATACGGCTGGTATGCGTAAGCGTGGAAAAGTTTATGAATCAACAGAGAAATATAGCGTGTTGCGAGCGATGCGAGCGATTGAGCGAAGCGATGTAGTTTTAGTCGTGCTAAATGCTGAAGAAGGAATTCGTGAGCAAGATAAACGAATTGCTGGCTACGCACATGAAGCGGGGCGCGGAATTTTAATCGTTGTAAATAAATGGGATGCAATTGAAAAAGATGAAAAAACGATGAATGCATTTATTGAAGATATTCGAGAACAATTCGTATTTCTATCTTATGCGCCGATTGTTTTTGTATCAGCTGTAACGAAGCAACGCTTGACTAACTTATTCCCAATGATTAATGACATTAGTAATAATCATTCCTTACGCGTACAATCAAGTCTTTTGAACGATGTTATCATGGATGCTGTAGCGATGAATCCATCACCAATGGACAAAGGTAAACGCTTGAAAATTTACTACACGACGCAGGTTGCGATACGACCACCAACATTTGTAGTCTTTGTAAATGAACCAGAAATGATGCACTTCTCTTACGAACGATTCCTAGAAAATCGAATTCGTGAAGCTTTTCCGTTTGATGGCACGCCAATACGCTTAATAGCACGCCAAAGAAAGTAAAGGAGAGAATTTAATGACGAAAAAACAAAAGATTGCTGTTCTCGGTGCGGGAAGCTGGGGGACTGGTTTGGCACTGGTTTTGATTGAAAATGGGCATGATGTTGTTATTTGGGGAAATCACTCGGAAGTGGTTGAAGAACTGAATACGAAGCATACCAATCAACATTATCTTCCTGATA
This sequence comes from Listeria rocourtiae FSL F6-920, assembly GCF_000525975.1. GTDB lineage: Bacteria > Bacillota > Bacilli > Lactobacillales > Listeriaceae > Listeria_A > Listeria_A rocourtiae. Next base: position 10,362 of record NZ_AODK01000001.1, read on the forward strand.
TGACGCTTTCACCAAGCATGCGAGCGACTCTCGTATTGGAAGAAGCATTAGAAGGTGCGGAAATGATTGTTATTGCTATTCCAACGAGCGCCATGAGGATTGTTTGTAGTCAGCTAAATAACGCCTTAAAAGAGCCAAAGCTGCTTGTGCACGTGAGTAAGGGGATTGAGCCTGATACGAATTTGCGAATGACGCAGGTGATTGAAGAGGAAATTGATTCTGAAAAACGTTCTGCAGTCGTTGTTTTATCAGGACCAAGCCATGCTGAAGAAGTTGTACGCCATCATCCAACAACGCTTTGCGCGAGCTGTAAAGATTTAGCCGCGGCAGAGTTTGTACAAGATGCTTTTTTAAATAATAATTTGCGAATTTATACGAATGAAGACGTGATAGGTGCTGAAATTGGGGGAGCTTTGAAAAATATTATCGCATTAGGTGCTGGTATTACAGATGGTCTTGGTTATGGCGATAACGCTAAAGCAGCGTTAATGACGCGTGGCATGGCTGAGATTACAAGGCTTGGTGTGACGGCGGGTGCAGATCCGCAAACGTTTTATGGCTTGACTGGTATTGGTGATTTAATCGTAACATGTACGAGCGTGCATTCGAGAAATTGGCGTGCTGGGAATATGCTTGGAAAAGGCAAGAGCTTAGAAAGCGTTCTTGAAAACATGGGAATGGTGGTTGAAGGTGTGCGCACAGCTAAAGCAGTTCATCAGTGGGCGCAAAAACTGGAAATCGATATGCCGATTACGGAGGCTATTTACCAAGTATTATTTGAAAATCAAAATCCTCAACTTGCAGTAGACCGTCTCATGGGACGTAATCGTAAGCTTGAAAAAGAAGAATATTGATGAAGAAACCTCTTGCAAATTTTTTTGTGAGGGGTTTTGTGCTAGTATAGAGGTATAGCTATGGATTTGGAGGGATAAATATGATTCAAACACAAAGAACGGGAAACCAGTTGTCGCTTACGTGGTCGCAAGGAGATATCCCGGTTGGTTCAACAATTTTTCAAAGCCGCTCATCAGAGATTGGCGCATCAAAAAAACAGTTGCTAGTAGTAGATAAGGAAACGCACCTTTTACTTTTGAACGAGGATTTACCAGTTTTCTTCATCATTCAAAAACCAGATGGAGTAAGCGAAATTGTTGGTGAACGAATAATACCATTTGAGGGTTGTTTTAATTTTCGAGATCTTGGAGGCTACGTGAATATGGCTGGAAAAAGAGTGAAATGGGGCAAATTATACCGATCTTCACTCCTTTCTAATCTGACAACTAAGGATCACGACACGTTAGAGACGATGGGCATAAAATGGATTTGTGATTTGCGCAGTACTGCTGAGATTGCTGCCAAACCATCGCCAATATTTCCAACTATCAAAAATCGTCATATTCCAATTGGCACAGCTAAAAATGAAACTAGTGAGACACAAAAAATGGAAATTCCTGATGATCCTCGTGTGTATGAGCCGCTAATGGGGGAAAGCTATCGCGTTTTTGTACAGTCAAAGGATGGATTCCGTGAAATTCTTGAATACATTATTGATAAAGCAGATTTGCCGTTTCTATTTCACTGTACGGCTGGAAAAGACCGGACAGGCGTTTTAGGGGCACTTTTATTAAAATTGCTAGATGTACCAGAAAAAACAATTTTAGCTGATTACGAGCTTACAAATAAATATGCGGATGCTATTCTAGGTGAGATGCAAGGATTGATTGAAGTTTTTTCAGGAAATACACAAAAAATCGAGCTAGAGCATTTTCGACCAATGGCAGAGGCGAGGCCAGGTTATTTAGAAATTGCTTTTGATGAAATGCGAAAGGAATACGGTTCGGTGGACGCTTATTTAGAAAAGGGTATCGGGATTAGCACGACTAAAAAAAGCAAAATTCCAGTCTATGATGTTAGAAGGAGAGTAGTAGTTGAAACCTAGAGTTGTCAGGCAAAGGCGCGGATTTTAGCTCTTTTTTTTAAGGAATTTGAACTATTTTTCCTATTTGGCGTGTTTTTACTTGCTATTATAGGTCTCTCGCGTTAGTATTATGCTTAACAGCTTGATACAATCACGTTTTCGAACTAGGACTAGGAAGGCAAGCGACATTTTTCTTTGTAAAAAAGAAAGCTGCTCTCTTCTAAATCCTTGCAGTTGTAGGGATAATGTGATAATCTTTTATCAGAATCACTGAAACGGCGATAAAGCGCCATTCCAGCCGAAATTCTTCTTAGAATTTCCATAGAAGTTTAGCTTATTTTGGAAAATGAATAATACAAGTGTTAAGTAAGACCTGCTCATTTGGTATTATTCTCTTAAGGAGGTGAAAAACAATGGCAAACAAAACTGATTTAGTAAATAGCGTAGCAGAACTTGCAGATCTTTCTAAAAAAAGACGCTGCTAAAGCTGTAGAAGCTGTTTTTGAAACTATCCAAACTTCTTTATCTAAAGGTGAAAAAGTTCAATTAATCGGATTTGGTAACTTTGAAGTTCGTGAACGTGCTGCCCGTAAAGGACGCAACCCACGTACGAAGGAAGAGATTGATATTCCTGCAAGCAAAGTTCCTGCATTCAAACCAGGTAAAGCGCTTAAAGAAGCTGTTAAATAATTACATACACTTTTTAAGCACAAAAAAAAGGAGTTCCTCGGAATTCCTTTTTTTGTTATCTAAAATTAAGTTTCATCATTCACAAATATAGTTCTGCATTATGAATGGCTAAAAATGAGTCTCTGAGGTATCAGAATGTATCTTTTAATCACGAGTTTGCCACCGATTTATCAGTGCTAATCGCAAGTCTGTAAGTGATTAACGTTTACCTAGTTTGCTTGCTATGTTAAAATAACGAGGTAGATAATGACGTGTTTATAAAGGGGATTTATTATGGAACAAATAGATAAACAAAAGATTGCAGATGCAGTCAAAATGATTTTAGAGGCAGTTGGGGAGAACCCAGAACGCGAAGGATTACTAGATACACCGATGCGTGTCGCTAGAATGTATGAAGAGGTATTTTCAGGATTAAAAAAAAGATCCTTCCATTCATTTTAATACGGTGTTTGAAGAACAGCACGAAGAATTAGTTTTGGTAAAAGATATTCGTTTTTCATCGATGTGTGAGCATCATTTGGTGCCATTTTTTGGTGTCGCGCATGTCGCGTATTTACCACAGAATGGGAGAGTAGCTGGGCTTAGTAAATTAGCGCGCGTTGTGGATGATGTGAGTAAGCGCCCACAGCTGCAGGAACGTATCACAACAACAGTTGCAGAAATAATGATGGATAAATTAAAACCGCTGGGAGTCATGGTTATATTGGAAGCAGAGCACATGTGTATGACTATTCGTGGTGTCAATAAACCTGGTGCTAGAACGGTGACAAGTGCGGTTCGCGGAGCTTTTAGAAATGATGATAAGTTGCGTAGTGAAATCATGGCATTAATTAAGAACTGATTCGTGCTAGCCAAAGCTGATAGCGATTTTTGTGGGTAGTATGGTATAATTTATGATACAGGCTAAACGAGATTTGAAGGGGATTTTGTAAATGAGTTATCAAGGTGGTGTAGCGCAATTAAAACAAGTGGAGGCGCTTGTTTTAGATCAGACAGCATATCGGTTTTTAGGTGATAATTTTGCTGGGCCGAAGATGGATAAGGATCAGATGTTGTGGCTACATGAGGCGATTAAAGGAACTAATCTAGATGATAAGGTGGCTCACCAAGTGATCGGTGCCACACTATATGTGATTTTAGCTCACGATACGCATGATGGAATTGACGAACCGAGCGATGCTATACAGAAAACGTTACAAGAAAGGCAGTTAACAGTTCTTGCTGGCGATTTTTATAGTAGTTTGTATTACAGAGCATTATCTGAGTTAGGAATGATTGATTTGCTTGCGGCTTTGCAGAGCGGTGTTCAGCAGACAAACGAAGCGAAAGCGAATCTGTACCAACTGCATATTACTGGTGATGAGGATTATTTGACGCATTTAATCATGTCTAAAGCGGCAATTTTCTCAAGATTTGCGGCGTACTTTGATTGTGATGAAGCGTTTATATGTGTTGGAGCACGTGCTATTTTATTGACGCATCTTTTAGCAGAACGCAAAAATTGGCTGTTTAGCAATCATTCATTATTTCAGGCAGCCTACGAACATGGGTATATGGCTCTAAATGTGCAGGCTGATTTTGCGGTGTGGTTAGATGATTTGATTGTAACAGTAAAGGCTGAAATCAAAGCAAATATGGGCGGGTTAGCGATTTCTGAAATGATGGAAAAGCGTTTGAAGGAGCTACTCGGACAATAGAGGAGAAATGATGATATGGTAGAAACGAAGGAAGAGAAAGTGCATAACGTGTTTGAAAAAATTTCTCCTAGCTATGATCGAATGAATAGTTTGATTAGTTTTCAATTGCACGCGAGATGGCGTCAAAAAACGATGGAATTTATGCGTGTGAAGTCTGGTTCTTCGGCACTTGATGTTTGCTGTGGTACAGCGGATTGGACGTTGGCGATGGCTGAGGCTGTCGGTGTGGAAGGTTCGGTTATTGGATTGGACTTCAGTGAGAACATGTTAGCGGTTGGTCAAGAGAAAGTGGTGGCATCCCCGTATTCTAATATTACCTTGATGCATGGAAATGCGATGGAATTGCCATTTGCAGATAATTCATTTGATTATGTAACGATTGGTTTTGGACTTCGCAATGTGCCGGATTATATGACCGTCTTACGTGAAATGTATCGCGTGTTGAAACCAGGTGGCTTATTGACGTGCCTTGATACATCGACGCCAACGATTCCAGGCTATAATCAGCTGTTTTTCTTCTATTTCCGTCATATGATGCCTTTGATGGGGAAACTATTTGCCAAAAGTTATGATGAATATGCATGGTTAGAAGAGTCCACACGAAATTTCCCAGGTATGAAAAAGTTAGCGAACATGTTTCAAGAAGCTGGATTTAATCATGTTCGTTACGTTCCTCATAGCGGTGGGGCGAGCGCAACGCATTTTGGGTACAAAAAGAAAGAGCAATAGGTGGGGCAGATGAAACTTAATTTTCTATATTCTAATATTCAAGCGGATGTTGCGGCTATTGAAGAAGAACTACGCGTAGCCGTTGCATCTGAACAGGCACCTTTAATTGAGGAGGCTGCTTTACAACTTCTAAACGCTGGAGGGAAGCGGATTAGACCGATTTTCGTCTGTCTCACAGCGCGACTTGGCCAGTTTGAATGGAATCTGGTGGAGCAGGCGGCCGTGGCGGTAGAGTTAATACATATGGCATCCATTGTGCATGATGATGTAGTGGATGATGCGGATGTGAGGCGTGGTCGACCAACAATCAAGGCAAAGTGGGGGAATCACGTTGCGATGTATACCGGCGATTTTTTGTTCGCAAAATCGTTAGAGTATATGACTAAAATCTCAAACATAGAGGCACATCAAGTTCTTTCAAGTGTAACAGTGGAACTTGCTGTTGGTGAGATTGAGCAATTACGTGCGAAATATAATTTTAATCAAAATGTGCGGACATATTTGCGTCGAATTAAACGTAAGACTGCTCTTTTAATTGCAGCAAGTTGCCAGCTTGGCGGTATTGTGGCACGGTTAGAACCGAAATGGCATCGAAAGTTGTTCTTGTTTGGCTATTACGTCGGGATGTCGTTCCAAATTACGGATGACATTCTTGATTTTACTGGAACAGAAAAATCGCTTGGTAAGCCAGCTGGTGAGGATTTACGGCAAGGCAATATCACACTACCTGTTTTTTTCGCGATGGAAGATCAGGCTTTTGCCGTAAAATTACGTGAAATTACGGAAGATACGACAAAGGATGAGATGCGAGTTTTTATTGAGGAAATTAAAGCATCTGGGGCAATTAAAAAATCAGAGGCTATTGCTGAAAACTATCTGCAGAAGGCGATTGCTATTTTGGCGGAGTTTCCGCCTTCGAAAGAATTGAAACCGTTGAAGCAGATTGTGCAGTTTTTAGATAAGAGAAAGTATTAGGAGGTATGGAGATGGAGAGAACGTATTTGATGGTAAAACCGGATGGTGTCCAGCGTTGCTTGATTGGTGAAGTGATAGCGCGCTTGGAGAAAAAAGGTCTCAAATTGGTCGGCGCAAAGTTGATGCGTATAGGTGAGGATTTAGCGAAGCAACACTATGCGGAACATGTCGGTAAGCCTTTCTTTCCAGATCTTTTAGATTTCATTACTTCGGGACCGGTTTTTGCGATGGTTTGGGAGGGCGACGAAGCAGTTGCGATTGCTCGATTGATGATGGGAACAACGAATCCACTTGACGCTCACCAAGGAACTATTCGTGGAGATTTTGCAGTGCATATGAATCGAAATGTGATTCACGGTTCAGACTCAGTAGAAAGTGCCACGCGTGAGATTGGGTTGTTTTTTGGAGCAAATGAGTTGCTTTCGTACGATAGAGCAATCGATGTATGGCTATAGAAATCAAGCGGAGGCGTTTGTATTTGGAGTGTGGTGTGAAGACCGGAATACCGGAAGTTCGCAAAGCTTCTGAGTGCGAACGCTTCTCCTATGTCCAATTAGCTGTTTACGTAGAAGATAAATTATGATATGATAACACACATACACTTTAAAGCGCTAAAATAATAACTGCTTATTTTTGAAATAAAGGAATATAAAATAGAGAGGAAGTAGAGAAAATGAGATATTTAACAGCGGGTGAATCGCACGGACCTGGACTTACGACGATTATTGAGGGGTTGCCAGCGGGTATGCCTCTTTTGGCCGAAGATATTAATAAGGACTTAACGAGACGTCAAGGTGGACATGGACGTGGAGCGCGGATGCGAATTGAGACGGATCGTGCACAGATTTCAGCAGGCGTTCGTCATGGAAAAACGTTAGGATCTCCTGTCGCCATTTTTGTAGAGAATAAAGATTGGAAAAAATGGGAAACTGTAATGAGTATTGAACCGGTACCAGCGGAAAAAGAAGCGTCACGCAAAGTTTCTCGACCACGTCCAGGACATGCGGATTTGGTTGGTGGGATGAAATATGGTCACCGAGATATGCGCAATGTATTAGAGCGATCTTCGGCACGTGAGACAACGGTACGAGTTGCAGCAGGAGCGATTGCGCGGAAATTATTGCGTGAACTAGGTATTGAAGTGGCTGGGCATGTGTTAGAGATAGGTGGAGTGCGTTCGGAATTGACGCGTGATTATTCGGTTAAGGAGATTCAAGAGATTTCAGAGGCATCTTCTGTGCGTTGTTTAGATACGGCAAAAGAGGAAGAAATGAAGCAAAAAAATCGATGAAGCGAAGAAAAATGGCGATACGATTGGTGGTATTGTGGAAGTTGTCGTTGGTGGGGTGCCTGCTGGACTTGGTAGTTATGTACAATGGGATCACAAATTGGACGCGAAAATTGCACAGGCTATCGTGAGTATTAATGCATTTAAAGGTGCAGAGTTTGGTGTTGGTTTTGAAGCGGCGCGTAAACCGGGGAGCGAGGTCATGGATGAGATTTTATGGTCTGAGGAAGATGGTTATACGAGGCGTACGAATAATCTTGGTGGTTTTGAAGGCGGGATGACGAATGGGATGCCGATTGTAGTTCGGGGCGTCATGAAGCCAATTCCAACGCTTTACAAACCATTGCAAAGCGTGGACATTGATTCGAAAGAAGTATTTAACGCAAGTGTGGAGCGTTCGGATAGTTGTGCGGTTCCTGCTGCTAGCGTTGTCGCAGAAGCTGTTGTGGCATGGGAAGTAGCGCAAGCGATTTTGGAGAAATTTGATAGTGATCGTTTTGATGTACTACGAGCGCATGTGGAAGAGCACCGCGCGATGACAAGGGAGTTTTAAAAAATGGCAGAAATCACGGTGACGACAAAGGATAAGGTGTACTCGGTCTATATTAGTCAGAATGCACTAAGCGAGCGAGCAGAGCGTTTGGTTTCAGAACTGAGCCGTTTTTCGCACGTATTTGTGATGACGGATGCGAATGTTGCCGAAGCTCATATGGCAAAAATGAACGATTTGCTCGCTCCGCTTGAAAAAGTTACTTATTATGTGGCGCCTGCGGGTGAGGGTGCGAAGACGTTTTCCGTGTACGAGGATGCGATGACAAAGGCGATTGAAATTGGACTAGATCGCAAATCAGTCTTACTTGCTTTTGGTGGTGGCGTGATTGGTGATTTAGGCGGATTTGTTGCAGCAACTTATATGCGCGGTATTGCATTTTATCAAATTCCGACGACAGTTTTGGCGCATGATAGTGCAGTAGGCGGAAAAGTAGCGATTAATCACCCGCTAGGTAAAAATATGGTTGGAAATTTTTATCAACCAGAGGCAGTGATTTATGATACATCTTTACTCGAAACCCTTTCGGAACGGGAGATGCGATCTGGCTTTGCCGAATTGGTGAAGCATGCATTGATTCAAGATCCGGCGCTGCTGGCGGAATTGATGGCAGCATACAAAACATCAAATGATTTGTATACTGTGGATTTGACGAATTATTTGGCACGAGGCATCGAGATTAAGTCCGAAATTGTGTCACAGGATGAGACGGAGCAAGGGATTCGCGCGTATTTGAACTTTGGTCATACGATGGGACATGCAATTGAGGCTTACGGTGAATTTGGTAAATGGCTTCACGGAGAATCGATTATGTTCGGAATGGTTTATGCACTGGATATGAGTGAACAGGTAATGGGTCTTTCTTTTGATAAAGAGGCATTACTTACATGGCTTACAGGACTGGGTTATGATGTGCGAATGCCTGCGAATCTTGATTTTGCTGTATTGCTAGAAAATATGAAACATGATAAGAAAACGACATTCAATGAGATAACAATGATACTGCTTGAGGAAATTGGCAAGCCGAAAATTCAAAAAGTATCGGATGCTGTGATTGAAGAAACATTCAGACGTGTGAGTCAGGAGGAACAGGAATGATCAGAGGTATTAGAGGGGCAACAACGGTGGTGGAGAATACGCCGGAAGCTATTTATGAAGCGACGGTTGCATTATTCCAAGCTATCGTGACAGAGAATAATTTGACACCAGATGTGATTTCGTCTGTTTTGACGTCGGTAACGAGCGATTTAAATGCGGCGTTTCCTGCAAAACCGATTCGTGAGCTGGCTGGCTTTCAGTTTGTACCTGTGATGGGTGTGATGGAAATTCCGGTAACAGGGGCACTAGCAATGTGCATCCGTTTGATGGTAAACGCAGAGGTTGGCGAAGTTGTACAAAAAGATGTGGTGCACGTATATCTAGAAGGCGCCAAGGTTTTACGGCCAGATTTGGCGCAGTAGGAGGAAATCGGAATGAAATGGAAAACGACGTTAAATGGCTTGCACTCTTACAAACCAGGAAAGCGTGAGGAACAAGTGATGGCTGAGCTTGGTTTGACGGAAATTACGAAATTGTCTTCAAATGAAAATCCGCATGGGGTTTCTGAAAAAGTTACAGATTATTTGAAAAATGTGGATATGAATGTTGAAATCTATCCTGATGGTTGGGCATCGGACTTACGGGCGCAGCTTGCTATATATCACGGGGTAAAGGAAGAAGAACTTGTTCTCACAAGCGGTGTTGATGAATTGATTGCACTTTTATCACGAACGTTATTATCTCCTAAGACGAGTACAGTCATGGCAACACCAACATTTCCGCAATATCGTCAAAATGCGTGTATTGAAGGAGCAGAAGTTCGTGAAATTGCGTTAACGAAAAATGGTGATCATAACTTGCCGGAAATGCTTGCAGCAATTGATGAGACAACGAGCATCGTTTGGCTTTGTAATCCGAATAATCCGACAGGCAATTACATAGCGCTTGATGAGATTATTCACTTTTTACACCAAGTACCGAAGGATGTTTTAGTTGTGCTTGATGAGGCGTATATAGAGTACGTGGAACCACAGCCAAAAACACATACGGCGCTGATTTATGAATTTTCGAACCTTATTATTACGCGCACATTTAGTAAGATTTACGGTTTAGCTAGCTCTCGCGTTGGCTATGGCATTGCAAACGCCGAGATTATTGGCCAAATTAATATTGTGAGGCCACCATTTAATACCACAACAATGGGGCAAAAATTAGCTCAAATCGCGTTGGTGGACCAAGATTTTATTGCGCAATGTCGTGCGAAAAATGCGGCCGGTCGCAAACAATATGAGCTTTTTGCAGCACAAAATGAAATGGTTTTTGTCTATCCTTCACAAGGTAATTTTGTGCTAGTGGACATTGGGCAACCTGCAGATGATGTATTCCGTTATTTAGAAAAGAATGGTTATATTGTGCGCTCTGGTTCTGCACTTGGCTTCCCAACAGCGGTTCGGATAACGGTTGGTACAGAGTCGGAAAATGCAACAGTTATCAAGTTGTTACAACACTTAGTAAAGTAAGGGGTTTTGGATGATGAAAGGAACAGTCGTTATCGTCGGACTTGGTCTGATTGGCGGATCTATCGCACTTTGTATTCGTGCGCGACATCCAAAGGCTCATATTATTGGTGTCGATATTTCAGAACAAACGATTTTAGCAGGAGATTCGCTTGGTATTATCGATGAGGGAACGACGAATTTAGCGGATGTAATTGCTGATGCAGACCTGCTTATTTTTTGTTGTCCAGTACAGCAAACAGAAAAAATTTTTAGCAGAGCTGCCAGGGTTTCCATTGAAAGACAATTTACTGATAACAGATACGGGAAGTACAAAAATGCGAGTGATGGAACATGCAGCGACGCTTCAGGAAGCGGGATACACGTTTATTGGGGGGCATCCGATGGCGGGTTCTCATAAAAGTGGTGTGACGGCAGCTAAATCGTTGCTATTCGAAAATGCTTACTACTTGCTGACGCCAAGTGAAGGTGAAGATCCGAAACATATAGCGCTTTTGCGAGAATGGCTAGAAGGAACGAACGCGAAGTTTTTAGAATTATCGGCTATGGAGCATGATAACATAACCGGGATGCTGAGTCATTTACCACATATTGTGGCGGCAGCACTTGTTAATCAGACGCGTGATTTCACACAAGAACACCCAGCTGCCTTTCGCTTAGCGGCAGGCGGTTTTCGTGATATTACACGGATTGCTTCTTCTGATCCAACGATGTGGACGGATATTTCGCTTTCTAACAAGGATACGTTACGCAAATTGCTCGGAAACTGGCGAGATGGTATGAATGAAGCGATTGCTATGCTAGAAAAAGAAGATAGTGATGGGATTTATCAATTTTTTTTGATATGGCGAAGGAATTTCGTGATTCGCTACCAGTTCATCAAGAAGGTGCGATTCCGTCTTTTTATGATTTATTTGTTGATGTACCTGATTATCCAGGTGTTATTTCTGAGGTCACCGGTTTTCTGGCACAAGAAGAAATTAGTTTGATTAATATTAAAATCTTAGAAACACGAGAAGACATCATGGGTATTTTACAGATTACATTCCAAAATGAAAAAGACCGAGAACGTGCGAAGCGTTGTATCGAAAAATATAGCCATTATCAATGTCATTTTTAGGAGGATAACGATGCAGTTAATGACGAATAAGCAAGGATTAAATGGGACCATCCGAGTTCCTGGTGATAAGTCGATTTCTCATAGAAGTATTATGTTTGGTGCTTTAGCGAAGGGAACGACAACGGTGACGAATTTCCTGATGGGTGAAGATTGCTTAAGCACGATTGGTGTATTTCGAGCTCTAGGTATCACAATTGATGTATCACCTGACAAAATAGTGGTGCACGGTAAAGGCTGGGATGGTCTGCAAAAGCCAGCCGGAATTCTTGATGTTGGGAATTCTGGAACAACGATTCGTCTGATGTTGGGAATTTTGGCTGGGCGGTCTTTTGATACGATGATTGAAGGGGATGCATCGATTGCGAAACGTCCAATGGGGCGTGTGATGGAGCCGCTTCGTGAAATGGGTGCTGCTTTTGAAGCAAAAGAAGATAATTTTGCACCAGTGAAAGTTATTGGAACAAACTTACGCCCGATGGAATATACGCTACCTGTTGCTAGTGCTCAAGTGAAAAGTGCGATTATATTTGCTGCACTGCAAGCAAAGGGTGAAACAACAATTATCGAAAAAGAAAAAACGCGGGATCATACAGAGCAGATGATTCGTCAGTTTGGTGGTGAGGTTGCAGTGGATGACCTTGTGATTCGTGTTTCAGGCAACCAACAATTCCAAGGACAAGCAGTGGTTGTTCCAGGCGATATTTCCTCCGCAGCATTTTTTATTGTTGCTGGCTTAATCGTTCCTAACAGTAAAATCCGCTTAGAAAATGTCGGTATTAACCCAACGAGAACAGGAATAATCGATGTTGTGAAAGCGATGGGTGGTAAAATTACCGTGGAAAAAACAAGCGCTGCTGGGGATGAGCCTGCTGGAACTATCACTGTTGAGACAAGCGAATTAAAAGGCATTGAAATAGGTGGTGATATTATTCCACGTCTTATTGATGAATTACCTGTTATTGCTCTTTTAGCCTCTCAAGCAACTGGGAAAACAACTATTAAAGATGCGGAAGAACTGAAAGTGAAAGAAACGAATCGTATCGATGCAGTTGTTGCAGAACTTTCAAAAATGGGTGTAGCACTCGTTGGAACAGAGGATGGTATGATTATCGAAGGACAGCAAGCATTGCATGGTGCTACAGTGAAATCATACGGTGATCATCGTATGGGAATGACTTTACAGATTGCAGCATTACTTGCAGATTCAGACGTAATTTTAGAAAATGCTGAAGCTATCAACGTGTCCTATCCAAATTTCTTTGAAGATGTGGCCTCTTTATATTAATTTGAGAAACTAAAATGCTGTACACGTAATAAAAACGTGCGCAACATTTTAGTTTTTTTTGTATGCGCCATTTATATAACGAGATCTGATTCGTGCATACCACAATGGTAACACTTGCAATGGATGGAAATTCAGGGTATTACATCTTGTTTTGGCTAGGATTGGATGCAGGGTATAGTTAAGAAGAAAGTGTTGTTTGACTTGATGGAAGAAGCCAACATAACTATGGAATCAAAAAAGACTGTTTGACTTGTTTTGACCTTTCCGTTATAATAAGCCTACGAAACTAGGAATAGATGTGAGGAGATAAATGATGAAATTTGCAGAGCAGATGTTAGCGGCCTTAGAACAGGAAAATTTACCTGAGGCGCAGAAATATTTTAAGCAAACCTTACAGGATGGAACGGATGAAGAACAATACTGGTTGGCAGAACAATTAATGCAACTAGGTTTTTTGGAGGAAGCAGAAGATTTGTATGAACTTTTGCTGGCGAAGTACAAGGATGAGGGAGAATTACTGGTTCGCGCAGCAGAGGTTGCAATTGAAAAGGATGATATTGAGGGTGCGATGGCTTATTTAGAACAAGTTAATGCGCAAGATGAGGCATATCCGGAGAGCTTACTAGTGCTCGCTGATTTATATCAGATGCAAGGTCTTTTTGAAGTGACAGAGGCGAAGTTACAGCAGGCGAAAAGTTTATTGCCAAATGAGGCAGTGATTGATTTTGCGCTAGGTGAGTTTTATTTGTCAACGGCTAGGTTCGCATCGGCGGTTCAGAGTTATCAGGCGGTTCTTGACGCTGGTGTGACAGAGATTGCTGGGAGTCAAATTTTTGAGCGAATTGCGGAGAGCTTAGCGAGTAGTGGGTCGTTTGAAGAAGCGATTCGTTATTATGAGATGGCGATTGTGGAACAAGAAGATGTGAATACGTTATTTGGGCTTGGATTGACGAGTTTTCAGGCGAAGGATTACACGAAGGCAATTTCGGCTTTGGAGCGTTTGAAAGAGCATGATCCGGGATTCACAACACTGTATACGTACCTTGCAAAGAGTTATGAAGAAAATGGCGAACAAGAGAAAGCACTAGAAGCTTTGGTCGATGGTTTGAAACAAGATGAATTCAATAAGGAACTGTTCTTAGAGGCTGGAAAATTAGCTTGGAAGAATGATCGGGTTGCGGATGCAGAGCATTATTTCCGTCAGGCGATTGCGCTTGATCCAGAGTTTATTGAAGCAATTTTAGAGGTGAATAAAATTTTGCTTAAAAAAGGATGATTATGAGAGTGTTGTGGAGCTTATGGAATCTTTGGAACGCGAAATTGTTACAGAGCCGCAAATTTTTTTGGGACGTAAGTGTTGCATATCAAGCATTAGATAACTATAATAAAGCAAAAGAAAACTATGAATTGGCGCACCCTCATTTTATCCAGAACCCAACATTCTTGAAAGAGTTTGGCTTATTTTTACGAGAAGATGGAGATATGGTCCAGTCAGGAGAAGTATTGGCTCAGTATTTGAGGCTTGAGCCTGGTGATGAGGAAATTTTAAGTTTGTTAGGTTATTAATCCCCATTTTAATGGGAAGGAGTGAGTGAAATGGAAGCATCAATTAGCATTGAAGACAAGAAGGAATTTGTTAGATGGTTATTAAATAAGCACCAGATGAAGATTAGAGAGTCTATGTGGATTCTAAATTATATTGCTGGTCATGATCAAATTATGAAATATGTTCACTTCGTTGATAATGCGGAAGGGTGCCCTCGTGGACTGGTACTCACTGCTCTCGGGGTGGATGATGAGCCGTTTCGTTTCTTTAAGGGAAATATTGTGACAACAAATCCAGAGAAGGCGTTTCATGATATTCGTTTAAACTGGGATGAGGATATTTATATTCAGTTGCATTTCCCAGATAGTTTGACATCGCCTCGCTATGCTTTTGTACGAGAGGACAATCCATTTGAGGAGCTGTTAATTTCGGATAAGGAAAAAGAACTGGCATCACAGTTCTTGGATACGGTTGTGGAGCATTTTTCAAAAGAGAAATTGTTGCTAGAAATCGATGAAGCGCTAGATGCGCATGATGAAGAGCGATTCCAAAGTTTGATGGAACGGTTCAAGCAATATAATTAAATGTATAGCACTTATCCTTTTCCTATGGGGTGAGTGCTTTTATTTAAGTTTTGTAATTTTTTTGGTATTATAGGAAATAGAGTTTAAACGGGGGTGTAGGATGTATCGTTACTTAGTGAATAGGTCATTTTTACGGTTGCTGTTTGTTGTTAATTTTTTGGGAGCTGTATATGGATACATTTGGTATATTCCGCAATTGAAAATTACCGAACCACGGTTTTGGGTGTTTGTACCGGATAGTCCCACGGCAATTTTGTTTTTTGTGTTTGTATTGGTTGCTTGGATGGTGAAGAAACACTGGCCATTGATGGAGGCGTTGGCTTTCGTTTGTCTGGTGAAATATGGATTATGGGCTGTTGGTATGAATATTGCTTATATGATAAATCTGGGCTATTTAGATATGATGAGTTTGATGTTATTGACGTCGCATGGTTTGATGGCGATACAGGGACTTGTCTACGCTCCGTTTTATCGCATAAAGTTTGAGCATTTTGCAATTGCTTCGATTTGGGTGTTACATAACGATGTCATCGATTACTTATTTGGCCAGATGCCTATTTATGGCGGATTAGATCAATATTTAACAACGATTGGTTATTGCACATTTTGGTTGACGATGTTTGTTTTGTGGACGGTTTATGAAAAAACGCTAAAAAAGAACGCTTTTAAATTAGAATTTCCTCATGAAACTTAAAAAGTGTTGAGGTTTGGTGCTTTCTCCTATATAATTATTGGTATACGTAGTAGTTAGGATGGGGATGTTTAATGAGTATTCAAATGTATATTATTTATTTTCTGGTTGTAGCACTAATTCCTTTATGGGCGCAGTATCGTGTAAAAAGTACGTATTCACACTATTCAAAAGTCGCAATTCGTACGGGGTTGACGGGTGCACAAGTGGCACGTCAAATTTTAGATGCGAACGGTTTGTCTCATGTTCCTGTTCAAGAAACAGGTGGTGTTTTGAGCGATCATTATGATCCTCGCAAAAAAGCAGTGTTCTTATCATCGGCGAACTTTAGTGGTCGTTCGATTGCGGGAACAGCGGTAGCAGCACATGAAGTTGGGCATGCAATTCAAGATGCGCAGAATTATTCCTTCATGCGTTTTCGTTCAGCGCTTGTCCCGATTACAATGTTTAGTTCGAATGCCTCATGGGTGTTCTTAATTATTGGGATGTTGGCAACATTACCGAATATGATGTTAATTGGAATTGTTTTAATGGCAATCGGTGTCTTGTTCCAATTGATTACTTTGCCGGTTGAGTTTGATGCCTCTAAACGCGCACTTGTGCAGATTAATCAGCTTGGTCTTGTTGAATCAGATGAATTACCGCAAGCTCGTAAAGTGCTAAGTGCAGCCGCAATGACATACGTTGCAGCTATGGCAGTAGCCGTTTTAGAGCTTCTGAGATTGGTTTTAATTTTTACAGGCATGAATCGAAATTAGTATAACAAAGACGCTCTTAGATGGGCGTTTCAGATTGTAGAAAAACCAGTTTTCGTAGACTATTCGCTGAACTTCAGCGTGTTGACAAATGCTTAGATTCTAGGCAAAGTCGAGCACTGAAGCGGAGCATACATGGGTATGTGAGCATCGGCGCGCAGGCTTTAACAACGGAGATGAGTGTTTGTCGACACGCTGAGACGCTCTTAGATGGGCGTTTTTTTTGATGGGGAGGAGGGGTTTATAATGGATTTTGATGTCATTGTTATCGGTGGCGGGCCTTCTGGACTTATGGCGGCCATCGCAGCAGCAGAGAAGAATAAGCGAGTATTGCTCGTTGAAAAAGGTCCAAAATTGGGTAGAAAACTGATTTTATCTGGTGGCGGTCGTTGCAATGTCACTAATCGTAAGCCTGCAGATGAAATTATTAAGAATATACCGGGAAATGGTCGTTTTATGTATAGCCCGTTTTCGGAGTTTAATAACGAAGATATCATTGCTTTTTTTGAAAAACTAGGCGTTGCGTTAAAAGAGGAGGATCATGGTCGGATGTTTCCGGTAACGGACAGCGCGCGTTCTGTTGCAGATGCGATGATTTCGAGGCTTGAAAAGCTACATGTGAAAATCTACATGAAAACACCGGTAAAACGCGTGAACTATCAAGATGGACAAGTCTCTGGGGTTACACTGATGGACGGGCAAGAAATTGGTGCTTCAGCTGTTATCATAGCTGTTGGCGGGAAATCGGTGCCACGAACTGGTTCAACCGGAGATGGCTATGCGTGGGCAAAAGAGGCAGGACACACCATTACAGAATTGTACCCGACAGAGGTGCCAATTACTTCGCGTGAATCATTCATCAAAAGTAGGGTATTACAAGGGATTTCTCTACGTGATGTGGCGCTTTCGGTGTTGAATCCAAAAGGAAAACCGATTATCACGCATCAAATGGACATGATATTCACGCATTTCGGTGTATCAGGACCAGCAGCACTTCGATGTAGTCAATTCGTGATTCAAGGGTTAAAAAAATTCGCCGTTCCGGAGTTGACCATGATGATTGACTTTTTCCCTGATGTAACAAAAGGAACACTGGAACAAGAAGTAATGGGATTTGTAAAGGATAATCCTAAGAAGGCTGTGAAAAATGCGCTGAAATCAATCATGCAAGAACGAATGCTAATATTTTTATTGGAACGTGCGGAAATTGATATCGATGCGGATTGTATCTCAGTGGCACAGAAAAAATGGCAGGCATTTATCGAAGCATTGAAGAAATTTACATTCCAAGTGAATGGGACACTAGATTTTGAGAAGGCCTTTGTGACGGGTGGTGGCGTTTCTGTGAAGGAAATTATGCCTAAAGAGATGCAATCGAAGTTGATGGCAGGCTTATTTTTCTGCGGTGAAATACTAGATATTAATGGATATACAGGTGGTTATAATATTACATGTGCGCTTGTGACAGGCCGCCTGGCTGGGAACAATGCAGCATTGCGCTAATTTTGAAGGGTGGGAGATGTTTTCTCTGCCTTTCTCTTTTTTTAGGATAAATATAATAATGTGTATCATTCTTCTACTATTTTTCTATAACTATTGCGATATTTTTTTGGAGTACAATGAAAGGTTTCCGTGAATTTTTTATAAAAAAAGGTAAGATTTCGATAACCAATTTGCTGACAAATTTCTTCGATAGAATAAGTCGAATTTTTAAGTAATGCACAAGCATGGTTGAGACGTATATCTTGAATCATTTTCATGAAAGTGGTGCCCGTTTGTTTTTTTAGATAGCGACTCAGATAACTGGCATTGAAATTGAAGTGGGTTGCGACATCTGTTAGCGAACAAGTTGCATAATTTTTTTCAATGTATTGCAGGACGTCACCAATGTACTGTTGATTAGTACTACGGCATTCAAGTGATTTTTTTTGCGTGTAAGACTTTAATAACTCGGAGAAAATGATAATCATGTAAGCATTGATAGCATCTAGTGAGTAGGATACAGGGTCCAAATAGTACACTAATAAGCCACTAATTGCATCTTGTAATATTTCGCTATCATCGGTGGTAAAAACAATGTATTGGTCATGGCTATGGGTTTCGGAAATAGATCGGACTGCAAATTCTGAAATAATATTATTAGATGCTAGACGATTTAACATATTAGAGGAAAAATACTCCTTCTTCATTAAAATATTCACTAAAATATCAGAATCTGAGGTATTCGAAATTCGATGTACTACATCTGTGTCCAAAATACATAAGTCGCCTTTTTCTAATATAAGTGTTGTATCGTCAATAGTGATATGTGCTTGACCACTGTATACATAGTTAATTTCAATAAAATCATGGGAATGCAAAGGTGTATATGCATAGCGATTATGCTTAAATACTAATAGCGGAGAAGTATGCAGATGTGTTGATATATGTCTGTTAGAATCGATAGCCTTTTGTAGATGCTTTTCAAATGTATACTTAAAAACACTATCCCCAGATGCATTCGTATATACCTCAAAATCAGAATAATCATCCATTGACTCTGATACTTGATTATTTTTATACAGTTTTTCTCGTTCTGTTAGTTGATGCAGATAATTATTTATGTCATTTTTGTTCATGATAAAATCCTTCCTGTGTAAAAAACGGTTAGTCAATTTGTCATAAAATGATATTATAAAATGTGCCTGACTTTGCTACAATAAAATTGTTAGCGTTATCATTACTTTAACTACTTCATCTAAAAATGTCAATGATACATCAACAAATAGAAATGATAAGCGACGCAACTCGTCAGTAGCAGAGTTCGTTTTCCTAGAAAAAAGCAGTTGTAAAAATATAGCAGACAGTGAGAGGTGTTCATTTGAAAAAAATAAATAAAGTAAAGATAAATGGTTTGAATGTACCGCTTGCAATCGATGTCCATAAAGAAATTTTAATTGATTGGAGCAAGGAGGCGGTTTGTCAAAGGCACTATCATTTAGCAGTGATACACGATGGAAAGTGTATTTATCAAGAAAAAAAAACAGGAGGAGAGTAAAAAGAGAACATGGATTAACCTTCCATCTTCGTTAGCTCATACAGGTAGAGAGCGATTCATTGTTACATTATTTATTGAAGATGGATCTGGACAAGTAATCGAACTAGAAAAAGAATTTTATTCAAGCAACCCACACATAAAAAACGCCAGTTGGATTACTCGCTTAGATAATCCAATTAAAAAAGAGTACGAATATTTTAAAGAAGAGCGCACAATTATTCTAGAACGCTTGTTTTGGATAGAAAAAAAGCCAGAAACTACTTTTATCGATCTATCGGGATTGGGTTATTATACATTAAAGGTCAATGGTAGGCGTGTGCATGATACGTATCTTACAAGTGATGTAACGAATTATGATTGCGTCGTTTACTATGACACTTTTGAAATTAGTGACAAACTTATACAAGGCGAGAACATCATTCAAGTGGAACTAGGGAATGGTTGGTATAATCCAGCGCCTCTTCATATTTTAGGAAAGTATAACGTTCGCAAGCATTTAGCAATTGGGAAACCTTGTCTCTTAGCACAGCTGACAATGAATTATGGAGGCAATGAGACAGAAATAATAAACACAGACTCAAAATGGCAGACACAATTTGGACAGTTATTAGCTAATGATGTCTACATAGGGGAGACGTATATAGACGAAAAAGAGCAACGAGAAGCACAAACGGTTATCATTCATGGGCCAAGCGGTCAATTAATACCTAGTAAAATACCTAAAGTTAAGCGAAAGAAAGCATTTAGACCAAAGTTAGTGCGGCAACAAAGAAATGAACAAATCTATGATGTAACGGAATTGATTTCGGGGCAAATCGCTATGGACATTAGTTCGTCATTTTTTGGGACTATAAAAATGAGCTTTGCTGAAAAAATAGACGTTACGCAAGATTTGGATTTTACGACAAGTATTAGTGGGATTTATGGAATTGATGGTGGACAACAGCGAATAAATCATGATGATCCAATTATTCAAGTAGATCGCATTCACAAAACGAAAAATAAAGCACTTCACTTTGAAAATGAATATACTTACCATTCTTTTCGCTATTTAAAAATAGAGATAGAGGACTGTGAAGTATTTCCTGATTCACTAATTAGTAATCTAGTAGCTTATAAAGTGCATACAGATTTAGAGGAAATCGCAACTTTCACATCATCGAGTCAGGAATTGAATGCGTTATGGCAAGCTGGAATTAATACGAAATTAAACAATATACATTCTTACTTTGAAGATTGCTCGCGGGAGCGGTTTGGATACGGTGGGGATATCGTAGCTTTACTGGACTCACAATTAGTATCATTTGAGGTGCAACATTTATTGGAAAAGGTTTTTACTGATTTTGCGAATAATCAAACGCCTCATGGAGGAATTACTCAAACAGCACCTTATGTTGGAATAATGACTCATGGACCTTCTAATGGTGCAGGATCTATTGGTTGGCAATTAGTTTTTCCAAAAATAGCGCAGGCGTTACTGAGCAGGTTTCAATCAGTTTCATTTGTTAAATCTTATCAAAACAAGCTAGAAAAGCATATCGATTATTTACTAAGCTTTGATTATGATTACATTAAATACTGTTGTTTAGGTGATTGGGGCTCAAGCGATACAATTATTAAAAATGGTAAAGTACACACCCCAGATCAGCTATTTTGCACGGCCACTATGTATGCGATTATTTTACAGGCATATCTTCATTTATTTAAGACACTGGATCAAGGCAATGTTCGCATCGAACGAATGCTCCAGAAAATAGCGAGTGTTAAAAATAAGATTGTGGAAGAGTTTTATCACGAAGCAGGATTTTTTGCTTCTGGCACGCAGTCAAGTTACATTTTTGCACTATATGGTGAGTTAGTTGACGAAAATAAAGACCTGGTGGAGCATAATCTGTTAGCCTTGCTTGAAGAAAGACAATGGGTTTTAACGATGGGGATTTTTGGTATGTCATGGGCATATGAAATCTTGCCAACATTAGGACAAAATGTGAATATTTTCAAGTGGTTAACGCTTGATTCAAAAGAAAGCTATCAAGGTATGTTAGAAAGTGGAAATAACGTTCTTAGTGAATATTTTCCTGCGATGCCTACTACTGCTGTTCAAGAAGAGTCATCCATCAATCATGCGATGTTTTCCTCATTTAGTAAATGGTTCATTCAAGATTTAGTTGGTCTGAAATTAAGTGAAGATCATAGTTTTCTAATGATTCAGCCTTTTTTTGCTGAAGGGTTGGAGAATGTTAAAGGTCAAATTGAATCGGATTACGGCACGATCAGCTTGAAGTGGGAACGACATTCTGCAGAAGCATATATCGTTAAGGTTAATATCCCAGTTGGCCTTGACTATGTGATAAAGGAAAATGAAGAACAAACGATTGTGGGAAAAGAAGGGAAGTTTATAGAAGGTGTTTACGAATTAGCAATTAGCTATCAGATAGTGGCGAGGGAGGACTAATTGTATTGTCAGTAGTTCAAGGTTTTACTATAGTAAAAGAGGAGGAGAACGCTAAATGAAAGAAGAAATTGCTCTAATTTTAGCTAGTCATGGAGATTTTGCTAAAGAGGCATTAAATAGTTTAGAAATGATTGTAGGACAGCAAGAGAATGTGAGTACTTTATCGTTGTACCCTGGTGAGGACTTGCCAGATTTTACAAAAAGGATGGATGATGCCTATAAAAATTTAGATCATATAAAAGGTGCGATTATCCTTTGTGATATTTATGGAGGAACACCAAGTAATGCTGCTATGGGTATGTTAATCAAATACCAAGATGCAAAAGTTGCTGCCTACTCGGGCTTAAATTTACCAGTTTTATTAGAATTATCTGCATCCAGGAAACTAGACTATATTGAAATAAAAAAAAATTATAGAAGAAACAGCTAAATTAAGCTGGATAGAGTTAAAAAATAATAAAAACAATACAGCGATGGAAGGCGGGCTCTAAAATGGGGATTGAATTAGTAAGAATTGATGATCGCTTGATTCATGGACAAGTAGTTACAACATGGGTAAAGCAAAAAGAGATTGAGCAAATATTAATCATTAACGATAAAATAGCGAATGATGAGGTTCAAAAGTCAGTTTTTGATTTGATGGCACCGCAAGATGTAAATGTTCGGACTTTTGGAGTGGAGGAGTTTATTCAAATAACAAAGAAAACACAGATAAAGAGGAAAACATTACTATTATTGACAAATCCGGAAGATGTATTAAACCTGAAAGTTGGAGGGGTTTCTTTTTCAAAATTAAACCTTGGGGGGATGAAATTCACTCCTGAACGCAAGCAATATACCAAATCAATTTCTTTAGCTGAGAGAGATAAAGTAGCTTTGAAAAAATTATCGGAATTAAATGTTGCTATTTCTGTTCAAATGATTCCGTCAGACAAACCGATTCTACTTACCGAGTTGTTAGGGAAGGAGGGATAATAGATGCTTTTTGAGTGTATCTTATTAGCCTTATGGGCCGGGATTTGTACCGTTGATGAGAGGACTTTTTGGTTCGGTACTCCAAAGGCAATCATAGCGGGGTCTGTAGCGGGTGTTATCATGGGAGACATAACGACTGGCTTAATTATTAGTGGTACATTACAGATGATGTGGCTAGCTAATTCAGCTATTGGAGCCTACATACCACCAAATGAAGCAACTGGATCTATTATTGGTGTTGCGATTGCTATTATGTCTGGTGGAGGGCTTGCGACAGGATTAGCAGTTGCTATTCCAACAGCGCTATTGTGTCAACAAATCATCATGCTGACTAACACATTAAATATTATTTGGGTTCATAGAGCGGATAAGGCTGTAGAAACAGGAGATTTTGATAAGGTAGCCCGTTATAATTTATTAGGTATTCCGTTAAGCTTTGTTGCAGGGGCTATTCCGGTATTTATTGCCGCTTATTTCGGTGGTCCCGCAGTCGAATCAGCTCTAAAATTTATTCCAGAGCAAGTTTTTGATGGGCTAACCGTCGCAGCTGGTATCATTCCAGCAGTTGGTATGGGAATGTTACTCATGATGATGATGGGAAAAAACATGTGGATATTTTTACTTTTAGGATTTGTGTTTGCAGCTTACCTTGATTTGGGAACAATTGCGATATCGATACTAGGTATTTGCTTCGCTGTATTATATGATTTAATTATCAATAAAAATGAAGAGCAGAATAAAGCAGTGAATTCAACTATAGATGAGGAGTATGATCTTTAATGAGTGAGGTAAATGAGGGAAAAATCACGAAATCCGATTTGAATAAAGCGTTTATCCGTTCTAACTTTTTGATGGCTTCTAGTAATTTTGAGAGGATGCAGGCTCTTGGCGCGTATTATTCGGTGGTCCCAGCATTAAAAAGAATCTACGCAGATCGCCCAAAGGAAGAACGGGTAGAAGCAATTAGAAGACATCTGGAATTTTTTAATACCAATCCGTATGTATATGGACCGATTTTAGGAATAACTATGGCAATGGAAGAGCAGACAACCGAAGTAGAAAAAGAACCTGTTATTTCTGTGAGGACAGGCTTAATGGGACCATTTGCTGGGCTTGGGGATAGCTTGCTGGCAATGACTGTAGTACCTATCTACATGAGCATTGGTGCTGGTTTAGCTATTGAAGGAAATCCTCTTGGTCCGATTCTTTTCTTCGTATTGTTTAGTGTCACCATATGGCCGATAAAATATAAAGGCTTATTTTTAGGCTATAACAAAGGTTCAGCGTTATTGACAGGGGATAACAGTAGTAATATTTTAAGAAGGGTTTCGACGATGGGGAATGTTGTGGGAATGATGGTAGTAGGCTCGTTAATTGTTTCTACGGTTAAAATAACGACACCCATTGAGTATTCTGTTGGAAAGTCTACCTTTAAGTTGCAGGAGATGATTGATGGCATCATGCCAAATTTCTTCCCGTTATTAGTAACCATACTAATTTATGTATTATTAAAAAGGAAAAGCGCTAAAAATGCTGTAGTGATTATATTGGCAATTATGGTTATTGGAATGGTGCTCTCCATGTTGGGGATTTTAGGGTAGTAATTTAGCATGGGGAATGGAATCGTTTAGGCACAACTTAAATAAATCAGCACTATATGTAAAGAAAGATTCACCTCCTAGCGAAAAAAAGGAGGTGAATCTTGTTTTTATGTGGAAATGAGCTTTCCTCGTGTTATTTTTTCATTATTTCTTCATATTGCCTAACCCATTCATCTACGGTGACTTTACTAGCTAGTTCACCGATAAGTTCGTATGGGATTTTCTTTGGATTTGTGAACCGGATGCAACCTTTCCCCATATTGAGCTTGGTTGTCATATGATTAGGATATTCTGCTTGAAACCATTCTAAAAGTGGGGGATTGCCTTGTAATCCCATGTGATAGACAGAGATGTGCTGTTTTTGCGCGGCTATGGCAAAAAAAGGAAGAGAAATGTTTGGATCACAGTGATAACCATCTGGGTAGCGTGATTTTGGAACGACATAGGATGGCATACCATATTGGATTTCTTTTTCAAAGCCCTCTGGAATATTTGTGTCAACTATTTGCATTAATTGGGCAAAAGCTTCTTTTTTATCGGGTGCTACGTCGTCAAGGTATTCTTCAATTGTCATGTTCTTCCTCCTAAATCTTGCATAAATTGTGCCACAATTTGATCACGGCGCTCTAGAAAAATCGTATTATCCCGACTTGGATGAACGCGGTTTGTGAGTGCGATTAATGCTGTTTTTTTAGACAAATCGATAACCATAAAAGTACCAGTGAAACCAGTGTGGTAAATAGCAAAATGGTCGCCAGATGGGACTAAATCCCAACCAAGGCCACGAGAACGATTCAGATTAGGTGTGTAATTTTTAGCAATACGAATGATGCTTTCTTCTTTAAGAATTGGTGCGCCATCATGAAGTAGCGCTTTTGTATAACGAATCAGATCCGGAAGGTTACTGAATAAACCAGCATGTCCGGCAATACCGTCCATTTGCCATGCCTTGAAGTCGTGTACAATACCTGTAATTAGACCACGATTTGGGTGATCTTCGGTTGGAACGCAGGTATGTGGTGAATTGGGATGATAGCTGGTATTTTCTAAACCTAGTGGCATCAAGATGTTGCGTGTGACTTGGGTTTCTATGTCATCACCAAGCTGTTCGATGATATAACCGAGCAACAAAAAATTGGCATCAGCATATGTGACGTCTGTTCCTGCAGGAGTGATTTGTGGAGTTGCTATACAATATTGGTATACATCTTCTTTGGATTCAATTGTGTATGCCGGAATATTTTTGGCTAATCCGGAACTGTGAGTTAAAAGGTGTAAAATAGTAACTTCTGAGTAGCGAAAATCTGGCAAGAAGTCCTGAACTTTATCAGATAGTTGCAGGTTTCCAGATTCTATTTGTTGCAAAATAAGTGTTGTCGTCGCAATTACTTTCGTTAAGGATGCAATATCATACACTGCATCAGGTTCTAAAATTACTTTTTCAGGGAAGAATTGTTTCATTCCAATCACGTGTTGTTTCGTACGGTGAGGTGTGATAATGGCGTATGAAATTCCAGGCACAATGCCATCGCTGACTAGCTTTTTTAACATTGTATCTAACATAAGCGTTCACTCCTTGTATTCAGGAATCCAAATGGCATCGTTTACTGCTTCCAATGGATTCGAAATGGTACGTCTATTTAATCCAAGCTCAATCGTTTTTTCGACAACAGCTAGTGTCACCGCATGGGAGGTTTCGCGTAAAGTTGCGACGGATGGTAATAAAGCTGCGCCAATTGTATGAATATCTTGGACTTGAGTAGCGACTGCATGGCTAGCTGCTGCTAACATATCATTTGTAATTTCACGGGCCTCAGTAATAACTGCAGCTAGGCCTAATCCTGGGTAAAGTAGAGCGTTGTTGGCTTGCCCGATAAAATAGGTGTTGCCATCGTATAAAACCGGTTCTGATGGACTTCCAGTGACAACGAGGGCGCTACCTTTTGTCCAAGTAATTAAATCGTGCGCAGTAGCTTCCGCGAGCCTTGTTGGGTTAGATAATGGCAAAATGGCCGGACGATCAACATGACGACTCATTTCTAGTACAATCTCCTCTGAAAAAGCTCCTGTCACACCGGAACAACCGATAAGCATCGTTGGTTTTACGTGTTGCACAATGCTCTGTAAATGCGTCAACTGTTCTGAAAATTGGCCAGCGTCCCGCGCATATTTTCTCTGTCCAGAAGTAAGGTCTGGTAAGTCGGAAGTAAGCAAGCCAGGGCGGTCAACTAAGTAAAAACGAGATTTTGCCTGTTCAGCAGTTAATCCTTCGTTTACCATCATTTCGGCGACCAACTGATCCGCAATACCAATACCTGCTGTCCCCGCCCCAAAAATAACAATGCGCTGCTCGCTTAATGGCATTTGAGAAACACGTGTTGTTGCAAGTGCAGCGGATACGACCATTGCGCCTGTACCTTGAATATCATCATTAAACGTACATAATTGCTCACGGTACATTTCCAAAATTCGGCTCGCATTATCACGACCAAAGTCCTCCCAGTGAAGGACAGCTTTGGGGAAACAAACTTTAACAGCATCTACAAATCGAGCGATAAAGGCATCATATGCAGTCACTTTTAAACGTGGCGACTTGTTTCCAAGGTAGCGTGAATCCTCGCGCAATGCCTTGTTATTTGTTCCTGCATCAATAACAATAGGCAACACGCAATCCGGCGCAAGCCCAGCGGCAACTGTGTATACAGCCAATTTTCCAATTGCGATGCTGACGCCGTTTAAGCCCCAGTCTCCAATACCTAAAATTCCCTCTCCATCAGTAACTACAATCATTTTAATATTATCTCGGTTTGGCACATTATTGTTGAAGATAGCGACTAAATCGAGCGTGCTATCTGCTTGCAGGAAAAGCGCATCTTGCGGGTTTTCCCAATTCTTATGGTAGTGCATCACAGCATCACCAATCGTTGGTGTATAAATAATAGGCATCAATTCCGTTACGTGATCGATTACCACTTTATAAAACAAAGTCCGGTTCTCATTATAAAGCGCCATCAAAAATAGATGTTTCTCAAGCGGTGTTGTTTTCGTATGTAAGGCCTCGTAAGCTCGAGCCGCCTGCTGATCTATTGTTTCAATTGTTGCAGGAATCAAGCCATCCAATCGCCACTTTTTTCGTTCCGCAATTGTAAAAGCTGTTCCCTTATTTTGCAATGGGTCATGTAAGCGTGTATATCCATTCATCATTTTGCATCCTACTCCTTTAGTCATCTTGTTTATATTCTACACTAGAAGTAGCTAAAAAATCGACTAATTTCCCTGCGCTTGTCAGAAATGTTCGGAATTTGTATAATGAGGAGAGTGAGGTGGGTACATAAAATGGAGAAAATCGTTATTATTGGTGGAGGAATCGTGGGAATGACAGCTGCGTATTTACTCGCTAAACAACAAAAAGAAGTCATTGTTATTGATAAAAAGGAGGCAGGTCAGGCAACGGTTGCAGCTGCTGGTATTGTTTGTCCATGGTTATCAAAACGTCGAAATAAAGTATGGTATGAATTAGCGAAAGATAGCGCCCGTTATTACCCATTATTGATGCAAGAACTAGCACAAGATACGACGCGGAATACAGGATACAAAATGGTTGGTACGCTTTGTTTACGGGAAGACGAAGCGAAGTTGGACGAGCTTGAACAAATTGCGCTTAGTCGTCGTTTGGAAGCGCCAGAAATAGGTGAAATCAAACGCTTATCAAAAGCTGAAACGAAAGCGAAATTTCCAATTGTGGATGCAGCATTTGGGGCTGTTTTTGTGAGTGGAGGCGCACGTGTAGACGGGAAATCACTGGTTTTAGCTTTGGCAGATGGAGCAGAGAAATATGGGGCCAAGATTATTCGCGCTAAGGCACGTCTTAAACAGCAAGGGAAGACGACTGTAGTCATAGCAGGAGATCAGACAATCCTTGCTGATAAAATCATTCTCGCAGCTGGCGCCTGGTTGCCAGAATTAATACAACCGATTGGGTTAAAAGCGGCGATTCATCCGCAAAAAGGGCAATTATTACATCTTCAATTTGAAGATATGGATACAGATGATTGGCCAGTCGTTTTACCACCAAGTGCTAAAAGTATTGTGCCATTTGACTGTGGTCGAGTAATTATCGGAGCGACACACGAGAATGCAGGTGGATTTGATTTAGAAGCGACAAAAGATGCTACGATAGAAATCCTAACAGAAATTGCGCGCTTTGCTCCGGCTGTGAAAAATGCAAAATTGGCGGAAATCCGGGTAGGTACACGACCATTTACACCAGACTTCACGCCAGTTATTGGAGCCTTGCCGACTGCCAAGCATATTTTTGTAGCGAATGGATTGGGTTCATCAGGACTTACAACAGGGCCTTATGTTGCCCAAATTCTTGTTGATTTGATGCAAGGGAAGACACCGAAAACAGATATTACCGGTTTTGATCCGAATAATGCTATTACTTCATGATGCGTCGAAGCTGTTTCAAATATTGGTGTTTCACGAAAAAATAATAGACGGATTGAACGACGACAAAGATACCAATCACGATACCAACATTTTGCCAAATATTGAAATCAAGTAAATTCTGTAGTGCGACGAATGCTACAAGTGAATGAATAACGGCTACAAAAAGTGGTAAGAAGAACATAATACGCAACTGCCTTGCTACAATTTTGTGCAGTTCTTGTTTGGTTAAACCAATTTTGAATAACATTTTGTACTGTTGCTCGTCTCGTTTCAAATCGCTATGCAGGCGTAAGTAAATGAAACCTGCCGAGAATGTGTAGAATACAGCACCGCAAAGAACAGTGAGTAAGAGAAGTATGCCATTTAGTTGTTGTATGTTTTGCCATTGTAGGGCGAGTGATTCAAACCCTACATATTCTCCTCTTTCGGTGTTTTGTTTTTTAGTATTCCAATTTTCAATATAGGTTTGGAGTTTTTTCCCGATGACCGCTGTCTCTTCCCAATCATCTGTGTGGAAAATAGTATACGCTTGAATAGTATTAAAACTGTCTTCCGGTTTTTTGTTCGTTTTTTGTGCCGTTTTCCATACCATATCAATATCCTCTTGATTAGCTAGCATTATATTCTCATAATTAGACAAAAAGCGATTAATTGGCGTTGCTCGATCCACGGGAAGCGTTATTTTTGTCGTTTCTAGTTGAATTGTCATGCTTTTTGGTACTCCATCTCTAGGATTAAAGTTTATGCTTGGAAGCAAAGCCACACTACCGATAGGGATTTGGATTTCTTTCTCGTTTCTTAATTTCATCAACTTGTTGTAGTCTTCGATAGATAAGAAAGTGAAACTCTTATTGATATCGGTATTGACCACACTAAAAAGATGACCATCTGCTTGTTTATAAGTGCGTGTATCATCTTGTTGAAGCAGCTTTTTTGTGTATGAAATAATATCT
Source organism: Listeria rocourtiae FSL F6-920 (assembly GCF_000525975.1). Lineage (GTDB taxonomy): Bacteria > Bacillota > Bacilli > Lactobacillales > Listeriaceae > Listeria_A > Listeria_A rocourtiae. The sequence continues at coordinate 40,218 of NZ_AODK01000001.1, forward strand.
GGATGAACTTTATCTTGATCAAAAGCTGTATAGGTAATCGCGTACGGGTTTTCTGACATTTCTGCAATACCGCTACTACCAATCGCTGAGCTTGTTCCCATCGCTGTAATTGCAGTTGCTGAAATGACAGCTACGAGAAAAAAAAAAAGTGCTGACATTATCACGCATCTGATAAATCAACTCAGAAAAAAGTAAGCAAATTAGTTCGCTTGAAAAAGAACGATTGGCGTCTCCGAAGACGTGTTAGCACAAAAAACAAGCAATTGA
>NZ_AODK01000002.1 GCF_000525975.1 Listeria rocourtiae FSL F6-920
TTCATCCGCTATGGTGCCATAACAGGTGATACATTCAAAATCTATGCCTCCGATGTTGCCCTTATGAAATCAGAAGGCCAAACATTCGAAGTAGTCGCTGTTGATAACCTTGGCAACGAAGGTGAACGCGCTTCATCTGATGTCAAAGTGAAAAACATCAAAGGTAGTGTCATGCCTAACGAAACAACGACACTTTCCACGTACAATACTGGGACAGTCTCAGGCGATGTACACATGATTGCACTCTATGTAGATGGTAAATTTGTCCGCTACGGCGCAGTCACTGGAACAGACTACAAAGTATATATTTATGACGTTCCATCTTTACGCATTGCTGGCAACACTTTTGAAGTAAAAGCATTAGATACAGCTGGTAACGTTCTTTACACATCCACACAAACTGTTCAATAAGCCAACAAAAAATACCCCGATTTCTCACGTACCGCAGAGAAATCGGGGTATTTCTTTATCATGATGCCTGCCTAATCTTCGCCACATTACTCGTAAACAATCCTGCCACACAAATCGCAATAAGTACGAAAATAAAACGCGTTAAGCAAACCAAAATGATTCGCCAAAAATCCAAGCAACGGTGGCCCTGCAAGCGACGCGCTATACCCAGCCAGTGTAACCAAACTCACGCGCCTCACCGCATATTCGCTTTCGTCCCCAGCTGCTGAAATTGTCATCGGGAAACCTAGCGAAGCACCAAGTCCCCACAAGAAAATCGCGATGACACATAGTACAATCGAAATTTTTAAAATAACGAGTAGCAAACCAATTGCAGCAAGAGCTACAGCGATGCGAAGTAGCAACACTCGGCCATATGTATCAATCAAGCGACCACTCACCAACCGCCCGCTAATCATACCGGTCAAGAAAACACCATAAATAATCGTACTAAAGCTATGCGAAACGTTATAGCCATCCACCATCGCCAGCGGAATCCAATCATTCGCAGAACCTTCAACAAAAGCAAGGCACAACGCCATAATCGCCAGCGCTATCGTCCGTTTATTTAGCCATAATCGCCGATCCATAGTTCGCTCCTCCGTACCCGCCTTTTTGTCCTCCACTGAATCTTTACCAATCCCCGCTGGCACAAATCGTGTTGATATCATCAGAATCGCGAATAACAAGCACGCCACAATCGTCAAATGCAAGCTAACCGATATACCTAATTTAATAAAAAGCGCACCGATTCCCGCTCCCGCAAGCGTTCCAATACTAAACGCCGCATGCAAAACTGGCAAAATGGTCTTTTGAATCCGATACTCAATCTCAGTCCCTTCTAAGTTCATCGCCACATTACACATTCCTGCGCCCATTCCAAAAATGAACAACGCCGCGAAAACTATAAGTTGACCAGCCATAAGCGCACCAATCGAAAGCATCATAAAACCGCCAAACATGAAAAATGCACTCGTCATAATCGCAAATCGACCGCCCCGCGCCCGTACAAAAACATTAGCCAGTACCAGCCCAAGAATTGAGCCCATCGACAGCCCTAATAAAATGATTCCCATCGTCCCTGTTGTCGCATGCAAAGCATCGCGTAACTCCGGTGTTCGTGAAATCCAACTCGAAAAACTAAAACCACACGTCGTAAAAATAATCAAAATCGCGTAATACCATTTTTTCTCCATAAAAACTCCTTTTTTCTAGCACATTTACTGTAATGTTAAAATCTGCTGAATTGTGCGCAACACCCCGTCCTCATCGTTCGATCGCGCGATGAAATTAGCAGCCTCCTTCGTTTCTGGAAAACCATTACGCATCGCAAAACTATACAGTCCAGCCTCCATCAGCTCCAAATCGTTCAGTCCATCACCAAAAACCATCGTCTCATCATGCGTCACACCAAGAATCTCTTGCAACCTAGCCACCGTCGTTCCTTTGTGAACACCAACATCCGAAATATCAATCCAAGCTCCTTCTGAAGCAACAATATACGCCTTATCAAAAAAAATCTGCCAATTGCGTGCGCGTATGAAAACTATCCTCTTTCACATCGTAGACAGAAATTTTCACAAAATCAACATCAATTTCGTTAAAATCAGCGACCCGACTAACTTCCGAATAGGAATACTTCATCCGGTTAAAAAGCTCATCTGAAACCGTATCTTTCATAATCGCACCCGTTGATGTACAAGCAATAATCACATAATCTAGACGATGTGCTTCCAACTTTGCAATCATCTCAAGCCCCAACTGATTCTTAATCAGCGACTCATAAACAAACTCACCGTTTCGCTTAATCCGTGCCGCACTATCCCCCAAAATCCATAAATCTTTCGTATCCTCGGGTCCAAACAATTGCTCCACACGGTCACATTGTTTCCCAGTACAGGCTGCGAAGGCCACATTTTTCCGTACCATCATTTCCTTCACTTCTTGGTACAGTTCGCGATTGAACTCGCCCTTGCTATCTAAAAAAGTACCATCCATATCCGTAATCACTAATTTAATCATCTATTTCACCGCTTCCCATAATTTTGCAACCAATGTTTCATTTTGAATACTATACGTAAAACCAGCGTCTTGGAACTGCACTTTATCTCGATTACCCTCGCATGTCGCCAAGATTTTATGAATTGGAACAATCATGGCATAGTCTGATTCCTGATGAACTGCTATCATGTATAGACTATTTTGTGACAATTTACAAAACACATCATACTCCCACTGTTCGCGCTTTTTCTCGATTTTCAGCAATCCCCTCATTGCCAACACTCCTCACTATTTCAGGGTGAGATACGCTACATCTGACATTGCAAGCCACTGCAAGCCCGCCATTACGTCCTCATCAAAAGAATCTGCACAGAAAAATCTCGCCTTGTTCGGCTGTTCCTGCAAAATCCTATCCTCAGAAATTCGTGCCGCAAGCTCAGCCTGACTCAACCCTGCCATATGGATTACAAATGTATGCGGCGCTAAAAGACTATTGTAAATACCGATTATCTCCAACAAATTCTGTACCGACTCATCAAACGAACTCGCACATTCCCTACCAATCAGCTGTGGCAAGTACCGTGCTTCCCCAGCCAAACCATCCTGACCTCTGAAAAGTCGATTATTGTGAAAAAGGCTAGCACCAGGCATACTCATTGGCAAATAATAAATCCCAACTACATAATCTGTTTCCGGAATTTTCACCGCTTTGCAATAACCAATCGTTGCAAGATTTGCGTCGTTCTCCACATAAACAGGGATTCCGAATCTGCTCCCTATCTCTGTCTCCAAGTCCCATCCATTAAGTGCATTGCGCCAACTAACCGCAATTTTAGAACCGATTGTCTTACCAGGAATCGAGATTGCAATACTTGTAATCGCTATTTTTTCTGCCAAAATTTCTTTGACAGCATCTACAACTACACCTACTTCCACCTCTTCCATCGGATAACCTTTCCTCAACTTTACATCTCCACGCATGTTCACAACGCGAGCAACAATATGTAATTTTCCAGCCGTCTCTTGAATCGAAATTAACATATAGTGCTCAAAATTATAGTTAAAATGATAATGCACAGACGGACGGCCAATTTTAGGGTGAATCAGTTCCCCGCCGATAAATTCGCCAGCCTCCACTAGTTCTTTGACAAGCCCATTCACCGTAACCGTGCTTATATCCGACTCACTCGCTAATTTCGCTTTCGTCGCTGAACCATATTTGAACAAAATACTCCTGACTTTATCCAAATTTGCTACTTTCACCACATGCTTATTTTCCATTTATTTCACCACTTCAAAACATATTTAAATAACTTAATTAAGTTCCTTAATTATATAAAAATTAACCGGAAATGTAAAGCTTTTCTTAACGTAAAAAAATCACATACACCATAATATACTCTCCTGCAACGCATCGATGGCTAATATTTTTTGCGCACTCAAAGCAAGTTTCCTAATGTAGATAGCGACTCTATCACAACATAAAAAAACCCGTTCTCATTGTCAAAAACAACAAAAACAGGGCTTTTCTACGCGATTTATATTACCATTTAATACTTGACCTATAGTTTAATCGGGCGATCCAGTTCATACAAGTGACGATACCGCTCTTTGGTCCGTAATAATTCCTGATGCGTCCCATCCATAATCACATCACCATTTTCCAAGAACAACACCCGATCCATTTTCTCCACACCAACAAGATGATGCGTCACCCAAATGAGTGACTTCCCTTGTAGTGTCTCAAAAATCGTGCCGAGTAGTGATTTCTCCGTGATCGGATCAAGTCCAACTGTAGGCTCATCCAGCACAACAATCGGCGTATCCTGTAGTAAAACCCGAGCCAGTGCAATCCGTTGACGTTCCCCACCAGAAAAACGCGCACCCATCTCTGCCATCTGTGTACGATACCCATCCGGCATGCTCATAATAAAGTCATGTAGCTTCACCTGTTTCGCAACCTCTGCCACTTCCTCATCCGTTGCATCCTGATTTCCCATCCGAATATTATTCAACACCGTCGTATTAAACAAATGCGCCTTCTGATTCAACATCGAAATCATCTCCGAAATTTGTGGTCCAAGCTTCGCCACATCATCACCGTTCAACGTAACTGAGCCTGATGTCGGTGCCAAAGCCCCCTGCACTAATTTCAAAAATGTCGATTTACCCGTACCACTACGTCCCAGCATGGCGACCTTCTCACCCTGCTTCAACTCAAAATCCAAATCACGCAAAACTGGTACCTTTGACTCTGTGTAACTAAAAGTCAGTTTTTCCGTACGCAAAGTGACATTTTCTGAATTGATTGCTAGTTTTCCAAGTGCACCTTCCTCTTCCCAAGTCAGAAGTTCCGCGTCTTCGATTTCTTCCAATCGCGCAATCGAATCCTTATAAAGCGAGCCATCACTGACCGCATTACTCACCGGAATAAAGCTCTCTGATAATGCCAAAATCGCCAACACGAATGCTGCAATAAACGTTGGTTCAAAAACGCCGTCCACGACTTGCCCATTTGTCCAGTACACCATGGAAAGAACCATGACACCAATAATCAGTTGCCCAACAAAGTCTCGCAATGATGCAAAACGCGCCTGTTTCGTCTCTGCGACCAAAAGCTTTCTCTCATCCGCCTCATAATTCGCAATAAAACTTTTTTCGCGTCCACTAAACATCCAGTCACTAATCCCAAACACCGCATCTGTGAACTTTTGATACAGCTTATTGCGTTCCTGCTTCATGTACGCATTTTTTCCACGCGCGTAAAGTAACGAAACCCCAGGCATCACAAGCACAAGAAGCGCAATATACGCGAAAAATAAAATCGCAAACGGTATCGAAAAGACACCGAGTGAAATCACAATTCCGCCATATAACACCATCGCCACAATATTCGGGAGCAGCGTCGTCAAATAGTAATTTTGCAAATGCTCGATATCATCCGACAAAAGCCCCAAAATATCTCCTGTCCTGTAACGCGAACGCATCAACAACGCCTGCGGTTCAATGATTCGGTACAAACGCACACGCATCTTTGCCAAAATCCGCAAAACGAGCGAATGACTCGCCAAGCGTTCAATATACCGCGACACCGCACGCATAATCCCAAATGCCCGAACCCCAACGATCGGTACATAAATCAATAAAATCGTCTCCGGAATCGTTGCCGCTGTTGAAATCAAATACCCCGATGTAAACATCAACGCCCCCGTTGAAAATACTGTTAGCAAACCAAGCAAAATAACCCAGAGGAAAAGCATCCGATTTTGTTTAATATAAGGACCAATCCAGCTACTTTTTATCATCAGATCTCCTCCAATTGGGCTTTGATTAATTCCGCATAAAAGCCATTTTTCGCGAGCAATTCCGCGTGCGTGCCAACTTCCACAATCGCGCCATGATTCAGTACAATAATCCGATCCATTTCAAGCATCCAATGCAGACGATGCGTCGCAAAAAAAACAAGACGATTCGCAAACAAATCCAGCATTGGTTGTTTCAATTCATACTCCGTCTCAATATCCAAATGCGCAGTCGGCTCATCCATCAACACAATCCGACGGTCACTAAGAAATGCTCGCGCAATCGCAATCCGCTGCTCCTGGCCACCACTAAGCACACGCCCAGCCTCACCAACAAGCGTATCATAACCCGCATCAAGCTCCGCAACTAAATCACGCAACCCTGCCGCATTCGCCGCTCGCTCCACCGCTACATCATCACTATCCGGCGCATAAAAACGAATATTTTCTCGCACTGTCTCATGGAATAAATAAGGATGCTGTGGAATATACGTCACCTGACTCTGCCAAGCCGCATCTCGCAAACCCACACGCTCCTCACCATTCCATAAAAATGCACCATCCGTCGGTTCTAAAAAGCCACTTAAAACATCGATCATCGTTGACTTCCCAGCCCCCGTCGCACCGATAATACCAACTTTTTCAAAGCCTGACACCGTAAAACTCGCCGCATCAAGCGATATCGGAGAATCCAGCTGGTGCTGCACCGTCACCTTTTCCAAACTAAACGACGTATTAACGTCATAATCCAAAACCTGATCCGTCGCAACCTCCGCCATATCCTTATCAATAATCTCCTGAATCACGCGTCCAGCCTCTTGCCCATCCAGCGTCGCATGATAGTCTGAACCAACCTCACGAACCGGCAAAAAATACTCCGGAGCCAAAATCAGAATCGCAAGTGCTGGCTGCAAAATCATTGTTGACTCAATCAGGCCCAAGCCAAGAAACACCGCCACCGTTGCGACCGAGAGCATCGTAAAGAAGTCCAGCGCAAACGAAGACAAAAACGCCATCCGCAAAGTCCCCATCGTTGCTTTTCGATAATCCTCACTCACTTTCGCAATATTTCCCTCATGTGAGCGACTAATCCCCAGATACTTGAGCGTTTCAAGTCCTTTTAATGAATCCACAAAATGATTCGACAAAACCCGATGCGTCTCAAACTGGCGATCTGCCTGCGCCCTCGTTGCCAGCCCAATCATCACCAAAAATAGAATTAAAATCGGCAACGTCAAAATTAGAATCACGCCTGATGTCGTGTCTTCTATAAATACGTAGATTAAAATCATCGCCGGAATAATCGACATGTTCATCAACTTCGGCAAAAATAACTCCAAATAACGACGGAAATTAGCGACACCTTCCATGACCATCGTCACCACTTTCCCTGTCCCTTCCGCACTCGTAAATCGCGGCCCAAGTAGAAACAGTTTCGAAAGCAACGACTCACGCATTGCAGTTCCCGTTTTGGCGGCATAGTCATACACAATTTTGCGTTTCCATACATTCAAAAAATGCCGCACGAGATAAGCCCCCGCAAAGAGGCTTAAATCGAACAGCGCGTCTGCCCACGGCTCTCCATGAAACAGCGTCGTAATCGCAGTTGCTAAGTATTTCGCCATCGCAATGATAGCCGCGCCCTGAACTACTGTCAGGACGGCTAGCACGGCAAGGATTGGTTTGATACCTTGGTATTTCAATAAATCTCTACCCATCAGTACGTCATTTTCTCCTTACTGGATACACGCTTGCGGAACACATAATAGCTCCAGATTTGATAACCTAGTACGAACGGCAAAAGCGTCAGAGCCACGATTGTCATTACTTTTAGCGAATAATCGCCGGATGCTGCATTATGAATCGTCAAATCATACAATGAACTCGTCGAACTAATCATAACACGTGGGAATAATCCTGCAAAAATCGCACCGATTGTCCCAACAATTCCAAGTCCACTAAAGGCAAACGCCCAACCTTCGCGCCCCTTCCAGAGAGCAAGCGCAGAGATTACATAGAACACGACCGTTGCACCAATCATAATCGGTAACAACATCGGACGAGCTTGGAAAATATCTGTATAGAAGAATGCCATCACAACAAAAATGGCTAGTACAGGAACCGTTACAAACCACATCCGCTTAGCAATCCGAGTCGCACGCTCACGAAGATCGTCATGCGTACGAAGCGTAATAAATAGCAAACCGTGGAAGTAACAAATAAGCGTCACCGTAACCCCACCCATAAGCGAGAACGGTGTAATATAATCAAAGAAACCTGCATTCATATTCATTTCACTATTAATCGGCATCCCGGCAACAAGTGACGAGAACAAGACACCCAGCAAGAATGGCGGCAAAATACTACCGATAAAAATGACCCAATCCCAGGTTTTCACCCAAGCCTTCGTATCATGCTTCCCGCGGAATTCAAACGAAACCCCACGGCCAATGAGCGCCAACAAGAAGAAAACAAGCGGGATATAATAGCCACTAAACATCGTTGCATACCAGTGAGGAAAAGCCGCAAAAATCGCGCCCCCAGCCGTTAACAACCAAACCTCATTCGCATCCCAAAACGGCCCAATCGTATTAATCAAAACACGGCGTTCCAGATCATTTCGAGCTACAAATCGAGTTGACATCCCAACACCGAAGTCAAAGCCTTCCAAGAAGAAGAACCCGATGAAAAGCACAGCAACTAAAAGGAACCACAGTTCGTTTAACTCCATCTTAATTCGCCCCCTTTAAATCAAATGGATCAACAGACGCAGGCGCTTTTTTGCCTTTTTTCTTATCATGATTGTGCGCGTCAGGTCCAGCCTTAATTTCACGAACAAATAGCCACACGAGTACAAGCGCGAGTGCTAAATAAATCGCCGAGAATGCAATGAGCGAGAATAAAATCGAGCCTGCCGAAACGTTTGGCGAAACGCCATCTGCCGTTGACATGTAGCCAAATACTACCCATGGTTGACGCCCCACTTCCGTCATGATCCAGCCCATCGAGTTCGCGATGAATGGGAAAGCAATCATTGGAATCATCAAACGTAAATACCATTTTGAAGTCGTTAATTTCTTGCGCCACGCTAGGAAAGCTCCCCAAAGACCGAATAGAATCATTAACATCCCCGAGAGAACCATAATACGGAAACTCCAGAATGACGTTTTAACTGGTGGAATGTAGTTCATGTCCGCCCCGAAACGATCCTTATACTTCTCTTGATACTCTGCTTGCAGCGACTTCATACCTTGCACGCTACCAGAGAAAGTCGAATACGAAAGGAAACTTAGCGCATACGGAATGTTGAGTTCCCAGGTGTTCTTCTGGTTTTCGACATCAATACCCGCAATCATCGTCCACGGTGCCGGATCGGCCGTATCATCCCAAACTCCTTCTGTCGCCGCCATTTTCATCGGTTGCGTTTTAACAAGATATTGCGCCTGTTGGTGACCACTAAAAGCCGTACCAAAACCACCAATTATCACGAGCACCAGCGCAATCTGGAACGATTTCCGGAAAAAGTCGACATCTTGCTTTTTAAGTAATTTGTAAGCACTGACTCCGGCGACAAAGAATGCCCCCGTTGCGAACGCACCAAAAATAACGTGTGGGAACTCCACAAGTAACTGTCCATTCGTAATAAGTGCCCAGAAATCGTTCATTTCCGCACGACCATTAATTTCTTGGAACCCTACCGGATGTTGCATGAACGAGTTCGCTGCTAAAATCCAGAACGCAGAGAACACGGTCCCAAGAGCAACGAGCCAAATACACATTAAGTGTAATTTCTTGTTCAAGCGATCCCATCCAAAAATCCATAGTCCGATAAACGTCGATTCCATAAAGAAAGCGAGTAGCGCTTCAATTGCAAGCGGCGCTCCAAATACATCCCCCACGAATCGCGAGTAATCCGACCAGTTCATTCCGAATTGGAACTCCTGAATAATCCCTGTTACAACTCCCACAGCGAAGTTAATTAGGAATAAATGTCCCCAAAACTTCGACATTTTTTTTGTAGACTTCTTTTTTCTTCACAACATACAATGTTTCCATGAGAGCAACCATAAATACAAGTCCAATAGAAAGTGGTACGAATAAGAAATGGAACACGGTTGTTGAGCCGAATTGAAGCCTAGCTAAGAAAAGTTTATCCACCTTTTTTCCTCCTTTTTGTAATTTGGGTGTTTAACCCTTTTTGTTTGTGTTATTATAATTGGCCGACTCTTTACTTATACACATAAATTATTTGTGAAAAACTGTGAATACTGTGGCGCTTAGTTGTGCTTTAATTCACAAATATTTTTATGAGAAAATGAATACATGAAAATCCTCTATATCACGAGAACTATTTCTACTTTTCACACTTTGTCTATTTCCTCACATAAATAGGAAAGAGTCTTCTAATTAGAATAAGTTTCACCTAATCTTTATTCTATCTCATTTCCATGTAAATTTGTTTAGTCCTTTTGGTTCTATTTTCATAAGGGAAAACATGGAGGCGCGAAATGAGACAGGTGGCTTAGTTAAGTGACATCAGTTTATTGCGCACTTTTTCACATAATCATTTGTAATGGATTTTCCTTGCATTAATATAGGTATTAAGACTCTTTTCGTTGCTTTTTCTTTGCGCGCAAGTCTCGAAAGAAATTAGTGAGGATGGTACCGCATTCATCAGCTAAAATTCCAGCCTCAACTTCACATTGGTGATTGAAGCGCGAATCTTGAAGCAAGTTCATGAGTGTTCCTGCGGTTCCAGCTTTTGGATCAACGGCTCCGTAATAAACGTTAGCAATACGGGAAAGTAGAATTGCACCGCTACACATCGGACACGGTTCAAGCGTAACATATAGTGTAGCACCTTCGAGTCGCCATGCATCTTGATTTTTACAGGCATCTTGAATCGCGAGAATTTCGGCGTGTGTGATAGCATTTTTTGTTGTTTCGCGGAGGTTGTGGGCGCGTCCAATAATTTCGCCGTTTAGTACGACAACAGCACCGATTGGAACCTCACCTTTTTCACGCGCTTTTTCGGCTTCAACTAGAGCCTCACGCATGTAGGTTTCTTTAGACATGGATTGTTCTCCCCTCTTGATTACTCTTCATTTTAGCATAGGTATACGATTCATGTCTTTTATTTGCTTTGGGGATTCATATATAGTACCATGTATTAGTACTAGGTCATAAAAAAATGTCACCCTTTGGATACAAAAATATAAGGAGATGTTGCTACATGAAATCAGAAAATTTAATCGCCCCTGAATTTTATAATATTACGGATGAGATTGCACAATTTGACTCGGAGAAGACGGCGCTCATTTGGCAGGATGGAGATGGGGTTGTGAAAGAGTGGTCGTACCGCCATTTACTCGCAACAGCGAATCGATTTGCCAATGTGATGGCAGCTGCCGGAATCAGAAAAGGGGACCATGTGATTGTGATGATGCCGCGGTTGCTTGAGACATACGCGGTCTATATGGGGATTTGGCTGACTGGTGCAATTATTATTCCCGCCTCTGAGCTTTTAAAGGCGCATGATTTGGAATACCGGATTCACCATGCAGATGTGAAAGCGCTAATTGCAGATGCAAGCTGTACGAACGAGTTTGATAAAATCGGAGCCGCACCAAGTGTTGTGACACGGATTGTTATTGGTGCAGACAGCAAGATTGATAGTTGGCAAAGTTATGAGCAGCTAATTGATGGAGCCGCGACACAGTTCAAGAAAGTGCCAACGCGCAAAGATGATCCGTGTTTGCTTGCCTTTACTTCAGGCACAACAGGAAATCCAAAGGGTGTAGTACACGCGCATGGTTGGGGCTATGCACATATTCGGATTGCTGCGGATCACTGGTTGGATATTCGCGCGGATGACACGGTTTGGGCAACGGCTGGACCTGGCTGGCAGAAGTGGGTTTGGTCGCCATTCTTGTCAGTTCTCGGTAAAGGCGCAACTGGTTTCATTTATAATGGGCGTTTTCGTCCTGCCAAACAGTTGGAACTTCTGCAAGATAGGAAAGTGAATGTGTTATGTTGTACCCCAACAGAATACCGCTTGATGGCAAAAGCAGATCATTTGAATACGTATGATTTGAGTCAGTTGCGAAGCGCTGTTTCTGCCGGTGAGCCGCTAAATCGCGAAGTAATTACCGTTTTTCAAGATAATTTTGACCTAAAAGTTCGTGATGGTTATGGTCAGACAGAAAGTACGCTCTTGATTGGAACGCTTGTCGAGTTTCCAATTCGTCCGGGCTCAATGGGCAAACCGATTATGCCGGAGTACATGGCAATTATTGATGAGTTCGGGAAACCTGTCGCTGTTGGTGAAGTTGGCGATATCGCGATACGCAAGGATTTTCCGGCGTTGTTCCAAGAATACTACAAAGAACCGGAGCGCCTAGAAAAAGCGATTCGTGGTGATTACTTCGTTTCCGGTGACCGAGCGTATCGTGATGAGGATAACTATTATTGGTTCCAAGGTCGCAACGACGATATTATTATTAGTTCGGGCTATACGATTGGCCCTTTTGAAGTCGAGGATGCACTGACGAACCATCCGAGCGTGAAGGAAGTCGCTGTCGTTGCGAGTCCTGATGAGATTCGTGGCACGGTTGTGAAAGCATTCATCGTTTTGAAAGACGGGTTTATTGGCGATACCGAGCTCGTGAAAGAGTTGCAGAACTTCACGAAAGAGCACACCGCACCGTATAAATATCCACGACGTATTGAATTTGTAGAAAGTTTACCAAAGACCGATTCTGGAAAAGTTCGCCGCGTCGCTCTGCGCGATGCAGAATTCGCGAAAATCTCACAATAATCGTTGCTAAATACAGCAAAATTGGGTACAATCATTCCAAGTAACTTGCTTTTAAGAGAGGGAATGATATAGATGGAAACACGGTTTATAGAAGCCATCCAAACACACGATTTGCGCCACCGCGTGCTGATTCCAGATCACCCAGTGGAAGCACTTGTCTATCCAGGAGACGAGGATCAGGCGACGTTTCATGTTGGAGTGTTTGATGATGACAAGCAGTTGGTTGCGATTGGGAGTTTTTACGAAGAATCTGACAGCCACTTTAAAGGTCACAAACAGTACCGATTGCGTGGCATGGCGAGTGATCCTAAGGCGCGATTGCGTGGGCTTGGAAAAGCTGTCATTGTGTTTGCAGAAGAAGAGCTCGCGCGGCGGGGTGCTGATTTACTCTGGTGTAATGCACGCGTGATTGCGACTGGGTTTTATGAGAAAATGGGATTCTATTCAGTTGGCGAAGAGTTCGTGATTCCGAAGATTGGTGGGCATTATCGGATGGGGAAAGACTATAAATGAGGATTGGGGTGCCTAGATTTATTAGGCACTCTATTTTTATCTAGATTATCCGAGAAATTGATGACGCTGCAAAATACGACCTTCCTAATATGCTATCATTAAGAAGCCGTCTACCTCTAGACGAGAACAGCATCTAGGGAAGGAGGGTAGCATGTGGATATCTTTTCTACTATTCTTGCGCCGGTCATTGTTGGTTGCATCCTCGCGGTCTTCAATCATTGGTTAGAGACACGACGCAAGAAAAAGCAGCAGCAGACGATTTGCTAACCAAAAAGAGCCCCCACCTCCTGGACGAGGTGGGGGGGGGTCACTTTGGGTAGACTGTGAATATCTTTTTCCAACTCCATTATAGCATCTCAGTACTGATATGCCTATAAAAAAATTTTATCACGTCTAACTCGGGGTTTCTGATAATTTTACACAAGCAAACCCGCTATTATTTCGTCCTCTCATAACTCTGTAAAATAAATTGTTTCGCCTTTTGAAAATCAGCATTATTCTTTAAATCGATTCGTAAGTCACCCGTCCCAAAATGACCCACATTTCGAAGATCCCTCGTAAAACCTTCTTCTAGCTTAATTTGATCAGGATTGATATTTAGATTCAGTACTACATGCTTATTATGAATTTCAACACACGCGAAATTACGTATTTTTTTATAAGCAATATAATATTTCAATACCGTTTCTTGAACTTCATCCCCAAGTGATAATAAATATGCCTTCAGATCATCATACAATACCCTTGTTTCTGGGCAGCTTTTCTTACTTCGCTTTAGAAGAACTGTCTGGAGTATTAACTAAATTCAAAGAGATATCCAAACAGTTTATTTGCGCTTCTCATCATCATCTACTGCGTATATATCTTTTCACTCACTCCATTTTATCAATTACATTAGCTCAAAAATTGTCCAGCTCTTTTTGATAAATCCCTAGCTTTTCCCTTACGTCCCCCGCCCATTTCCCTTGAAAAGAATCAGCCAAGTGACTTGTGACTCCTGCAATGCGTTGGCTCGTTGTATCCGTTGTTGTATCTATGGTCACGCCTACCATTTGTTTTTTTGTTTTCTGTGGTGGTAATGGCTCCATTAGCCACTGTATATCTGACAATCATTTTTTCTATATTTTTCTTGATATCATCGAATATGTCAATCACTATTGTTCACCCCTTGTATCCAGTAACTCCTGCTCATATTCCGCTTGTTTTTTTTCGATGTTTTTTCTCTAGTTCTTCTATTTTGTATGTTAGTGCATCTTCTTCTTTACGATAAACCATTGTCACTTCGTCACTTGCTGAGCCAATCATGTGAAATGCTTGATTCAAATCACTTCTATCGGCTACAAAATCTTGCAGGTAATAACGCGTTCTATCTGCTAGGTCATCCAACGCTCGGATTGTTTCGATTTTCTGCTGATATAACGCTTCTCCTTGATTCATGAGCCCTTGTTTTTCACGAAGGAACACTGCCTCTTCCTCTTCTTGTTTCCTGCGAATACGCCGTGATTCCTCTGTCATAGCTGTAGCTCCTTTGCCAAAGCTGAATCAAGGGATAATTGTGCCTCAATACCTGCTTTGATTTCAGTCACAAGTGCTTGATATTCTTTCTTTATTTTTTCCGCTTTTGCTATCTTTTCTTCATAATACGTTACTGGTTCATCCATAATACGAGCTTTGGTTGCCCCACCGCTTGTTAGAGCATCCATTACTTCGTAGTAGCTCAAATGAGATGCTACGTTTTGTGCACGTTGTACCGTATCTTGCCAATGTTCCTCTGTCTCCTTTATCGCTTGTCGGCATACTTGAATGATTTCTGAGAAACTTGATTCCACCATCGATGCCACACCATCTACAATAATGAAAACTTCACTACTGTCTAAATAAATCTGTTCGGATGCCGATAAATGACCACCGCTTTTTGTTAGCCTGGTAGCTAGTAACGCTAACGTTTTTAATTGATCTTGCATCACGATGTCCACTTGCGCCATTTTTAACTGTATTTTCATATTCGTTGTTGTGCGAATGCTGCCATCCTTATCAAATTGATAGCCACCCCACATATGTTGTTCTATTGCATCACTAGCTTTTTTAGAATCAATGCGAATCAGCATGCCAACAGTACTAGCTTTCGCATAACCAATCGCTATGTAATCCTTGTCATCAATATAATTAAAAATCCGCTGGTTTAATTTTTCTGCCGTTTTCCGTTGCGTGTCGTTTAATAAGGAGTGGATATTGGGCCCTTCGTAGAGATACGCCGCATGAATCCGATCAGGATATTTTGTATCAGAAACCGCATATTGTCCATTCATAGAACCCAGAGAATGGCCATATACATCAAACATAGCATTTTTATAACGGCTCATGGCATTGTCTAGCGTTTGCGAAGCAGATTTAAATTGCGCAGGTGGTTTTTGTTGTCCGCCTCCAATAATCTGACTTCCGGCTGGCAAGTCGGTGTTAATCCAATCTTTGACCCAATCGTCTCCTTTGCCAGGCATCGTAGACCCGCGATACAACACGGTGACATTCGTAACTTTGTTTAAATCAGATGATGTTGGATTTTTGGGTAGCTTTTCTGGTGTAATGATATACGCTTGTTCTCCTGTTTCTTTGTTATCAACAATCTCCTCCACATAACCAACTGTTCCAATGTCTTTGATTTTTATTGGGTCCCCAACATCCAGAGAAGCGTATTCCCAGTTAGCCATCTCTACACGTTGTTTATCATTCAAATTCATAATCTATTCTCCTTTTTGAAGGAACTCATCTAATTTTTCTTTAGGGGATACATTGGATGTCTCGATTTTTTCCTGATATTCTTGGAGCCCTGCATTAAATGTTAGAGTAGGCTCATCATTAACAAATCCTTGAAACAAAAGCCCCCCCATCGGACTTTTTGTAATAGAATCATAATCAATAGATATCGATTTAATTTTATCGTATTTGTCATCCTGTTTTAAATCAGCCTTCACTAAATCCTGATTGGCTTTAACTACCTTCACCATCTCATCTTGTAATTTCTGTTGATCCATCTTATACTTCACTCCAAATCCTATGGCAATGACTGCTAGTATCACAACCACTATTCCGATTATTTTTATGTATTTCATAAGTCCCCCATTCTTCCATTTTTTAATATCATTTTAGCATAGTAGTTTGTTTTTGGAAATATCTAGTTTGATGAAACTAATATGTTGCTTTATAAGGAAAACAAGCTCTCTTATACCCCATACAAAAATAGCTGTTGCAGTCTATAAAAAATACTCCCTAGAACTTTATTTCTCTGTTCTAAGGATAGTATGATATTCCTTCGTTTTTAGATATTTAGATCATTCTCTCGCCTACATCAATAGTAGCAGAATATCACGCTCCTTCATGCCGTCAACAAACGCATTCACCGTCTCTTCATTGTAATCCGTACAAAACGAAGTACTGAGCCACAAGCCAAACGACCAAGCAGGTAGCAATGCTGGTTTCCCTGTCAAATCTGTATACTACCGCAAAATCTCCTCCATTACATGTACAGCTAAAAAAGCCACCCAACACGGAGCGGCTTTCTTATTTCGTAGTCGTTCCTTTTAAATTTACCGGATATTTACCACTAAATTTGTTACTGTTCAGTTTCAAAATATTAATTTTAGGAATCGTTGGTGCCTTTTCGCGTAGAAAAAATGCCTTTTTAGAGATAACACTACCAGCACGAGGTTTTATCGTATTTCCTGTAATTTGTACAAAACCAATCGTTGCCCTGCCCTGCAAACTAAACAAATTTTGATAATTAGCAAGGCCTTTTAGAATGAATTGATTTCCTTGGATGGTCAGCCGGTTCACTCTTCCAATCAGGATTGTATCGTAGTTCGCAGGTGCAGTATCTGTGTCTATTTTATTATTTGAAAAGTTGAGTTGTTGCACAGTATAGGCTGTATTGTTGCGCCATGCAATAATCGCTGGACGTAGCTTTGTTTTTTCATTTTTGATGGTATTATTCGTCACTTCTACACTTCTTGTTGTACCATTGATTGCAATGAATTTGTTTAGAACATTGTATGCACGGTTATTCGTGATTTTGAAGTTTCCACCAGAGAGAACAATGCCTTCGTCAGGAGAATTCGTGTTTTTTGTCTTGTTGAAGTCATTATTGTAAATGTTCGCTACAGGGATATTTAGCAGATATAGACTATTATCAACGACAGCATTAAACACGTTATTGTAAACGTTAAATTTACTTATCCTATTGCCATTTACGACGATTGCTTGGTTTACTTTTGTAAATTCATTGTTGGAAATTGTATAATTGTCACCGAAATTTCCTTGGATGGTAATGCAACGATTTAGCTCGTTTAGAACTCTGCCATATTGGTAGCCATTATTTATAAAGCGGTTATTTTGAATGATTATATTCTTGCTATCCGTGAAGCAAATAGAACTATCCACCGCTCGCCAGCCATATGTTTTAGAGTAGCCTGTGAAAAAACAGTTTTCTACGATGATATTAGTATTTTGATAAAAGTTTACAGCTCCTCTCCCAATTAATGCTAAATCAAAATGAACGTTCTTGATGGCAATATTGTCGATACCAGCCTGATAGTGAAGTAAGGAGGGCGTCTCTGCATTTCCATATCCTTTGAAGTTCGCCTTAATAACAGAACCACCTACCGCCCCTTGAATGCTACATCTCACATTCTTAATTGGCTCATTCACGACATAGGTAACTTCTTTTTTACTTTTTAAAATGAGTTTGCCACTACCGGCCTTTTCGATCAGCGGCTTAAGATCGACAATACTAGCAGATTTTACATTGACTGAAGAACCTAAACAAACGAAATAGAGTATAGTGAACAGCAAAGTAATGCCTAATAAATAAAATTTTTTCAATATCGCTCCCCCCTTACATATTTTTAATGGACGTCATGATCTTATGTATTAGTCAGTTCCCCAAAAACGGTAATAAAAAACTAATAATTATTATAATGATACATAAATAACTTTTTTCACTTAATGTCTTATTAGACAAACCCCTATTTTACAGCTACAATAGATAAGAGAATAAGGAGGTACCGCCATGTTTGCAAATCGAACAGGGATTAGAGAATCCAATGAACGCACGGTTTTGAGTGTCATCGTTAACGACGGTCCTCTTTCACGCGCGAACCTTTCTGAAAAAATCGGTCTAAATAAAGCTAGCGTTTCCGCAATCGTCAAGAAACTAATCGAACAGAACTTAATTAAAGAAACCGGTATCGGCGAAAGTACCGTTCAAGGTGGCCGCAAACCGATTATGCTCGAACTAAATAAAGCTGCGGGTTTCGGGATTAGTATGGATATTGGCTACGATTACATTGATACAATGGTTCACTATTTAGATGGCACAATTCAAAAACGAAAATTACTCCCTTTTCATACTATCCAAAAAGCAACAATTATTGCTAAATTAGTCACCATCATCCAAGAAATCACTGCCAAGCTACCAAAATCGCCTTTTGGCATCGTTGGTCTAACTATCGCGATTCATGGCGTCATCCACGATAATCAGATTATCTTCACACCAGCCTATGATTTCACTGATTTTCCATTAGTAGAAGAACTTCGAAAACACGTCGACTATCCTGTCTTCTTGGAGAATGAAGCCAACCTACTAGCAATGAGTGAACACGCCAAAAATCGACAAGATAGCAATCTTGTCTGCATCAGTATCCATGCCGGTGTCGGTGCTGGCATCATGATGAACGATACTCTGTATACTGGTGAAAATGGCTTGAGCGGTGAGATTGGCCACATGATTGTTCAGGCGAATGGTAATGCTTGTACATGTGGCGGAAAAGGCTGCCTCGAAACCTACAGTTCTGAAAAAGTCATTTTAGACGCGTACCGTGAGATTTCCAAAAATCCCAAAGCCATCATCCCTGATTTATATCGCGCCTACACTGCAAACGATTCAATCGCTTTAAAATTAATCGCTAATATGGTCGACTACCTAAGCATTGCTGTTCACAACATCATCACGCTCTATAATCCAAAAGTAATCGCCATCCACAGTGAGATTAGCCGCTTAATTCCTGATTTTCCAGAGAAGATAAAACAGCAATTACCACGTTTAACTGCGCAAAATATCGAAATGAAGAAGGTCAGCCTAGGCGAAGAAGCCATTTTATTCGGAGCTTCCGTCGTGACCATTTCCAATTTTTTAGAAATCCCAACGTTTGAACTAAAAAACTAGTATAAAAAGGCGCGTTCCCTCTGTCGATAAAAGTAGGTACGCGCCTTCCATTTATATAGAACTGTATCAATAAACGTCCATCACTTCAAACCGCTGGCACACCAACAATAAATCTGGCGTGAATGCAAGTCCATACTGCCCCAACTCCCACGTAAAAAAACCTCACGTGTCCGTCATACCAGTACTCATAACTCAAATCGCCTTCTCCCTCTGCGCTTGCAAAGTCCCGCGCCACCTCATTCATTTTCACCAATTCGACTTCGGTATATCGGATAATCGCCAATGGTTCATTTTTGCCATTCAAAACGATATTGTATTCACCAACTTGCGGAATTGCCTCTCCCTCTATTTCATGAATGCGATGTGCCGCACATGTAGCTGTTTTAACGCCATCCACAACAAGCGCGCCTAAGTTGTCCGCCATTTCAGCTCCATCACCAAACGCCCATGCTGCTGGACACGCAGAATCCAATCCGTTCTTTTTAGCAAACGTTTCCCAGTATGATTCAATCAACACAAACATCCCCTTCTCCTATTTCTGCAAATAGTATAACATATTCTGTTTTTTCTCCAAAACCAATAATACATAATAAAAAGCCAAGTCGCATAAAACTGGACTTGGCTTTAACATCTAATTTAATCGTTCGCAAATTGGCTTTGTAGCTGGGTAAATCGCTTGATACGTCGCATAAAAACCGTCATATTTTGCATGATTCGCCATATTTGGCTCAAACGTCGCTTTCTTCTTAATAAAGGCTGGAACTGCACTCGATAAGTCAGAGAATATGCCACTTCCAACAGCAGCAATCATCGCCGCACCTAATGCTGGGCCTTGTTCGCTTGCCAACGTCTCAATTGTCACACCTAAAATATCCGCCTGCATTTGAAGCCAGTCCTTGTTCTGCGCTCCGCCACCGGTTGAAATAACCGCTGTAAAATGCTTCTGTGCACGCGTCTCCATTAAATGCATCGAATCCCGCAATGAAAACGTAATTCCCTCCAGCACCGCTTTTGCAAAATGAGTTCGCGTATGACGCGCATCGATGCCAATAAAACTACCTCGAATTTTGCTATCCGCATAAGGCGTTCTCTCCCCGACAATGTACGGCGTGAACAGCAAACCATCAGCACCAACTGGGATATCCTTAATCCCATCCAGCAACTCCACATAGCTCTCGCCAGGTGCAAACTGCTCCTTGAACCAGCTCAAACTATAACCCGCTGCAAGCGTCACGCCCATCGAATAATATCCATCTGGACTTGCATGGTGAAATAAGTGCAAATCACCTTGATAATCCTTATCTGCATCCGATTCGTACGTCAAAAACACACCTGATGTTCCAATACTGAGTAATGCTTTGCCTTCCTCCAAAATTCCTGTTCCGACCGCTGCACACGCATTATCCGCGCCACCAGCGAAAACTGGAATCCCACTCGGCAAGCCAGTCATATCCGCTATCTCAGGCAACAATGTTCCAATCTGATCCGTCGAAGCAACTAAATCCGGACAAATCCCTTCAGAAATCCCGAATGCATCCAGGACCTCCGAGCTCCAAGCCCCTTGTGCCAAATCCAGCAACAATGTTCCCGCTGCATCCGAATAATCCATATGCATCGTGCCTGTCAATCGGAATCCAAGATAATCTTTCGGTAATAAAAACTTCGAAACTCGCGTCCAAATCTCCGGCTCATGTTCCTTCACCCATAACAGTTTAGGCAATGTGAAACCTTCCAACGCCTTATTTTTCGTAATATCCAGCAGCCGTGACTCGCCCAAAGTCTTCGTAATCGCCTCACACTGCCTCGTCGTCCGCACATCATTCCACAAAATCGCGCGCCGTAAAACTTCTGCCTTCGCATCTAATAGAACTAGACTATGCATCTGCCCCGAAAAACTGATTCCCGCAAGCTCCCGACTCTCCGGGTGCTTCCCTATCTCCGTAGCCGCAAACACAAACGCATCAAACCAATCACTCGGATTCTGCTCACTAAAGCCAGCCTGATCCGCAAAAATCGGATATTCCGCAGAAGCCTCCGCAACTTTTTCACCATTTTCCGCAAAAAGCACCGCCTTCAGCGCACTCGTACCTAAATCAACACCCAGTACATATTTCATTTGTCATGCCCACCTTCTTAGAATAAAAAGTCGTTCAAGCGCGATTTCACAAACTCCAAACGCGTTGAAGTATTTGTGATTTGATCATTCTCCATCGCATACTTACTAAGCGAATGAAAATCCATTTTGCCAGCCACAATATCCGCGCCCACGCCTGTTTTAAAACTAGCATAACGATCCGCAACCAAATTATCCAAGAAGCCAGCTTCCTTCATACGAGCCGCTGCTTTCAAACCACGCGCAAACGTATCCATGCCAGCAATATGTGCCAAGAACAAATCATCCATCTCAAACGAAGCCCGTCGTACTTTTGCATCAAAATTCACGCCCCCACGGCCAATACCACCATTCTCCAAAATCTGATGCATTGCCAGCGTCACCGCATATAAATCCGTAGGGAACTCATCTGTATCCCAACCAAGCAACAAATCGCCTTGATTCGCGTCAATCGATCCCAGCGCCCCGTAACAACGCGCCACATTTAACTCATGATCAAACGTATGCCCCGCAAGCGTTGCGTGATTCGCTTCCAAATTCAGCTTGAAACCCTTCGCTAAATCATATTTTTGCAAGAAAGCCATCGTTGTTGCCGCATCAAAATCATACTGATGCTTCGAAGGCTCTTTCGGTTTTGGCTCAATCAAGAACTGTGCATCAAAGCCAATTTCACGCGCATAATCCTTCGCCATGTGGAAGAAGCGCGCAATATTATCTTGCTCCAAGCCCATATCCGTATTAAGTAACGACTCGTAGCCCTCACGTCCGCCCCAGAACACATAGTTTTCTCCACCGAGTTCCTTACCAACTTCAAGCGCTTTCTTCACTTGCGCTGCAGCATAAGCAAACACATCCGCATTACTCGTTGACGCCGCACCGTGCACATAACGCGGATTCGAAAACATATTCGCCGTATTCCAAAGCAATTTCACACCAGTTGCCTCTTGTTGCTCCTTCAATAATTTCACAATCACATCTTGATTCTTAAACGACTCAGCCAAGCTCGCTCCCTCAGGCGCAATATCCACATCGTGAAAACAGTAAAAAGGTACACCAAGCTTCGTGAAGAACTCAAACCCAGCTTCCACTCGATTTTTCGCCGTTTCCAAAGGGTCATTCGTCAACCACGTCCGCTGGTTCGTCGCCATACCAAACGGATCAGAACCATCCTGCGTCAACGTATGCCAATAAGCCACTGCAAAACGCAAATGCTCCTTCATCGGCTTCCCTAAAACAATCTCGTCTGCATTATAATGTCTAAAAGCAAAAGGATTATCCGATTTTGCACCTTCAAATTCAATTTTATTCACATTTGGAAAATAGCTCATATTCTTCTTCCTCCTCAGGTTGGTTAGTTTTGCAAACAAACTATATAAACATCATATTAGTGCAACAACAGATTTTTGTCAAGCGCTTGCATTGTTGGGACTGTATGAACAAAGTGAATTACAGTCCCAATATGCATGTGAGTGCAACGAGCATGTAATCCTTCCCGGCTGTTCGACACAACACTAGACAAAAAAACATCGCCTACAACTTATTTCTCTATCTCTATTTACGATAGAAAAACAGTTGTAGCCCGATGTAACTCGATATTTTTTTCATGATTATTTATCTCAAACCCATCTTTTAAACCATTTCCGGATTTTTAAACAATCCGCGCCACGTTCGTAGCATAATAATCAAACATACGGTAAACGCCCCAACATCTGCAAGTGGGAAGGCATACCAAACCCCATCCAAGCCCCAGAAACTAGGCAAAACGAGGAGTAACGGAATTAAGCAGATAATCTGCCGCATTAGCGAAATCACAAATGAAATCCGTGCCCTTCCAAGCGCTTGGTACAATCCTCCACAAACAATCTGAAAACCGATCGTTGGAGCTGCTAACAAGACAACTTGTACTGCATGCGCTCCATCTTTTAGTAATTGTTTATCATCCGTAAAGACGCTGACCAATAAATCTGGAAATAGCTCGACAACAGCAAAAGCAACGATAGACATCACGGTTGCTGCAACAATAGACAGCTTCACCGCTTTTATCACACGCTTATACTCCCGCGCGCCGTAGTTGAAGCCCACAATTGGTTGCATCCCCTGCGTCACACCATTAATCGGCATAATCATGAATGATGCGATTCTATTCGCCACACCATAAGCCGCAATCGCCATCGTCCCGCCGTGTATATTGAGCATCCAGTTCACAGATATCGATACAATACTTCCCGCCGACATCATAATAAACGATGGAAACCCAATCGCCATAATACTTCCCGATAGCTTCCAATCGATATGGAATCGAAACCCTTTTAACGTTAGCGAACTTTTCCCTGATAGGAAGTAGATGAGCAACCAAACCGCGCCAACTGCTTGCGCTATCAATGTTGCAAAAGCGGAACCACGAATTCCCATATCTAGACCCATAATAAAAATTGGATTCAAAATCATATTCAAAACTGCCGAAATAATCATTGTCAACATCGCAATTTTAGCATTTCCCTCTGAACGAACAATGTTATTCATCGCCATCGCAAACGTTTGGAAAACCGACCCTAGCAACAAAATTTGCAAGAAATCTTTCGCGTACTGATGGATTTCTGGTGTTGCACCAAACATTGTCACAAGCGGATCAAGGAAAATAAACGTGATAATTGCCAGCACTAAACTCGAAATGACAACCAGCCAAATCACCTGATGATACACCCGGTTCGCTTCCTCACCCTTTCCAGCACCGAGAGCTCGCGAAATAATCGATGCACCCCCGATTCCGAACATTGCCGCCATCGCCATCATAATCATCTGCACTGGAAATGCAATCGAAAGCGCCGCAACCCCAAGTGACCCAACACCTCGCGCCACGAAAATCGTATCAACAATGTTATACATACCCATCACGAACATTCCGACAAATGCAGGAACTGACAAGCGCCACATCAACGAACCAATTTTATCTTCACCCAGTCGTTTACTCTGCTCCTTCATCTACTCATCCGCCTTCTCATAATTTTGCACATTATCCGCCATTCGAAGTAACAACTGCAATAACTGCTCCTGCTCCTCTTCTGAAAACCCCTTTGTCAAAATCCCAGACCAGTCCATCATTGTTTCCTCAATAAAAGGCTGTACCGCCTTCCCTTTTTCCGTCAAGTAAATCCGATGTTTCCGTTTATCTTGCTGATTCACTTCCCGACGAATCATGCCCAGATCCTCCAAGCGCTGAATATGTCTTGCCACATTCGCCTTATCAACCATAAAACGCTTCACAATCTCATCCTGCGACAAACCATCATGATGATAAAGCGTCGTAATGTAACGTAATTGCCCAACTCCTAAACCATATTCTTTCAATCGATTTAATTTAAATGTATTTCCACACCGATTCACAATGGACATCGATTTTGCGATAATTTCATATTTTTTTGCCATCA
This sequence comes from Listeria rocourtiae FSL F6-920, assembly GCF_000525975.1. Classification (GTDB taxonomy): domain Bacteria; phylum Bacillota; class Bacilli; order Lactobacillales; family Listeriaceae; genus Listeria_A; species Listeria_A rocourtiae. Next base: position 24,842 of record NZ_AODK01000002.1, read on the forward strand.
TTCGCCTCTTCTCTAACCTTCAAATGGTTGCGACATCAACTATACTCATTATAGCGAATAAAGACACATCCCGCAATCAAATTTGACTTTATCAAGCAGTTTTGACACAATAAATAGAGTAGAAAGCGAGGTTAACATAATGTTGATAAAAAAACTAAAAGAGCGCTATCCCGACCTTACATATTCCGAAAAACCGTTAAAAATAAATACAACACATCTCTTCTTTTATGAAAACCCTTACTATTTTGCGATTCCTAAGAAAACGCTAACATCAGAAGAGCAAGCCTTATTGCAAAGTCTTTTCCAAGCACCCGCTCCGGTTTTCAAGAACGAACAATTAACAGAATGGCACACCTTATTATTCACACAAGAAGATGTCATAATCCATCCAGAGAACAATTCTTTCCGCATCATTCAATTCCAAATTCAATCCACGTCACTCTCAAAAAAAAATACTACTCGAATGGCAAAAGGCACTGGTCAGCTTTTTCGCACAAGATACAGAGCTTATTATGCTCACCGAAGATTATGGCATCTTGATTGAAAAAATAGCCGGTTCTCTACTTGGCGAAGATGAGCTTGACGCTATCGCAACAACGCTAGAAAGTGATTTTTATATCCAAGTACACTTTTTTATGGGCTTATTCCACGAAAAAAATGCCTTACTTCGCGACCTATTCGCCGAGGAACAACGCCTATTCCGCCAAAATTCTAATCAACTCGTCCAAACCGTCGAATCCAATTGTTTACCAATGATAGCAGCACAGTTGACCAACAGTTTATTAGCCCAGGAAATCAGTCGGCTTTTCGAGAAAGATGAGACGTGGAAGCCACTCATCAAAGCGCTCTGGGAGAATCAAGGCAATTTAAGCATGACCGCAAAAGCTTTATTCATGCACCGAAACACGATGCAATACCGCATCGACAAATTTCAAGAATTAACAAACCTCTCCCTCCGAAAAACAGATGGCTTACTTTTCGCTTACCTGAGCTGTCTTCTTTTTGAAACAACAGAATAAGAAAAATAAGCAAGATATCACGATTCCTGTTCTTACGTTTAGCCAAGTAATAAGTCGACACAATAGGTAGACCATTTAGGCACATTGAAGAAAGCCTATCTCTTTTTCTGGACAAATGGCTATACTAAAGTGGGCATTTTTTATTACCATATACAATAAAAAATGCCAAAACCCTTCGTAAAAAGAGCCTCAGCATTGCTTTAAAAATCACTCATTTTTGTGATATACTTAGATGATGCAAACGAGTTTATGGTGGTTGGCAGCCTTCTTTTTATGAAAGTAGGTGGTGCCTATGTTATTATTCATGGCTTCTCCTGGAAATGACAAAAAATAAAATCCACCCATAAGCTTGACGGCTAGGCGGATTTTATTATCTAATACAGCTGTCACCATCTTAAATGGTGTTTGCGCTAGGAAGTCATGTTAGCGCATGGCTTCCTTTTCTATTTCATTATAGCACTTTTTGACAATATCGTCAAAAAACGTTCTTTCCTATTACTACGATCTAAATGCTTGATAAAAACCACGGTCCCCTTCTCCATACTAATCACAGGACTCAACAAGCAAGGCCTGATACTTTTGTAGCCGCGGTAAATAATCGTGTTGTACTTGTTTTTGTTGTTTGATCCACATCCGCTTCTCTTGTTTTAAAGCTTTTTCTTCGATACCAGCCGCTAACTCATCTTAGTATGTTTTTCGGATAGGACGTGAATCTTGCTTATAATCGAGCACTTCTCGCCACTTTATTTGGCTTATGCCTCAAGCTTATCGATTTCTTAATTGCGAATCATGTAATCGAATGCACCAAGAGCCGCAGTGGCACCTGATCCCATCGAAATAATGATTTGCTTATAAGCGCTATCTGTACAATCCCCAGCTGCGAATACACCTGGAACACTTGTCTCACCGTGCTTATTAATTAGAATTTCGCCCATTTTGTTGCGCTCTACAGTACCTTCAAGAAATTCTGTATTCGGAACTAAGCCGATTAAAATGAATACACCTTCTACATCAATATGAACCTCTTCTGCCGTATCACGATTCACATAAGTAATGCCATTCACCTTATCTTGCCCTGTAATTTCTTTTGTTTGTACATTTTTTAGTACAGTAACATTCGGCAATGAATACAAACGCTCTTGCAAAACTTGATCTGCTTTTAATTCAGGCATAAACTCAAGAACAGTCACATGCTTTGTTGTCCCGGCAAGATCAATCGCTGCTTCAATACCAGAGTTCCCGCCTCCGATAACCGCCACGTTCTTCCCTTCAAAAAGTGGACCATCACAGTGCGGACAATACGCTACACCTTTGTTCTTAAATTCTTGCTCACCTGGAACACCGACATTCCGCCATCTTGCTCCTGTTGAAATAATCGCGGTTTTAGTCGTTAAAACTGCGCCATTTTCAAGTGTTACTTCCACGTTTTCTTTCTTTTCGATGCTTTTCGCGCGAACTTGCTTCATCACGTCAACGTTATATTCATGCACATGTTCTTCAATTTGAGCCACAAGTTTTGGACCTTCTGTATACTTCGTCCCAATGACGTTTTCAATACTTAAAGTCTCTAAAACTTGTCCTCCGAAAGTATCCGCAACAATCCCAGTCCGAACGCCTTTTCTCGCTGCATAAATTGCTGCACTAGCACCCGCGGGACCTGCACCGATAACAAGAACATCGAATGGATCTTTATTCTCAAATTCCGAAGCATCTGCTGCCCCAACAATTTTCTCAATGATTTCATCAATCGTCATTCGGCCACTACCAAACAGTTCGCCATTCACAAAAACGGTTGGAACTGCCATGATATTTCGCGCTTCAATTTCATCCTTGAAGCTCCCGCCTTCAATCATCGTATGTGAAATATTCGGATTCAGCACACTCATGATGTTAAGCGCTTGTACAACATCAGGGCAATTATGACATGTCAAACTGATATATGACTCAAATTGTAGCGACTGGCTGATATTCTTAATCTTGGTAACAACCTTATCATCAATCTTAGGCGCTCGCCCACTCACTTGCAGTAAAGCTAAAATGAATGATGTAAATTCCTCACCGAGCGGAATACCAGCAAAAATAATACCACAATCTTCATCTTCACGTTCCACACTAAAACTTGGTGTTTTCGCAAGTGAACCGTGCTCTAAACGAATTTTTGGTGACATAGCTACAATTTCTTCTACAAACTCAAGTAACTTTTGCGAGCTCTCATCTGTTGCGACACTCACTCTTAGAACAATATTTTGTTCAAGCAATTCCAGATAGCCAGCAAGCTGTTCCTTGATTCCTTGATCTAATGCCATTTTTAAATCTTACCTACTAAATCTAGGCTTGGCTTCAGTGTGTCTGCGCCTTCTTTCCATTTTGCAGGACAAACTTCACCTGGATTGTTACGCACGTATTGCGCAGCACGGATTTTATCGACTAGAGTACTAGCGTCGCGACCAATACCATCCGCATTAATTTCAACTGTTTGAACAACACCGTCTGGATCAAGAATAAAAGTTCCACGATTAGCTAGTCCTTCCACCTCATCTAAAACGTCAAAAGCACGCGAAATGTTGTGTGACGGATCGCCAATCATAATATATTCAATTTTGCCAATTGCCTCAGACGCATCATGCCATGCTTTATGCGTGAAATGTGTATCTGTTGAAACGGAATAAACCTCAACACCTAAATCTTGTAGTGTTTTATATTGATCTTGCAAATCTTCTAATTCAGTCGGGCAAACGAATGTGAAATCGGCTGGATAAAAGCAAACAACACTCCATTTTCCTTTAAAATTTTCCGATGAAACGTCAATAAAATTACCTTGGTGGAAAGCTTTCGCTGCAAATTCCTCAATTTCTTTACCGATTAATGACATTTTATGTACCTCCTTAGATTTATATATGTGAATTACCACACTTAGAATTATCAACTTCTTTTAGACTAATGTCAAGAGTTAATTGGAATATATCCTATTTTAAAATGAGTATAAATTAATTATTTTGCTTTATTATTGGTGTAAAGCCTTTTGATTATCAATTTAAATTATCACTTAAACAACTATTTTATCGTTTACTTATAAAACAAGCAGGAAATCAGAGAAACCCATGAATCCTGCTTTAACTGAGAAATATACATTTTATTTTCCAGTCGGTATCGGTTCCTGCAACAAAACAGCACCTGCGCCATCTCGATATGTTACCACCATTTCAGCTAAATCTGAATGCCAAACCGAAACACCTGCTAAACCTGCCAACTCACAAAATTGCTCGAAGTCAATTTTTCCCGATTGGGCTTGCTTCACAGCTTCTTTTATTCCAGTTATTGAGGATTCCGAAGCAATATTTTTGGGCACACCGTTTAATTGTGCTTCAACTGTCGCTCCTTCTTCGTCCCAGAAAACATACATCCCCGTTTTCACTAGATAATCGTATTTTACAACGCCAGCAGCTTTAAATCCTTGTACAACCTTTGGAAAATCACCAGCATTTTCTTCACTTGTCGCAACTTGCATAATCTTTTTCTGCGTCAGCAAGAGCCTCTCCTCCTATTCGAACGTTGTCAGTTGCGGTGTTGCATAGATCGAATTATTATTGAAAAACAACAACGCCTGATTAATATCGTATTTTTTCACGTATGCTTGTATATCTAGATTCTTGTAATAGCGCAAATCCAATACGTGTACATTCGCATAATATGGGGCAATAAACTGGATAAATGCATTCGCATAAGAATCCTTGAAAATTAGTAGATTCTTCTGCGTCAGCGGGTTTGGTGTCTTGATATGAAGTTCGGGATAATCCGTTCCAATATAGGCCGTATAACGATTCGCGTACACCGCTGGGTCTGTCAATCGACTCATCACGTATAGTGAATCACGCTTCTCCCTAATAACATCTAACTTATATGGTGCACTCAAATTCTTCTGTTCTGCAACCATTACCTGATCCGGCTTAGATACGAGAGAGGACGTTGTTTTCCGAGCATCAGACCCATAAAATGACAAACCTTCCAATTTCCAAATCCAGTCATCCATCGTCAATTGCTTCACATCAGGATTCATCACCTTTGTGACTTTTTCCGAAGCTAAGAATGCTGCTTTAGCCTGCCAATGGTGATCCGTATAGAAAAACATGTTTTTTTCATTCTTATTCTTGTAAAGTACTTTTGAAACATCGATATTTTGCACGTATTGCTTATCAATAAGCGGCATCAAACGCTCGTAGCCTTCACGTCCAAAGCTTGGATAATATGTTGGGAATTTTTCCTCAAACACCGTTGACTTATTCGGAACGAGCACCAAGCTTGTCGCAACTCCTTGCTTTTGCAACAACTTCCCAACATTATTCACACGCGCCGCAATTTTTGTCTGCATCAGCTTTCGTGTATTGTTCTACTTTTGTCAGTAAATAGCCATCTGGTGCCACGTATACATCTTTATACACATCTTGTCCAAGTGCCATTTGATTGACGCGCATATTGAGCTCTGTAAACGCATCACGACGCGGGAACTGATCATTAAAAAAGACATCCCAACTTCGCATATATTGACCGCTTTGTACTGCTTCTGCACTGAATTCAGGCTTCTGTGCTAAATTACGGCTCTCTAGAATTGATACTTGGTTTTTCCCAGCAAACAGATAGAAGAAAAAAGACTCCGAAAATAAAGAGTAGAAATCCAGCCGATAGTAAAAGATTAAATAGTTTTTTATTCACAGTTATTCTCCTAACGTTTTAAAATCTGAAATAAATGAATGGGTTGAACGTCGAGCCAACAACGAGCGCTACAGAGTAGATGAATATGAAAGCCATAACAGCAAGTGTTGCAACGTCTTTTGTCACATGAAGTGCGCGATGACTTTGCATAAACGTTAGTAATTTCTCACTTGCAAAAAAAGTTTTTCACGAGTGGCGTACATGCAATGATTGCAACAATTAAAACAATGGCATATTCATGTATATAGTACGTTGCGCGTGCATCCCAGAATACACTGGAACCGAACATCGAGCCGAGGTAACTCCAAATATCGCTTACGTTGTCGATTCGGAATAAGAGCCAACCAAAGATGATGACTATTAAAGCATACACATGTTGTAGCGCTGCCGGAACTTTCAGCAAAGCTTTTCCTAAAAAAGCTTTTTCAAGCATAATGAACAGCCCATAATAAGCACCCCAAAGCAGGAAATTCCAACTTGCACCGTGCCAAATTCCTGTTGCCAGCCAAACAATCGCCAAATTTCGATAGACCTTAATAGGAGAAACACGATTTCCACCTAGTGGAATGTAAAGATAATCTTTAAACCATGTTCCAAGCGAGATATGCCATCTCCGCCAAAATTCTGATACTGATTTTGCGATATACGGATAGTTAAAGTTTTCGAGAAACTTAAAGCCGAACATCCGTCCAAGACCAATCGCCATATCGGAATAACCCGAGAAATCAAAGAAAATTTGAAGCGAATAAAAAACAAGACCAATCCAAGCGGTTCCAACCGACAAACCGCCACCCTGACTTTGAAAAATCTGATCTGCGACAAGCCCGCAGTTATTTGCGATAAACATCTTCTTCGCCAACCCGATAATAAAGCGCTTTACTCCGCTTGCAAACAAATTGATATCAACTTTTCGATTCTCAATCTGATCAGCAACCGTCTGATAGCGTACAATAGGGCCCGCCACAAGTTGTGGAAATAATGATATGTATAGCGCAATATTCAGCGGATTCTTCTGTACGCGTCCATCGCCACGGTAAACATCCATCACGTAACTTATCCCCTGGAACGTATAGAACGAAATCCCAAGTGGCAATGCAATCGCTGTCCATTCAAAATTCGATCCAAAAAACGTCTCTATATTGAATACAACAAAGTTTGCATATTTAAAAATTCCTAAAATCGCTAAATTCCCGATAATCATCAATGTGATAACTAATTTGCCATACTTCCCTTCCCTCTTCGCCTTGTCCGCAAGCAGTCCGAACACATAGTTGAGTAAAATAGAAAGTAACATCACATAGATAAATTTCGGCTCTCCCCACGCATAAAAAAATAAGCTAGCTAACAATAGCATAATGTTTTTTAATTTCTTAGGCGTGATCAGATAAATAGCTAAAACAAGCGGTAAAAATACAAATAAAAATGTCGTAGTACTGAATAGCATGCCCTTTTTCTCCCTTTTCTTGAAGTTTTTGAATTCTGCATATCCTATTCATTTTACTACGACAAGCACCAAAAAACAACACGCATTTCACATCAAAATCGAGGTTGCACAATATGCGAGTAAGAGTGCCATCACAATGTTCAGTCCTCTCTTATGCTCAACAAATATCCTGCTAAAAATCGAACCAAACATCGCCCAACAACACGTCCCAGAAAAGCCGACAACCGTCAAAATCAAAATAAAGAGAGAGATTTGCCAAAAACCACTGAAATAAGGCAAAACAAGCGTTGAAAAAGTTGTCACTCCATATAAAATCACCTTCACGTTTACAAATTGCATTACCATACCTGTAAAGAAACAATTCGGTTCCAAGCGCACTTTTTTTGGCATTAGAACACTTTGGTTTATCGCGTAAAATCGTCCAAGCTAACCATAAAATATACGCAGCCCCAATTAAACGCATAAATGGCTCGATTGTTGGTATAAAATCATATAAAGTCGCGCTAAAAATTGCTGAAGCTAACACAATAACAAAAAAGCCGGCCAAAACTCCTAAACAGAACTTAAAACTCTTTTTAAAACCATCATTACTCGCATTCGACATCGCCATAATGTTATTTGGCCCTGGCGTATAAGCTGTCAAAAATATATAAGATAAAAAAACGCCGCAATATTAAACATATTCTTTACCTCCCTTTCTCCGGATGATATAATACACAAAAAGGATATTATAACGTTCGTACAGTATACAATACATTACGTGCGTTATATTGTCAATGTGAAAGAAGGACAAACTAGTGGATAATATTAGTGCTGTAGTCTCAGAAAATTTGAAATTAGCTCGACAAAAAAAAACGCCTCAGCCTCGATGAACTCGCAAAACTAACTGGTGTCAGTAAGAGTATGCTTGGACAAATCGAACGCGGAGACGTTAACCCAACGATATCAACTTTATGGAAAATCGCGAATGGTTTAAAAGTTTCTTTTACAGAATTAGTGACGAAACCAAAAATAGATTATGAAGTAATTGACCGTAAAACTCGTGAACCACTCATTGCCGATGATGGGAAATGTCGTAATTATCCGATGTTTACTTTTGATAGCGAACGCCGCTTTGAGACATACTATTTGGAAATTGACCCCGATGGACGTCTTGAATCAACGCCTCATCCAGATGGGACAGAAGAATTTATTAATGTATTTTCAGGGGAACTTGTTATTACGACAAACGGAGAAGAGCTGAGAGCTAAAGATGGTGACTCTATTCGTTTCAAGGCGGATCAAGAGCATGTATACACGAACGCAAGCGAAGAAATTTGCCGGCTAAGTATGATTATTTACTATCCAATCTAAGCAGAAAAATAGCGTGAAATTCGGTTTTGGTGTGCACCGAATTCACGCTACTTTTACATTTGAAATACTTTTTGAATCAATGCGAGTGACAATTTGGATGTATCACTCACTAATTCATCCGTTCCGACAAGCCCAGTTCCAACACCAATCGCTTTCATACCAGCAGATTTAATAGCCTCGACACCAGCCTGTGCATCCTCAATTCCAACGGCATTCGCTGGCTCTACATCGAGTCCAGCTGCTGCTACAAGAAAAATTTCTGGATCAGGTTTGGAGCGCGTAATTTTCGCAGCATCAGCTAGGTAATCAAAGTTAGCCGTCAAACCAAGCGCTGAAAGGACCATCGGTGCATTTTTCGAAACTGATGCCAAAGCAATCTTCAGGCCCGCCGAACGAATCGCTTCTAGCAAGGACTCGATTCCCGGTAAAATATCCGCGGGAGACAAATCTTTCAATAGCTCCACGTAATGTGCGTTTTTCTTAGCCGCCAACTCTTCTTTTTGCTCCAGTGTGAAGTCATTTTCGCGACCACCTTTTGCCAGAATCAAATCAAGCGAGTCCATCCGACTAATCCCTTTTAGCGTCTCATTGAATGCTTCATCGATTTCAATATCAACATCAGCCGCTAACTGTTTCCACGCTAAATAATGAAAATGCGCGCTGTCCGTAATAACACCATCCAAATCAAAAATAACTGCTTCTAACTGTTTCACCGTATTCTCCCCTTCAGCAAGACTGCCACATTACGTGCTGTCCGCTCAATATTTTCACGCGTTTTAGGCAAAATTTCAGCAAGCGTTCCAGCCGTTGCAATCGTTGGGAAAACCGCATCTATTTTCGAATAAACCGCTTCAATCCCATCTCCAATGCTACCACAAATGCCAATTACCGTCGTATTTTCAGGAGCACAATTTGCAACACCAATCGGCGCTTTCCCAAAAATCGTTTGACCGTCCATCCGGCCTTCGCCAACCAGAATAACATCCGCATCTGCGCAAGCTTCCTTCATCTTTAGTTCTCGCAAAACAAGTTCAATTCCCGCTCAAATTCAGCGCCAGTAAATAACATCAAACCAGCGCCCATTCCGCCACCAGCACCGCTTCCTGGCAACCTACGCACATCCTTCTCAAAAATCGAATAAAAACCTTGCATCGCGTTATCAATACTTGGAATTGCGTCTTGTGCCAATCCTTTTTGTGGTCCGAAAATAGCAGCCGCACCATTCTCACCACATAGCGGATTTTCCACATCAGCCGCAATCCGAATCACCGTGTCACCAAGACGAGAATCCAAATCCGTCAGCGAAACTGAACTGATTGCGCTTAAGTTGGCACCAATCGGAGTTACCGCCTCACCACGCAAATTATAAAAGCGCGCGCCTAGTGCCGAAGCCATACCAATACCGCCGTCATGGGAAGCACTTCCGCCAACTCCAATTATGATTTCCCGAACTCTCGCGTCAAGCGCATGCCGAATCAATTCACCAACACCCGACGTGCTCACCGCTAAAGGATTACGTTTTTCCAGCGGCACCAAATGTAGCCCACACGCCTCCGCCATCTCAATAAACGCCCGTGTCCGATCCGCACTAAACGCCATTTTCGCTGTTACCAATTCGCCAAGTGGTCCCGTTACAAATACTTCCTCCATCACACCATCAGACGCATCTGCAAGAATCGCAATCGTTCCTTCTCCGCCATCGCCCACCGGCAAAAGCTGATACTCCGCGTTCGGAAATACATCTGCGAATCCCACTCGAATCGCTTCGGCAACCTCCTGCGCCGTTAAACTTTCCTTATATGAATCTGGGGCAATGACTATTTTCATGAATGCTCTTCCTTCCAAATTTAGATTTCTAGTCCTGTCGTCATACGATGCTTTTCACCAAAAACATGTATCTCAATTGGCGCTGTCGTTTGTTTCGTTACACGAATGGTGTCCTGTTCCAATACTATTTCCAAACGTTCGCCGTGCCATACAAATGAAAATGCCAAGCGCTTCCATCCAGCTGGTAACCGTGGATTCAAATGCAGTGAACCATCCGAGATTGCGACACCACCAAAACCGAATATCGTGGACAACCAAATCGCACCAAGCGAGGCTGCATGTAAACCTTCGTCCGAGCCACCCGGAGCTGCCTCAAGGTCAATTCGGCACGCCTCTTCAAAGAAACGATACGCCTTTTCCTGCTGACCAACACGATTCGCCACAATCGCATGAATCGCCTTACTTAGCGAAGAATCATGAATCGTATGCTCCTCGTAATAGTCCAAATTCCGCCCCACGATATCCTCTGAAAACAGATTGGGCAGTAAATACAACAACATTACCACATCTGCCTGCTTCAAAATCTGCATCTCATTCACTTCTGCCCGCGAATAATCCAACAGAATCGCCTGGGACCCTTGCCGCGCCTTATATTCCGACAAATCAATTTCTGGTTTACCCAAAAATGTATCGTCTTGAGGAATCAACTTCGATGCGTCCGGTTGCGGCAAATAAATTTTTCGTAAAAACGCCTCGCATAAATCATAAAATGCTGTATGTTTCTGGCCATATTTCGCCATAAAGCGTAACGTCTGATATACATTTTCATGCGCCAAATAATTCGTGTAAGCATTATTATCTACATGCTCCGTATATTCATCGGGACCGATTACATCTAATATAACATATTTCCCGTCTTTTAACACAGCTCGACTCAACCAAAAGCGCGCCGTATCCTGCAACATTTGTAAGCCATCATGCTCCATAAACAGCTCATCTTGACTCGCCTCGTAATAATTAACAACAGCATGCGCTATATCCGCCACAATATGGTGTTCTGCAAGAGCCGATGCCACTTTTTGACGTTTCCCAGTACGGACGTTAATCGCTGCAAATTCAGGCGTCTCTTCCTCGCCACTAAATGCGCTCTCCCAAGGAAACAAAGCCCCTTGATAGCCATTTTTCTCAGCCTTTTTACGTGCCTGCTCCAAATGAAGGTAGCGATAACGCAGCAATTTCCGTACTTTTTCCGGGTGATTATACAAATGAAATGGTGCAATAAAAATCTCCGTATCCCAGAACACATGCCCCTTGTAGCCTTCACCCGTCAAACCTTTTGCACCAACACTAAAACGCTCATCATGAGACGGTGTCATCGCTTCCAAATGATACGCCGAAAAATCAAGCGCTAACTGGTCAAATGCGCTTTCCGATGTCACCTCAACACGATAATCCTGCCAAAACTCCTGCCAAACATCGCGCGATTCCGCTAGAGATTCCTCATATCCCTTCGCCTCACGTATGTCACCAAGCCCAAATTCAGCCGGATTTTCCGTCTCTAAGCTTGTGGCTATGACGCTTACCTTTTCCAATGTAAACGGCTCATTTTCCGCCAACTTCTGATTCACCGTAACAAGCAACTGCCGATTCTTCGCTGTAAAACTTCCTGGCGCACTAATCATCGATGTCACCGCTACATCATGTCCACTTTGCGTTGTTACATAATCGCCCTGCATCCACGTTTCACTAAATACCCGAAGTGAGCGCTCCACCAAATGTTGCGTCCCAAAATTCGTTTGTTGCCCATCAATCCCCGTCCGAATCCGCACATCTGCGTCCCCAGAAAGGCTTGTAATCTCTATCTTCGCATACACTCTATGTAATTTCTTCTTACTTACAAAGCGCTTAAAACAAAGCCCAAAACGTTTCCCATTCGGATGCTCCCAAATCAATTCACGATTTATCTCACCCGTTTCCAAATCAAATACCCGCTGAAAATCTAGAATCTTCCCACGATGCATCGAAAAATTCACATTCTCAATTTCGAGCTCAAATCGCGTCACATCAGGCAAATTAACCAAATCCGAACTCACTTGTCCTTGCGCTTTATTGTAAACTCCTGCCACAAACATACCACGCGTCTGCTCAGGATAATCCTCTTCAAATCCAGCACGGACGCCCATATAGCCATTTCCCGCTGTCATCAAACTCGCATACGTATCAAAATAATGCGGATCTATTTTATTCTCCCGTAACACACTAACTCTACTCATAAATATACACTCTCACCTTTTTCCGCCGATTCGTAAATCGCCTCAATCAAACGCTGAACTTGATAACCCTGTTCCGCGTCAGCCACCATAACATCCGCACCAAGTACCCGGTCTACAAATGCTTGCATACTTTTTGCATGTCGCTCCTCATCCGCGGTCTCCTTCTTCAAAATCGTAACCAACTCGCCAGCCCGATCCGTGTAAATCTCTGCTGGAAACAGCGTCGCACCAGCCTCATCACCAAAAAATTCGACATTCAATACCGCTTTGTCTTTCATCTGCAATACAAACGAAGTCTCCAACTGTAGCAAGCCACCATTTTCAAATTCAATAAACGCAAAAACTGCGTCCTCAACATCATATTTTGTCGGATCCCAAGTTCCAAATGTCCCTTCCGACTTCTTTGTCCCAATTTTTTGAAACATTTTAGCAGTCACTTTCTTGACTTGTGGGAAATCAAGTACGTACATCGCTGCGTCTAACATATGAATCCCAATGTCAATCAATGGCCCACCACCTTGCAACGCCTTGTTCGTGAAAGATCCCCAACCTGGAACGCCTGAACGACGTAACGCTTTTGCTTTCGTCATATAAACCTCGCCTAGCACGCCATCTGCGTACGCCTGCTTCACTTCACGCATATCTGTCGCAAACCGATGATGGAAATCATATGCCAAAACAAGATTCTTTTTCATTGCCAAATCACGCATTTCTTTTGCCTCATTTGCCGTCATCGCAGGCGGTTTCTCACACATAACCGCAGCACCGTGCGACAAAGCTAGCATCACATTATCAAAATGAAACCGATTCGGCGTACAAATGCTCACCATATCAGGCTTCTCAGATTCAAACATTGCTGTTGCATCTGTGTAACTTCGTGCAAATCCGTTCTGTTCCGCAAAATCACGCGCACGTCCCGCATCCGGGTCTACAACCGCGACCAACTCCAACTCCTGAGTCCGTGTCTGGTAATATGCCGCGTGCACCTTCTCAGCCACCTGCCCTGCACCAATAATCGCCACTTTCTTCACGTTCTAGTCCCCCTTAAACACTGCCCCCAAATTAAATTTAGAGGCAGCCCACTATTTTTATCTACAATTTTTTTAAGTGTTCCAGCGCATCCCGATACGCTTTTTCTGGATCATCCGCACGAACACGGCATTCAAACGTCAAGAACCCGTCATACCCATCCGCCTTCAACTGATCGAAATGCTTTTTAAAATCAAGTGATCCACTGCCTGGCTGATAGCGATGATTATCCGCCACATGCACATGCTCTACTAAATCACGATTCGCATGAAGTGCCTCAGAAATCCCATCCTCTTCAATGTTCATATGGTAGAAGTCCGCGATAATTTTCACATGTTTCAAGTTATTTTTCTCAATATAGCGACGCGCATCGCCAAGCAAATTAATCATGTGATCCTGATAACGATTCAACGGCTCCAAGAAAATCGTCGTACCCGTCTCTGCTGCAATTCCGTCCAAATAAACTAGCGAATCACTCACTGCTTTGAAATCACCAGCTTCCGAACGCGGCGAAACCATTGGCGGCAAACGATACGTAAACATTCCCCAAGCAGCTGGTACCACAATCCCTTTCCCACCAACTTCTTGCAACGCCTCCAAAATTAACTTGATTTCCTGCAAACCACGCAAACGACGTTCCTCGATGAAATCACCAATCCAGCCATCGTAACCACCGCACGCTGTCGAAACCGGAATCCCTGTCGCTGCAATTGCCGCTCCTACCTCCGCTACATTTTCCACGAGCAATTTTCCATCAATTTCGAACCCTTCAAATCCCATTTCCTTCACATATTCGAATTTCTCCATAATACCCTCTGGAAAAAATGCCTGATTCTGCGTCCCAATTTTCATAACTGTTTTTCGTCTCCTTTAAAGTTCGATTCCCATCTTAATACTCAAATCTGGATTTTGATCCACATACTTCATATAAGCCTGCGCACTTTCATCTAAACTCACAATTGGGTCAATCAAATCTTCACAATCAAGATATCCGTTCATCAAAAGTTCCCAACACGTCTCCTCAATACGTTTCCGATTCCAACGCGGATAATCTGGATTCGGCTCACTGGACGCGCGTGCAAAAACGATTTTGGCATTATTAAAATGTGCTTCTCGTCCCAAATTAAACCCATCCGGAAACGGCTTTGCAAACGCCACGTACGAAATAGTTCCACCATACGCAATCCCGCGGAGCGCCGCCTCAAGCGCCTGCGAATTCCCACTTGTTTCAATGATTGAATCCGCGCCAAGTTTGCCAGTCAATTTCTTCACCTCAAACCCGACATCCGTTCCAATTGGATTAAAACAAGCATCCGCACCATGACGCATTGCAATTTCACGACGATGTTCCAAAGGATCGACACCAATCACGATACTCGCCCCAGCCTTTTTCGCCAGTTGAATTGCGATTTGTCCAATTGCACCTAGGCCAACAACCACGACATAATCGCCCGCACGAACATGCGCCTCACGCACACCACTCATCGCGAACTGCGCTGGATCATAACAAACCGCATTTTTCCAACTAGCACCCGCCGGCATTTTCCGAAGTTTATAATTATCGACAGCCTTCACAATAACCGTCTCCATAATCGGCCCGTACGAGCAAACCATGTCACCAATCGCATACTCCGTCACATCAGAACCAATTTCAACAATCTCGCCAACAACCATATTTCCAAGCTGAAATTCGCCGAACACAATCCCACGCGCCGAACCTTCCGCACGTGGCATAAACATGTTCCACTCCTCATTAAACTCTTCATCAATAAACGGGCTCACACCACGGAAATCAACAACTTCCGTACCATGCTTAGGCGACGCAAACTTCACTTTAATCCGAGCCTCATCCTTTGCCAACGCACGATCCTCATATTCCACCAAATCCGCAACCCGCGGCTCTGTAGCAATCAATTTCTTCATCAACTAAACTTCCTTTCCAAAACCCAAATCCATGTCCAAATGTCCATCTCTTGAGTAAATAATCCATCCTAATTCCCAACCAAGTCCGCGCCTCCAAACACGCCGTCAGAGCGGCGAGAAACTTTTAGCTTCTAGGCAAAAGTGAGTACCAGCCTCGGAGCGTACTTCCGTACGTGAGCACTGGAACGGAACTTTTAACGACGAAGATGAACGCTTCTCACCGCTCTGACCTAGCCTTTGACGCCGCCGTCGGTAAGATTCCCTTTTATGAATCGCTCTGACAAGGCGTACATAATAACGACTGGTAATGCTGTCACAAGAGATGCGGCCATCATACGGCCCCAAATGTAATCCGGCGTACTAAATAGCGTATTTAAACCAATTGGTAATGTAAACAACTCTGAGTCAGATAAGAAAATCGATGCAAACAAGTAGTCATTCCAAGCTACCATGAAACAGTACACGAATACAGAAACAATTCCTGAAATAGCTAATGGTACGATAATCCGCAAAATAATTTGCATTCGATTCAAGCCATCCATCATTGCTGCTTCCTCGATATCGACTGGAATTGTATCGAAATAACTAATCAGCATAAAGATTGCAGTTGGTAATGTCTGCACAACCATTGTAATAATCAGCGCTGTTCTTGTGTCATACAAGCCAACACTTGAAATAATTTTAAACAACGGCACGATTAATAGAATTCCTGAGAACATGTAAACTGTATAGAAACTCGCATTAATCGTTGTACGTGCCCTAAAACGTAATTTTGATAGGGCATATGCGCCTAAGATCCCTAAGACAACAGCGACTCCAGCAGCAACTAGAGCTACAATGAAACTATTTTTGAAATACGTTAAGAATGGGAAGATATCTGGATTAAAGATATCTAAATAGTGCTGGAACGTCCATTCTTTAGGAAAAAAAAAAGTTGGCGTTGTGGAAATTGCCTCTTTTGGACTCTTAAACGATGTCATCATCATAATCAAGAATGGAAACAGCGTGAACAAGAGAAATAACACTAAACTCACATCACATAAAAAGACTATTTTCTTTGTCCGTTTTGCTTTTTTACTACTTACTGCCATTTAAATTCACTCGCTTTCTTGTAACCATGATGACCACAA
Organism: Listeria rocourtiae FSL F6-920; assembly: GCF_000525975.1. Lineage (GTDB taxonomy): Bacteria > Bacillota > Bacilli > Lactobacillales > Listeriaceae > Listeria_A > Listeria_A rocourtiae. The sequence goes on from NZ_AODK01000002.1 coordinate 41,490, forward strand.
AGATGATGACAAATAGAACTACTGAAATTGCTGATGCCTTACCTAAGTCATTGAACGCAAAGGCTGTTTGATACAAGTAAACCCCAAGAATATTGACCTTGTTTGTCAGCAAGTATACATCGGTAAACATGTAGAACATCCAAATGGCACGCAATGTCACAACTGTTGCCAAAACTGGCATGATTGCAGGCAATGTTACAATTTTAAATTTGTCCCAAACGCTTGCTCCATCCATGTCCGCTGCTTCATAAAGCGATTTATCCACTGTTTGTAGAATAGCTAGGAATGAGATGAAGGCATATGGGAAGTAGCGCCAAATCGCAAATAGCACAACCAGAATAAAACTTGAAACCGGGTTATCAAACCATAACGGCGCATCTTTCCATAGATGCAAAATATCGCCACCTACGAAATTAATCACGCCGTAACTATTGTTGAACATATATTTCCAAGCAAAAATCAATGAAATCGACGGCGTTACGTATGACAAAATAATAAGTGAACGTGCCGTTTTACGGAATCTGAACTCCCGGTTGAAGAAAATCGCAACCAGAAGCCCCATTCCTGTACTACCAATGACTACCAAAATTGTATAACCAAACGTTAACGCCAATGACTTATAAAATTCGGCATCCGTTAAAATATCAATATAGTTTTGCAACCCAATAAAAGTAGAGTCTAAGTTCGGATTAAGCGGTAACTCTAAAAAGCTAATTTGAATGTTAGAAATCATCGGATATGCCACTAACACAAGTAATAAGAGGATACTAGGCGACAGCAGTGCCAACGCCATTTTTGCATCCGATCGTTTATATGCTTTTGTTTTCATAGTGCCTCCTTATTCTTAGTTATTGGATTCAGCCGTACTCTGCGCTTTTTCAAGCTCTGATTGGACGTCTTTACCGCCAACCGTCACGTTATTAACCATTTTCGCAATAACTCCTGAGCTTGTGATATCACCCATCTTCGTGAAGTTTTTACCATCAACTAGACCAAAAATTTGAATGTCATCAAACGATTTCGCAATTTCTTCTGATAAAGCACCAAATGATTTCACGACTTCATTATTTTTATATGTTTCGTTTTCAATAACGCCTTTATTTACTGGTTGTGCACCACCTGGAGACATTAATACCCATTTTGTTTGGTTCTCAGGCTGTGACAAGAACTCCACGAATTTTTTACCTGCTGATTTTTGAGCGTCATCTAGGCCGTCCGAAAGTGCTAGTGCTGAAACGGTTCCATATACTGCTTTTTTCTTTTTTCTTCTGGGATGATAAAACCAACATTGCTTGGATCACCATCTGTGAATACTGCCGGTAAAATGTACGTCGAATACATCGCCATTGGAGCCGTGCCATTCATAAATGCATCCTTAATCTCCGTTACATCATTCGATCCAGGCATCGTATATTTCGATAATTCTTGATAAAACGTCAACGCTTGTTTCATTTCTTTCGTATCGATTGTAATATCGCCTTTCGCATCTAGCACGTTCGCCTCATTAGAAAGCGCAAATTGTGAAAATGCTTGCTCTGCCATCGCACCTTCCGCTGTTGGGATCGCAATACCGTATTTCTTGTTCGCTTTATTCGTAAAGTGCTTCGCAATTGTTAAAATGTCGTTCCAGTTCTTTGGTTCCTCAAAATTCGCCGCAGCTAAAGCTTTCTTATCGTACCAAATACCTTGTACCCAGCCCGTAAGCGGAACACCAATATAGCTTTTGCCATCCTCAGAACGCACAAGGTTTAGCGCGCCTTCATAGTAGCTATCTTCGCCAACTTCTTTGATGACATCTTTGACTGCTGCTTGATCGATTAATTTATCTTTATCCATTACTTTCGCAAAATCTTGACTTACCTCCAAAACTGCCGGTAGCTTTCCAGAACGCGCCAATGTTACTACTTTTGTGTTGAATGCGTCTTCTTCTACTGGTACTTGCTTCACTTTAATGTTTGGATTTTCTTTTTCAAATTTCGCTACTAATTCTTTGATAACATCAAGACGTTCCTTTTCAACGGAAGAATGCATGAACTCAATCGTCACTTCTTTATCATCTGCACTTCCTGATGAACCGCCACACGCCGCTAAAATCGCACTTAACATTAACACAACAACAAGTAAAATCGAACCTCTCTTTTTCACCTTAAAAAACCTCCTAGTTTTTGTTTGTTAACCAACGGAATTCATATGGAGCAAGAACAATTGGAGCGCTCCCATAAATCGGCTGACCTTTTAAAATATCCCAATTTGCAATGACATCACACGATATCGCTTGATTAGATAAATTATGAACTACAAGAATACTGTCCCCCGAAGCATCTGCACGCTTAATTGCAAAAATTTCTTTGCCTAAATCCATAACTTCCATCGGTACATTTGGGTGGAATAACGTTTGTCCTTTGCGAACTTGGATTAATTCTTTAATTCCCTCAAAAGTGCGGTGCATCAATGTTTTCTCATCTGCAAGTCCTACCTCAATCTCTGAAAGTGGGTATTTTTTGCGGTTGATAGAACGATTATGCCCTGTTTCTGCGACGCCATCCAAATCGTTTCGCGCACCTAATATACTTTGCACGTAAACCGCTGGGACACCTGGGATTGTTAGTAAAATTGAATGAGCCAGCAAGAATCGCTGTAACCTTGTATCATCATTATCTGCCAATCGATTTAGCGCATCCATATACGTCACATTAATCTCATAGGGGCTCTGCGTCCCATCTGGATTTTGTTTATAAGAGACAAGCGCGCCCTCATCCTCCAAATCCGCTACCAATGCCAAAATATCAGCTTCCGGCAAAATTCCCCGAATCGGATTCAAACCAATACCATCATGCGAGGCGAGGAAGTTGAAAAACGTAGCGTCTTCACCAGGTAATTCCAAATCACGCGCCCAGCCTGATAATGCACTACCATTACCTGTATGTATCGCTTGCAACACAAGCGGTGGCAATGGGAATTGATACACCATATGCGCCTCATCCTGCCCATCTCCAAAATAGGTAATGTTATCCTTATGTGGCACATTCGTCTCCGTTATCATCACTGTTCCCGGAGCAATTTCCTCCAAGATATCGCGGAACAGTTTCACAATCTCATGCGTTTTTTCCAAGTGAATGCACGTTGTCCCAGGTTCTTTCCACATAAATCCAACTGCATCCAACCTAATATATTCCGCACCTTCCTCTAAATAAAACGCCAAAACATCAATCATTTTTAACAACACGTTAGGATTCTCGAAATTAAGGTCAATCTGATCCGCGCTAAAAGTCGTCCAAATATGCTCCTTCTCACCATTTGCCATCTCAAACTCCGTCAAAACTGGCGTTGCACGTGGCCTAGTTACTGCCGACAGGTCCGTTTCTTTTGGCAATGACACAAAGAACTCGTCATACTGTTTATCCTGCTTCAAAAAACTTTGAAACCAATCGCTTTTTGCAGATATATGATTACAAACATAATCAAACATAAGTCGCGTTGATTTCGTCAAATCGGTAACATCCTGCCAATCACCAAGCTTCGGATTCACTTTTTTGTAATCAATCACCGAGAAGCCATCATCCGAAGAGTACGGATAAAACGGCAAAATATGAACGACCTCAAACATCTCATTCAAGTACGTATCATACATCTTTTTGAATGTCGTTAACGTAGCCCGATCCTTCTCCCAAAATTGGTCACCATATGTAATCATCACCACATCTTCTTGGTCCCAGCCTGACTTACGTTGTTTTAATTTTTTCAATTGGGCCTCTTGAATTCGCTCTCTAATCGCTTGTTCCATTGATATAGCGCTTTCAGCCCCATATATGCTTTCCAATCTCCTCAAAATGATATTCATTTTTTGCCTCCTTTTATGGTACCGCTCCCACAAAAAAGAGTATATTACAGAAAGCGCTTTCTGTCAATGATATTTTTTACACATCCTATACAAAAAGTTTTTATACCCTTATATATAGCAATTTTTTTTACCATTGGACATCTTTACCACAATTGAGTAGAATAGAATTTATGATATATATAACGATGGGAACGGTCTCATCAAGATAGAACAAGGAGGAACAACTAATGGGAGCCACAATTTACGATATTGCTCGTCACGCGGGAGTCTCGAAATCAACAGTTTCACGCGTACTAAATAATCAAACAAACATTTCTGCCGACTCCAAAAAGCGTGTTCTAACAGCAATCGAAGAACTAAAATATAAACCGAGCAAACTAGCACGAGCGCTAACCAATTCTGGATTCGACGCTATCATGGTCATTTCAAATCGGCCAACCAAGACTACAGCAGGAAATCCTTTTTTCTCAGAAATCATTCACTCCATCTCGGCTATTGCGGAAGATCAGAACTTCGATTTAATCCTGCAAACATCTCGGAATACCGATGATGAGCTCGATAAATGCATTGCCAAAATAAAAGAAAAAATGATTAAAGGCATTATCATGCTAAGCTCTCCTGCCGATGAAACTTTTTTCAAGAAACTAGATCCATTCAACATTCCTATCGTTGTGACTGGAAAAATCGATGGTACCTATAAAAAATGTCTACTCAGTGGATACCGATAATTTCAAAGATTCCTACGAACTCACGAGTCTGCTCATAAAAAACGGCCATAAAAATATCGCTTGCTTACATGCACCACTGAATCATCACGTTTCTATTGATCGACTCGCTGGCTATCGCAGTTGCCTATTTGATCACAATTTGGATATTCGTCGCGACTGGATTTTAGATAGCGGATATGTCGCTGAAGATGCTTACAACGCAGCAAATCAATTACTTTCACACCCAAATCGGCCAACTGCCATTTTTGCTACCGATGATTTAAAAGTACTTAGCATTTACAAAGTAGCAGCCGAGCATAACTTGCGAATACCAGAAGATCTTTCAATCGTTGGCTACAATGACCGTGTCGCATCAACCTTCTTATCACCACCACTAACAGCCATTGATATTCCCACCAAACGTTTAGGAAAATCGGCTACCGAGTTACTTTTCAAATTAATTCAACACAACGGTAAAAACAGCCCAAAAATGATTATCGAAACAAAACTGATAAACGGAGCATCCATACAATCTCTAAAGCCACATTAACAATATGGAAGAAGTCCAAGACAAAAGGTTCTCTGAACTAGAAAAATACGTATCAAAAATCTGAATTTAGATTTTTGATACGTATTTTTTCCTTATTAAATTTCCCTAATAGATTTCTAGATTACTACGTGCGTGCTATGTTTACAATTGACCGACAGTAATCGTTTCTCCCACATAGCCAGGAATTTGAACACCGGCATCAATGGTCACCCGATCGCCATCGCGTAATTTGCGACGTTCACCTTTTTCATCCACGATAAAGCGGGAATACATCTTAAATTTCCCTGTTGGATCAATCCCACCGGCTGCCACAACTTCTAAGTCTTTCACCGCTGTAATTGTCCGCTGAGGTACACCATTCACCACTAAACGTAAGACCGACGTGCCTGCTGGCACAAATCCCA
>NZ_AODK01000003.1 GCF_000525975.1 Listeria rocourtiae FSL F6-920
ACCATCCGCCACTAATTTCGCAACGGCTTTCCGATAATCTCGCAACGCATCTCGTAATCGCTTACTTTCTCTTAAAAACTGCTCTACAAAGTAACGTACTTCCCCAATCTCAATCCGTGGCATGCGCATCAGCCTCCTTCGATGCAAATTTGGCTCGTTGGTGTGCGCGACGCGATGCCTGTATCGCATCATCCACGACATACATCTGTTTTTTCCGTTTCTGCCATTCTTCCGTCATCGTTTCTTCGATGAGTCCTAATCGCTGTCGTGACCGATTCCCCTGCCACGCATCCTGAAAAGTATGTAGCACATTTTCTTGTGCCCGTTTCGCTTTTGAAAATAGTTGCTCCAATTCCTCAAACTGCCGTTCTTTCTTGATTTGTTCTTTCCAAGCATCTTCTTCTCGTTGTCTTGGCTGCATGGCTATGTATCCCCCTTATCTATTTTTTACTGCCTATCCATTCGATTCCTTGATGTAGCATATCGCCCAATGCTTTTTCGGATGCCACAAACGCTTTCTCAACATTTTTTTAAGTTTGAGGTATCCTTTTGAAATGCCGCTGGTGTAGTCGCTGTCATTTGTGCAAACTCCATCGCGCTTTCTACTAATTGGCGAGCACTACCCGTAGAATACGACACATTCGGCTTAGGCTGTAATTTCAACGTATTTGTCGTTGCTTGAATCGCAATCGCATGTTCGGCTAATCGACCACTTGGTAACTGTATTTTCTTTGCCACTTGTCGCTCATTCCTTCCTTATTTTAGTGCTATTGGAAATATTATACCATACCTTAATGATAAAAAATCCTAATATATAGCAAAAAACTTGGCTATTCCAGTGAAGAAAAAATTCTGCCACAAAAGATTGAAAATCATAGTAATACTATAAAAAAACAAAAAAATCGTTAAACTGCCTAGATTACTTGTCACATCAACAAGTTACCCACAGTTCAACGACTTCTTTCTGTACTCATTTATGCCCTCGACAGGAATCGAACCTGTATTTTGAGCTTCGGAGGCTCACGTGCTATCCGTTGCACCACGAGGACGGATTTTTAATACACTCACAATCAATAATTATAGCGGAAAATTCCTGATTGCACAAGCTTTATCTCATATCAAAATTTCATTCGAGCCTTTCGTTTGACCTAGTTTGACCAATCGTGTAATATGTAATCATAAAGTAAGAAATAAAAGGCAAGAAAGTCATGCTTTTTAAATGAAATATACCTAAACAGGAGGCGTTTTTATTATGAATTTAATTCCAACAGTAATCGAGCAAACTAGCCGTGGGGAACGTGCGTATGACATCTATTCCCGTTTACTTAAAGATCGGATTATTATGTTAGGTAGCGCGATTGACGATAACGTTGCCAACTCTATCGTTTCTCAGTTGCTATTCCTAGACGCGCAAGACCCTGAGAAAGATATTTTCCTTTATATCAACTCACCAGGTGGTAGTATTTCTGCTGGGATGGCGATTTATGACACGATGAACTTCGTAAAAGCAGACGTTCAAACAATCGCAATGGGTATGGCAGCATCGATGGGATCATTCCTACTGACAGCTGGTGCGGATGGCAAACGTTTTGCACTTCCAAATGCTGAAATCATGATTCACCAACCGTTAGGCGGCGCACAAGGTCAAGCAACGGAAATCGAAATCGCAGCTCGTCACATTCTAAAAATCAAAGAGCGTATGAATACGATTATGGCGGATCGCACAGGCCAACCAATCGAAGTTATTTCACGCGATACAGACCGCGACAACTTCATGACAGCAACAGAAGCGAAAGAATACGGCCTAATTGATGACATTGTAGTCAACAAAGCTGGTCTAAAATAAGCAAAAAAATCCCGAGCTACCTCTGAATAGAGATTAGTTCGGGATTTTTTAATCCATATCTTCGCGTCGTTTCTGAATAAACGCACGGAATTTCTTACTCTCCCTTGAAGAAAGAAGACATTCCTCTTGATTCACCATCGTAATAACACCACCGACATAATTCACCGATTCAATTTTATCCGTATTCACGATGTAAGCCCGATGCGTCTTATAAAAGCGCTCGTCAAGACTATCCGCTAACCCTTTAATCGTACCATAAAACTCAATTTGGCGATCCTGCGCATGCAAAATAATCCTACGCGCCTTCGTTTTTAATGTGCTCAAAAATAAGATATCATCATAGAGTTCATGAATGACCTTCTCATCCGTTTTCATCGTGAAAAACTTGCCGACCTCTTTGCGTTCCCTACCAACGCGCTCTTCCACACTTTTCATACAATCAAAAATCCGATTGCGCACTTTGTCGAAATCGTCTTTGATAATATAATCCATGGCCTCCACTTTATATGTAAAAGTTAAGTAACTAAGTTCCGCGTGAGTTGTGATGAAAACGATAAACCCTCTAGGATCATATTCCCGAATTTTCTGCGCCAGATCCAAACCGTCCAGCCGCGGATGCTTCAAGTCAACATCTAGAAAGTAAAGACCCATTCCTTCGCCACCAAATTGCACGTAAGATAATAGTTCTTCAGGGTCACCTGTGGACAAAGCTAGCTCCATGTCAAAATTCTCCATCATGATATAATTCTCGACATGTTTAACAAGCTCATTTCACTGAGTAACCTCGTCCTCACAGATAAAAACCTCTATCATCTCCTCACCTCCTGTTAGCCGATTTCCAGTTCCTGTACAAACCCATGTTGCGTTATCTTCGTGTCCAGAGATACATTAGGATATTTCTTTAACGTATTCTTCAAAGTTGACAAGCCAATTCCACGATTATCGCCCTTCGTAGAAAACCCTTCCTCGAAAAACTGATGAATCGGTGGCGAATTTTCCGGCAAACTATTAGCAAATATGAGTACAATCGCTTCTTTTTTCTGAATAATTGCTACACGTATAGTTGGATCATCCGTATCAACAACTGCCTCAATTGCATTATCCAATAAAATCCCCGCCACCCGGCATAAATCAAGACTATCCATATTCATTTCATCGATTCGCTTATAAACCTCAACCTGCGCATCAACTCCAAGTTCCTGGGCCCGAATCATCTTCGTAGCAAACAATCCCTTAAGCTCAATAACCTCCAGATTCTGCAAAGTCGAAAGCTTTGAAATATTAACTTCCATATCAGAATTCATCGGAATAACCTTCGTCCGGAAATAAACACTAAGCCCATCCATATCCGAGTTTGTGATGAAACCATTGATACCTGATAAAATATTCACGTAATCATGTCTGAAAACCCGCATATCTTTTTGAAGTGCTTCGAGCGCGCCAACGTATTCGCGGAGCTGGCTCATTTGGAGAGCTTGAGCTTCTAATCTAGCTGATTTGACTGCATTTTTCACAACAATTCCCAATACTATCCCCATAATGCCTGCATATACAAGAAACACAGTTGCATTGGTCTTCAAAGTTTCATCAGAAAAACCTGAAATACTGCCTTGCCAAATATAGATATAAAATAGAAAGAGTGTAATAGAGCTAATGATTACTATTATCGATAGATATTTCCCCTGAATTGCAACATCATTTCTACGCTTACTCAGAGTAGTATCTATTATTTTAAGTAAGATACAAACATACATAAAGATAAGTACCCCTTCAATAAACGAATCATCAGTAACGACCAACTCTGTAAAACTTGATATTATCATCATAGTAACATATGCAAGTGCGTAGGCTACTATGGTGATAATAAATGCTCCAATCACACTAATAATTGACATCGTAATACTTTTTGACTTGACATACAATACACCAAATAATACTAGCATAATAAATAGTACAGAGAGGTAACTAATAAAAAAGAGTAGCGGTATTGCAACTGCCATCAATAAAATTGCAATAGCAGATGTTAATTTCCATGAAAACTTTATTCTACTAATAACTTGAACACCCACCAAAAAGTAAATTATTTGCGTTATACAACTAATAACAGTGGCCATGCATTGTCCCCCTATGTCATAAATTATGAGTATTTCTTTCTAAATTATAGATGAAAAAACTCTAATTTACAAATTACAATGAGCGGCTTCTAGTCATTTTTTGATGAAAGTAGTGATATCGGTACTTTAGGCTCATAAATAAATCCTGGACAACTTTTTTTTAACTGAATTTTTCGCTAATTTAACAGCATATTTCTCTAGCTTGTCCTTAAAACCTTTATTTTCTTTCTTAAATTCATAGTATATTTTCATAATTATTGTATCTCCTCTTTAAAAATTTATATGTCAAAGGGTGAATTAAGACTACTTGAAGCAAACTGCCGAATAATATTAATGTTATAATCCAATCAATATTTATAATAGGTATACACAATAGCAAACAAAAAGAGTTTATTATAGATTTAACCCTCATTTTGTGTCTTTTTTGAGCATTAAAAAGTGGCATATTCTCAGTATCCGATGGAGAATATATCGCAATATTCAGTAAAATAAAAATACTAATAACAACAATTATCCACCCAGACAATTGTATGTCCTTAACGAAATACGGTAACACCACAAACATCACAACACTTGTTATTGTACACCCCAAACTAGTCTTCGCATGCAAGCCAAAGGAATGCCTACGAACAATCAAGTAAGAAACATGTACAACTAGCGTCTGCCAAATCATCCCTAAAAAGGCAGCGGCGAGGTATACGGTAATTCCCTTCGTCACGTTCACTAAAAATATTTCTACACCATACTTCACAATCGCAAATCTGTCTTCATCAACTTCCCTATCACGGAAAATTGTTCTGGTAATCTTTGCTGCCATATTGGGGACGGTCAAACTAAACATATCCATTCGCCTCCCTATTCATCGAGTGCTAATTCCCAGACAGAAACTAGCGAAATTTCACTAGCTCTATCCGAATTAACAAACTCTGCAATTTCTATCCTATCATGTGGTATTTCATTCTCATTCAATATTTTCTCTATATTTCGTGTTACTCTTCCGTCTTGAGAGAGAAGCGTTTGCTTCCCTCTCAACGGCTTACTATACAGTGCCTCATCCCGATAAACAATCATGTACAGCTTGTCGCGGTTAAGTCCTACCAAAAATCGATTATCACTGATCCCAACGTGCCCTGTGATGCTATCCAAAAAATAGATGTAGCCACGATATGTAATCAACATTTTGTATTTGGGCTGATTATCAGCTACTGGAAACCGATCTAAAACGTAGTCCTCTTTTTTTTATATAGTCACGTCCAAGCTGTGAAAATACTGCTAACATCAGACAATCCCATTTCGAATCCTCACTATTACGATCAACTAAATTAATTTTAGCCAAAACGGGGCTAAAAAACTGTAAATCACGAACAATCTCCTTTTGAAAAAATAAGCATGGTTGTGTGCTAGCCATTTTTGCTTGAACAAATGGTGTCATCATTTCGTAATCTACTCCTTTTTAGTATCGAATAATATGGTTCAAAAAGCTCATCTAAGTAAGCCTTATTTCCATAAACTTATTATACGATAGAAAATCACTCATTTTATCATTTTGTCGTGAACGTAGCGATTTCGTTCGTAAACGCGAAAAAACGGGTGTTTTTAAGTTATAAATATAACTAAAAATAGTTTTTAAAGTAAAAAAAAGATAAAAAAATGGCTTGGAAAATCATTTTTTATCCTGATTTTTATTTTTTTTAAGCCTTTTATTTTTCTTGTAGAGACCATACATTTCTCACCATTTACCATATGAGCAACGCCCTTACTTCTATCGATTTCTAAAATGTGATCTTTATTTACCAGAAAAGCACGATGTGTTCGATAAAATCGTTCGTCTAGCTCGGACTCCATATCTTTTAATTTTCCATAGAACTCAATTTGACGATTTCGACCGTGTAAAATTACTTTATGCGCGCGCGGGGAAGTCTCGATGAACAAGATATTTTCTAGTGGTTCATGTATAATTCTGTCATCTATTTTTATCGTTAAATATTTGCCTTTGTTTCCGTGATTTTTAATACGCTTGCTGACACTTTCCATACATTCGATAATCCGCTGCCGGATATTCTCGTAATCGTCTTTGATGATGTAATCCATAGCCTCGATTTTATAGGTGAATGTGAGGTAGCTCATTTCTGAGTGGGACGTGATAAATACGATAAAGCCACGCGGATCATTTTTTCTAATTTCTTTCGCTAGTTCGAAGCCATTAATTATTTGCGTTTTCAAAGCGACATCTAGGAAGTATAGCCCTGGCTCTTTCTTTTTTTTGCTGGCATTCAATAGCTTCGTAGGATTTTCTGTTGCAAGTAGAATGCGCATATCCCGATGTTCGATAGTAATATAATCCTTGATGCACGCGACAATTTTATTTCGCTGCATTTCGTCATCTTCACATATATAAATTGGAATCATTAGTTTCGTCCTTTCGCATATTCTGAATGTTGTTTTTATTATTAATCAAGGCTTGGTTTAGAGGTTGAATCGTTTTTTGAAAATAGTTTTTGAGAAGAATTTGATCCCCTTTTTCCATATAGCCGTGTAAACTTGCTAGAATGTTGATGTAATCATGGTTGAAGTCACTCATTTTATTTGAAAGTTTTTAAAACACCATTGTATACTTGGATAATTCCTTGTGCTCCGCTTTCTATGCTTCCATTTTAATACGTTCCTTATTTATAAATGATACTATGATTTCCCCTCTACACTAGCATCTATTGTTCTTGTTTATTGATTCGAAATTCCGTAAAGGTTTAATAGTCTCATTGAAATATCGATTTAGCGAATCTATGTTACCCTTTGCAATGTACCCTTGAATGCTAGCTAAGATATTAACGTAATCATGTTTAAACAGACTCATTTCGCTATATATCTTCTCTAAATTATTCGTATACTCTCGCAACTGTGCCAGTTCCTGCGCTTGCTTCTTTTGTTCAGCACGCGCATTTTCAACCTTAATTATCATCACAAGTACCATGCCTATTGCAAAGAGTAGCGCAAAAAATATAAAAATATATAACGCAGCAATTTCAATATGCCCCCCCAAAACATTATCCAGATGAATGAGGGTATACATAATCACGATAGTTAATACAAGCAAAGCCACCACAACATACTCACTATATTTTACAGTATTCTCAAAATTATCTTCACGTAATACTCCACGAATACAGAGTGCCAGTATATAAGCAATTGTCAGACACGGTGTTATAAACACTACCATTCCAAACATCATATCAAAAATGGTAGTAGTGTAATCTTTACTGTACAAGCCTAAAATATTGGCTGCAAACACCCCAACTATATAGTTACCTATGAGAAGTAATATTTGAGCTACTATAACACAAATAAAAGCGCTTAACCAACGAACACCTTTCCACCTCAAAAATAATACCAGCACTCCCAATATGTATATTTGTGAAAAATATCCTATTAAATTTAGAAAGATTGAGCCTCCAAGTGTCATAATAATGATTATTAAGCTTATATCTTTTTTTGATAAATCTTTTTGAGCCAGTACATTGGTAACCATCACAATTCCAAATATTTGATATGTTATTCCCATACATAGCACTAGTAATGAATACATGAAACTCTCCTATCTATTTTAATAATTGTTCTTTATTAAATTTTTCGGTTAAAGGAGTAATCGAGTTTTGAAAATATTCCTCTAAATTCTGCTGATTTCCATTGTCTATATAACCTCGCAAACTCGCTAAAATATTGATATAGTCATGCTTAAATAGACTCATCTCATTATTCAGCATCTCTAATTTCTCCGTGTAATCACGCAACTGTGCTAACTCTTGCTCTTGCTTCATTTGATCAACGCGTTCATTTTCAACTTTAATGATAATCGCAAATACGATGCCTATTGCTAAAAGTAGGAATGAAAATATAACAATGTATAGTTCGGCTACCGCGATTGGAAGCTTTAGAATATTTTCCAAATATATCAGAATGTAGATAATAATTATAGTAAGCAAAAGTAAGAATATTAGCGCGTATTCATTATATTTCACCGTGCTTTTAAGATTATCTCTGCGCATTATCCAATTAATACAAAGGGCCAGTATGTACCCTACTATTAGACTTGGGGTAACAAAAATTATCATTACATACGCAGCATCAAGAAAAGTTGCATGATAGTCTTGACTGTGCAGCCCCAAAGCTTTTCCAGCAAAAACTCCCACTAAATAATCACTTATAATAAATAGTATCTGACCTACTATAGCAAAAACAAAAGATTTTCCCCAATGAACTCCCTTCCAACTTAAAGATAGAGCTAGAACGCCTAAAGTATATATTGCTGCATAGTATTGGACAGTGTTTAGAAGTAGCGATCCACCGATTGTCATGATAACTGCTGTTAAGATAACATCTCTCTTTGACAATATTTTTTTTAGCTAGCACATTAGTAACTACAACAATCCCAAATAATTGATATGTGCCTGCTATCCATAAAAACAATGATGAGTACATGAACTTCTCCTATCTATGTTTGAATTTTACTCAAATTTTTCTGCTAGTGGCGCTATCTCATCTCTAAAGTAAGCTTCTAACGCTTGCTGATTTCCATTACTAATATACCCTTGCAAACTTGCTAATATATTATAATATAATCATGCCTAAACAAATTCATTTCACCATAAACCTCCTCTAGTTTCTCCGTGTAAGATTTCAGTTGCAAAAGCTTTTCCCTCTGATTATCTAAAGTTATCTTATTTTCACTAATTTTTAGCATGATAGTAAATACAATAAATATCAAACTTGAGTACACTGTGAAGAGCATTGCGTTTATTACCATAATCTCATTTGAGAAGTCATATAATGAGCCTATAAAGATGAACATATAAAGTAAAATAACAGTCGTTAATAAAGTAGACAGCATCAATATTTTATCTATAGTATGGCTCTTTTGGATAGCATCTTTATTTAATAATTTAGCTACTGGAAGGCACATTAAATAGTTCGCCACAAGTAACAATAAATCATATACTGTATTTAGGTACTCCTCAATATAACTATTCCCTATACCAAATAATACAATGGAAATCCCATCAAAAATATAGTTCACCATTACTATGAAAATAATTGCAATAAGAGGCACCGACGTTGATGTAAACAATCCTTCTTTTTCCACCTAAATGCAACCACTAACACTAGGATGATATATATAATTGAAAAATATTGATAATATCCCAGAAGTGGTACTCCCCCGAAGAATAAAATTAATACAATCATCAACATCTCCACTTTTGTAAAAGCCTTGTTAGCTAGCAGATGTATCGTGATTACTACACACAACGTTTGTGCTGCTGTATCTTGAATTAAAGTAAGTATAGTTCCTAACTCCATCCAAATCACCATCCCCTACTGCCTAATAACCAATCCCTGCATAAACGCCTCACCCTCAAGTACTTGCGTATCTAAAACAACAGATGGATTCTTATTTAAAATTCCTCTTACAATCGCCAACCCCAAACCACGATTTTCGCCTTTTGTCGAAAAACCTTTCTCGAACATTTGGTGAATTTCAGGCATGTTTTCCGGTAAACTGTTCTGCACCAACAACGTCACTGTATTCTCATTCTTCACGAAGGCTACTTTCATAAATGCACCCGGTTGCCCTTCACTCGCTTCGATGGCGTTATCCAGCAAGATTCCAACAATCTGACACAACTCCACTTTGTACATCGAAATCGTCTCAATCGGTTCCACAATCTCCAGCTGAGCGTCAATTTTCAGCTCCTGGGCACGCATCATTTTAGCCGCAAGCAATCCTTTTAACTCCAAAACATGCATATTCTTAATTTGCGATAATTTGTACTTATTATCCACCATGCTCTTGTTCACCGGCATAATGTTCGCATCAAAATATGCCGCCAATTCTTCCATTTGGCCATTCGAAATCAGCGTTTCCAAGTTCGCTAACACTTCCACATAATCCTGCTGAAAATGCACAACATCTGCCTGTAGCTGCTCAACATTCGCTACATATTCCTGCAATTGAACCATCTGCTCCTCTTGATTTCGGCGCTGTGCCTCTTTCAAATTTGCTCGGTACACCTTCACCAACACCAGACAAATAATGCCTAAATAAATCACAAAAAGTATCTCCGTCAAATAAAGTATCGTTTTCGGAAACTGATATGTACTCGACATGTATAGCGTCAATTGCAAAATCACCGCAGTCACGATAATAATCCCAACCGCTAGAAAAATATAATAACGCTGCGTCTTAGAAATTCTCACTCGTTTTTTCCACAAAAACATCATCCCAATAAACAACGCCACACAAATCACTGCAATAATAACAATCCAAATAAAAACATTCATCATTCCTCGGTGCCCCCTGTTTCTCTACGTATATATAACGGCAAAATCGTATTTTCAAAATATGCTTGCAATAATGCTTGGTCTCCCTTTTCGATATAGCCTTTTAAGCTCGCCAATATGTTGATATAATCATGCCTAAACGTGTTCATTTCGCTATATAGTTTCTCCATCGATGTTACATATTCCTCTAGTTGTTGCTTTTTTTAGCGCTTGATTTTCTGCCGTTACTTGCCGCTCACTGGTTTTGAGGATTAGCATGAAGATTATTGCGATTGATAGAAAGTATATGAGGAATAGGATAGCATTTGAGAGCACAATTTCATTTGCAAATTGATAGGTTGATTCTAAATAGATGTGTAAATACACAATGAGAATTGTGATAATCAATGTAAAGAGCAACATGATTTTATTTTTAATTGCAATTCCTCTGATTTTATCGCTAAATATTATTTTTGCACTTACTTTATAGAATATATAAGTAAGAACTAGCCATGCTATATAGATTATAAGATACATTTTAGGGTCAGAAATATTTCTTTCAACGGTTGATTGGAATATTATTAGCGCTGAAGAATTTATGAGAGAATCCACAGCAACAAGATATATGAGGCATATAAATGGCAAGCTTATTGACAAAAGCCAACTTCCCTTCTTATACCGTATCGCAAAAATTAATACACAAATTGTAACTATTAGCGAATAATACTGGACATAATAAAGTAATAATAGTCCCGCAATTAGTAAGATTGAAAATAAAATAATCAAGTTTAACTTGGAGAAAATACATTTACCAAGAATCTGGATTCCCATAAGTAGAGAAATAATCTGCACGCTACCTCCCAATACCGCCGATAGAAAATAAGTTTGAACCTCTTGCATGTCTGTTCTCCTTTTCAATAATCGAATCTCCTAATTATATAGGTATATTGTCGGATGTGCAATACTTTTTTTTATGGAAAACTCTGCACTCAAGACTAAAATCAGCCTTTTCAAGATAAAAATGATTGCGACTGCGATTTTCATGTTATGATTATTCTTGATAAGCAACTAGCTATAAAACTTTACATGCTATTTTTTCATAATAACACGAAAAAGGGACGAAAAACCAAATTTGTCGTGAACGCTAGTTTTTTAGTCCTGAACGCTAGTTTTAAAAAAATATATGTCAGAAAAACAACAAAAATAGGAGATTTCCATATGACAAAAGAGGTTTTGGATTATCTATTCGGAGTATTGACAGGGGCAATTACAATATTTTTAATTGGATATTTCCTGTTAGAAGAAAGTTTTTCAGTTGCTATTATTATTTCTGCCGTTGCTTTTTTAGTTTTGAGTATCAGCTCTATTTTAAAATTCAGGAAATACCGCATAAAAAAAAGAAAAATCAGATTTATAGTATTGCTTCCTAATGCCAATAAAAATAGCGTTACTTTTTTATGTTACCTTCAAATTTTGTAGCCATACTACCTATATCCTACTGTTCCTTTCAATTTTCTATTAAACATATTTTATGATATGGTATGCTTGATAGCATTGAACATAGTAGTTTTTAGCGTTCAAGATCAAAAAAAGTCATTTCACGACATATTTGGTTTTTTAATTCTTTTTCATGTTATGCTCTTTCTGTAGTTAGCTACTAACAAATACAAAAGGAGAGATTTACACATGAAGAAGAAATATTTGAGTTTAATTATTGGATTAGCTATGTTATTTATCCTTGCTTATCCCTCAAACGCTATGGCGTATACTAAGCTAGGCTACTACATGAAGATTGCTGAAGCAAAAAACTTCAAAACCTTTATTAATCCTAGCGCAAAGGCATATAGTGCTATTATTCTTAATGGAGCCAAGAGCTGGAACGCCTCCCCATATCTAAATACACTGAGTACTGGTCAAAATGCATCTCCACACTTCACTGTGAGTAGCTCAAAGCAAGATAAAGGGTCAGTTGTTGCATCATGCTCCACATGGACTTATGGTACAACCTCAGTTGTCGCAAAAAATGAAGTAACTACTTTTAAAGGGTTTGTAGCGTTAAATGTTAACAATAAGACAGAAACTATAGCACATGAATATGGTCACGGATTTGGTTTAGGTCATGTTAAAGCAAAGAATGCCATTATGCTAGATATAGGTTTTACTGGAAAAATAAAACCTCAAGCAGATGATTTAAATGGTATAAAAGCTATTTATCAAGGCATAAAATAAGAGGAGCTGATTACACATGAAAAAAAATCGCAATAGCTAGTAGTTTATTATTACTTTTTGCATCTGGTTGCTCTATGAGTGGTACTAACACCGTTACTGAGAAAGATGATACCGATAAAGCTCTCTCTCAAACCAACTCTCTACTACCAACAGATAATCGAACAGTAATTTCAGCACATGGAAAGTATTCTTCTCTTGCGTCTGATTTGGATGAACTAGAGGAAACCTCCCCAATTGTTGTTGAAGTTATTAAATATGACGAGGAACAAACCGTAAAAAAAGAAAGTGACAAGAATACATTACCTACAGAGTTCTATACGATGAGTGGCGTAACGATAAAAGATATTCAAAAAGATAGCACCAATACTTTGAAAAAAGGAGACAAAATTGAAGTTTTGGAAGATGTCGCAACAAATGTACCTATTGAGGGTAAAAAAAGGACTTTAACGATTGATAATTACAAAAAAATGGAGGTTGGAAAATCTTATTATCTCTACCTCCGAGATAGCACATCAGGAGATAACTATGTTTTGACAAATGCTTTTTTAAGTAAATACCCTACAAATGAAGAGCCGAAGAGCAAATTATTTTTAAGCGAAGATAGTGTAACAGAAAGCTTAGAGGAAACAGATTATCAAAATTTATACGAAGATATTTACACAGAAATTTTACAAGAAAACGAATAAAATCAAACATACTAATATTAGTAGAAGATAGGACAGACTCCCATGTCAACTCACTCCGATACCTATCATAATGAAAAAGCTATCGACTTATACCTTTTTTTTATCATAGTAAAGATAGAGGAATAAGCTGTAGGTCGATAGCTTATTGAAGTTCTCTAGCCTAGAAAAATGCGTATCAAAATCTAAATTCAGATTTTGATACGCATTTTTACATTAATAGATGTTTATGATTCTTTTCTAAACCATAGCTAGATTTAGGAAGATAGAAAGGGCAGTAAGCAACGTGTACCTGTTGAGCGTTGAAAAATGACACCATGCAAAGTAAATTTATTTTCCATTGCAAAATTGTTTCAATTATTCGTAAAGTGTACCCATTTTTTCTTTTAGACTAGCATTACATAAGGCCATCTAGATATAACTATTAAAGTACAAAAATTCTATGACATCGTATTTTTTATTTATTATCTCCATACTTCTGTAACAGCCACAATTATTCCAAATTACGGTAAAGGATATTTCCGTGGTATATCATTTGATACCAAAGCAATCTTTTCTCCTACCTTACTGCAATCGCAGCGCCTTTCTTATCTTTTACTGACGGGTTTGATGCTTTTAAAGCACTTCCTCCATAGCCATACATAATATTAGTATTATTGCTTTTATTATATAAATCTTTCAAGCCCAGTGTATGTCCAATTTCATGTGTTGCGACTGCCTGCTTTTGTGCATTTGTTAACTTCATCATACGATACATATTGTACTTAATATGCCACCGAATAATCCTGTAATTATTTTGATAGTAATAGGATGTTGTCACAGCATAGGCTGATGATAGTGGGTCACTGTTGGTATTAATCGTATTTGCAGATTTCGCAACTTTATTGGAAATTTGATAAATACCTGTACTTCGCCATCTTTTTGCGCCTTAGTTAGTAATAGCCACATATGCGCTGGGAATCGCTAATGAATATGTTGTCCAATCAGAGATTCTCTTTGCTAAATGTGTACCTGTAATGAGGTAACCTGTAGCCTCACTCCCCACTCTGCCAACAACATGAGCTTTAGAAACTGGGGCAAAAATCGACATGGAAGCTAACAAAATCACAATCGCTACACAGAATTTCTTCATTCCTTCATGTCCTTTTCAAGTTTTGTTTTAAAGGCTTCTGTATCTAAAACTTGTAGGTTATTACCTGTTTCTTCTTGTTTTTCAATAGTAGCTTTATCTAAGTTTTTTATATCTTCTTTTTTCGGTAAGGAAGTCTCACTGTCTCCGAATTTCAATGTTGTATCACCATCAACGAAATAGGTCCCGTTTACTTGCCCTTTAATCCAAAATGTCTTGCCGTCACCTGAATCCATCAACATCAAAATGTAGCTTTCTCCAGGTTGAAATAATGGATAATCTTCAATCTCTATCCCATCTTTTTTTGACTTCCGCTATTAAGTCCGCTTCCTTGATTGCCTGATTGTACGTAACATCTTCAATCGATGTGTGAACACTCGCTTTCAACTTATTACTTGATTTAGTAGTTTCTTCTGCATTCTCCTTTCCACATGCGACTAGAATGAAACAGCTTAAGAATAGAATCGTCATTTTCAGCCTTTTCATGAAAGCACTCCTCTTTGTTATTTTTCATATATTACATCTTAGCATATATGAAAAATTCAAAGTTGTTTTTATCCTAACAGGTTGTTTTTTATTCCTAAAAGGTTATCAATATCTTATTAGTTTCCCGCTACATGATAGTTATGAATGCATATGGAAAGGATGCTTAACAAAATTGCCTACCACCGGATTTTATACAACTAGAAACGTTACGATTAAAGACATACAAAAGATAGTAGCTCTATTCATAGTTTAGATAACTAGAATTATCTAGATTTATATAAAAAAACAAGCATCCCATCACCTCGGAATGCTTGCTTTTCTATCTAATCACCAACCACCACGCTCATATTGCTTCGGTGGGGTTACTTCTCCACGAACATCTTTCGCAGCTGTTCTTGCCCAATATGGATCGCGCAGCAATTCTCGCCCTAAGAAAATTAAATCTGCACGGTCATTCTGCAGCACCTCTTCTGCCTGGGCACCTGTCGTAATCAGACCTACAGCACCCGTCGCAATTCCTGCGCCTGCACGTATTTTCTCAGCAAATGGTACTTGGTATCCTGGATAAACTTTTGGAACGGTATTTACTAATGCGCCGCTGCTGACATCAAGTAAGTCCGCGCCGTCTGCTTTCATCCATTTTGCAAATGGGATATAATCTTCTACGGTCAAGCCACCGTGAGCGTAATCTGTCGCCGAAACTCTGACGAAAAGTGGGCCATCCCAGACTTCACGAACAGCTTTAATCACGTCGCTCAACACGCGGTAACGATTTCCTGCTGGACCACCGTACTCGTCTTCGCGTAAATTTGAAATCGGTGATAGGAACTCATGCAATAAATAGCCATGAGCCGCGTGAATTTCAATCACATCAAATCCGGCTTCTTTCGCGCGGAAAGCGGCTTTCTTGAAATCTGCCACAACTTCTTCTATTTCTGTCGCCGTTAATTCATGCGGTTTCTTGCTTTCATCATCAAATGCGATTGGACTCGGTGCCACTGGATCTACGTCTAAAACGGCTTTCCGACCAGCATGCGCCAATTGAATCCCCGTTGCACCCTCGTGATAATGTATACCATCAACAATTCGCTTCAAAGCTGGGATTTGGTCATCATCCCACAAGCCCAAATCACCATGAGAAATCCGACCGACCGCCTGTACTGCCGTTGCTTCTATCATGATAAGCCCTACTTGACCTGCCGCGCGCGAAACATAATGCGCAAAATGGAAATCGTTCGCCACTCCGTCATCGGTTTCAACAGAATACATGCACATCGGAGACATCGCAACTCGATTTTTTAATGTAAGACCTTTCGTTGTATACGTAGAAAACAATTTTGACATGATTTAATCGCATCCTTTTCTTATTTATATTTAATTGGAAGGTATTCTAAGTCCTAATTGTGACGGAGACTCGCCACTTCGCAATTGATCCGCAATTTGATCTAGTTTCCGCAAACGGTGGTTGATTCCTGATTTACTAATCGGCCCGCTGGAAAGCATATCGCCGAGCTCTTGTAGCGTTACATCTTCATATTGCACACGCAAAACCGCGATTTCCCGCAACTTTTCAGGTAATGCCTCCAAGCCCACCGCCGCCGCAATGAACTTAATATTATCAATTTGTCGCACTGCCGCGTTAATCGTTTTATTCAAATTCGCTGTCTCACAATTCACAAGTCGATTTACCGAATTTCGCATATCGCGCATAATTCGAACATCTTCAAAATGGAGCAGCGCCCCAGTAGCACCGATAATATTCAGGAATTCCGTTATTTTTTCGGCTTCTTTCAAGTACGTAATATAGCCATTTCGACGTTCCAGCGTCCGTGCATTCAGATTGAAACTGTTCAGTAAACCACAAATCGCGTCGTTATGCTCTTCATAGACCGAATTAATTTCCAAATGATACGATGATGTTTCTGGATTATTCACCGATCCACTTGCCAAAAATGCGCCACGTAGATACGCCCGGCGTGCATTTTTCGTCTTAATCAACGCTGGATTAATTGCATTTTGAAATACACCATCATTCAAAATTGCCAAATCCGCCAGAATTTCTTTTGTATTAGCTTTTAATCGCACAATATAGACGTTATTCTTCTTCAATTTCATTTTTTTCCGTACTAATAATTCAATCGGCGCTTGATACAATTCTTTCAAGAGCCGGTACATACGGCGCGCAATGGCAGCATTCTCCGTCTGGACATCTACCACCATCACTTGGTTAGAGAACGAGACTGCCCCGTTCATCCTAATAAATGCCGACAGCTCCACTTTTGCGTCTGTCTTCGTAATATCTAAATTGGTTAGCTCTTTCTTTGTTTCCGAGGCAAAGGACATAGACCCTCATTCCTTTTCTTTCAAATTCATCAGAATCTGTAATAATGTATTCGTCACTTTATCCGCAGCATGTCTAACTAATCCACCCTCCGTAGAAAGCAAATCACCAGCAATGACATTAATATTTAACTCATGATCCTTCTCAAAATTCTGCTCAACCTGCATGACGTCATCAGGGAACATCAAATGTCGTGGTACATCGGCTGTATTGATCATCATCGCGTCAATAATCGGCCGTCCCACATGGTTCAAAATCACCTGTGCATGGTCGGCATCTGTGAAGAAATCCGTTTCCCCAACTTGCGTCAAGATATTACAGATATAAACTTTGTAAGCTTTACTTTCAAAAATTGCATCCTGTAAATCCTGCACCAACAAACTTGGTAAAATACTTGTGTATAAACTTCCCGGTCCCAGCACGATCAAATCCGCATCATGAATCGCCTCAATCGCAGCAGGCAAAGCTTTCACATCCGCCGGCGTAATGAACACACGGTCAATTGGCTGACCCTGCATCGGAATCGCCGACTCGCCCTGCACAAGCGAGCCGTCTTCCATCACCGCATTCAAAATCAGCGGTCGATCCGTTGCCGGAATCACTTTTCCACGAATCCGCATTGCTTTACCCAAAACCTCAATCGCATCCACGTAACTATCATTCAGTTGCGATAACGCGGTCAAGATCAGGTTCCCAATCACATGCCCCGACAAATCACCTTCCACTTTAAAACGATATTGCATCAAAGCTTCCATTCGTGGATCCGTATTCGACAGCGCAACCATCACGTTTCTAATATCACCAGGTGGCAATACATCCATTTGTTCACGAATCTTGCCCGAACTCCCGCCATCATCGGCAACCGTGACAATCGCAGTCAAATCAATGGGTTGTTTTTTCAAGCCTCGCAGTATGACTGGTAAACCTGTCCCACCACCAATCACGACCACTTTCGGCTTTTGTGTCGTTGCCATCTCACTTGCCCTTTCTACGCTTCATATCACGATGCGAGATTTGCGTCTCATATTTCGTCTTCAAATTGTTGCCAACGTACTCCGAAAGCGCCACAGATCGGTGCTGGCCACCAGTACACCCGATTGCAATCACCAACTGCGTCTTTCCTTCCCGTTTATAATACGGCAATGTAAACAAGACCATGTCCATCAGCTTATTCAAGAAAGTCTCCGTCTCCGGCCATTTCATCACATAATTATAAACATCCTTATCAAGTCCAGTCAGTGGACGCATCTTATCGATATAGTGAGGGTTCGGCAAAAAGCGCACATCAAACACTAAATCCGCATCGATTGGCAAACCATATTTAAAACCAAACGACATCACCTGCACATTGAAAACTTCCCGGTCACTTGTTTGAAACTCATTATTCATCCGTTCCCGAAGCTCACGTGGCGCCAATGTTGACGTATTAATCACGAGCTGCGAACGCCCCTTCAAATCCTCTAACAAATCTCGCTCTTGCTTAATTCCTTCTAGCACCGAGCCATTTGGCTCAAGTGGGTGATGACGACGCGTTTCCTTATAACGAGACACCAAAACCTGGTCATCCGCATCCAAGAACAACATTTTCGTCGTAATAAAAGACGTATTATCCAACTCATCAAGCGCTGGTTGAATGGAATCAAAAAACTCGCGTCCCCGCAAATCCATCACGAGCGCGATTTTATTCATTTTGCCAGATTCCTTCATTAATTCCCAGAACTTCGGCAACAAGCTTGGCGGTAAATTATCCACACAAAAGTATCCCATATCTTCCAAAGATTGCATTGCAACAGTCTTACCTGCCCCACTCATTCCTGTAATAATTACTAATTGCAAATGATTCGTTGCCATCTATAGCCCAACCTTTCCTATCTCAAAAAGTAGTTCCATTCTGCGTTCTCAAGCTACTTTCTATGTTACTAATATACACTCCCATTTTACCATACCGCCCATCAAAAACCTAACAAAGTAAATCAGCCGGGCGTTTCATTTTTATTGAAAAAATGATCATAACCGCAATAAAGAGACCAAGACAAAACATATTTCAGCACAAAATAAGCAAGATATCACGATTCCCTTTTTTCGGGTAAGACGTAAATCTTGCTTCACACAAATCGAGCGAAAGCGTTTGTATTCCAGGGATTCGGCAGAATGAGGATGGCAAACTCATTCCATTCCTTTGCATATTGTGGTTCCAATTCGCTTTGCTTCAAAGAACCACAACAAAGCGGAGCATACTGGCGTATGTGATGACTGAAAGCAGGAAGAGGGTAGTTTCCTCGACCATGCAAGAAGTTAAGCGTAGCAAGTATTGCGTAGCAGAACCGGAAGTCTGCCGAATCCCTGGAATGCGAGCGCTTGTCGCCGATTTATTTGGGTTACGGTCCAGCCCTCTTTCTTATAAGCCAGCTTGTTCCCGTCTTTTTTTTCGCAGCTGCATTCACCTGTTCATCCGCATGATAACTTGAACGAACCATTGGACCTGACTCACAATGAATAAATCCTTTTTTCCGAGCAATCCGTTTTAACTCCCGAAATTCACGAGGATCATAGTAACGCTCCACAGGATAGTGCTTTTTCGATGGTTGCAAATACTGCCCAATCGTCAAAATTTCAACACCATGCGCCAACAAGTCATCCATTGTTTCCAAAAGTTCTTCGCGCGTCTCACCAAGACCAACCATGATGCTCGACTTCGTTGGCAAATCAGGCTCCATATCCCGAACTCGTTGCAACAATTCAAGTGACCGATCATACGTCGCGCGATGCCGAACTTGTGGCGTCAACCTTCTCACCGTCTCAATATTGTGATTGAAAATATCCGGTTTCGCATCAAGCAACGTTTTTAAACTCTCATAATCACCCTTCATATCCGATGGCAAAACTTCCACCGTCGTATGTGGCATTCGATATCGAATCGCATTCACCGTATTCGCAAATACCTGCGATCCGCCATCTGCCAAATCATCCCGCGCAACTGCCGTGATTACTACATGACGCAATCCCATTGCTGCCACAGAATCCGCAACACGCTTCGGCTCACCTAAATCCAAATGCGTCGGAGCACCCGTTGTCACCGCACAAAAACGACAAGCCCGCGTACAAATATCACCAAGTATCATGAACGTCGCCGTTTTGCGCTCTCCAAAACACTCCTGAATATTCGGGCACTTCGCCTCCTCACACACCGTATGCAAATGATTCTCCCGCAAATTGCTCTTCACCGCTTTGAAACTCTCACTATTCGTAATCTTAATCTTCAACCAATCCGGTTTCCGAACATGTTCCCTCTTCTTTTCCAAACATAAAATCCCCTTTCATCGCGAAAATAAATAACTTTCCCGTCTAAATTTCTCCTCCGCGAGCTCATGAATCTCACTCCACTGCTCATCCGTCAACGAAAAATGCTCAAACGCCACATCAAAAATCTCCGTAAACCCTTCCTGGAAAGCCTCTTTCATCTCATTTAGCGGGATCTCTCTACCAATCAAATCAAAAATTCCCGCCGCTTTCCCGCCAAAAGCACGCAGCATCCGTTCCTTCAAACGCTCATTTTCAAACACGAACAAATCAAACAATTCAACCGCATTCATATGTAGTGGAATCGACCCGTGTTGCAATAAAACCCCTTCCTGCCGCGCCTGCGCACTACCAATCACCTTTTTACCATCCAATGTAATTTCATACCAAGACGGCTCTTCAAAGCAAATTGCCGTTCCACCTGGTTGCATCTTCTCTTCTGGTACCGCAAAATTCGCATCAATAGCTAGTTTTTGCAGGCCACATAGCAAAGCTTCAGAAATCAATTTATGCGCGTCTTTTATCGTTTTTGGAACACACCGATGATTCTCTGCAATCACAAAACTATATGTTAATTCATCATCGTGCAACACCGCTTGACCACCAGTTGGTCGCCGCACCAGCCTAAATCCATGTTTTTCAACTGCCTCACGATCAATTTTTCCTTCAGTACGCTGAAAATATCCAACCGAAAGTCCCGCTGGTGTCCAGCCATAAAATCGTAAAACAGGCGGAATCAGCCCAGCCCGATGCCATTCCATTAACTTCTCATCCACCGCCATATTCACTGCTGGATCAAGCTTTCGTTGGTCTAGCAGTAACCATTTTTCTCTCATCACCTTCGTCTCCTTCATGAAAAGCGCATACTACTTGAATTTTATCTTGTAACCTTTATACTAAGAAAGAATGCGCTATCTTTCAAATGACTATTCGCATAAATTGATCAATGAGGTGATGTAATATGGAACTCGGAAAAAGTATTAAATACTTGCGAACAAACTTAGAACTCACTCAAAAACAGCTAGCAGAAGGCATCTGTTCCCAAAGCTTACTTAGTCGTGTCGAACAAGGTCTAGAAATTCCAAGCGTCATCATCGTCCACAACATCTGCCAAAAACTAGACATCACAATAGACACACTCCTCTCCACATCCCAACTAGATTCACCGTTTATCCAATTAAAAAAAGAGCTACAAGAGCTCTTCCTTAGTCACGATTTTGAAACATTATACGCCAGCCTACATAAAAAAACACTTGCTCTATTCGAAACCCACTCCCAAGCAACGCATTATTATTTCTATCTCGGAGTCTGCGAGCTTCTCTACAAACATCATCCCCAAAATGCGATTCAACACTTAGAAGAGGCGCTCCTGCTAAACGCTCAGCGCACCACAACACACGAAACCTTGATTCACAGCTATTTGATGCTCGCCTATTTTGAAGACAATAATGATATCAATGCCCTCAAACAACTGAATCAATGCTTACTTTTTCTACATAAACCAGTGGAGGCTTTCCCATTGATGCCGACTATTTACTTAAATATCGCGCGCGCTTACGCAAACCAAGCGGAAAACCTGACGGCCATCGAATATCTGCATCTCGGCATCTCCTGTTGCCAAAAACAGAATAGTACCTTCCAACTAAGCCATCTGTTTTTCGAACTCGGCGTCCTTTTTATAAAAACGAATCGAAAACAAAGCGGCATTCGGAAAATCAAGTTTAGCTTGGAGCTCTCATCCTACCTTGATGAACAATTCGTCACCGCCGACCTCACGAAGCGCCGCAAGCTTTTATATTAAATATGCGGATAATCATAATGATATACAAAAAATCGCCAAACTAGTTTCCCAGTAAGGCGATTTTTTACTATTTCTCAACAATTTTCAGCAAACCTTCACGAACGCGTTTTAATTTCTCCGTCGCGGCCGCTTCGGTTTCTCCCTTTATACTAAAGTAAAACTTGATTTTCGGCTCTGTTCCAGAAGGGCGAAGGCAGAACCATGATCCGTCTTCCAGGAAGCATTTGATAACATTCGACTTCGACATATCAATCGTTTCCTTCTTATCGTCATCCAGATAGTGGCGCTCGCTCAATTGATAGTCCTCTACTTTAGCAATCTTCTCACCGCCCATTGCTTCTGGCATCGATGCTCGGAATGATTTCATAATATCACTAATTTGCTCAGAGCCGTCTTTCCCACTCATCGTCAAAGAAACCAAATCTTCTTTAAAATAACCAAATTGCTCATAGATTTTTTCTAAATCCTCAGCTAGCGTTTTTCCAGCCTGTTTGCTGTCAAGCGCTACCTCACAAATGGCAAGTAGTGCTTGAATCGCATCTTTATCACGCGTAAACGGCTTCACCATGAAACCATTACTTTCTTCATATCCAAACTCATACGTATATGAGCCAGTCGTTTCGAAGTTATGAATTTGCTCCGCGATAAACTTAAATCCAGTCAAAACTTCAATCATTTTCACATCAAAATGTTTTGCAATGACAGTTCCCAAATCAGACGTAACAATCGATTTTAAAACCGCAGCATTTTTTGGTAGCTCATTTTGTGCTTTTTTCTGCTTCAATAAATAATGTAAAATTAGCGCGCCAATCTGATTACCGCTAAGCACATCATATTTTCCTGATTTCGTTCGAACCACAACACCGAGACGATCCGCATCAGGGTCTGTTCCAATGAGTAAATCGGCATCGTACTTCTCGCCATAACCAATTGCAACTTCAAACGCTTCCCGATTTTCCGGATTTGGTGATTTTACTGTTGTAAAGTTAGGATCAGGCTCAAACTGCTCGGCAACTTGAATCACATTTGTGAAACCAACGCTCTCTAGCGCCTTCAATCCTAGCATACCACCTGTCCCATGAAGCGGTGTGAAAACAATTTTCAAATCCTTACCGTGTTTTTCAACAAGTTCATTGTTCACGACTACTGTTTTTACAGCTTCTAAATATGGCGTATCCACTTTCTCACTAATCACATCCAGCATCCCATCCGCAATCAGCTTCTCCTTGTCGGCCACTTTCACGGCAAAAATATCATCAATCTCATCAATATAACGCGTCACAGCATCCGCACCATGTGGCGGCATTTGTCCACCGTCTTCTCCGTAAACCTTGTATCCATTGTACTCCGCAGGGTTATGACTCGCTGTAATCACAATACCGCTAAACGTATTCAAAAAACGCACTGCATACGACAATTCTGGCGTCGGGCGAAGCGTCTCAAACACATAACTTTTAATGCCATGGTACCCAAGTACACGTGCCGATTCATAGGCAAACTCCGTCGACATATGGCGGCAATCATACGCAATAACAACGCCGCGTTTCTTCGCTTCTTCTCCATTCTCAGCAACATAACGTGCCAAACCTTCCGAAGCCTTGCGAATCGTATAAATATTCATTCGGTTCGTTCCAGCGCCTAACACACCACGCATCCCCGCCGTACCAAATTCCATATTGCGGTAAAAACTATCCTCCAACACTTTCTCGTCTTTCTCTCCATGCAACGCCTCTTTCAAACCCGCTTCCAACGCCTCATTTGCCAACCATTTCTGATACTCTTCTCTCCACTGCATCATTTTTCGCCCCTTTTCACAAACTACTTTCCCGAATCACTAAATCCGTGGATAGCGTTACTTTTTTAGTAATCGACCGACCGGCAAGCAAGCGCTCCTGCAAAAGTTCCACGCCAGTTTCACCCATCAATTCTGTATATACCTTCACCGTACTAAGCGGTGGAAAAACATATTTAGAAACACTCACATCGTTCAGGCCAATTACACTTACCCGTTCCGGCACAGCGATTCCCTGCTCCTGAAGCGCCCGTAAACATCCAATTGCAATGGAATCATTCGCTGCAAAAAACGCCGTCGGTAAATCATCGCCAAGATCTGCAATTGCCCTCACCATTAACTCATACCCTGTTTTAACCGAAAACTTCCCCGAAAAACAATATTTCTTGTCATAGAGTCCTTTTCGCTTCATATAATCTCGAAAAGCAAGCCACCTCGCATCAATAATATTCGCTGAGTCATCACTAAACTGCTCTTCCCCTGCGATAAAACCGATATTTCGATGCCCTTTTTCAATAAAATGGTCCAAAACCGACACTGTTGCCTGCTGAAAATCAACAACAACCGAATCATATTTCTGCACCGACTGGTCAAAATCAACAAAACAAATGTTAGGATTCCAGTCCGTCAAAGCTTCAATTTGTGCCTGACTGAACTTGCCTATCGCGATAATACCCTCCACATTGCCAAGCGTCTGCTCCGGGATATCCTGAAAAACGCGCAATACTTGATAGCCTTCCTCTTCGGCCTTGCGCTCTGCACCGACACGAATGGATAAATAATATAAATCATTCAATTCTTCTTTTTCCGAATACCAATGTACAATTGCTATTTTTGCGTTTTTCTTTTGCTGCTTACGTTTGTGCTTCGTGTAAGAAAGCTGTTCTGCCGCCTCAAAAATACGTTTTTTCGTATCATCACCGACAGAGAGTGTTTCATCATAATTCAGCACCCGCGAAACCGTTGCAATCGAAACCCCCGCCTGTTT
This sequence comes from Listeria rocourtiae FSL F6-920, assembly GCF_000525975.1. Lineage (GTDB taxonomy): Bacteria > Bacillota > Bacilli > Lactobacillales > Listeriaceae > Listeria_A > Listeria_A rocourtiae. The sequence goes on from NZ_AODK01000003.1 coordinate 25,022, forward strand.
CGCAATATCTTTAATCGTTGCCATTGTCCTAACACGCTCCTCTGCCTACATTCGTGAAGCATCCCCTCTATTTTATCAGGAATTGTGCAACACGTCTATTTTCAAGTAAAAAGGCTCGGAATACTCCATCCCTAGCCTTCAAACTGTCTTATAATGTCTTAAATGTAAATACCGTTTCTGATTGAAAAAGCTCATCCTCCTGAATAACTGCTGAGCCAAAGCCCTCATGATTCATCGAGTCCGGTAGCCCTTGCGTCTCCATCGTCACACCCGCGTATTTCGGAGCAACCACACCATCTATCGCAAAATTTCCAGTCAACTGATTTCCAGAATAAATAACAACTGACTCACAATCTGTTCGCATTTCCACCACGCGACCACTATTCTGATCCACTAAACGCGCGTCCGGCATCCCAGTTTCATCATGATCCAAGACAAACGCATGATCATAGCCGTTTTTGACGATTACATTTTGCGGATGCTCACTTGTCGCACCATCCCGAAGTACACGCGACATCCGAAAATCAAATGGTGTCCCAGTCACATCAACCAGCTCCCCTGTTGGAATCGAATCTTCACGCAAAGCTACAAAGCGACTAGAACACATCTCCAGCTCCTGATCCAAAATCGTTTGCGCCACATCCCCCGTCAAGTTAAAATAAACATGGTTCGTTGGATTAAACACCGTCTTTGCGTCCGATTTTGCCTCATACTTTATCCGCCACTCATTCGCATTGTTCAACGTATATGTCACTCGAACATCCAAATTCCCTGGAAAGCCATTCTCGCCATCTGGACTCGTCAACGAAAACACAACACCAATCGCATCCTCCGTCTCCAGCGTTTCCGAATTCCAGATCTGCTTACTGAAATTATTCGGCCCGCCGTGCAATATATTCGCTCCTTCATTTTTCGCCAGCTGATACGTCTTTCCATCCATCTCAAAGCGCGCATCACCAATCCGTCCAGCAACCCGTCCTACCAATGCACCAAAGTAAGGAGAATGCACCAAATACTCATCCAGCGTCCCAAACCCCAGCGAAACGTTCGCAAAATCCCCTTTCGCATCAGGTGCCCATGTTTCCGTTACAATACCACCGTAATTCAACGCCCGGACACGCACACCGTGATCATTTTCCAAACAGAACTCCGTCACATCTTGCCCCTTTAATTCCCCAAACTTTCGCTCACTTATCTTCATTTTCTAATTCCTCCGTCTCTATCACCAATCTCATAAATCTATCAAACGCCCGTATCCCGTCCGGCGTATCCTTAAAAACACCCGCATCCGTCAATACTTGCATAAACACCTTCCCGACCTCCTGTTGCAGAAAATGTTCCACCGTCTCCGCATCAAACATACCTTCCCGCTTCAAACGATCCGCCCATTCCCGATGATAATCTGCCATCTTATTCGGCTGATCCAATAGATAAAGCGCGACTTCCTCAAGCTCGGGTTTCAAACGAGGTGGTAGCACAGCAAGCCCCATCACCTCAATCAAGCCAATATTCTCTTTCTTGATATGATGCAACTCTTGATGTGGATGAAAAAGTCCGTCCGGATGTTCCGTCGTCCTCCGATTATTCCGTAGCACCAGCGACAACTCAAATAATGAATCACAACGACTCGCAATCGGCGTAATCGTATTATGCCTCTCCTCTCCACTATACGCCAAAACTTCAACCGATGCATCCGAATAGTTTTTCCATTTTTGCATGAGGACATCCGCAGCCTCCACAATTTCCGTCATACTCGCCGAACGCAACCGAATCACCGACATTGGCCATTTTACAATCTCTATCGTAACATTTGGAAAAGTTGCCCATGAATAAGTAGGGAAATCCTTATGTACAGGCGCTTTCGCCATTGCAAACGTGTGTCCTCCGCCTTGATAATGATCATGCGACAAAATGGAACCACCGACAATCGGCAAATCAGCATTTGATCCCACAAAATAATCAGGAAACTGTGCTGTAATCGCAACCAACCGGGCAAACGTATCTCGCTCAATCACCATCGGCCGATGCTCCGCTGACAGAAAAATACAATGCTCTTCATAATACGCATATGGCGAATACTGCAACCCCCATTCCTCATCACCAACACGCATCCTCACAATTCGATGATTCGTTCGCGCCGGAAAATCCATACGGCCAGCATAACCTTCATTCTCAACGCACAATGCACAGACAGGATAAGCAACCGTTTTCATCATTTTCTCTAAAGCAATCTGTTTCGGATCTTTCTCTGGTTTCGACAAATTAATTGTCATTTCCAGCTCACCGTACGCTGTTTCCACCCGATATTCAATATTTTTGGCAATACTCCGCGTCTTAATATAATCGCTCGCGCAGCTAATCTTATAAAAATAATCCGTTGCCGCTCGAGGTGACCGTTCATATAATTCCCAAAATTCAGCATTTAAATCTGATGGACTTGGAACAAATAAATCCATTACCTTGCTTTGCCAAATCTCTCGTTCCGCAAGTACCGTACCAATCACACCCGATTCCACAGCCAATTCTGTCAACTGATCCAGCATTTCTAAGCGATCTGCGGCGGCATTAACTGCCACCGCACGCTTTTCCGACCAGCCTAGCAAATCCAGCAACCGGTTCGTTATATAAATCCGATCCAATTCTGCCAATTCACCATTTTTTATTGCAACATCTACAAACTGATCTACTATCATTGTTTACACCTCATGTGTTTTTAGTTAGCATAACCGTTCGGATTCTTAGAGTGCCAATTCCAAGCATCCTCAATAATTTTATTCACGTCCGTAAACTGTGGACTCCATTTCAAAACTTCTTGCGCCTTATCGCTCGAAGCAATCAGCGTACTCGGATCGCCCGCACGTCTAGGTACAATTTTCGCCGGAATCTCTTTTCCAGTAACTGTTCGAGCAGCCTCCAACATTTCCTTCACAGAAAAACCTTGGCTACTACCCAAATTGAAAATATTACTTTCGCCGCCATTTTTTAAATACTCCAGCGCCAAAATATGCGCATCAATCAAATCGACAACATGAACGTAATCACGAATACACGTCCCGTCTTCTGTAGGGTAATCGTCACCAAATATCGATAGCTCTGAACGTTGACCAAGTGCTGTTTGCAAAATAATCGGCACTAAATGCGATTCTGGACTATGATCTTCACCAATCGTACCATCAAATTTTGCACCCGCCACGTTGAAATAGCGCAACGCCACAAAGCGCGTATCATACGCCTTATCGCACCATTTTAGAATTTTCTCCATCATCAATTTCGTTTCACCATAAGGGCTTTCCGGATTTGTCGGTGCATCTTCTGTAATAGGAATCACTTTTGGTTCGCCGTATGTCGCAGCCGAAGAAGAAAAAACGATATTTTTAACGCCAAACTCCTCCATCACTTCCAGTGTGACTTGGGTTCCATACACATTATTATTAAAGTATTCCAGCGGCATTTCCACCGATTCACCAACCAATGAATTCGCCGCAAAATGAATCACGCCTTCAATTGTTTCCTTTTTGAAAACACCTTGCATGAAAGCTTTATCGCGAATATCACCTTTGTAAAATGTAGCATCCTGGTGTAAAGACTCCGCGTGACCTGTTTGTAAATTATCGACAACAACAACTTTATAACCTTTATTTACCAACTGATCCACCGCGTGTGAGCCTACATAGCCCGCGCCACCTAATACTAAAATACTCATTTCCTATTCCTCCTTGATGGCTTTTGCCCCATCACTAATATTTGCAATATAAAACGCAGCGGGATAGCCAATCTTATCCTCATAGGCCAGCCCAACTTTTTCAATGAACGCATCCGTGCGAGCTGTTTCCACGATAGCAATTGCACACCCACCAAAACCAGCACCTGTCATCCGCGCTCCTAAAACGCCTGGTTGCTCCCAAGCCGTTTCCACTAACATATCTAATTCTACCCCAGTTACATGATAATCGTCACGTAAAGAGATGTGAGATTGATTAATTAATTCGCCAAATGTCATCAAATCTCCATTTTTAAGTGCTTTTGTTGCTAAAATTGTCCGTTCATTCTCACTCACTGCATGGCGTGCCCGCCGAACGAGCGTCTCATTCGAAATCAAATGTTGGTACTTCTCAAAATTTTCCAGATCTAATTCACCAAGTGTCTTCGCAGAAAGTTCTTTCTGTAACTCCTCCAGCGCCTGCTCACATTGACTTCGACGCTCATTGTATTTCGAATCCGCCAGCTCACGTCGCTTATTTGTGTTCATAATCACAATCGTATAACCATCAAGCTTCACCGGAACCAGTTCATACTCAAGCGTATTACAATCCAACAAAATCGCCATATCTTTCTGACCCATCCCAATTGCAAACTGATCCATAATTCCTGAATTCACACCAATAAACGCATTCTCTACCCGTTTTCCAGTCAAAATCAACTCCATATTTGCCAGTTCCAGTCCAAACAACCGCTCTAAAATAACGCCTGTCAACAACTCAATCGAAGCCGAAGAAGAAAGTCCAGCTCCATTCGGAATATTACCCCAATACAAAATATCCATCCCTTGATTAATCTCGTGACCAGCCTCTTTCAAATACTTTATCATACCCTTCGGATAGTTCGTCCAACTATCTTCTTTGCGATATTCCAAGTCGGCCAATTCAAACGAAATAATTCCCAAATCCTCAAAGTTAAGTGAGATCAAGCGAACCGTCGTATCTTCTCGTTTCGCTGCAATCGCATAAGTCCCAAGTGTAATCGAACACGGAAAAACATGCCCTCCATTGTAATCTGTATGCTCCCCAATTAAATTAATACGACCAGGGGCAAAAAACAACGCACCATCCGTGCGATTAAAACTCTGAGCAAAATCTGCTTTCAATTTTGAAAAATCCATTCTCATATACCTCCACACTCAATATAAGTTCTCTTAGGCTCATTATAATTTATTTAGTAAAATTTATCAACTAATTTTACTAAATATTTTTAGTAGTCCGCGATATTGCTGTTAATTTTATTGGTATCCCTTTTTATAGCACGTATTATAATAGCTTTATCAAATAATTAGGAGATGATAAAATGAGTTTACATAACGATGACGAAAGGAGCACGAATAGCATGATTACAGAACAGTCAAAAATTGATCATTTTTACGATATGCTCATCAAAAAAGATTCCAATTATGAAGGTGTCTTCTATGTAGGCGTGAAAACGACAGGCATACTTTGTCGCCCCACGTGCCCAGCAAAAAAGCCTAACAAAGAGAATTGTGAGTTTTTCGATACAGCGCAAGAAGCACTTTTAGCTTCCTATCGACCGTGTAAACGATGCCAGCCGCTGAGCAATCCGAGTAAACTATCCGTAGAAGTCAAACTACTCGTCCAAGCCATCGAGGCACATCCCGAACGTAAATGGACCGATAAAGATTTTGATGAACTCTCCATCAGTGCTAATACTGCTAGGCGACAATTTAAAAAACAATTCGGTATGACATTCATTGAATACGCACGAGCGAGACGGCTTGGCTTCGCTTTTGACTATATTCGTAACGGTAAACCTATTATAGAGGCACAACTAGAAGGTGGTTACAATTCAGGAAACGGTTTCCGCGATGCTTTTACACGAACAATGGGAACAATCCCTAAAAAAGCAACATCACTAAATATGTTCGTATCCAAATGGCTTGAAACACCGCTTGGATCAATGATTGCCATTGCAAATGATAGCGCCCTAGTCTTATTAGAATTCGTTGACCGGCGTGGTTTAGAAACCGAAATTGAATCCTTACGAACAAAATGGCATGCTGCTGTAATTCCAGGTGAAAGTCCGATTTTTGAGCAATTAGCGCGGGAACTGGATGCTTATTTTGAAGGAAGCCTCTCCGTTTTTGAGACACCGATTACTTATATTGGCTCACGATTTCAACAAACTGTTTGGCGTGAACTTCAAAAAATTCCTATCGGTTCCACTACATCATATGCTCAATTAGCTATAAAAATCGGTCATCCAAAAGCATTTCGAGCCGTTGCAAGAGCAAATGGTGCCAATCAAATCTCCATACTCGTTCCATGTCATCGTGTGATTGGAAGCGATGGTTCTCTAACTGGCTATGGTGGTGGTATCCCACGTAAAGAATGGCTACTGACACACGAGAAAAATAATGCGTAAAAAAAAGAGAGGGGCTGAAATCAACTCTAATGCTGATTTTGCTCCTCTATTTCAATATCCTATCTACAATACTATTGCGCATTCTAACCGATATTTCGTAAAATCAGATTACAAAAAACAGTCAACCACATCTAAAATCTAGATTTAGTCGACTGCTACCTATTTTAATATTACAATTGTGGTTTTTCCACTAAAGCTTCTTTTAATTCTTCCACATATTTTTGTGCATTTTGCCCTGCTAAGCCACCATCACCAGTTGCTGTAACAACTTGACGCAACGACTTCACACGAACATCTCCGGCCGCGAAAATCCCTGGAATAGATGTTTCCATTTCTTCATTCGTAATAACATAACCCTCATCATCCAAAATACCGAGCCCTTGGAAAGCACTCGAAAGCGGTACAAGGCCGACATAGATAAATGCCCCATCTGCGTTCAATTCCGATGTAGAGCCATCAACCGTTGAAACAAGACGAGCACCGGTCACTTTCATGTCATCACCAACAATCTCTTCCACTGTACTATTCCAAATGAATTCGATTTTCTCATTTTTGAAAGCACGATCTTGCAAAATTTGCTGTGCTCGTAATTTATCGCGACGATGCACAATCGTTACTTTGCTTGCATAACGTGTTAAATAGGCTCCTTCTTCTACAGCAGAATCCCCGCCACCAACGACGATTAACTCGCGATTTTTAAAGAAGGCTCCATCACATACCGCACAATAAGAAACGCCGCGACCACTGTACTTATCTTCACCTTCCGCGCCTAATTTACGATGTTCTGCTCCTGTAGCAATGATAATCGAACGTGCTTTAAACGTCTTTGAACCCGCAACGACTGTCTTGAATGCCTCACCGTTTTCAACCGATTTAATATCACCGTACGCATATTCCGCACCAAACTGTTTCGCGCCGGAAAACATTTTTTCCGACAAATCTGGTCCTAGAATGCTATCAAAACCAGGATAATTTTCGATGTCAGCTGTGTTCACCATTTGACCACCAGGAACACCACGCTCAATCATTAAAGTATCTAAATCAGCACGGGAAGTATATAGCGCCGCAGTCATTCCCGCAGGCCCAGCACCGATAATAATAACGTCATAAATTCTTTCTTCACTCACTGTGATTCCTCCAATCTAACCATAGAACTATCGTAAACCTTCACACGTTTTACGTCCATTTATCTGCTCAAAACACTTCGATTTCAAGCAAATACTTGCGAAGCGTCGCAACAGAAACGCCAAACCATTCGGCAATCACTTTCTGCGTTCCAAACTTAAATCGATACAGAATCGCCGCAGCCAATCCATCCAAATTTTTCGTCCGCAAATCATATTTCTGATCAATCGAACGCTTCATAAAATCAAGGACAAATAAATACATCGGAGCCGTCTTTACTCTTGCAGGGAAATCTAATTCTTCAAAACGCCCCAAAATCGCGATTGCCCCATTACAATTAGCGGCATCCCGACTATCGGGTAAAAACTCAAACTCAGAGAAAATTAAATGCTCAAAAAAGTCCCATCCAGTCATATCAAAGTAATCATTGAACATAACTAAAGCGGGCTGTTTATCAGAAACTGTCAGCAAATATACACCAAACAAGTGCTCCAATCTATCATCACTTGCTAATTTCTCTAAAACCAGGCGTTCATCATTCGCTAATAAATCAGGATATTCCCACGGGAACGCTAAATCTTCACCATCAATCAATGTGAAATGATCCCAAAAATCCCGCGCCTCATCAAGACGCCCTAAAAAGAAGGCCGTTTCCGCTCTGTAATAATAATAGGCATACCGATCCAAGATTTCCAACTGATCCACTTTCACAAACAAGTAATCCGCATGTTTATATTCACCAGCCATTGCATAAATCCGCGCCAATTTTTCACGTTGCGATGACATAAATGGCTCCACTTTCCCAAGCTCTTTCAAAATGGCATCCGCCTGCTCCCATTGTGCCTGATAATGGGCATACAAATAGAGCTCGCACAACGCCATGAAATTTCCAGGGTCGCGTGCCAACACATCTTCTAATATCGCCAAACCTTCCACAAATCGCTCTTCTTTGAAACGAATCCCAGCAAGTTCTATATACGCCTGCCAAAAAGTTGGTTTTTTCCCAATCTCAGCAATTAAAAACTGGCTGACCTCATCTAATTTATCTTCTGATATTAGCTGATCCACCTTCATTTTAAAGGCGAAGAAATCCTTCTCAACTTCTGACATATCACTAACGCCAAAACTCGAGAGGGGAGCTTCTTCCATGATAAGCTGAATTAAATCTTTTGCTTCCTCCACATATTCGCCTTCAGAAACAAGTGCTAAATACTTGTTCGCGTGCTGCAATGCTTGCTTGAACTCTTTCATATATGCATAATTGTTTGCCATAAAATAATAACAATAATGAATATCATCCGCCTCATCCAACACACGACGCAAAATCTGATTGGACTTATCAAACTGAGCTAACTCTGTATAACAAATAGCCAGCTGACACATAATCACAGGCTCATCTGGCTCAAAAAAAGCCGCACGTTCCAGATATCGCAAAGCTTCCGACATCTCCTGATTACGAAAAGCCTCGATGCCTCGCTGAAAATAAAACTCCCCATTCGGTCTAAACGGATAAATTTTGTTACTATCCTCTTTACTATTTTTCAAATTTTTAACCTCCGCGCATTTTCCAAGTAAGTTGAGTATACCATAAAACAAAGCAATCAGGGGGAGTTACTTTTCTAGTTCACTTATAACAATCGGATTCCCACGAGCAAAACTGCGCGCTGGAATATCCTTTGAGACGACCGCACCTGCTCCAATGACAGCTCCATCGCCGATACTTACACCAGGTAAAATCGTCACATTCGCGCCAATCATGACCTCATCACCAATCGTCACATCTCCAATACGGTACTCCTGAATCAAATATTCATGCGTCAAAATCGTCGTATTAAAACCAATCACCGAATTTCGCCCAATCGTAATTCTCTCCGGATAAAAAAGGTCCACTGTCACCTTGTAGGCAATGGATGTGTTCTCACCAATTTTCATACCCAAACCATGCCGATAAAGCCACCGTTTCCCCCGCATAAAAGGAAAAATACGCCCGCATTCAATCACAAGCGTATTCTTCAATGTGCGCCCAAACGACACTGTTTTATATACTTTCCAAAGTGGATTTACACCATCATTCGCCTTAAATCGTTTCGTTCGGCGCACTAATCTTCCCTCGCAATATCCAAAAGGTCACCCATCGAATTCAAAATATACGTTGGGTTGTAGCCTCTTAAATAATCCGCACCACGAATTGCCCAAGCAACACCAGCACTTTTCACATTCGCATTTTGTGCCGCTTCAATATCATGGTAATTATCACCGACCATAATCGCTTCGTCTGCTGTCGAATTGAGCAATTTCAACGCCATCTTAATGCCCTCTGGATCTGGTTTTGGCGCCGCAACTTGATCTAAACCAATCACAACTTGGAAGTATTTATCCAAACCAGTCGTTTGAAGTCCTTTTAAAATCATGTCATACATTTTAGTAGAAACGATAGCCAATTTATAATCTTCCTCATACAGCGCTCTAATCGCTTCATAAACCCCATCATATTCCAAAATTAATTCATCGTGATGCAATTTATTAAACGCCCGGTAATGATCCACCATTTCCTGCGCTTTTTCCGGATTTAACCCCGTAAACGTATCAATCAAGGAAGGCCCAATAAACGGCAAAATATCCTCGCGCTCATATGTTCTCTCTGGAAAATAAACTCCCAACGTATGTTGAAACGTTTTAATAATCAATTCATTCGTATTGATCAAAGTCCCGTCTAAATCAAATAATAAAGTCGTAATCTTCTTAGTCATGTGTACTCCCTCTCCAAAGCTCTATTTCTTCTTCGCGATACCGTACTTATCTTCCAAATAATATGGACGATTCTTCTTCACGCGGAAGTACGCAATCAAGGCCACCGAAACCGCCACAAGCACAATCGAAATAAACTGTGCCATCCGAAGCGTATCAGTCAACATCAAACTATCCGTCCGCAATCCTTCAATAAAGTAACGTCCCACCGAATACCAAATGACATAAGACAAGAACAATTCTCCACGCAAAATCCGCGTCCGGCGCAAAATGAGTAACACAACAAACCCAATCACATTCCAAATCGACTCATACAAGAAAGTCGGCTGATAATAAACCCCATCAATGTACATTTGATTAATAATAAAGTCCGGCAAATGCAATCCTTCTAAAAAAGCACGTGTCGTCGGTCCACCGTGAGCCTCTTGATTCATAAAATTGCCCCAGCGCCCAATCGCCTGAGCAATAATCAGACTCGGTGCAACAATATCTGCTAACTGCCAAAACGAAACTTTTTTAATACGCGAAAAGATAATCGCTGTCAGCACAGAACCAATCAACGCCCCATGAATCGCAATTCCACCTTGCCAAATCTTAATAACTTCATTCAAATGGTCTTTATAATAACTCCACTCAAACAGCACATAATAAATACGTGCACTAATAATCGCAATTGGAATCGCCCAAATGAGCAAATCCACTAATAATTCTTTATCCACGTTGCGTTTGGTCGCTTCTTGTAACGCAATAAGTAGCGCCACAACAACAGCCGTCGCAATAATAACACCATACCAGCGTATCGATAATCCACCTAATTGAATGGCAACTGGGTCCAGCGCCGCTAAATTCAAGTTCATCATGCCCCTACTTTCTAAGACAAATTAGACTCAATCTGTCATACTACTATTTTGGCCAATAAGGTTATTTAAATCTTGTGTAAAACGCTCTGCTGCATTATATCCCATGTTTTTCAGACGGAAGTTCATCGCAGCAACTTCTATAATAACCGCGAGATTTCGCCCAGGACGCACCGGTACCGTAATTTTCGGTACATCAATATCAAAAATACGAATCTTCTCTTCATCAAGTCCCACGCGATCATAATGCTTATCAGGATCCCAACTTTCAAGATGCACGACAATCGTAATTTTCTTGCTAGAGCGCACAGCCCCAGCACCGAACAATGTCATCACATTAATAATTCCCAATCCACGAATCTCCAACAAATGCTCAATAATCGGTGGTGACTGACCAATAAGCGTCAACTCATCTTCCTGTCTAATCTCAACATTATCATCCGCAACCAGCCGATGCCCGCGTTTCACAAGCTCAAGCGCCGTCTCACTCTTACCAACGCCACTTGATCCCATAATCATCACGCCAAGCCCATAAATATCAACAAGCACACCATGCATCGAAATCACTGGCGCCAATTTACTTTCCAGATAATTGGTTACATATACAGATAGTCGCGTTGTTTTAAGCTTCGATCGCAAAACTGGAATCTTAGCCTCTGCTGCCGCCTGTACCAACTCTTTCGGTGCCTCCAAGTGTCGTGACACAACAAATGCTGGCGTACGATTCGTACACATTTGACGAAAACGCTTCAAGCATTCATCACTCGACATCCCTTCTGAAAAAGAAATTTCCGTCATACCAAATAGCTGCACCCGATCCTCCGGGTAATAAGAAAAGAAACCAGTCAACTCTAAACCTGGCCGTGATAAATCGCTCGTCAAGATTGGGCGTTCCAACCCCTCTTCCCCACAAATCAACTCCAAATTTAGACGCTCCATTAAATCTTTCACCGTTACTGATTTTGTCATGAAAGTACCTCCATTAGTCAACAGGCAAAAAGCTTCAAACACAGCCCATCCCGCTAATCCTTTTTGTCTACAAGCTATACCTCATTTTAGCACTTTCTCATTTTTAAGGCTACCTATTTTTAAGGTATCAGCAAGAAACCCCGAAAGTAAGCGATTCTTCATTTACGAAGTCCTGCTATTTCGAGGTCTCATTTTATCGTGGATTCTTATCCCAAAGTACTGAATTGATTACCATATTCGCGAGCGACATCAATAGTGCAATAACTAAAGCTGTTCCAAAACTATCAATCTGAATATAGCTGTCTAGGAAAAACGATGTCAACTCCAGCATCATTGCGTTCACAACGAAAGTAAACAATCCTAGTGTAAAAATATTAATCGGCAATGTCAAAATGAGGAGAATCGGTCTCACCAACATATTCAAAATCGCCAATACAAAACTTGCAACAACCGCACCTGTAAATCCTTCTACGTGAAAACTATCGAAGAATCCAGATAGAGCGACAAATAATATCGCATTAATTAAAACTCCTGCTATCCAGCGCATTTACTTGGATCACTCCCAACTTGAATTAGCTGGCATAAGAATGGCTAAAATAATGTAGATAAGAATTCCTGTTCCAAAACTTAAGAACGATAGTAGCACATACGCGATACGAACCCACGTTGCGTCCCATCCGAAGTATTCAGCAATTCCGCCACATACACCTGCTAGCATTTTTTGTGATGATGATTTCGTTAATTTTTTCATGGTATTTCCTCCTATGTTAATTATACTTGTTTTTCTTCTAATTCGGTAATTTTAATGATGCCAGTGTCTACTGTTGCTTGTAATGTTGCAACGCTCATCTCTTCTGAATTTTGTGTAAACACAAGGGACTTATTAGATTCATCCCATACTTTCGCGTTTTTTTAAATCAAAATAAATTTTTTCGCGTTTGGTTCCAAGCGTACCATCGACATTCCAAGTTGCCGGGACTTGAATACGAATATCACCATTTGGTGCTTTCAAATCTGCCGCAGTCGCCTTATCATTTTGGAGAATATAGCCAACATCACCTTGTTCAGCAACTGCTACCGTTGTTTGGAAATCACCAGTTACTGATACGTCACCTTTAGCCGTATGCAATTCAATATTTTCAACCTTACCACTCTTGAATAAAATTTCGCCATCTTCCGTACTCGCAACAAGGAATTTCCCTGCTGCTCCAGTTGACCTAATATCACCGTGGCGTACTTTCAGCGTACTATCATCAACTTCCATGTCATCATATTTCAAGTTACCGTTCAATAATTGAATTCTAACTTGCTCATAGACACGTTTTGGAATCGTCAACACGATATCAGTTTTCAATGCATCGTTCTTTGATTCAAACACAAAGCGGTCATTTGACATGTCCAATGTTGTTTGGCCGAAAAAATAATCCCACAGCTTCTCTTCACTAAGCTGCTGAATTGCTCGAGCCTTGTTGTGAACGGAAAGCACGGTACGCATTTTCATATCTTCTTTGTCCCAGGCGCGAATAATGATATCGCCTGTTGCAATCTTTAGTTCCATTGTGCGGAAAGTTGTATTGTTAAATTCAAATTCACGAATTGGTCTTGGACGTGCCGTTTTTTGATTGCTGTGCATCCTATTTCCCATATTTCCATGATTTTGACGATGAGCACCATGACGTCCACGCATTTCTTTAGCACGTTCAATATGACGGCGTTGCATTTCTTTAGCGCGTTCTGTATGTGCTGCTTGCGCTTGTTTGATACGCTCGCTTTTTGATTCCATTCTTCTTTCATGACGATCATATTTATCTTTCATCTTCTGATTATGTCGATCGATAACTTCATCATAACTCGTATCTTCGGAAGGGATGAGGAACAAGGCAATAATATAAGCAATAACCCCGATCATCGTTTTCCAAGAAATAATTATAAGTACAACATAGATAATTCGTAAAACATTGGCATCAATACCGAGATATTCTGATAAACCGCCGAAAACCCCACCTATTTTACGATCTGATCTGGATCTCCTTAATTTTTTGTTCATCACTGTTCCTTCCTTTCATTTCTAAATATGTAGCAAAACTCGCTACTCCTCAAGTTCGAATGAGACAGCCTCAAGCGAATAGCGAGTTTCTCTTATTTAACGTCCTTTACTCTCACATTACCAGTTGTTGCTTCTGCTTCGATTTTCAAAACAGCTTCATTTGATTTAGGTAATTTTGTGAAAAGAATTGTTTTATTTACAGAATCAGATGTCTCATCAAGCACATCTGCATCAGAAATACCGAGGTTAATCTTACCAAGGTTCGTATGCAATTTGCCATCTACACCTAAATCACTTGGTACTTGAAGTTCGATGTTTCCAACGCCCGTCTTTTGTTTTCAAGAAGCTAGAATCAAGATTTGTCAAAGTAAATGCAATATTTCCTGTTTTCGTTTGTAAATTAGTTGAATCAAAAGCACCCTTAGCAGAAACGTTGCCGTGGAATGTTTTTAGTGATAAATCACGAACCGTGCCATTATTTACGCGAACATTTCCGTTAATGGATTCAATCTCTGTTAACGTCGTATTCAATGTACCTACACTAATATTACCGTTCGTAGTTTTAGCAAACATATCACGACCAGTCAAACCTTCAATATGAAGATTACCGTTCAAAATTTTGATAGAAACATAGTCATACTCGCGCTCTGGCAAGTAAACGGTCAAGTTTGTTACCACTTGTTTCGATGGTGACTGGAAGCGTAATGTCTCTTCATCAACGCGTAATGTTGTTTTGTCGAAGAAGATTTGTAATGCTTCCTCTTCTGGGTATTCTTTGAAAAGCTTGATATTCGCATGTACCTTTACATCATTGCTATCCCAAGTCTTGAATTCTACATTACCATTGGCAATCTCAAACTCTAGAATAGATAAAGTTGTGTCATGATATACAAAATCACGCTCTAATTTTGTAGAAGTAAGGAATGGAATCGGCATATCCTTCACTTGCTCAAATGCATTATTCAAAAATTTGCCGAACTTTTCTCCTGCTTGGGAAAGCTCATCCATGATTTGGCGACCAGTATCTTGTTGCTTTGCCTGATTAGCCTCTGATTTTTGTTTAGGTTGTGGACGTTTCTTATAAGAAGCACCACCGCGATATGGATTCTCTTTCGTATTCCAACCTTGCGAATAATCGTATTCTTCCTGAACTTCCTCTTGCACATCATCCTCCACTGTTTGAGAAGAACGAATATCCTCTGCTGTGGCACTTTTTCCTTCTTTTTTTAGAAATATTCTCAAGTAATGTTAGCGCTTCTTCCGTAGAAATAATACCTTGTTTAACTAATTCTAAAATACGTTTGCGTTCGTTTTCCATGTTTTTTCCTCCTCGTGGAAATAAAGCGATATCCCTTAAGTATTTGTCCTCTTTGATTATTAGCTTTAACTGATAACTCTATTATGAGGGACAAGATGCTTTCTGTCATACAACCAGAGTATGATTATTTGTTAGTTAAATAGATGTATAAAAAAAAATCGGCGACAAATGTTTGCATTCAGGAGGTTTTGTGGACTTTGCTTAACTTCTTGCATGATAGAGGAAACTACCCTCCCCCTGCTTTCAGTCATTACATACATCAGTATGCGCAACTCTCTAGCTTCCACCAAGTTACCTGAATACAAACGCTTTCGCTCGATTTGTGTGTAACTAAATATACAGTTTTACAGAAAAGAAATTAAGCGCCTTAGTATTATTTAGAATAATCCCCATTATTCTACTTTGCTCGCTATTTTTTCTTTCATCCTTGCTTTATCGCGTTCTAAGATTGGTTTTAGATATTTTCCAGTATAAGATTTAGCTACTTTGGCTACTTGTTCTGGTGTGCCTTTAGCAATAATCTGACCGCCACCATCTCCACCTTCTGGTCCTAAATCAATGACGTGATCAGCTTGTTTAATAACATCGAGATTGTGCTCAATCACAAGCACGCTATCACCATTATCATCTACTAATCGCTGTAGTACTTTCAATAATCGTGCGATATCATCCGCATGTAAACCTGTTGTTGGTTCATCTAAAATATAGAATGACTTACCATTACTACGCTTGTGTAGCTCTGAGGCCAACTTCACACGTTGCGCCTCCCCACCGGATAGCGTAGTCGCGGGCTGTCCTAACCGAATATATCCGAGTCCTACGTCTACAATTGTTTGTAGCTTGCGACTTATACGGGGTAGATTTTTAAAGAAATCCAAGCCTTCTTCTACGGTCATATTGAGCACTTCTGCAATATTCTTACCTTTGAAGCGAATGTCTAGTGTTTCGCTATTATAGCGTTTGCCATGACAAATTTCGCATGGTACATACACGTCTGGCAAGAAATGCATCTCAATTTTAATGATACCATCGCCTTTACACGCTTCGCACCGACCACCTTTTACATTAAAACTAAATCTACCTTTTTTATATCCACGAATTTTAGCTTCATTTGTAGACGCGAATAAATCACGAATATCATCAAATACGCCTGTATATGTTGCAGGGTTAGAACGTGGCGTTCGCCCAATTGGTGATTGGTCTATATCAATGATTTTCTCTAAATTTTCCATACCTTTTATTTCTTTATGTTCACCAGGCTTAGCGTGTGCTCGGTTAAGATGACGAGATAGAGCTTTACGCAATACTTCATTAACTAATGAACTTTTCCCAGATCCAGAAACGCCTGTCACACAAGTGAATGTTCCTAATGGCAATATTGCGCTCACATTTTTGAGATTATTTGCTTTAGCACCTATGATTTCTAGCTTATTTCCGCTACCTTTACGACGTTCAGAGGGTATTGGGATGAATTTCTTTCCAGATAAATAAGCGCCCGTAATAGAGTTCTTATCGTTCCGTACTTCTTCGGGTGTCCCAGCAGCCACAACTTCGCCACCATGCTCACCAGCGCCTGGTCCGATATCAATTAAATAATCCGCCGCAAGCATCGTGTCCTCATCATGCTCTACGACGATTAATGTATTGCCAATATCACGCATACTTTGTAACGTATGAACGAGCCGATCATTATCGCGTTGATGCAGTCCAATGGAAGGCTCATCTAGAATGTAAAGTACACCAGTTAATCGTGAACCAATTTGTGTAGCCAATCTAATCCGTTGTGCCTCACCACCTGAGAGCGTTCCAGCCGCACGACTTAGTGTTAAATAATCTAGGCCGACATTTTTCAAAAATCCTAATCGTTGCCTTACCTCTTTCAAAATGGGCTTGGCAATTTGTGTTTCCTTCTCAGACAATGTTACTTCATCGAAAAAGGCTAATGCTTCTGTAATTGAGAAATTGCTCACGTCGCCAAGGTGTGTTTTATTAATCTTCACGGCTAGCGCTTCTTCCTTAAGTCGATATCCTTTACATGACGGACATGGCAAGTCTGTCATGTATTGCGCCATCTGTTCTCTTGTAAAATCTGAACTCGTTTCGCGGTAACGGCGCTCCACATTTGGGATGATACCTTCAAAAGGAATGTTTGTTTCGCGTGTCATTCCAAAATCATTTTTATATTCAAAATAGAATTCTTTCCCATTGGAGCCATTCAAAATGATATCTAAATGTTCTTTTGGCAATTTCTCTAACGGTGTGTCCATATCAATCCCGAACTCTTTACATGCTGCTGCCAACATTTTCGGATAGTATTGAGAGCTAATTGGCTTCCACGGAATAATTGCTCCATCATTCAGTGATAAGCTCATATCTGGAATCACTGTATCAATGTCTACTTCTAACTTTGTTCCAAGTCCATCACAAGTGGGACAAGCGCCAAATGGGCTGTTAAAAGAGAACATCCTAGGTTCCAATTCGCCCACAGAAAAGCCACAATACGGGCAAGCATAATGTTCACTAAATAACAGTTCTTTATCACCAATAACATCAACAACCGCATATCCCTCTGCTAATCTTAGTGCAGACTCAATAGAATCAAATAACCGGGAAGTTACACCTTCTTTTACGACAATACGGTCAATAACAATATCAATTGAATGCTTTTTGTTCTTCTCCAGCTCAATTTCGTCTCCGATATCATACATGTCTCCATCAATTCGTACACGGACATATCCTTCTTTTTTGATGCCCTCTAGCGTCTTTTTATGCGCACCTTTTTTGCCAGATACAATTGGAGCTAAAATTTGGATTCGTGCCTTATCAGGCAACTCTAGCACACGATCAACCATCTGTTCAATCGTTTGCGATGTAATTTCGATTCCATGATTTGGACAGACAGGATGCCCTACACGGGCATACATTAAGCGCAGATAGTCATGAATCTCCGTAACAGTACCTACTGTTGATCGCGGGTTACGGCTCGTCGTTTTTTGGTCAATAGAAATGGCGGGTGATAGACCTTCAATCAAATCCACATCGGGTTTATCCATTTGTCCTAAAAATTGGCGAGCATAGGAAGATAACGATTCTACGTAACGTCGTTGGCCCTCTGCATATATTGTATCAAAAGCTAACGACGATTTTCCTGAACCAGATAAACCAGTCATAACAACAAGTTTATCCCGCGGAATTTCGACATCAATATTCTTTAAATTGTTGGCTCTAGCGCCTTGTATCACAATTTTATCTTTTTCCAACTCTAATCATCCTTCCGCTTTTAGCTCTAGTAAGGTATCACGAAGTTGCGCCGCACGCTCAAAGTCAAGCGCTTTTGCTGCATCTTTCATTTCATGCTCTAATTCCTCAATAAATGCCATGCGTTCTTTCTTATTCATCTTACTTAAATCTTTCAGATGCTCTGCTTCACGTTCTTCTGCAGCAGTTGTTGCGGCAATGACACCACGAACATCTTTAATGATTGTTTGCGGTGTTATGCCGTGTTCTAAATTATATGCCTCTTGAATTTCACGACGACGCGCTGTCTCGTTAATCGCAAACTTCATAGAATCCGTCATCTTATCAGCATACATTATTACTTTACCGTTCTGATTACGCGCAGCACGACCAATAGTTTGTACGAGAGATCGCTCGGAGCGTAAGAAACCTTCTTTATCGGCATCAAGAATTGTAACTAGAGAGACCTCTGGAATATCGATTCCTTCACGAAGCAAGTTAATTCCTACTAAAACATCGTAAACACCTAGTCTCAAATCTCGTATAATTTCGATTCGCTCCAAAGTCTTTACCTCAGAATGTAGATATTGCACTTTAATCCCCGCTTCTTTCAAGTAATCGGTCAAATCCTCAGACATTTTCTTGGTCAAGGTTGTAATCAGAACACGTTCTTTCTTCTCGATACGTTCATTTATCTCATCCATTAAGTCATCAATTTGTCCCTCAATCGGTCTAATTTCGATAATAGGATCAAGTAAACCAGTTGGACGAATAATTTGCTGAATAACCTCTGGATTTAATGCCAACTCGTATGGCCCTGGTGTTGCCGAAATATACATGATTTGATTTACATGCTCCTCAAATTCCTCTAAGCGTAACGGACGATTATCCAAAGCCGACGGTAATCTAAACCCGTGATCTACTAGCATTTGTTTACGCGCCTGGTCTCCATTGTACATCCCTCGAATTTGCGGCATCGTTACATGTGATTCATCGATAACAATTTGAAAATCATCGGGGAAGAAATCCAGCAAAGTATACGGTGTAGAGCCCGCTTCTCGCATAGCCAAGTGACGTGAATAGTTCTCAACACCCGAGCAATAGCCCATCTCTTCCATCATTTCAATATCATAATTGGTACGTTGCTCCAAACGTTGCGCTTCAAGTAGTTTATTATCAGCACGCAAAACTTTCAAGCGTTCCTCTAACTCCGCCTTGATGTTCACTATTGCTTTTTTCATAATATCTGGACGTGTTACAAAGTGAGAAGCTGGAAAAATTGAGACATGTTCCCGTTCGCCAATAATCTCACCAGTCAGTGCATCCACTTCGCGAATTCGTTCAATCTCATCGCCAAAAAACTCCACTCGCATACAATGCTCATCACGTGATGCCGGAAAAATTTCTACAACATCTCCACGAACACGAAAACGACCGCGCTGGAAATCAATATCATTGCGATCGTACTGTATTTCTACCAAATCCCGTAATAATTGATCCCGACTAATCTCCATTCCCGGTCTTAATGAAACGAGCATCGCGCCATATTCCTCTGGTGAACCTAAACCATAAATACAAGAAACACTGGCTATAATGATAACATCGCGCCTTTCGAATAATGATGCCGTAGCCGAATGTCGTAGTTTATCAATCTCGTCGTTCACACTAGAATCCTTTTCTATAAACGTATCTGTTTGTGGAACGTATGCCTCTGGTTGGTAATAATCATAATAACTTACAAAGTATTCTACGGCGTTATTCGGGAAAAATTCTTTGAATTCACTATATAATTGCCCCGCTAAAGTTTTATTATGTGCGATGACAAGCGTTGGTTTATTGACTTCTTGGATCACGTTTGAAACTGTAAATGTCTTACCAGTACCAGTTGCTCCAAGTAAAGTTTGATGTTTAGTGCCATTTTTGAGACCTGCCACTAATTTCTCAATGGCTTTCGGCTGATCTCCTTGTGGCGTATATTTCGAAACTAGCTGAAATGTATCTTTCACCCTCTTTTCCTCCTCCGACACAAGTCTGTTGCGTATCTCAAATAATCGGCTATGCACTTGAACATGGCAAAATATTAAGCCATCAGTTCTTCTGTGCTTTCGGCTCCCATTAAACTCTTTAAATCCAAACTTAGCCCCTATCTAGTAAGACTCACAGACTCATCACTTGTATTCATTCTAACATAATTAGTCTAAATCCGCCAGCAAAAAGCGAACATATTTTCGCATCCAACTAAACATAAAAGGCTTCGCGATTAAGCAAAGCCTTTGCGTCCGATTTCTATACTTCTTTGTCTGTTTCACGCAATCTACCAAGCATTCGTGTGGCCAAAAAGAAGCCCATTGTCATCGAAATAGCATCTAAACTAATAAGCCACCATGTATTTGTGAAGCCCATTCGCGCGGAAACAGTTATTAAAATCAGGGTAAGCCCTAAACCTACAAAACGTTGATATGTTATTCGAGACAATATAATAACCAGCAGTCCTGGAAAAAATAACGCCGAAATTAACTGATCCCACACAGGCTTCGCTCTCCCTTTTAGCTATCTGATTTTAAAACACGCGCTTTGATTTCATCTGTTAAAGCTGGTAAATCCGTTTTTTCGATATTTTTTTCGGCGAGTAGATCTGGCAAAATTTCACGTAAAAAATACTGTACACAAGCCATTTCACGGAATTGGTAAATTGTTTCTAATGCCTCGCTGTATATTTTTGTGAATGTTGGTTCTGGATTGCCTTTTTGGATTTCACCAAACGATTCGTAGAGTAGGTCTACTTTGTCTGCTACCGCCAAAATTTGGCCTTCTAATGTGTCATCTTTGCCTTCTTTGAGCAAGACATGATAAATAGCTTGAAATTCAGCTGGTATCTCGTTGTTAATAAAATTCCGTGTCATCGTTTCTTCTACTTCTGACAACATTTCGCGAAGTTCTGCGGTCGCGTATTTAACTGGTGTTTTGATGTCACCAATGAACAGTTCTGGATAATCGTGATTGAGAGCTTTTTCGTATAGCGCACGCCAATTAACAGCTTGGCCAGCTTGTTCCTCTACATTGCCTAAAAATTGCGCCACTTGAGTTACTTTGAATGAATGCTCAGCAACCGAATGTTCTTGGTATTTGAACTTACCCGGACAACGATAAATGTTTTCTAGATCGGATAAACTACGAAAATATTGATGAATCCCCATTTATATCAACTCCTCACTGTTCTTCTTGTTTTTTATTATCTGGATGCGTATTTTCTACTTCACGCATAATTAAAGCAGAGCTAAACCCGAGTAAAGCGATAATTGCCGCCGAATATTGTCTGAAATTGTCTGCTGCAAAAATATAGATAAGTCCTATGAAAATTAATGTCGTCAATATGCCCCATGTAAATAGCTTATGGCCTCGTGTCACTCCGACTTTCATAACAGAGTATATGCCAATGTAACACACGGCTTGAATCAAAATAAATTGGACGATTGAAATAATGATGACTGATGTCAAATCATCGTTGAACATGATCGCTGTAACCGAGATTATGAGTAAGAGAATGATGCCCAGAACAACAATTATTTTTTTACTGGTAGGTAGCTGTTTCATATTCTTCCCCCAAATGGCGTTCTTTTTTTACTAGTATAACGAGGATAAGTATTGATAGCAACCTTAAGCACTTGCTGATAATCGGTTAGTTTATTGCAAAAAAAACAAGAAGCATTTCTACTCCTTGTTTTTTACTACTCATTTTATTTTCTTTTCTGCTTTACTTCGGAATAGAATTGAAAGTCCGAAAATGGTTACAACGATAGTAGCCCCCATGTCTGCCATGATAGCCATCCATAAGGTTAGATAGCCTGTTAAAGCTAGTAATAAAGCCACTACTTTGAGACCTAATGCAAAGGCAATATTAAAGCCAACGACAAATCGTACTTTTTTAGCAATCTTGACTGTTATTGGTAGTTTTCCTAAATGGTCTTGCATAAGTACGATATCTGCAACTTCAATAGCGCTATCAGTCCCTTTACCCATCGCGATACCGAGATCTGCGGTTGCGAGTGCAGGGGAGTCATTAATGCCATCACCAACCATTGCGATATTGCCATTTTGAGCTTGTAGTTCTCCAATTTTTGTTAGCTTATCTTCAGGTAAAAGGCTCGCATAATAATTGTCAATACCAATTTCTCGTGCTACTTTTTCCGCTGTTTTTTCGTGGTCACCAGTCAGCATAATGATGTTGGTCATACCTGCTTGATGAAGTTGCGTCACGAGATCCTTGCTTTCCTTACGCAGTGCATCTTGAATACCGAATATACCAAGAATCGCTGTTTCTGATGCGGTTATCACAACTGTATATCCCGCATCTTTTAGCGCTTTTACATCAGTTCTAGCTATTTCCGTCCAGCTTGATTCTGGAATTTGCTGCTCATTCCCGAGAAAATAACGCTTCCCCTTAAAAGTTCCGCTTAGTCCTTTCCCGCCAATCGTTGTTAAATCGTCCATTTCAGCCTCTACTGCGCCTATACGAGCGATGATTGCGGCTGCGATTGGGTGACCTGAGCTCTTCTCCATCATACTGGAAATTCGGAAAAAATTCGCTTCATCGTAAATTACCTCTTCCTCAACAGCTGGCTTTCCTTCCGTTAATGTACCTGTTTTGTCGAATGCGATTTGTTTTGTTTTGGCGAGCTGCTCTAAGAAAACGCCGCCTTTGATTAAAACACCATTTTTAGCGCTTCGAGTAATTCCTGATACAATCGCAACTGGTGAGGAAAGGATTAACGCGCACGGGCAGCCGATAATTAATACAGCAAGTCCTTCATAAATCCAATGGCTCCACGCTCCACCAAAGAATAATGGCGGTACAATCGTCACTAATACAGCAAATATCATAATAATCGGTGTATAGTATTTGGCAAACCGATCGATGAACAATTCTGTTGGCGTTTTCGTTTCCTGTGCTTCTTCTACTAAATGCAAAATTTTAGCGAGTGATGAATCTTCGTAAACTGCTGTAATTTTAGCTTTCAGCGTTCCTTCATTGTTGACGGAGCCACCGAACAACGCATCTCCAATTTGTTTTTCAACGGGCATTGACTCACCAGTAATCGCAGCTTCATTTACAGAACTTTTCCCATCAATAATCACTGCATCAGACGGTACTTTTCCTCCTGCTTTAATCAAAATTGTATCACCAAGCTCTAGCTTATCAATCGGTACTTCTGTTGCAACTCCATCTTTTAAAAGATTAGCCGTTTTTGGTACAACTTTCAACAACTCAGCCATTGATTTGCGGGCTTGACGCATCCCAAAGCCCTCTAAGTATTCGTTCACGCCAAATAATATCGCTACAACCGTTCCTTCGCGCCAATCCCCGATAATAAATGCTCCAACTAGCGCAACCGTCATCAATGTATCAATGTTAAATTTCAAACGCGATAAATTTTTGAGTCCTTTAAAAAAAGGTTTGGTAACCGCTCAACGCCGCAGCTACGAAATAAATACTAAACGAGCCCCAAGTTGGTAAATATTTGTCTGTGAGAAGGGCAAAAAAGAATAGCAACGTCGAGATAACAATCTGAACGATAAGCTTTGTATCTCCCTGGTTACGGTTATGATCATGGTCGCCGTCTGGTTCTACAATAAAAACACCTTCTTGCTTCAAGATTTTCTCCACATCATCCATCGCCACCTTATTCGAAATCACCATTTTCCCGGAATTATAGAGTACTTTTGCATCCTTACCATGTTTCAACTTCTTCATTTCCGCTTCCATCTCTTGTGCACAATGCGCACAGGAAAGACCTGATAATTTAAATTCAGCCATTGTTATCCTCGTCCCTTCTGTATTATTGATGTTCCACGTGCCTAATCGCTTGCGAGAGTAACTCTAAAACGTGATTATCGTCTTGTGTATAATAAATCGTTGTTCCTTCGCGTCTTGATTTTACTAAACGCAAATTCTTTAAAAAGCGCAATTGATGGGAAACTGTTGTCTGATTGAAACCAAGTGTCCTCGCAATATCATTCACCGAATACTCTCGATCTTGCACCAAGTTTAAAATTTGAACACGTGTCGGATCAGCTAATGCTTTAAAGATTTGCGTGACTCCAAAAAGTGTTTCTTCCTCTAACAGTTGCTTGTTTTGCTCCATCTCTCATCGCTCCAATTCTTCTATATGTTCATATACACATATAAACTTCAAAAAAATGTTACTTACGCTGATACCGTTAATATATGTTTATATATACATATATTAATATATATCGAATAGAATTGCAAATATTTCAATCACCATGAATAAAATGAGTTTATTTATGTAAAAAAAGAGCTCAATCTGCAAAATCATGATATAATTTACACAAAGGAGTGATAGCATGCCAGATTTAAGCGGACGATTAACAGTTTTAAGGGAGAAGCAAGGCTGGTCGAAAGCCGAAACAGCAAGAAGACTCGGACTTAAGGCCCCTTCTACATATGGTAACTGGGAATATGGTATTCGAGAACCTGACTTAAACACGGTTCGTCATATTGCGACGTTATTCGACGTTTCTGTAGATTATTTGATTGGCCAAAATAGTGAACCCTCTTATAAGCCGGTCACAACGAAAGAAAAAAATGATATTGCTAAACGTATCGAGAAAATTATCGAAGATTTGCGCTACGAGGAACACCAACATTTAAATGGGGAGTATTTACAAGAAGAAACAACGGAATTTATTATGGATTCTCTTGAATTTACATTGAAACAAGCTCGAAAATTAAATAGCTAATAAAAAAAACTCTGTCGCAAAGTTATACGGCAGAGTTTTATCTATTAATTATTCAATTCTTCAATTTCGCCACTTTTCAGATACACAATCCATTCGCAAACATTGGTTACATAGTCGCCAATCCGCTCTAAATACTGTGATACTAAGAGCAAGTAAGATATTTCTTCCAAGTGATCAGGGTCTTCTTGCATGAAATGAATGCACTTTGTATAAATAACACGTTGGAACTTATCAACTTCATTGTCACGTGATGCAATTTCACGTGCCGCATCTTCATCCTCTGCTAAATAAGCTTTTAATACATCGTGAACCATAGCTTTAACGATATCACCCATTTCTTGAATTTCTGAAATTGGCTTTACAACCTTTGTGCGACCGACTAATATGGTTGTTTTGGCAATGCTGACCGCATGATCACCAATTCGTTCCAAATCTGAGCTTGCTTTTAGGACCGTAACAATCTTGCGAAGGTCGATGCCGACAGGTTGTTGAAGCGCAATTAATTCAAAAGATCGCTGCTCCAACGCTAATTCCATATTATTAATGGCACGGTCACTCGCAATGACATTTTCCGCTAGTTCGTGATCGCGATTGACCAGTGATTTAACAGCTTTATAAATCGCTTCATTAACTAACATTCCCATCTCGAGTAAATGTTGATGTAACTCATTTAATTGCTCATTAAAAATTTTTTCTAACTGGCATATGCTTCGCTCCTTATCCAAATCGTCCTGAGATATAGTCTTGCGTTTGTTGCTCTGCTGGATTCGTGAAAATAGTCGTCGTATCAGTGAACTCAATGATTTCACCGTTCAGGAAAAAGGCCGTTTCATCGGAAATTCGTGACGCTTGTTGCATATTATGTGTAACAATAACAATCGTATAATCTTTTTTCAGCTCTAAAATGAGATTTTCCATTTTTGCTGTGGAGATTGGATCAAGTGCAGAAGTTGGCTCGTCCATGAGGATAACTTCTGGTTGAACAGCTAAAACTCGCGCGATGCAGAGCCGTTGTTGTTGACCACCAGACATGCCGAGCGCTGATTTATGCAAACGGTCGTGCACTTCCTCCCAAAGTGCAGCTTGGCGTAAGCTACGTTCAACGATCTCATCTAGTTTTTTCTTACTTTTAACACCGTGAGTTCTTGGACCATAAGCAACGTTATCATAAATCGAGAACGGGAACGGATTTGGTTGTTGGAAAACCATCCCGACTTTTTTACGTAAATTAACGGTATCAATTTTAGCACTTTGGATATTTTCATCGGCGACTTTAATCTCACCTTTAACCGTAACATTTGGAATCAGATCATTCATCCGGTTCAAAGTACGGAGAAAAGTGGATTTTCCGCATCCAGAAGGACCTATAAGCGCCGTCACATGATTTTTTTTGAAGTTTAATCTTATCTTATTTAATGCTTGTTTTTGCCCATAGAAGAGATCTACATCTTTTGTTTCTATGACAAATTGCGTGTCCGTTATCGTTGGCATTAGGGACTCTCCTTTCCTTAGAAAAAAATTGTTGAGGCTTTTATGAAGCGTAGTGTGCTGAATTGTTGTGGCTCTTATGAAGCGCACTATGCTGAATTAGAGCCTCAATATGCATGAGAGCAAAGCGAGCATGTAATCCTTTTACTGTATCACGTGAAGCGCCTCCGGATCCAGCTTCAGAAGCCAGCCTCTCGGAAATTTCGGTGCCTCCGTAAAAACCAAAAGAGGGTTTTCACTGCGCCCCCTATGTTGTGGTTCTTAAGAAGCGTACTCTGCTGATTTAGAACCTCAATATGCATGAGAACGGAGTGAACATGTAATCCATGTATGCATCACGTGATGCGCCTCCGGATCCAGCTTCAGAAGCCAGTCTCTCGAAATTTTCGTGGCCTCCATAAAAGTCAAAGAGGACTTTTACTGCGCCCCCTAACAAATTTTGTCGAGCCTAACGGGCTTCTTCAGCTTTTCATTATCCAAAATTCCCTGATATATAATCCTGTGTTTGCTTGTTCGATGGTTTCGTAAACAATGTCCCTGTATCACTCACTTCTACTACTTTTCCAAGATAAAAAAAGGCGGTGTGATCTGATACGCGCGCAGCTTGTTGCATATTGTGCGTCACGATAATAATCGTATATTTCCTCTTCAATTCGTGAATTAAATCTTCTATTTTACTGGTGGAAATCGGATCTAGCGCAGATGCTGGCTCGTCAAGTAGTAAAACCTCTGGTTGCATAGCAATGGCGCGGGCAATGCATAAGCGTTGCTGTTGACCGCCCGATAAGGATAGAGCACTTTTCCCCAAATCATCTTTGACTTCTTCCCAAAGTGCAGCACTACGAAGGCTTTTCTCAACGCGTTCTGCAAGTTCAGCTTTATTTTTTATACCATGACGCTTCAAACTAAAAGCAATATTTTCAAAAATCGATTTTGTGAAAGGGTTTGGCTTTTGAAAGACCATCCCGATTTCTTTTCTAACATTGTATAAATCGACTTCTTTGCGGTTAATATTAATGCCATTATACAAAATTTCGCCTTCCATTCGACAGCCATCAATCTCATCGTTCATTCGATTTAATGCGCGAAGATACGTCGACTTTCCGCATCCAGATGGACCGATAAGTGCCGTCACTTGGTTTTCATGGAATTCTAAATCAACACCTTGAATCGCGTGGTTGTCACCGTAATAGACGTGCAAATCATTGGTTGCCATCGCGGGCGCGCCTGCTGTTACGATTTCCTCAGTTTCATTTATCGCGAACGGTATATTAGTAGTTGCCATCATTTTACAAAACTCCTTTTGTCCGCCAAATCAGGAAGACGTCATCTTTTTGAATACGTATTTCCCTAGAATGCGGGCTAAAATATTGAAAAGTAGCACGGAAAGAATGAGTACAGCGGATGCTCCCGCAGAGACAGCTGCTGCGTCTGGCATTATTCCTTCCCCATTAATTTTCCAAATGTGAACGGCAAGTGTTTCTGCTGGGCGGAAAATGTTGAGTGGCGATGTCGGATTCATGGGATTCCAATCTCCGAAATTAAGCGTTGGTGTACTTTGCCCAGCAGTGTAGATTAATGCGGCTGCTTCACCAAACACACGTCCCGCGGCCAAAATAACACCGGTTACGATTGCTGGAAGTGCGGCTGGAACTAGAACGCGTGTTATCGTTTCCCAGCGCGACAAGCCTAATGCAAGCCCTGCTTCTCGTTGTGTATTGGGAATAGCATTTAGTGCTTCCTCAATGACACGAATAAGTAGCGGTAGATTAAAGATGGTTAGCGTAAGCGCTCCAGAAATAACTGAGAAGCTCCACCCCATCTGCAACACGAAAATTAAGAAGCCGAATAATCCTACTACGATTGATGGCAGAGAAGATAGAACTTCGATTGTTGTTCGAATGAAGTCTGTCAGCCAATTTTTGCGGGCATATTCTGCCATATAAATGCCGGCACCGAGCGCAATTGGTACAGATAAAATCATCGTTATTAGTAGCATGTAGAAAGAGTTCCAGATTTCTGGCCCAATTCCGCCACCCGCTTTAAACGATTCTGGTGGAGAGGTAAGGAAGTGCCAACTTAAATGTGGTACACCACGAACTAAAATATAACCGAGTAATCCAGCCAAAATGACGACAATAAGTAGTGCGATGAAATAAAAAACTCCTGTCGCGATTTTATCTTTTGTTTTTACATTCATTTGACTTTCCTCCTACGGCCGATGAAGCGAATCATAATGATAAAGAACAGTGACATAGCCAGCAGCACCATTGCTAGCGACCAAAGCACGTTATTTTCAAGTGTTCCCATCACGGTATTTCCCATTCCCATTGTTAAAATACTAGTTAACGTGGATGCCGGTTCGAATAACGAAGTCGGTATAACCACGGAGTTTCCGATAACCATTTGTACAGCCAGTGCTTCACCAAACGCGCGCGCCATTCCGAAAACGACAGCAGTTAAAATACCTGGACGTGCGCTGCGCAGAATTACTTTCCAAATCGTTTGCCACCGTGTTGCACCTAGCGCAAGTGAAGCCTCACGATAATGCCGTGGTACCGAATGAATCGCATCCACTGTTAAACTGGTTACAGTCGGCAAAATCATGACAGTCAAAACTACCGTCGCCGCTGCAATCCCAAAGCCACTTCCCGAAATATGTTCCCTAATAAACGGAACAACAACACTGAGTCCAATAAAACCGTAAACAACGGACGGAATCCCAACGAGCAACTCCATAACCGGTTGTAATATTTTCTTACCAAACTTCGGTGATATTTCCACCATAAAAATAGCGGCGCCAATTGCGAGTGGAGCAGCGATACAAGCTGCAAGTAAAGTCACGCCAAAAGAACCAAGAATCATCGGCAAGGCACCAACGAGTGGATTTCCAGCCACGTCTATTTTAGAAGGGTTCCAATCTGTTCCTGTGATAAAGTCAACGAACGAAACGTTATTGACAAAAAAAAGTAGCCAGTCCTTTCGAGATAACAAAGAAAAGAATGGATGCCGCTGCAATCACCATGATGCTGATGCAGATAAACGTTATGATTTTCCCTCTTTTTTCAAGACGGGCCTTTTTGGAGGTTTGCGTTAATGCTTTTTCTCGTGCTTCCACTGCGTAGACTCCTTTCCAATGCTGAGCTCTATTAGGCCCAACAAGCGGGTTTGCGCCCACTTCTATACTTAGAAGTAGACGCCTCCCTAATATATTTTATTTCACGTCTGTGATATTTCCTTTAGCGTCACGTTCCACTTTCATGGAGTGAATCGATTGGTAACCTAATTGGGGCACCAAGTCATTTTGAACTTCTTTGCTTGTGATGTAAGCTAGGAATTGCTTCGTCAAGCCTGTCGCTTCACCGTTTGTATACATATGCTCATAAGCCCAAATTTTCCAATCATTTGTTGCTACGTTGTCTTCTGTTGGCTTCACATTATCAAGTGATAGCCCTTGAATCGAATCGTCAATGTAAGAGAATGCTAGGTAACTAATTGCTCCTGGTGTTTCACTTACAATTTTACGAACCGTACCTGAGGAATCTTGCTCTTGTGCTTTGACTGGAGTTGCGCCATCTAAGCCCCATTTTTCAAAAGTCGCACGCGTTCCGCTTCCTTCTGCACGATTAATGATTGTAATTTTTTGATCCTTACCGCCAACATCTTTCCAGTTTGTAATTTTTCCTGTGAAGATGTCGATTAATTGCTGTTTAGATATATTTTTTACGCCAGCGTCTTTGTTAACGACCGGAGCCATTCCGACTACTGCTACTCTGTGGTCTACTAATTTTGAAGCATCAACGCCATCTTTTTCTTCAGCGAAAACATCTGAGTTACCAATATCCACAGCGCCTTGTTGCACTTGCGTTAGGCCAGTACCAGATCCGCCACCTTGTACGTTGATTTGTGCTTTAGGATTTTCAGCTGTGAATTGTTTCGAAGCAGCCTCAACAAGAGGTTGTAGTGCCGTTGAACCGACCGCCGTAATTGAACCAGAAACTTCTTTACTATCTCCATTAGCCTTATCTGATGATGTACTTGAATTCCCACATCCTGCTATAATCATTGTGAATGCTGCAATAACAGCTACTAATCCTAAAAATCTCTTCTTCATGAATTGTAAACCACCTTTTTTATCGATTTAACTTACAAACTTACTATACCTCTAAAGAATTAAGGGGTTATGTAGCTAATGTTAAGAGAATGTAAAGATGATGATTATGTAAAATTTATAAAAAATGGATGACAAAATAAAAGAGTTTGAGGCAAAACTCAAGGCAAGCTAAAAATCGCCCTACCCTTTATCTGGGTAAGACGAAGATTATGCTAGACACAAATCGAGCGCTTGCCGCCGATTTATTTGAGTTAGGTCCCATCTCCTCATTCTTATTATTTAGGGAGTATTACAGTAAATGTTGTGCCGGATCCTTCAATACTTTCCACTTTAATCTGACCACCACAACTCTCAACAATATGCTTCACAATAGAAAGCCCAAGTCCAGTTCCTCCCGAATGTCTACTACGAGCACGATCTACCCGATAAAAACGTTCAAAAATCCGATCAATATCTTTGGCTGGAATACCAATCCCGTTATCCGTAACAGTTATTGCAATCGTATCATTAGCTTGATTTTCCGTTATACCGACCGAAACTTTTCCATTTTGTGGCGTGTAAACAATCGCATTTGAAATGAGGTTAATCAGGATTTGTTGCAGTCGATCACGCTCAGCTTGAATAATAATTGGTGATACCAATTTCGGCGACACGAGCTGGATCTCTTTTTCCAGAGCCACCAGGCGAACCGTATCCATCGTTGTAATTATAACATCTTCCACATCTACCTGTTCCAAATTCATCGACACATGCTTCTGCTCAATCCGTGACAATTCCAAAATATCCATAATTAAACGGTGCAAACGGTCACTTTCCTCTTTTATGATTGTAAGGAATTTCTTGAGTAGCGCCTCATCATACATCGCTCCATCGAGTAACGTTTCTGCAAAGCCTTTCAATGCTGTAACTGGCGTTTTTAATTCATGCGAAACATTCGCGACAAACTCAGAGCGTACATTTTCCAGTCGCCTAATTTCCGTAATATCATGAAGTAGCACAATCACTCCCGTAATATTACCTGTTTTGGATAGAATTGGCGAAACGCTTGCATCCAAAATAAGCTCCCGGGGGAAATAGATTGTAATTTCTTCTTGTTGAAATACTTTTTGTTCCAGACATTGATCTACGAGTTGCGCCAAAGCAAAACTTTTCAAAACTTCATAATACGCTTTTCCTGTAAGACCTTTTTCGCCGATAATCTTCTCCATCATTGGATTTACCATAACGATAAACTTTTTTTTGGTCAATTAGCATAACACCGCTAACCAAATTTTGTACGATACCGCTAAGCCGCTGCTGGTTGAGCTCGATTTCCTGCATTTGCTTCTCTAAGCTTTGCGCTAATTGATTCACACTAACCGATAAATCCTGCAATTCGCCACTCGTTTTGCCAGTAATTCTGCTGTAATAACGATTATTAGCCAAATCCATTGACACATCAATAATTTCGTTGACCGGACGCGTAATCCGGCGCGCAATCACCGCACTTATAAAACCTATAAACACAAGCGCCAAACCAAAAATCAAACTTAGGCTGAGCCATAATTGGTTCACTGCTTTTTCTACAGACTCCAATGAGATCGAAATTCTTAACACGCCATCCGTCATACCGCTATGCGTGATTGGAACCGCGACATAGAGCATGCTATAGCCAAGCGTCGAGCTTTTTCGCGTCGCAATCCCGACATCTCTTCCCTGCTCCAAAACTTCCTTAACCTCTGGACGGTCCATATGACTCCCCAAACTATGAGGATCTTCCTTCGTATCCGCAACAACATACCCAGACTGATCAATCACCGTAATCCGAGCGCCAATTTTATCCTCGAGCGGTTTCAAATCTGCCTGAATTTTATCTGCATTCTGATCCAAGTCTATATCTTCCAATTTCGTCGTTGTCAGCAAAATTTGAGCATCATCCTGTAATTGACTTTCCTTCATATTCAAATAAACACTCTTCATCAATTCTCCTGAAAAAAAGCCAACAATCACCATGACAATGAAAAATAAGATAAAAAAAAGACAGCCCAATTTTCAGCCATAATTTTTTCATGATTTCACGTTCTCCATCTTATAGCCAAAACCACGAATCGTCTTAATATAGCGTGGTTGCTTTGTATCTGTCTCAATTTTATCGCGTAAATGACTCACATGAACATCCACAATCCGCGTCTCACCAATATAATCATAATTCCAAACCGCGTCCAGCAGCTGATCTCGCGAGAAAACTTTACCTCGATGATTTGCCAAATATACCAACAACTCAAATTCTTTCGGCGTCAAGTCTAGCAGTTCGTCCTGCAAGTACACCTCATAACTATCCGTCAAAATTTTCAACTCACCGATCTGTAACGCTTTCTCTTTCTGTGCATCCTCTGGCTCCACATCTGAGGCTTTCCCTGCACTTCTACGCAAAATCGCCTTAATTCGCGCCACCACTTCGCGCGGACTAAATGGTTTCGTCAAATAATCATCCGCGCCAAGCTCCAGACCAATAATTTTATCCAATTCGTCATCTTTTGCCGTTAACATCAAAATCGGTGTCTCCACCTTATCTTGACGCAACTGTTTACAAACCTCGATCCCGTCCATTTCTGGTAACATCAAATCGAGTACAATTAAATCCGGTTTTTCTGACAAAGCAAGTTCATATCCGGTTCTACCATCTTCCGCCGTAACTACATCAAAGCCAGCCTTTTCAATGTTAAATTGCAGTAAAGTTACAATAGAAGACTCATCATCTACTACTAAAATCTTGGTCAATGCTCTTTCCTCCCCATTCATAACATTCGGCCTTTACAATCCTGCCACAGCTTTGTTATGTACTCTCCTACTAAAATATAGCACGATTTCATCTTTATCGGTTAGAATACGATCACTCTTAACACAATCTTAAAATTCAGGTTCGAAATCGCCATCGTATAAGTTCCATTCTAATATTCGCATACAAATTACTTTACTCCACCATGAACAGTCCGAGTTCGAATGAGTCTTCTTCGTAGAGAGCGGTTTGGACAATTCGTGGCTCGCCTTGGTTATCGCGAACTTTTAGTTTGCAGTAAGCCCGGTTTTCGTTTAAAGCTTCGTATAAGTCTTCACGATTTAAGACAACTTTCCCATTTACCTCCATAATAACTTCCCCTGCTAAAATTTCCATCCGGCTTGCTGGTGTATCTTCCCTTGCCCCCAGAACCATGATGCCGTCTTTTTGTGGCGTAAACTTGAATGCTGCGCTTTGCTCTTCGTTACGATGATGGTAGGAAACCCATAGACGACCGCCTATTGCTACTACAAATGCAAGCAAACTAACAACTGGAATCACAATGCTTACAATACCTAGAAGTGCGATTAATATTGATAAACTTGTTACCCGAACTGCAATTTTATGGGTCGCTTCGGCTGGTAATTGTGACTGAATTTGTTGCTGAAAGCCTATAACGATTGGCAATATCATAACTGAAAACGTCTGGTTCCCAATTTGAAAAATCGGCCACCAATCAAAAAAGTGCTGCAAAACCATGTCCTGGAACAAAGCAAAGTAACGGTAATAGCCATAATCGGCGTAAACGAAATGCGCCAATCAATTTTCCACGCCCACTTTTTCGAAGCATCGGGGACGCTTTGGACGCTCCCGAAAACTGAATCAAAAAAGCTTCCACTGCAAGCAGTAGTGCCAATACAAACACAAGCGCAATCATGAAATTATCAATATATAAATCCCTAATTGGTAGCATCCGATTCTCAAACGGCGCTAGTGACCAATCAAAGTAATACACTGCATAAAAAAACTAAGCTCGTAATACCAATCGTATAAGCCGTCGAAGCCATTCTGAACAATCCAATCAACAACAAAACAATTAGTACAACATTAAAAATAGCAATCCAACCAATTGTCAAAGAAAACCCTACAAAACCCATCACAATCGATATAGCCAGCCCAAAAATAATTCCCAGCCCAAAGAAGCCTTTTAGCTCTTGCCAGGGCGAGTGTATCCGAACACGAAATGATTTCCGCTCCCACTTGGTACGGCTAAATCCTGCAAGAATAGTGATTAATATCGAAACGTATAACGCAGGCTGCAACAGTATACTGCCAATTCCTTTTACAATTTCTACTATGATTGTTTCCATCCCATTCACCTCTTATAGTATCGGGGAGAGTAACCGCGACACCGCCTCTTTCACTTTAATCCAAAATGAGCGCTCAGCATAGATTTCCTCTGTCAGCTGGTAAGATTTCAAAATATCCTGCAAGAAAATGTCCTCCAATTTCTGTGCAATCTTCTTCTCATACATAAACGCATTCACTTCAAAATTCAATCTAAAACTCCGAAAATCCATATTTGCCGTTCCTACAGAGGCTATTTCACCATCTACGACCATTGTTTTTGCATGAATAAATCCATTGTCATAAATATAAACTTTTGCACCACTTTCAATCAATTCGCCACAATAACTCGTCGTTGCACGGTAAACAAACGCGTGATCTGGCTTATTAGGAATCATCAAACGCACATCCACCCCAGAGAGCGAGGCAATTTTCAAAGCTTCCAGTAAACTCGCATCTGGAATGATATACGGTGATTGTAAATAAATCGACTTCTTCGCCGAGTTTATCATCTTAATATAACCGTACTTAATCTGTTGCCATTCCGAATCTGGTCCGCTTGAAACAATCTGCATACTCGTCTGCCCTTTTCCATGAAAGCTAGGAAAATAGCGCGTTTGATAATCTAATTTCTGACTAGTCGATGAGGCCGAATTCCAGTCCATAATATAACGCGTCTGCATAGCAAAAACAGCCTTTCCACGAACCCGGAGATGTGTATCGCGCCAATATCCAAAACTATCATCAAATCCAAGGTATTCATCCCCAACATTAAATCCACCAATGTATCCAATTTCCCCATCGATAATCGCTAACTTACGATGATTTCGATAGTTCAATCGGAAGTTTATCAATGGCAACTTTGAAGGAAAGAACGGCCACACTTTCACGCCACTTTGTTTCAATTTATTCCAAAAAGCTTTCTTTGTTGTCCGACAGCCCATTGCATCATAAAGCACACGCACATCTAGGCCCTCGTTTGCCTTTTTAATTAGCGCCTCCTGTAAGCGATGCCCAAGCGTATCCGAATGAATAATATAATAAATCAAATGAATGTGATTCTTCGCCTTTGCTATATCCTGCATCAACGCATCAAACTTCTCATGACCATCCGTAAAAATAGTCACTTCATTGTCCTGTGTCAAAATCGCGCCATCATTCACTAAAAGTAAATAAATCAAATCTCTATGTTTCGCCACATTCCGATCGCTAAATGGAAACTCTTGCTGCCTAATCATATTAATCTGATTATCGGTTGACTCTCGCAGCCCAATTTTTTCTTGTCCTTTCCAGTCGAAAATTTTGCGATGTGAGAGCTTCCTGCCAAATATTAAGTATATAACAAATCCCAGAACAGGTATAAAGGTAAGTACAAGTAGCCAAGCCCATGTTGCCGAGGTGTCTCTTCGTTCTAGAAACACCATCATAGCGGCAAAAAACACATTGATTACTAGTAACACAATCAGTAATCCCGCAATAATTCCCATAATGAACCTCCCAATAATATTGTTACCTTTTAATCATATCATAAATCAGGAGTGAAGTATTGCCTGAATATCACCAAAAAGCTCGACTAACCGTTAGTGGCTAATCGAGCTTGTTTTTAAATATAAGGAGATGGATCTACAGGAACACCATTTTTGTGTATTTCAAAGTGAAGATGCTGGCCTGTTGATTGCCCAGTTGAGCCCATCATTCCAATACCTTGTCCTTGAGAAACACTTTGCCCTGCAACAACCTGTAAGCTACCGGCTCTCATATGACCGTATAGTGTTTGATAGCCATTGCCATGATCAATTTCAACAACATATCCATAGCCACCATAACCGCTACCCGGAGCACCAAAACCAGAGAAAACAACTGTTCCACCTGCTGCAGCATAGATTGGTACGCTTCCGCCAGCCGCAATATCTTGACCTTTATGCGACTCATGTTGACCTGTAACAGGATTCGTTCTATCACTAAATCCAGATGTAAGAATTCCAGCAGCTGGCTTAATGAACATACCCGTTTGAGAACCCGCACTAATAGATGGAATAGAAATTGTTTCTGGTTCTTCTTGTGGTGCTGCGGCAGCTGTTTCTGTTCGCGTCACCGCTTTGGATCTTGCTTGTGCTGCAGCTGCTTTGGCAGTAGCTTCCCTTGCTGCGCGTTCTGCACTTGCTTTGCGAGCCGCCTCTAATTGTAATTGTGCTTGACGATTTTTCTCCGCTTGAATGTTTCCAGCTATTGTTTGTTCATTCGCTGCTAACTGGCCTTGTTGCGCTAATAAATCATTCTTTTGTTGCTGCGTTAAATCTTTTTCTGCCGCAATAGCCAAGATTAGCTCATCTTTTTGGCTTTTTTGGCTTTCTAAGTTATTTTTAGAAAGCGCGATTTCATTAGATAATTTCTTTAAATTCGCTAATTTTGTCTCTGTTTGCTTTTGCTTAGAGTTCAGAGCATCCTCATCTTCTCGCTGATCCGTCATAATATCTTTATCCGCGTTGACAAGCGTAGATACTAATGTCGCGCGATCAATAAAATCACTAAAACTATCCGAAGCTAAAATAACATTCATATATTCTTGACCATTTCCGTTTATTTGGATAGCACGTGCGCGATCCTTCAATAAATTAAGGCGGTCTTCAATACTTTTTTGCAGCACGGCGATTTCATTCTTTAATTTACTAACTTCTGCATTGGTTACCGATACCTCTTGTTGCTGTTTTTGTAGCTTCTTATTAGTTTCCGTTATACTTTTGACTAGGCTTTCTAGCTCTGCAGCTGTTGTTTGTTGTTTTCTTTCTAGAACAGATACTTCATGATCTTTCTCATCAATATGGCTATCTATATTAGAACGCTGTTGTTGAATCGCTTGTTGTTGTTTTTGTAGTTCATTTAAATCAGCAGCCTTCGCATTAGTTGGCACGAAAGTAAAAAGTCCAACTGCTACAGTAATTGCAAGGCCATTTGCAAGTAATTTCTTATATGTCATTCATTATTTCCTCCTAAATCAAATTCGTATATTACTATTTTTACCATGTCGTAAGTTAGAAAAAAAAGTACCCTCGTAAAGAATTATACAAAGGTACTTTTCTATTTTCAAAAATGTTTAATATCATTTAAAATTAGAAGTTAGCTACACGGCCAAAACCTACAAGAGATTGAGCCCAGAAGCCACTTGAAAGGCTATCAATTTTAACGCCATCGTTTTGAGCGTTAATCATTTTGCCTCCACCAATATAAATACCAACGTGAGCAATTCCGCTACCATAGCTGAAGAATACTAAGTCACCAGGTTTTGCTTGGCTTGAGCTAATTTTTGTAGATGCTGCGTATTGTGCACCCGAAGTTCTTGGAAGAGATATTCCTGCTGCACGGAATGAATAAGAAGTAAATCCAGAACAATCAAACGAACCTGGTCCAGTTGCTCCTAGAGAATATGGTTTCCCTAATTGTGCATACGCAGTTGAAATCATTGCATCATACCCAGATCCTGTTGGTGTTGCAATGCTATTGTTTGTAGAATTAGAAGTATTTGATGATGATTTTTTCGTTGACGTATTACTATCAGATTTAGAGCTATCATCACTTGAATTTGAAGAAGATGCTACTGATGATGAAGATTCAGCTGTATTTGATGATGACTCCGTTTTAGTTTCTGTAGCTGCGATTGGTTGAACAGTTGTAGCTTCTTTCGCCGCCGCTGCACGAGCTGCTGCTGCCGCCGCTTCTCTATCACGTTGCGCGACTAAAGTAGATTTCTCTTGTTCTGTTGTTGCTTGTTGTGCCGCTAATTGAGCTACAACAGCTTCTTTCTCAGCTTTTTGAGCTTCGATTTTATTTTGTTGTTCTTCATAACTTGCAATTGCTTTTTGTTGTTTCTCTTGCTCTTTTTTCACAGAAGCAGATTTTGATTTCAAAGCATCTTCATCTTTTTGTTGCTCGTCAAGAATTGCTTTATCAGAATCAACAATTGTATTTACTGCAGATACACGATCCACTAAATCACTGAAATTGTTAGCTCCTAAAACAACATCAAGGTAAACATTTGAATTTGAGTTTACTTGCATAGAACGTGCGCGCTCTTTAAGAACTGCTTCACGCTCTTTAATACGTGCATTAATAGCTGCGATATCAGCATTTAATTTCTTTAATTGTTCTGCTGACTTATTGAAGCTCGCTTGTAGTTCTTTCGATTTCGCTTGCGCTGATTCTAGTTTAGTCACTAAAGATGACAAATCAGCTTGTAAATCAGCTTTCTTAGATTTAAGGTCGTTTAGCTTTGCGTCCTTTTGTTGAATATCTGTGTTAACATCCGCAAATGCATTCGTTGTAAAAACTGGTGATAAACTGATTACAGCTGCCATTGACGCAGCGATTAAAGTATTTTTTTTTCAAAAGATTTTACCTCCTAAAAAGCTCCCTAGGCTTTTCTTTCATTAAATTTTTTTATTATTTTTTAGAATGCGTCCATTTCTCTGATACGCATTTAATTGTTATACTTTCAAGAATCTACGGATGGAAATTGCACTTCCCCATATACCAATCAACACTCCGATAGCAATGATTAATCCTGCTATCTCATACATAAATGGAGTTGGCGTCAATAGAGAAAGATTTGTGCCTTCACCAAGTTTTGGATTGACGAAATTGTAAGTGTTAATATAACCCACAAACGTTAATGCTACTGGAACAATAGATCCTAGCAGACCTAGCCAAGCACCTTCTAACACGAACGGCCACCGGATAAACCAGTTTGTCGCTCCTACCAATTTCATAATTTCAATCTCGGTTCGACGCGAGTATATCGCAATCTTAATCGTATTGGAAATCAAGAACATGGCTGTTAACAAAAGGCCAGCACTTAATATGATACCAGCATATCGTCCCCATTTCAAGACATTAAACAATTTATCTACTGTTTTTTCTCCATAGTTCACTTTTGCGACATATTTCATTTTCTGAATCTCGGTTGCAACTTTCGCCGTTTCGCTCGGCTCCTTCGCTTGAACAATGAACACATCGTAAAGTGGATTATCCTGTTCGAATAACTCGAAATCTTTACCATATGTAGAGACTAATTTCTCCATTTGCTCATCTTTTGAAGAAAATGTGACGCTATCTACGCCACTCAGTTGCTCAATGTTGCCCTTTAGCCCATCCTGTTGATCTTTTGTAGCAGTCAATTGAATATGCACGTTAATTTCAACGTCATTTTCCACATCGTCTGCCAACTTGTTCATGTTCATCATAATCGCAAAGAACACACTTACCAAAATCAAAGTTACTGTTACCGCACTAGCTGCAGCAAATGTCATCCAACCATTTCGATACAGACTCTTAAAGCTTTCTTTAAAGTGTCTACCCACTGTTCTAAATTTCATAGCCATAATCTCCTTGCTGTTCATCACGAACGATTCTACCGTTTTCAATAGCAATTACACGATGTTTTAGAGTATTAACAATCTCTTTATTGTGTGTCGCCATAACGATTGTCGTTCCGCGATTACTTATTTCTTCAAGGATATTCATGATTTCCCATGAAGTATCAGGATCGAGGTTTCCGGTTGGTTCATCTGCAATTAAAACCTTTGGCATATTGGCTATCGAGCGAGCAATCGAAATACGTTGTTGCTCCCCGCCAGACAACTCATCTGGTAGCATTCTGACTTTGTGTTTTAGATTAACTAGGTCTAACACTTCCATAACACGGTTTTTGATGACTTTTGGATCTTCTTCTACCACTTCCATCGCATAAGCAATGTTTTCATAAACTGTTTTGCTAGGAAGCAATTTAAAATCCTGAAAGACAACACCAACGTGTCTTCTTAAAAATGGTACTTCACGATTTTTCATACTGAGTAAGTCGAACTTATCAACATTAATCGTTCCTTTGGTCGCCCGCTCTTCTCTGTAAATCATCTTAATAAAAGTAGATTTACCTGCACCACTTGGACCTACGACATAAACGAATTCTCCCTGATCGATCCGAATATTCAATCCGTTCGCAGCTGTAATGCCGTTGGGATACTTCTTATACACATCTTCCATAACAATCATATTATCACCTAACTATGCCTTTCTTAAATCAAGCTCGAATAATATAACGTGTACGATAAGCCCAGATTATGCAGTGAAGATACACCATTTCTATCGAAGTGCGTAAAGTCACAACGCATAATACCATTATAGCATCTCAATTTTTCAGGTTCGGGTTAATTACGTTACAGTTATATTTCAACCAATGACAAGTTTTATTTTATTCGCAACATACTTATTTACATCTATTAAATCGACGAAAATCTCATAACTTCTAGCTTTGTAAAAAGACCATAAAAAAAACGTGCCACGCTTCCTGCACTGTTTTACTACTCTCCTATTGTACCGCGTTTTCCAGTGAATTAATATTACAGGGATATTAAAAATAGTTACAGTGAAATCAATTGGAATAGACCACTTTTAATATGTAAAGGACCTACTAAAAACACTTAGTTACTATCTTGTTACACAACTGTTATACAAAAAATAGGCTCTAATCCAAACTGTACTATAAAAAAAAGCAGCATCAACGTAATTAAGCCAATGCTACTTCTATACTGTATTACTAACTATTAAAGCCTTCTCCCATAACCTCACTTGCACTCATCACAACAACAAATGCATTCGGATCACTTTCTTTTATGACCCCTTTAAGTCGGGAAAATTCTGATTGGGCAATGACACACAATAGAATCTGCCTGTCATCCTCTGTATACCCACCTTTTGCTGATAAACGTGTAATACCTCGATCAATTTGGAATAGGATAGCTTGGCGTATTTCATCTTGCTTTTCCGATATAATGAGTACCGTTTTC
The DNA here is from genome assembly GCF_000525975.1 of Listeria rocourtiae FSL F6-920. Taxonomy (GTDB): domain Bacteria; phylum Bacillota; class Bacilli; order Lactobacillales; family Listeriaceae; genus Listeria_A; species Listeria_A rocourtiae. Next base: position 66,781 of record NZ_AODK01000003.1, read on the forward strand.
GACTGATTAAGTCCTACTTGAACAAGGTCAATCGTCTTACTTGTCGCAAACAGACCAATTAAAGCATATAATCCCGACTCGATATCAAAGACAAACATAGCTGCAATAACGACAAACCCATCAATTAGAGCAACACAAATACCTAGCGACAAATTCGTAAACTTGTGCAAAATTTGTGCTATAACATCTGTACCTCCTGTGGATGCTTTTCCTCGAAAAACGACTCCGAGGCCTATACCAACAAGAACACCTCCAAAAAGAGCCGCAACAAGAGGTTCATGCGTCCAAACTGTCCAATCTGACGTTAAATAAACAAACAATGGCATAATCATTGTACCAACAAATGTCTTAATCCCAAACTGATAACCTAGGAAAAACACTCCAGCAAAAAATAACGGAATATTAAATGACCATTGAATATATGCTGGTGTCCATCCGGTTAAATAGTTAATAATCGTACTAATCCCGCTCACACCACCAGAAGCGACATGGTTGGGTAGTAGTAGTACATTAAAAGCTAGCGCGATAATGAAAGCACCTAAAATAACATAGACGTACTCCATCACTTTTGTTAATTTAGGTGACAGTTTGCGTCGTTTGACTGGCTTTATTTCGTTCATTTTGCCACCTTAATCAATCCGTGAACGCAGATAGCCATTGATAAATTCATCAATATCGCCATCCATCACTGCTTGGGTATTTCCGGTTTCAACATTTGTACGGTGATCTTTTACCATCGAATATGGGTGGAATACATAGGAGCGTATTTGACTTCCCCAGCCAATCTCTTTTTGTTCTCCACGAAGTTCGGCAAGTTCTTTTTCTTTTTCTTCTTGTTCTTTTTGGTATAGTTTTGCTTTTAACATTTTCATTGCCTGATCGCGGTTTTTTAATTGAGAGCGCTCAGACTGGCATGTGACAACGATGCCTGTCGGAATATGGGTCATACGAACGGCTGAATCGGTCGTATTAATATGCTGACCACCTGCTCCGGTCGCACGATACGTATCAATTTTCAAATCTTCTGGACGAACTTCAATTTCGATATCCTCATCCATTTCTGGCATCACATCGCACGATACGAAGGATGTATGGCGACGTCCTGAAGAGTCGAATGGAGAAATACGAACGAGGCGATGAACCCCTTTTTCAGCTTTTAAGTAGCCGTATGCATTATGTCCTTTAATGAGCAATGTCACGCTCTTAATCCCCGCTTCGTCTCCTGCTTGATAATCCAGCATTTCGACTTTGAAATCCTTTTTATCTGCCCACCTCTGATACATCCGTAAGAGCATAGAACCCCAATCTTGTGACTCTGTTCCACCCGCACCTGGATGCAACTCCAAAATTGCGTTATTTTTATCGTAAGGCTCACTTAACATTAATTTAAGTTCGAAATCTGTCAACTTCGCCATAAAATTCGTTAATTCCGTCTCTAATTCGTTTTGCAATTCTTCATCTGCCTCTTCACGCAAAAGCTCTAAACTGAGTTCTAAATTTTCTTGTTCTTCTTCTAACTCATGAAACGCATTATACGTATCTTTGTAACCATTTGCTTCATTGATAACCTTCTGTGCTGCTTGCTGGTCATTCCAGAATTCTGGGTCCAGCATTTGATCCTCTAACTCAGCAATTCGAACTTCTATGCTGTCTAAGTCAAAGAGACCCCCTAAAGTCTTTGATTTGTTGGGCTGTTTTCTCTAGTTCATTGCGAATTTCAGCTAATTCCATTCTCAACACCTCTTTTTCATTTTTCATGCAATAATGCTTCTTTAATAATATAGCATACTTGGTTGAAAACTGCGATTAGTATCTTGATGACATACAAAAAAACCAGAAAAATTCTGGTCTTTTGTGTTCTTATTTTTCTTTACCGTGACAATTTTTATACTTTTCGCCACTTCCACATGGGCATGGATCATTACGACCGATGTGTTGATCTTTGTGAACTGGCTGTTTCTTAGCTACGGGCTTACCTTCATTTGGATCAATAGCATCACCTTTAGCCACTTGTTCCCGCTCAAGATTTTGACGAATTTCTGCTTTCATGATGTAACGAGCAACCTCTTCATCAATCGAGCTAATCATCGCTTCAAACATCTCAAAGCCTTCTGATTGGTATTCACGTAAAGGATCAATTTGACCGTAAGCACGTAAATGGATGCCATCACGTAAATGATCCATCGCATCGATATGATCTACCCATTTCGTATCTACTACACGTAGCAATACTACTTTTTGGAACTCATTAAATTCCTCTTCTGGAAGCAATGTTTCCTTTTCGTTGTAGGCTTCATTTACTTTTTCCAAAATAAAATCTTGAATATCATTCGTTTCCATATTTTTGATGTCATCCACACTGATTACGTCTTCTGGAAGCAAATTTGCCTCTGCAAAATCGATAATCCCTTGTAGGTTCCACTCATCGCGATCTTCTTGTCTCGGAGCATTTGATTGTACGACATAGTTCACAACGTTTTGAATCATTGGCTCGATGACAGAACGCAGGTTATTCTCAGCCGTGATAACTGCGTAACGCTGTTTATAAATAACTTCACGTTGTTGGCGCAAAACATCATCATATTGAAGTACTTGTTTACGAGAATCAAAGTTGTTTCCTTCAACACGCTTTTGAGCGGATTCAACAGCACGACTAACCATTTTACTCTGGATAGCTTCGTCGTCCATTCCAAAACGTTCCATCATTGCCTTCATATTATCGGAACCGAAACGTTTCATAAGTTCATCTTCCATAGAAAGATAGAATTGCGTTACACCTGGATCTCCTTGACGGCCAGCACGACCACGCAACTGATTATCGATACGTCTAGATTCATGGCGCTCTGTACCAATAACAGCTAATCCGCCTGCTTCAATTGCACCTTCACCAAGTTTAATATCGGTACCACGACCAGCCATATTTGTCGCGATAGTAACAGAGCCTTTTTCACCAGCAAACTGGATAATATCTGCTTCTTTTTCGTGTTGTTTCGCATTCAAAACACTATGTGGTACACCTTTACGTTTTAATTTGTGAGAAATCACCTCAGACGTCTCAATTGCAACGGTACCAACCAGTACTGGCTGTCCATTAGCATAACGTTCTGCAATATCTTCTACCACTGCATTAAATTTTGCGTCAATTGATGTGTAGATTAAATCGGCACGGTCATCACGAATGATTGGTTTATTCGTTGGTATTTCGATAACACGCATATTGTAAATATCACGGAATTCTTCTTCTTCCGTTTTTGCTGTACCAGTCATACCAGACAGTTTCTTATACATACGGAAATAGTTCTGGAATGTTATCGTCGCCATTGTTTGCGATTCGTTTTGAATAGTAACGCCTTCTTTTGCTTCAAGTGCTTGGTGCAACCCTTCACTGAAACGACGCCCTTTCATAATACGACCAGTAAATTGGTCAACAATTAAGACTTCATCGTCCTGTACAACATAATCCACATCTAGATGCATCGTATAATTTGCTTTCAAAGCTTGCGCAATATGGTGTAATAGCGTTGAACTTTCGATATCAAATAAGTTCTCAACATCGAAGTACTTCTCACCTTTTGTCATACCCTCTTCAGTCATATATACCGATTTAGTCTTAATATCAACTGTGTAGTCTTTCTCAACTGTCAATGTTTCCACAAACGAATTAGCGCGAACATACAGAATAGTCGATTTCTCTGCTTGACCAGAAATAATAAGCGGTGTTCTTGCCTCATCGACCAGTATAGAATCGACCTCATCAATTACCGCATAGGAAAGCGGGCGCTGTACCATTTGCTCTTTATAAACAACCATATTATCACGTAAATAGTCAAATCCAAGTTCATTGTTTGTGCTGTACGTAATATCCGCGGCATAAGCTTCACGTTTTTCTTCACTGGAAAGAACATTCAAATTTAGTCCAACAGAAAGACCGAGAAAATTATATAAAACTCCCATCTCTTCTGCGTCACGTTGCGATAAATACTCATTGACTGTAACGACGTGAACACCATTGCCAGAAAGAGCATTTAAATAAACTGGTAGTGTCGCTGTTAAAGTTTTACCTTCACCTGTTCTCATTTCTGCGATATTACCTTCATGTAAAACGATACCACCCATTAATTGAACACGGAACGGGAACATACCTAACGCACGCTTCGCTCCTTCACGCGCAATAGCAAACGCCTCTACCAAAAGGGAATCCAATGTTTCCCCATTCTGAAAACGTTCTTTAAATTCTTCTGTTTTCGCACGTATCTCATCATCAGAGAGCTTGGCTGTTGCTTCTGCCAATGCCTCAATCTGATCTGCTTTCTTTTCTAGATACTTAATATCTTTTTTACCAGATTCAAATATCTTTTTCAATAAACCTGCCATGATCTTATTCTCCTCTACTGTTTCTATACTTTCCCTGAAGTTTGAAATCGTCGCGCTCTTCCCATTTCCTGACGCAACTGCCTTATCACAGGCACACTAGTCAATTCTACCATCTTTCGCCTGCCTTTTACAACCTGTTTTCCTGTGAACATTTCGACGCATTTTCTTTGATTCTTTATAAAAGCCTAAGCTATGCGCTTTATCTAAATAAAAAAATAATACCTTTCATTCAATTCTAATCATTCACTTTTTTATTTCTAATTTGAATTTGACAGCAAAAGCCGAGATCCCCTTATTTTGGATCCCGGCTTTTAGAGGACGTGTCTAAGTCAATTCGTTTCAATCAAACCGTATTTGCCATCTTTACGACGATACACGATGTTTGTTCCATCGGACTCTGCATCTGTATAAACAAAGAAACTATGCCCTAATAAATTCATTTGAAGCACGGCTTCCTCACTATCCATTGGTTTCAATGAGAATTCCTTTGTGCGAACAATGTCTAATTCACTATCATTCTCAAATTCATCTGGTGCAGCACTACCGTTCACTTCTGCAAAAGCAAAATAATCATGCTCGGCACCTTTATCACGGAATTTGCGATTCACTTTTGTTTTGTGTTTACGGATTTGTCTCTCTAATTTATCTACAATTAAATCAATACTTGCATATAAATCCCCGCTCGTTTCTTCAGCACGTAGCACTAAATTTTTGAGAGGAATGGTCACTTCAACCTTTGCGTTTTTATCAGAATAAACTTTAAGATTTACATGAACATTAGCATCCGGAGCCTCGCTGAAATAGCGCTCTAATTTGTCGATTTTCTTTTCAACATACTCTCTAATCGGCTCTGTTACTTCAATGTTTTCGCCACGAATGTTATACTTTAGCATAGCAATTCCTCCTTTGAAATAAAACAAATCATACTTTACAAGAAGTGAATGACTCCTTAGATACAGTCTACGTTATAATGTAGCATTTTGCAAACATTTACACGAAGCAAAATTACTATTATCCTAGCGTTTACATAGTCTGTAAGTATGACGCTGTTACTCTATTCATTCCACAAATCTTCAAATACAAACCTAAAATGATTGAAAATTTCGCTTTAACGAAAAATAGTAAGGGAAAATACACTTTTGGCGCCCGCTTCCATAAGTGCATCTGCTGCTAAATGTATGGTTGTTCCTGTTGTATAAATGTCATCCACTAGCAATATTTCTTTGGAATCAATGTGCTCTTTATTTTCTACAAAAAAGAATTGCTCTTGCCCCATTCGTTCCTTTCGAGTTTTTTTTAGATTGTTTCTCTGTATGTTCTCTTCTTAACGTTATTTCAAATGGGATACCAGCTAGACGCAACAAACCCTCTGTTTGATTAAACCCGCGCTCTTTTCTTCGCTCTGGACTGATAGGAAGCGGTATTGTGACATCCTTCTTTACTAATCCCCATTGTTTCTGTAACTGCTCTGAAAAAACTCCCGCAATAGCGTAATCACCTCTGTACTTGTAAAGAGTCATCAACTCTTTTGCGAATTCATTGTATGTGTAACAAGCAATATTTTTTTTGTAAATTGTTCGCTCCCATCTCCCACTTTTGGCAATCTGCGCAAATCACTACTTGTTCAAAGCTATCCATCGGCCTACCACAACCTTCACAAGTGACCCCGTAAACCATGTCCAATCTGGATTCACAGGTAGAACAAATAGTCTGTTTTTTGTCTTTGACTAATAGACTGCACCAAGAGATATTGGTTAGTGTCTCTCTGCCACACACTAAACATTTACTCCTCATCTAGTAACCCTTGACGCTTCCCAAGCTTATTCATCATTTTTATTTGAGAAATAGCTAATGCCATATTTTTAGAAACACCATCATGAAAAAATAGTACGTCCCCTCTGGGATACTCCATTTTCCTTCCAGCTCGACCAGATATTTGTACAAGCGCAGATTCTGTAAAAATCCTTCCTTCACTTCCAAAAACACCAACTTGTACATTAGTAAACGTAACTCCACGTTCAAGAATTGTGGTACTGCATAGCAACCGAATAGTTCCGTCACGCATTTGTTGTACTTTCTCCTTCCTCTCCGGATCAGCAGAATGAACGGTCAGCAGTGGTCCAAAACCCATTTTTTCAAGTATTATAGCCACTTGGAGCATTACTTTAATTTCCGGAAAAAATAACAATACTGGACACCCTTCACTTAATTTTTGTCTTATCCACTGAATTGTTATTTTTGAAACATTGCCCTTCTGTAAGCCTTTTTTCCAATCACCTATCCATACCTTCTTCGGCACAGGCAATTGTTTTCGATGATATCTAGCTGGAACTTTCACAAAATTCCGCTTCCCTCTATCACATTCTTTTTGCCACTTCCTGTCCGGTGTCGCTGTGATGAAGATAGAGCAACCTGTACTCAATTGCGCTTTTTGAACCGCATATTCTAAAAATGGATCTTTGGCATATGGAAACGCATCTACTTCATCTATAAAAACAACATCAAACGCCTCACAGAACCTCACTAGTTGGTGTGTTGTTGCAACTACAAAACGCTCTCCATTGTATACATCTGCTGAATCCCCATATAAACAAACCATCTCCACATCAGGAAACACTTGTTGCAGGCGAGGGAATAACTCTAAGCAAACATCCACTCTTGGAGAAGCAACACACAGACGCCCACCGTTTATTAGAACCTCATTCATTCCCTTAAACATCATCTCTGTCTTACCTGAACCAGCGACTGCCCATAAAAGTAAATCTTTCTTGTCTTTAACCGCCTGATGCAGCTTATCAGATGCGACTTTTTGACCTAATGATAATTCACCTTTCCACGCTAAATACGTACTTCTCTGATGCTTAGTACTTGTCGTACTCGGTGAAAAAAATAGTTTGCTGCACTCCGTTATTTTCCCCATCATAATGCAGTTTCTACAATACAAACATTCCTCCTTATTACAGCGACTACAAGGAGATCTAAAAAATAGTTCCTCTCTATTATTTCCACATCTAAGACATAATTTCTTTTTTTCAGTAACTTGTATGGCCTCAACGAACTGCATATTATCAGTATCTGTTAGTTCTTCTGCCATGAACAATTGTCCTTCTATTTTTTTTCTGCAATATCTTCACCTCGTATATCCATTTATACACGAAATAAAAAAAAAATTGCCAATTACGATATTTCGATTTCCATGCCTTATTTTGTTTTTATTCACGCACACCATAAGCTAATATTTGTCTTTTCACCTTAAAGCCATCCTTTTTGTAGCCCTTTTGAACTTTTTTATGCTTTTTATTTTTATTGAGATTTAGAGTATACTACAAAAAAACCTCCTAATTAGGAGGCTGAAACAGAATTTTGAACAGGACAGGACACTAACTAAATAGGACCTGTGTCGAGTACTATATATTCGGCCTTACTTTGAATACTTGTCGTCAATTAATTAAGATTATATCTCAATTTCTACTTAATTGTCCATACTAGAGCCAGCGATCCTGCTCCAAGATGTGTGGCAATAACTGGACCGAAATAACTAATTTTAAAATCTACATGAGGATGAGCTACTTGCAACTCCGCTTTCCATGTCTCTGCCTTTTCATAACAATTGCCATGAACAATATAAGCTTGTTGCGCCTGACCATTTTCCACAGCCTCTGCTAAAAGCCCATCAATCCTGCGAAAAGCTTTTTTCTGTTGTTCTGATTTTCTCGAATAAGACAATCTTTTTCTCCTCAAAATGAAGAATGGGCTTAATTTGAAGAACACTGCCAATAATGGCCTGTGCATTAGAGAGCCTGCCTCCTCTTGCAAGGTGATTCAAATCGTCTACAATAAAATAAGCACCCATAGCATCTCGCATAGCATCTAACTGCTTCAGAATGGCCTCCAATTTCTCTCCTGAAGCTACTAATTCGGCAGCCTTTTCTACTAACATTCCCATAGCCATGCAAGCAATTTCTGAATCATAGGCTACTACTTGAACACCTTCAACTATATTACCAGCTGACACAGCATTTTGATATGTGCCACTAATACCGCTGCTCAGGTGGATACTAATAATAGTATCAAATCCCTTATCACGTAATTTCTCATACAAAATTATGAAATCGCCTGGTGCTGGCTGAGAAGTAGTTGGAAATGATTTTGATGCATTTGCAATACTATAGAAATTATTTTCATCAATGCCCTTGCCCTCCACGTAGGACTGTCCATCAACTATGACCGAAAGAGCCACACTATGAATCTCATACTTATCGATTACTGCTTGGGGTAAATAAGCAGTACTGTCCGTCACGATAGCAATTTTTTCCCCCATAAAGTCACCTCTAATTTAACGATTTTATCGAATGAATACCCAACCGTTTTTGATTGCAGTAACAACGGCCTGCGTACGATCATTTACTTTCATTTTTTGCAAAATACTACTTACGTGATTCTTAACAGTCTTTTCGCTGATGAAAAGGGTTTCGCCAATACCACGATTACTCTTGCCATCCGTCAATAGTTGCAGAACTTCACATTCTCTGTGCGTGAGAATATGTAAAGGCATCTTAACCTCTGGCTGTTGATAACCGTAGGCACCTTGAGCATTATTAGTGCTAGCTAAATGACGATATTCGCGCACTAATTTAATTGCTGCTTTAGGATGTATATAAGCTCCACCATCTTCTACTGTTTTAATAGCGTCTACGAGGTCCTTAGCATCCATCTCTTTCAATAAATACCCTACTGCTCCAGCACGCAAAGCTTCTGTAACAAACTCATCTGTATCATGAATAGTTAAAACAACTACTTTAATACTAGGGAATTGTCTAACCAACATTTCTGTAGCATCCAAGCCATTCACTGTAGGCATATTTATATCCATGAGTACGATATCAGGTCGATATTCGCGTACCTTAGCAACAATATTTTTTCCATTTTCCGCTTCAGCAATCACTTCAAATGAATCCTCTAATTCTAAAATACGTTTTATACCTTCACGAAATAATTGATGATCATCTACAATCATGATTTTTACAGTCATAATGAGAAATCCTCCTTCAAAATTGTTATTTTTATATTCGTTCCCATTTTTTATCCCTTTAGTAGCTCAAAAAACTACTTAAAACAATCTATCGACTATATTCCTATAGCTTTCTCTGTATTATTTCATGCTTTTCTAGAAGCCATTGTTATTTGCTATGTTTTGTAGGGCTAAGCGTTCCATAAAAATGCCTAGGCGATAAAAAATTTATCTATCAAAAGTAACAATGGAGTTCATTATACCATGAATTTGCTCCCACTTCACCTTTCAAATATGCTACAAACTCATTTTCTAACTATACATACATTCATTTTTCCGTTAAACTTGTGAAAGAAGGTGACTAAATTAACTATTGGAGGCCTGTATGCTAGAAAACTATTTAACAATCAGAGTAGCTGGGCAACACGAAATAATTATTGAGAAATCTAGATTTATTTGTTCTATCATTCGTGCAACTGATGAACAAACGGCTCAAGAGTTTATAACAAGTGTAAAGAAATCGCATTGGAACGCTAGTCATAATTGTTCTGCCTACCTTATCGGTGAACGTGATCAATATCAAAAAGCAAACGATGATGGAGAACCTAGTGGTACAGCTGGTGTCCCTATGCTGGAAGTTTTAAAAAAAGAAACGACTAAAAAACGTAGCTGTTGTTGTTACAAGATATTTCGGTGGTGTTAAGCTGGGAGCTGGTGGCTTAGTTCGTGCATATGGTACTGCTGTGAGTGAAACTTGTAATGTGCTCGGTATTGTTGAGCGCTCACTCGCAATGATTATTTCATGCACTCTTGATTATTCAGCGCATGCAAAGTTTGAAAATACGCTAGAAAAAGAAGGTTATCAAATCTCAAACACTACATTCACTGATAAAGTTATTCTTGACGTGTACGTTGATAGTGCTGACGTAGATTTGTTCCGAGAGTGGGCCATAAACTTGACAAATGGACAAGTTCAGCTACAAGAAAATGGACAAGAATATCGTGAAAAGGATGTCATTTAGATGCTAGTAGATACACTACGACTACTACCAACCGAATTCGAAACAGCACACACAAAAAATCAAATGATGACTTGTGATGATGCTCCTCAAATGCTAAAAATCTGGTCTGATGATGATGTGACACGCTTTATGAATATTGAAACATTCAACACAATCAACCAAGCTCGTGAAATTATCTCAGCTATACTTCAAGAAGAAACAGCAAATAGGTATGTTATTTTTTATAAAGAAAATAGTGAATTAATAGGTTCTTGCGGGATTAATGAGCTATGCATGGAAAATATGACTGCTGAAATAGGGTATGAATTGAAGAAAAGCCATTGGGGGTTAGGTATAATGACCGAAATTCTTCAAACATTTATACACATAATCCAAACCACAACTAGCATCCGAGCGTTGAAAGCAAAAGTCGACCCGGAGAACATTGCTTCTATAAAATTATTAGAAAAATTAAGATTTAGTTTCGATGAGGCCACAACCGAGTTTGATATGAATACTAAGACGCTAAAAAAATATAAAAGTGTATAGCCGTGGAATAATTTAACTAAATCGCTATTACATACGACTTATTTTGCCTTATTTTTGATGATTTTAATGTTCATTTACGCCCCCCTTATGTATAATAGAAAAAAGTGCATTTATTTTTGCAATGTTCTTTACTATAACTTTAAAGCAAACGTAAATTTACTGTAACAAACTAGGTTTCTTATCATGGTACAATTGCATCTATTGCATATACAAATACTTTACTTCGGGATTTAGCTAGAAATTTAATTATAAGGAGAAATAATTCATGCCTATAAACAAAAGCCCAGCTCCAAGAAGCGCAAAGTATAAACGGCGCCGGTTGGTACTTTTTTCAGTCTTGATTCCATTGATGCTAATCGTACTTGCGTGTGCTGGATATGCTACATATTTGTTCAGTTCAGCAAAGCTCGCCGTAGATAGTTCCTATGATAATGTGAGAAGTGGAGAGGCCTCATCACTACGAAATAAGGATGTAGACCCCATCAAAGATAGTTTTTCCTTCCTGATTATTGGTGTAGATGATAGTACGAAACGACAAGCGAACAATGGGGGTAGCCCACGTAGCGATGCGCTGATACTAGCAACATTAAATGTTAAAGATAACAAACTTGATATGACAAGCATACCCCGTGATTCTTATGTTCACATAGAAAGTAAAGATGGTAAGACAGACAGATACACAAAAATAAATGCTGCACATGCTTACGGTGGCCCAGAGCTAACTATGAAAACAGTAGAGGATTTATTTCAAGTCCCCGTTGATTATTATGTTCGTTTTAATTTTGACGCTTTCCTAGAAATAGTTGATGCTCTTGACGGAGTCGATGTAGACGTACCAGTTGACTTCACAGAACAAAACTCGAAAGACCAAGCAGGAAAAATTACCTTGAAAAAAGGAAAGCAAAAATTAGACGGAGAACAAGCATTAGCGCTCTCAAGAACACGCCATATTGATAATGATATCGAGCGTGGCAAAAGACAGCAACTCGTCATGAAAGCCATTATTGATAAAGCTACTTCTATAGGCTCTATCAATAAATACTCTAACGTGATTAAAGCAGTTGGAGATAATATGAAAACAAACATGACTTTTTCACAAATGCTTTCCATTGCTAAATATGGTATGACAAACGATATTGATATGGAATCTCTCGCACTTAAAGGGGAGGACGCACCGCAAAACGGCGTATACTATTACCAGCTAGATGAGAATTCTGTGCAGAGTGTGGCTAATGAGTTCGCAGGACAACTCCAAGGGGTCAACAAACCTTTCCCAAGTGCAATGCCATATAATGAAGAAAACTAAACATAAAGGCGCTAACTACTAGAATTTGTCTAGTGTTTAGCGCCTTTTACTATGGTCGTTTCCTCCTTATTTTTGATAGTATATTCAAAATCGGACGATGGTTCTCTCCTATTAAACCAATAAACTCCACAATAACTTCTATACACAGGGCTAGTAGTACTAATAAAATAACAGCTCCCCAAGTAGTAGAAAATGAGAATACAAACCCAGTGATAGAAAACAAAATCGCCATACAATAAATGAGCAATACGGTCTGCCTTTGAGAAAAACCTAGTGCCATAAGACGATGATGAATATGGGATCTATCTGCCATCGAAATCGGTGTTCGTGCTTTTAATCTTCTTACGATTGCAAAAAAAGTATCGGAAAGTGGAACGCCTAGAATAATTAGAGGAACCAGTATAGATATAAAAGTTACATTTTTAAAACCCATTAATGACAGGACAGCAATCATGTACCCTAAAAATAATGACCCTGTATCACCCATAAAAATCGTTGCTGGCGGGAAATTATATACAAGAAATGCCAAGATACAGGCAATTAACATGAATGCTACTGGTGCTACAAATATGTCTTGAAGTAGCAAGGCCATTCCAGCAATAGTCAATAGCGCAATAATTGAGACCCCTCCAGCAAGGCCATCCAAACCATCAATAAGGTTTAACGCATTCACAATAGCAACAATCCAAATAAGTGTAATTGGAATTGCCCAAGCCCCAAAATAAAGTGGCCCCATAAAAGGGATATTGATAAATTCAATCGTTATCTGCCCCCACAACACCACACAAAGCGCTGCGCTAATTTGGCCGACAAGCTTCCAACGGGGTGACAATTCAATGATATCATCAATAAATCCAGTCATTACAATAATCACCGCACCTATATATACTGGTAAAAAGCCACTTTTATCAACAGCTAAAAGTAACATACCTACCGTAAACGCGAAAAAAAATGGCTAATCCGCCTAATGTTGGTGTGATTTTAGTATGAATATGCCGTTCACGAGGTTCATCAACAGCATTTATATAAAAAGCAAATTTGCGAACTAACGGGATAATCAAAATTCCTATTAGAAAACAAATGATCATAATCCATATCTGCAAATTAATTTCAGCTCCATCCTTTAGTTTAAGATGATGTATTCCCATCGTTTACAATAGGATTCCAGACTTTTTTCGTCTATATCCACTCCAATCCCTGCGCGCTTTGGAGTTGTTATCTTACCATTACTACTCACGAATTCTTCTGTGATAATATCTTTCTCGAAGTAACGATTGGAAGCTGATATATCTCCTGGAAAACTAAACTCTACTCTCGATGCTAAAGCAATATTGTGTGCTCGACCGATTCCTGCTTCAAACATTCCACCGCACCAAGCGACCATATCATTTTCATTACAAAATGTAGCAATCTTAATCGCTTCTGTGAGTCCACCAACGCGAGCTACTTTAACATTAATCGCTCTGGCACTCTTCAATTTAGAAGCTTGGATGACATCGGCCAATGAACGAATATTTTCGTCTAAACAAATTGGTGTTTTGAGTTGTTTTTGTAACCAAGCATGATCCACTAGATCGTTCACACCAAAAGGCTGTTCTAGCATTGCCAGATTATATTTATCCATTTGTTTGAGAATTGCAATATCCTCTCTCCTATAGGCGGAATTAGCGTCTACCATCAACAAAAGCTCCGGAAATTTATCTCGGATTTGCTTTATAAAGTCTACATCAAAGCCCGGTTTAACTTTCAACTTAACTCTTGAATAGCCCTCATTCACATAACTACTAACCGTTTGCAACAATTCATCAGGATGTTCCTTAATGCCGACGCTAACGCCGACTGAAACATCACTTATTTTACCACCTAAGTATGTAGCTAAAGGCTGATTAGACATTTTTGCAAAAACATCCCAAACAGCTGTTTCTATAGCGGCCTTTGCCATCTCATTTCCACGAATCGATTGAAAAATTTGATTTACCTGATTTGGTTCTTGAAGCTCAAAATTTTGGAGCAGCGGTAGTAAATGATCTTTGATTATTAAAGTCGCTGTTGCAGTAGTTTCCTCTGTATACCAAGGAGCTGCGAAGGCATCCAATTCACCATATCCCTCTATACCATCATTTGAGACGAGTTTTATAATGCATAGGTGTTTATCCTTCATGACTCCATAACTAGTCTTAAACGTCTCCTTAAGAGGCATAACAAGATAGTATAGGGTAGCGCTTCTAATAATCATATGAAAATCACCCGTGCCTTCTTTGTTTTTTCATTGCTAACATAAAACGTGGAATCGCTAATGCGCGTTTCCAACGGCTAGGTTGTGATAATATTCGGTATAACCACTCCAAGTTAAACCTCACCCAAAAATCAGGAGCTCGCTTTGTGCAACCCGAAAGAACATCGAAGCTACCACCAACTCCCATAAATATACCTCTATCAAATTTATCTAAGTGAGTTGATATCCATCGTTCTTGCCGAGGAAAACCTAATGCCAAAAACACAAAGTCCGCCTGATTTACTAAGATATCCTCAGCAATCGCCTCCGAATCAGAAGCGGTAAAATAACCGTCACGAGCACCGACAATCTCAATCCCCTTATATTCACATTTCACATGTTCAATTAACTTATCTATAATATTTGGCTTAGCCCCAACAAAATATACGCTCATCTTCATTTCATTCGCCTTTTCGAGAAGTCCTAGCATTGTATCATAGCCAGTTACTCTTCCTTTAAGCGGCTTCCCAATACTCTTTGCAGCCTTAACCACTCCAATACCATCCGCAACAATATAATCTGCTTGCTGAATCGCTCGGTTAAATTCCAGATCTTGTTGCGCATGCATTACTATTTCAGGATTAGCCGTCACAATAAATCTCCGCTCTTTATTTACAGCAGCATCTATTAATTCATCCACAAAAGCATTCTGAGAAACATTGTAAAATGGAATACCTAGAATTTCAACAGTCCGTTTCATATGTTCACTCCTATATTTCTCATATCTCTAAGTTTATCATAAATATTCGATTCTTCCTATGCTAAATTATATATTCTCTCGCCACTTCATCTATGTAACTACTAGGAAAGCGCAAAAATTCGCGATTGATAAATATCAATCGCGAATTCATAAAATTTCTATTTAGTTTAAAATCTGAACTTTTACAGTCTTAACGCCCCAATTATAACATGCTTGTACGCTGTCTAAATGAACATCAATTTTATTACCTTTAATAGCTCCACCTGTATCAGCCGCAATCGCTTCTCCATATCCTTCCACATAAACTTTAGAACCTAGAGGGATGACAGATGGGTCAACAGCTATAACTCTTGGATTATCATTTAAATCAATTCCAGAAGCTGTAATATGTCCCATGCCTGGTTCAGCCTTACTATATGCTGTAGCAGTAACAGTTACTTCCTTCGCTACACTTCTAGACGAACTCTTATTTGAGCTTTGTGTTTGCTTACTCGGAGTATTAGTTGTTGCCTTCTGTTGTTTTTGTGGTGCTTTCTCTTGAACTGCTGATGCATCTGCTTTAGTTTCTTGCTTTGGTGCGACAGATTCAGAAGCTGTTTCTTTAGACTGAGTACTACCAATATTCAAAGTTTCACCCGCAATAATTAAATCTGACGATAAAGAATTCCAAGATTTTAACTGAGCAACGGTAACATTATTATTTAGAGCAATCTTACTTAGCGTATCACCGGGTACAATTTTGTATGTACCTGTAGTTGTTTTAGGAGTTTGATTAACTGTCACTTCTAATTTTTTGATTTGGGAAAATAATGTTTGAGCTTAAATCATTAATTTTCTTTAATTGACCTATGGAGATGTTATTCTCATTCGAAATTTTCCATAGTGAATCTCCTGGTTGAACCGTATACTCTGCTGCACTAACTTGAGTGGATCCAATCCCAGCTAGGACGACGCCTGCCGCAATTGTAGCTACTGTTTTCTTCATGTAATAATTACCTCCTCGATAACTTCGAGAATAATCGTATCATACGAGCGAACATCATTGGGTTACTAAATCATTAAGGCTACGTAACACACTACTCTCAACCACCTCGTTATGCGTAATATTCGTTAATAAACTTTCTTATATGAATTTTCTTTATATTTATCATTTAGATTAATATAAAGAACTTTATTCGCTACACCTTCATTCCGAAGTATTTTA
>NZ_AODK01000004.1 GCF_000525975.1 Listeria rocourtiae FSL F6-920
GGGAAATTTGACAAATCAAACAAAGAAAAAAAAAAACGTCTCGTGCAAAAAAAAAACGACACGTAAGAAGAAACAAACAGCAAAATCTTACTCCTTTGAAATCAGCGGAGTTATACTAGCCGGACTCAGTCTAATCGGCCTATTTCAGTTGGGTTTCATGGGACGATTCATTTACGCGCTAGGCGAATTTATTGCTGGTGAATTAGCGATTGTATTGCTTACTGGTTTAACTATACTAGGCATTTATTTCATTTTTAAAGGAAACGTTCCGAATCTATTTACAAAACGTTTGAATGGTATATATTTGATTTTTATTGGATTGTTAACGTCTTTTGAAATGTGGTACGTCACGCATGTGCTCTCAGATGGTGCAGCTATCTTTAGTTCTATGTTGAAACTACTCAGCCAAAACATCTGGCATCCAAGTCAAATTGACCAAGTTGGTGGTGGAATTGTCGGCTCAAGCATTGTCGCTGTTACATATTTTTTAATAGACCGAGTCGGTACAAACATTTTTGCTACGATTCTATTCTTGTACGGCTTGTCTTTACTAACTGGAATCCCATTAAAAACCGCCTTCACAAAAATCGTAAATGTGCTTCGTAGCATATTCGACTGGTTAAATCAGTTTTTTGAGCAACATAAAAACCGTAAGCCAAAACCTAAAAAGGTGACGAAACCTAAACCAGTAATAGAAGAAAAACCGGTTCTTGAGGTTGTGGAGGATAATACGGAACCAAAGCTACCACCAATTATCTCCAATTTCCAGAAAAAACAAGAGATAATCAATAATGCGTCCGAAATGCAACCGGAGCAAGATGAAGAAGCGCCACCAATTACTTTTCAGCAGGAATCATTTGAAAACGAAATTTATCAACTACCACCAATAGATATACTGACGCCAGCAGAACCGACTGATCAAAGTGCAGAATATGATCAAATTAAAGCTAATGCACAGAAATTAGAGTCCACCTTCGAGAGCTTTGGCGTGAAAGCAAAAATAACACAAGTTCACTTAGGACCTGCAGTTACAAAGTATGAAGTCCAGCCATCTGTAGGTGTAAAAGTAAGTAAAATTGTAGGACTAAGCGATGATATTGCCCTTGCTCTCGCCGCTAAAGATATCCGAATTGAGGCACCAATTCCTGGGAAATCAGCAATTGGAATTGAAGTGGCCAATCAAAATGTTGCGATGGTTGCGCTTCGTGAAGTTTTAGAAAATAATCCTGGTGACCGCCCAGACGAGAAACTACAGATTGCTTTAGGCCGGGATATTTCAGGAGATGCCATCGTTGCAAATCTTGATAAAATGCCACATTTGCTTGTCGCAGGAGCAACAGGAAGCGGGAAGTCGGTTTGCATTAACGGGATTATTACAAGTATTTTGCTACGTGCAAAACCACATGAAGTCAAAATGATGATGATTGACCCAAAAATGGTTGAACTTAATGTGTATAACGGAATACCCCATTTGCTTGCCCCAGTAGTAACCAACCCGAAAAAAGCTGCACAAGCGTTGCAAAAAGTAGTTTCGGAAATGGAGCGACGTTACGATTTATTTTCTCATACTGGAACACGAAACATGGCTGGATATAATGCGCATGTTCGTCAACATAACGAGCAAAACGAAGCAAAGCAAGCCGAACTGCCTTTTATTGTCGTTATTGTCGATGAGCTAGCCGACCTTATGATGGTCGCTTCCAATGACGTGGAAGATGCTATTACACGTTTAGCGCAAATGGCACGTGCAGCTGGTATTCACCTAATTATCGCGACACAACGTCCTTCTGTTGATGTTATTACCGGCGTTATTAAAGCTAATATCCCATCTCGAATCGCGTTTGCTGTATCGAGTTCCATTGATTCCCGCACGATTTTAGACATGGGAGGTGCTGAGAAATTGCTTGGGCGGGGCGATATGTTATTCCTTCCAGTAGGAGCCAGCAAACCTGTGCGTATTCAAGGTGCATTTCTTTCCGATCAAGAAGTAGAGGACATCGTGTCGTTCGTCGTTGCCCAACAAAAAGCGCAATACAACGAAGATATGATTCCCGATGAAGTACCAGATATTGCAGTAGAAGCTGAGGATGAACTTTATAATGAAGCAGTTGAGCTAGTCCGTGAAATGCAGACAGCTTCGGTTTCCATGTTACAAAGGAAGTTCAGAATAGGTTACAACCGTGCAGCTCGTATTATTGATGAGATGGAGCAACGAGGCGTTGTTGGCCCGCATGAGGGGAGTAAGCCGCGACGTGTAAACATTGGTGATATGCCAGAATACGAAGATTAAGATTCCTATAAGGAGACGCAGGATAATTTTTCGCATCCTGCGTCTCTTTTTTCTATAAAAGTTCCTCTATTTGCTCCTTTATTTCTGCATGGTGGTCATCGTATTTCGCTTCTGTTCGCTGTAATAACTCATCAAAAAAGGCAGGTAATTTGGCTTCACTAAGCGCAACGCCTTCCGCTGTAATTCCACCTTTTGTCGCCACGCGTTTAATCAGTGACTCAAACGTGTAACCTTTCTCTGCCAGCAACTTAGATGTCCCAGCTAAAGAATTACTAATCATTTGAAAAACTTCTGCTTCTGTTAAATTTGATTTGCGAACAGCTGCTTGTACAAACTGTTCAAAAATCGCCGCAATAAATCCTGGAGAAGAACTCGTCAAGTCACTTGCCAAATCAATGTTTTCCTCAGCGACTTCTTGAACTGAGCTGAACGTTCCAAGTGCCGTGCTTAACCAAACTTGATTCGGAGCAGAAACAGCCGTATCGTGATTCACTAAGCTCGTCCCAATACCAACAGATGTTGTTAGTGAAGGAATTAGCTTACTAAACTGCACATTTGTTGCCACTTTTTTCAAATCATTAACAGAAACACCTGCTGCAATCGAAATAATGTGTTTTTCACTAGAAAATGCTACCTTATTTTCTAGCAAAACAGGCAAGACACCAAGGGGTAAAACACAAACAAAGGTATGCTCTGCCTGCTCAAAAACTTCTAAACTCGTCCTGGCAATTGTAATTTCAGGGAATAATTCATGAATTTCCTGTAATTTTTCATTTTCCGAACGTGTATAGATAATAAAATCTTTAGGCGCCACATCTGCATGCGCTAAAAACTGTCGTGTCAATAAATCCGCCATACTTCCGTAACCAATAAAACCAACTTTCATGCTAATCATCTCGTCTCTAATAAAAATTATGCTATTCTTCCAGCACATATCTCTATTATGCAAATCTTCAGCGCTACATGCAAGCCATTTACTCATTGAAAAGAGTTAATTTTCCGAATATATTTGAAATATTTACTTTGAGCTTCGATATTTATTTATTTGAAATTCCATGGTATATTAAAAAGAGTTAGAGTATCCGTTTTCAAGGAACGCTATTAGATATAGCAAAAGGGGAACTTAAACCATACATAATTTCTAATCGTTCGTATTTGTGATACTAATAACTACAATTTTATCTCTCGGGAGGGGTTTCAAGGTGAAAAAGCGTACATTTGCTTTAGCACTATCCATGATTATGGCAACAGGCGTTGTGCTTGGTGCATGTGGATCATCAGATGACAGCAAGAAGAGTGGCGACGACAAGGACAACTTTACAGTAGCAATGGTAACAGATACTGGTGGGGTAGATGACCGTTCATTTAACCAATCAGCGTGGGAAGGTTTACAAAAATTCGGTAAGGCTAACGGTCTTGAAAAAGGAACGGACGGCTTTAACTATTTACAATCTGCATCAGAAGCAGATTTCAAAACAAACTTAAACACGGCAGTCCGTAGTAATTACAGCCTTATCTACGGCATCGGTTACAAATTAAAAGATGCCATTGAAGATGTTTCCAAACAAAAACCAAAAAACAAATTCGCGCTTGTGGATGATACAATTACAGATCGCGATAATGTTGTAAGTATCGGCTTTGCAGACCAAGATGGTTCATTCCTTGTCGGCGTTGTTGCTGGTTTAACAACGAAAACAAACAAAGTTGGATTTGTTGGTGGCGTTAAAGGCGCAGTTATCGATCGCTTTGAAGCTGGATTCACGGAAGGCGTTAAAGCTGTGAATCCGAAAGCAGAAGTAAAAGTACAATATGCGAATGATTTCGCGAAAGCAGATAAAGGGCAACAAATTGCTGCTGGTATGTATAATGGTGGCGTAGATATTATTTTCCACGCAGCTGGTGCAACTGGTAACGGTGTATTTGCGGAAGCTAAAAACCTGAAGAAAAAAGACCCAGCCCGTGCTGTATGGGTAATTGGTGTTGACCGTGACCAATGGGATGAAGGTGCTGTAACGGCTAACGATGGTAAGGAATATAACGTAACGCTAACATCTGAAATCAAACGTGTAGATATCGCGGTTGATGATTTAGCAACACGCACAAAAGCAGGGGACTTCCCAGGTGGGGAGAAGATTGAATACGGTCTTGATAAAAATGCTGTAGGTCTTTCTCCAAGTCAAGATAACTTATCTAAAGAAGTTCTAGCCAAAGTAGACGAATACAAACAAAAAATCATTGACGGTGACATTAAAGTTCCAGAAAAACCTTGATGATTGCTTGATGGATAAAAGCCGGTTTGTTGAACCGGCTTTTATTAATGTTCTAATCTAGTTTTTATTTTTCGTTCGTATTGTAAGCGTTTCAACCTATAAAGTGTTGGATTATATTCTCTAATCCTAGGTCAAAATGCATATTTTTTAAAAATATCGTCTATTTTTACGCTTTTTTTCAAAAAAGGAATTGCAATGTAACTCATTTAGAAATAGAATAAGGTGATGACTTTTTTGGAATACTACATATTCTCGTTTTATGCACAAATAAAAAAGAACTTATTGACATGTGATTTTAAATCTTGTAAAACGGTTTACATCAAAAAGGAAATCGAATTCATTCACAAAAGGTGGATATTAGCTATTATAAGGGGAGTGAGACAGTGGATTATGTTATTGAAATGTTAGGGATCAGAAAAGAGTTTTCTGGGTTTGTAGCAAACGATAACATTACCTTACAGCTTAAGCGTGGCGAAATTCACGCGCTGCTAGGTGAGAATGGTGCTGGGAAATCAACACTAATGAATGTTTTGTTCGGACTTTATGAACCAGATGGTGGCGAAATTCGTGTCAACGGCAATGTAGAAGCGATTAATAGCCCCAACAAAGCCAATGACCTCGGAATCGGTATGGTGCATCAACATTTTATGCTTGTCGATAAATTTACAGTAGCCGAAAATATTATATTAGGAAAAGAGCCTAGTAAATTTGGCGTCATTGAAAAAAAGAAAGCCATTGAAGAAATTAAGACTATTTCCGACCGCTACGGTCTAAAAGTGGATCCACATGCCAAAATAAGCGATATTTCAATCGGTATGCAGCAACGAGTAGAAATCCTCAAAACATTGTATCGTGGCGCTGATATTCTTATTTTTGATGAACCTACTGCTGTTCTGACACCACAAGAAATTAAAGAACTTATCTCGATAATGCGTACACTCATTAAAGAAGGCAAATCGATTATTCTAATCACGCATAAATTAAAAGAAATCATGGACGTTTGTGATCGAGTAACCGTTATTCGTCGCGGAAAGGGCATGGGAACTGTCAATGTTCCGGAAACTAGCCCACAAGCCTTGGCAAATCTCATGGTTGGTCGTGAAGTGGTCTTTACGACCGAAAAAACACCTGCAAATCCAGGTCAAGATGTGCTTGAAGTCAAAGATTTAGTCGTCAAAGAAAGTCGTGGTGTCGAAAGCGTTCGCGGTCTTAATCTTACCGTTCGTGCTGGCGAAATTGTTGGTATCGCTGGTGTTGATGGAAACGGTCAAAGCGAGCTCATTCAAGCAATTTCAGGGCTAACAAAAACGACTAGCGGTTCAATTTTACTAAAAGGAGAACATATCGAAAACAAGAAACCTCGTCGTATCACGGAATCAGGCCTCGGTCATATTCCAGAAGATCGCCATAAACACGGACTTGTTCTTGAAATGTCATTAGGTGAGAATATCGCCTTACAAACCTATTACAAAAAGCCCATTTCCAATAAAGGGTTTCTAAACCATAAAGAAATGTATGACTTTGCGCGAAGACTCATTGAAGAATATGATGTTCGTACAAGTAGTGAATACGTAGCGGCGAAAGCTCTTTCTGGTGGGAATCAGCAAAAAGCCATTATTGCCCGTGAAATTAGCCGAGATCCTGATTTTCTCATTGCAGCTCAACCAACACGTGGACTTGATGTTGGCGCTATTGAATTCATTCATAAACGTCTTATCGAACAACGCGATGAAGGAAAAGCCGTCTTATTGATGTCTTTTGAACTTGATGAAATCATGAATGTGAGTGATCGCATTGCTGTCATTTATGAAGGTAAAATCGTAGCCATTGTAAAACCTGAGGAAACAACAGAACAAGAACTAGGTCTTCTCATGGCTGGATCAGCAAAAGTGGAAACGGGGGAAAAAACACATGTCTAAAAAAGTTCAAGCCCTTGTTATCCCAGTTACAGCGGTTATTCTCGGTTTACTATTTGGAGCTTTGATTATGCTGCTATTTGGATATAATCCGATAGACGCATACATTGCACTTTTCCAAGGCGCATTCGGCGATTCCTTCTATCTTGGAGAAACAATTCGCCAAGCAACACCTTATATTTTAGTCGGCCTATCGATTGCAATTGCTTTTAAAGCCGGGCTTTTCAACATTGGTGCAGAAGGACAACTTCTTATGGGATGGATTGGAGCTGTAGCAGTTGGTCTGACCTTTGACGGATTAGATAAATGGATACACTTACCACTTGCACTCTTGGCGGGTATCCTCTGTGGTGCTTTCTGGGCCTTCATTCCAGGGATTCTGAAAGCCACACTAAAAGTCAATGAAGTTATTGTAACAATTATGTTAAACTATACAGCGCTTTACATTTTCAACTATATCGTGCAAAACGTCCTAACAAAACAATTGGACAAAACAAAAGAAGTTCCTGCATCTGCATCGCTGCAATCACCATTCCTGCAAGAAATGACGCAATATTCATCGCTTCACTGGGGAATCTTGATAGCTGTCGGTTGCGCACTTATTATGTGGCTTGTTATCAATAAAACGACATTTGGTTATGAGTTGAAATCAGTCGGTTTTAACCAAAATGCTTCCAAGTACGCTGGTATGAGTGTCGCGAAAACGATTGTCATTTCGATGATTATCGCAGGTGGCCTTGCTGGGCTGGCAGGCGCAATGGAAGGTCTTGGAAACTACGGCACAGCTTATGTACTTCCAACATCTCCTGGTACTGGTTTTGACGGTATTGCCGTTGCTTTACTTGGTGGTAATTCACCAATCGGTATCATCTTCTCCGCCATCCTATTCGGAGCATTAAAAGTAGGATCGCTAAACATGCCTGCTGTCGCTGGCGTTCCAAACGAGCTAGTAAACGTGGTTATCGCGCTTATTATCTTCTTCGTTGCATCCAGTTATATTATCCGCTGGGCAATGGATAAATTTGCGAAGGGGGCGAAAACAAAATGATTTCGACTTTAGCGATTATTGTCTCTAGTACATTATTAATGGCTGGACCACTCATTTTCACAGCGCTCGGAGGCGTTTTCTCAGAACGAGGCGGCGTTGTTAACATCGGGCTTGAAGGTATGATGATTATGGGTGCTTTCTCATCGATTGTTTTTAATTTAACTTTCGCGGATGTTTTCGGCAACTGGACACCTTGGGTTGCGCTTTTAGCTGGTATGTTTGTCGGTGGGGTATTCTCACTCGTACATGCGGTTGCGACGATTAATTTCCGCGCCGATCACGTTATTAGTGGTGTAGCAATTAACTTTTTAGCACTCGGTATTTCCTTATTCCTTGTCAAAGTTATTTATGACAAAGGACAAACCGATCAAATTAAACACTATTTCGGAAAACCAGATATTCCGCTTTTAAAAGATATTCCCGTGATTGGCGATATTTTCTTCAAAAATGTTCCAGTCATGAGTTACGTCGCCATTCTAGTAGCGATTCTTTCTTGGTTTATCATCTATAAAACAAGATTTGGCTTGCGTCTTCGCTCTGTTGGGGAACATCCACTAGCAGCGGACACAATGGGAATCAAAGTTCGTTGGATGAGATATCAAGGCGTTATCATTTCTGGTATTCTCGGCGGTTTAGGTGGTGCAGTTTATGCCCAATCCTTTACACTTGATTTCGGTCACGCGACAATTTCTGGGCAAGGTTATATGGCCTTAGCTGCGATGATCTTTGGTAAGTGGAATCCACTTGGTGCGATGGGAGCGGCAATTTTCTTCGGATTTGCGCAGTGTCTGAGTATTATCAGTGGCCAATTACCATTCTTTAGTGGTATTCCAGATGTTTACCTCCAAGTTGCACCTTACGTATTAACCATTCTTGCTCTTGTTGGTCTAATCGGAAAATCCGAAGCTCCTAAAGCAGATGGTGTAAATTATATTAAAGGAAAATAACAAGCAACACCCAATTTCGTCTAGATTTGCGAAATTGGGTGTTTTTCAGTCTGTAGCATTTGTTTAGCGAGGGATAATAAGGTACAATAAACAGTGCTTAGCCAAATAAGGAGGGATTTTTAATGACAACTCACAAACAGGAATATAAAGAACAAATTGGCGCGATTCAATTAACACTTATTCCTTCTGACAAATATAAATCAAATAAAATTGTATTTAAATTCAGAGCACCACTCGATCGTAAAACGACGACAAAACGTGCCTTAATTGCCACATTAATGGAAACTAATACGAAAAAATATCCGACACAAACTGCTTTTCGTAAAGAATTAGCAAGCTTATATGGGGCTAGTTTTTATGCATCAGTGGACAAGAAAGGGAACGAGCATGTTATTACCGCTATTCTTGATATGGTAGATGGCCAGTTTGTACCGAATGGTGATACATTGCTCGAAAAAGCTTTCACGCTCATTCAAGAGATTATTTTTAATCCAAATGTAATAGACGGTAGTTTCCATGAGGCAACGGTTGCTCGTGAAAAAGAGAATTTGGTGCAACGTTTAGAGAGTGTATACGATGATAAAATTCGCTATGCCAACAAGCGTTTGACAGAGATTATGTTTGCTAATGAGAACTATAAATATGGAGCAGCTGGTGTATTAGAAGATATCCCAAATATTACTGGTACCGATTTATATGATTATTACCAACAGTTTTTAGCTGAAGATACTGTCGATTTATTCATTTGCGGTGATGTGAAAAAAGAGGATGTTATTCCACTTCTAAAAAAAATTACCATTTGCAGATCGTAAATATCGTGAATTAGACGTTATCGCGCCTATCCATCCTAAAGAAGTCCATACAGTCAAAGAAAACCAACCAATTAACCAAGGAAAACTCGTTCTTGGTTACCGCACGAATATTTTATTCGGTGAAGATGCCTATGTTCCGCTACAGCTTGCTAATGGTTTACTTGGCGGCTTTGCAAATTCAAAGATTTTTATTAATGTCCGCGAAAAAGCGAGTTTAGCGTATTATGCGAGTAGCCGAATTGATTCATTCCATGGTTTCATGCTTATTTCAGCAGGTATTGATGAGAAAAATTATGAACAGGCGCTTACAATTATTAAAGAACAAGTCGCCTCTATGCAAACTGGTGATTTCACAGAGGAAGAACTAGCCCAAACGAAGGCGATGCTATCAAACCAGCTCCTAGAAGCCAATGATCAAGCACAGGGTCTTATTGAACTTGCTTACAACAACACGTTGAAAAAAGCAAATCTGGATTTATCAAACTGGTTAAAACGCATTTCCGAGGTTACAAAAGAAGAAGTAGTTACCGCCGCAAAATCGTTTGAGCTCGACACAATCTACTTCCTGAGCAAAGGAGCCGATTCTAATGAATAAAAAAAAGTTATGATCAGTTAAAAGAAGCCGTTTACTACGAAACATTGGATAATGGCCTACAAGTATATGTCTTGCCAAAACACGGTTTTAGCAAAACTTTCGCGATTTTCACAACCAATTATGGCTCGATTGATAATGCATTCGTACCACTTGGTCAAGAAGCATTTACGCGCGTTCCAGATGGTATCGCACATTTCCTAGAGCATAAACTATTCGAAAAAGAAGATGGCGATGTATTCTTCAAATTTGGTGAAAAAGGAGCCTTTACTAACGCTTTTACATCTTTTACACGTACGGCTTACCTATTCTCAAGCACATCAAATGTCGAAGAAAACCTCGAAACATTAGTTGATTTTGTGCAGGAACCTTACTTTACAGAAGAAACTGTTGAAAAAGAAAAAGGGATTATCGGGCAAGAAATTCAGATGTACGATGACGATGCTGATTTCCGCGTTTATTTTGGCGCAATCGAAAATATGTATCACCACCACCCTGTGAAAATTGACATCGCAGGTACTATTGAATCTATTGCTGATATCGACAAAGACCTTTTGTATCTTTGCTATAATACATTTTACCATCCGAGTAACATGATTCTCTTTATCGTTGGAAACATAGATCCTGAACAAGCTATTGAGCAAGTACGCAACAACCAAGCGAAAAAGACATTCACCCCTCCAAAACCAGTGAAGCGACACTTTCCGGATGAACCTAAATCGGTTGCCGTTTCTAAGAAAAAATTGAAATTTCCCGTTCAAATCGCCAAAAACCTAGTAGCTATTAAAGAAGACATCGGCACATTGCGCGGCAAAGAAGCCGTACAACATGAAATGACAGCAGACATTCTATTGGAACTAATGTTTGGTACTACATCTGATGCTTATCTTGAATTGTACGACCAAGGTATCATTGACGATACGTTTGGATTTGATTATAGTTTACAAGACAGCTTCTCTTTTGCTCTCGTTGGTGGTGACGCGAAAGACCCAGATTTACAAGAAAAGAAAATTAAAGAAACATTCGAAAAAGCGCTAAAAAATGGTTTTAACGAAGATGATTTAGAGCTTTTAAAACGGAAAAAGATGGGGCAATTTTTACGCTCGTTGAATTCACCTGAATTTATCGCAAACCAGTTTTCGCAGTATATTTTTGAAGAAGCTTCCTTATTTGATATTTTACCAGCCATTGAAGCTGTCACAGTAGCTGACGTAGAAGCATTCCTAAAACGAATTTATTTGGAAGATCGAATTACGACGTTTCAAATTGTCCCAGAGTAATACTACAGAAGGAGCTTTGATAGACTGCTTTCATCCACGCCTCAGCGCGCTGGGAATCTTTAAGATTTCTTTAACTTAATAAAAAAAATGGCAATTAGACGCGAGTCGTGCTATGATGAAAGAAATGGATAGAAGGGAATAATCGGCTTTGGGAAATAATACGAAATACGCGGTAATTACTGGGGCAAGTGGAGACATAGGCAAAGAAATCGCGATTGCACTTGCAAAACAAGGATTTCACCTATATTTACACTATTATCGTAACGAGAAGGCGATTGCGCAACTGCTAGAAGAACTAGTTTTTTTCGATGTAGATGTTATTCCGATTCAAGCTGATTTTACTAATTCTGATGCTATATCACGATTGCAAGACTCCATTTTTCAATTAGACGTATTTGTCCACGCTGCTGGAAATAGCTATTATGGCTTATTTCAAGACATGCCGGACTTGGAAATAAAGAATTTATGGGATATCCATGTTCATTTTCCGATGCAATTATTGCAGAAATGGATTCCAAAGTTGCAACGAAGCGATGCTGGACGAATTATTTTTATTAGTTCTATCTGGGGAGAAGTTGGGGCTGCGATGGAAGTGGCCTATTCAGCTGTAAAGGGAGCACAGATTTCTTTTTGCAAGGCGCTGGCTCAAGAAATAGCTGCGTCAGGCGCAACTGTCAATGTAGTATCTCCAGGAATGGTAGATACAAAAATGAATCACCTTTTTGACGAGGATGAGAGGACAGCATTATTAACGGAAATTCCAATGCACCGATTCGCAAAGCCGGCAGAAGTTGGAGAAGTGGTCACTTTTTTAGCAAGTGATTGCGCAAGTTATATAACTGGACAAACGATACGTCTTGACGGTGGCTGGTTTATGAGGTAAGAAAAAGATTTTATGTAATGGTAGGTGTTTAAAATTGACCGAACTAGGTGAGAAACTCAAAAATGCAAGGCGAACGAAAGGTCTCAGTCTTGACGATCTACAACAAATAACAAAGATTCAAAAACGCTATCTTGTTGCAATTGAAGAAGGCAACTATGCTGTAATGCCTGGTAAATTCTATGCGCGTGCTTTTATTAAACAATACGCAGAGGCAGTTGATTTGAACAGTGAGGAACTCTTTCAAGAATTTGAAAATGAAGTGCCTGCTACAAATCAAGAAGCCGTTGTAAATGAACAAATAACGCGTGCGCAGCAACGTCGTGCTCCACTGGCCGCAAGTCAACCAGGGAACGACAATCCACACACAACACATTCCGTATTTGGTCTCGTTCCGAAAATTCTAATCGCACTATTTATCGTTGTGATTGGCTTCGTTATTTGGTATTTCGCTTTCTACAATGCTGGTGGATCTGGCAATGAAGTAAATACGACAAGCAATGGCGATTCCACAATCAAAGTAGATGACGGAACAAAGAGTGATTCTGACACCAAGAAAGACACTACAACTGATAAAGAAAAGCCCAAAGAAGAAAAAAAAACCAGAGAAAAAAAGACGAACCAAAGAAAACAGAAATCAAATCTGAAACATCTGGAAATGCAACAACATATACTGTTTCCAACGCAGATAAACTTTCTGTCACATTCACTTTATCTGGTGGCGAAAGTTGGATTCAAGTAACTGATGATGCTGGTTCAAGTCTCTTTGGTGGGATTATTGCAGATGGTGAAACAAAAACATTTGACCTGGCAAGCAGTAAGTCCGCTAATATAACTGTCGGGAATGCAGCGCCAGTAACGATGAAAATCAATAATCAAGCGGCGGAATTAGCTAAAGATTCTATTACACAGAAATTAACGATTAATCTTGCTAACAGTACAGATGCTGGAACAACCTCAGATTCTGACACAAGTGCAGACAGTAATGCCGAATAACTAATTTTTTAATGACAGCGTGACGATAAATGCTTATTGTGCATCAAGCATTCATTGCCACGCTGACTTATTACATATTTTTAAATGAAAAGGGGATGAAGAGATGAATTTACCTAATAAAATAACAGTGGCGCGCGTTATTTTGATACCAATTTTCGTGATATTATGTGTGGCTCCATTAGGGCTTGGAACGGTTACATGGCTCGATTCTAATATTCCAGTTGCCAATATCATCGCTGCAATTATTTTCATTGTAGCCGCATTAACAGACTGGTTTGATGGTCATTTAGCCCGAAAATATAATCTGATTACCAACTTTGGCAAATTTGCCGATCCACTGGCTGACAAATTATTAGTTGCTGCAGCTTTTATCATATTAGTTGAACAGCATATTGCGCCATCTTGGGTGATTATCATCATCATTAGCCGTGAATTTGCTGTAACTGGCTTACGTTTACTCCTTGTAGAAGGCGGTGAAGTCATGGCAGCCGGGCAATTAGGAAAAATTAAGACCTTCACTCAAATGATTGCAATTCCTTTGTTACTCCTTCACAATTGGCCGTTTGAATGGACCGGTATTCGTGTGGATCTTGTATTCCTATACGTTTGCGCCTTTTTCACGGTTTGGTCTGGCTGGGATTATTTCTACAAAAACAGAAATATTTTTAAAGGTTCCATGTAATATTAAAAACGACTTCTCACATTATGTGACAGGTCGTTTTTTCTTGTTTTTGGAATGAATTGTTGTAATATATAGAATATAGAAAGGGCGTGTTTCTTATGCGTAGTGCAGAAGTTATTGCAGTTGGAACCGAGCTATTACTTGGGCAAATCGTGAATTCCAATGCTGCTTTTATATCCAAAGAACTGGCCGAATGTGGTATCTATGTATACCATCATACCGTCGTCGGCGACAATCCCGAACGCTTGAAGAAAGTTATTGAAATCGCTGAGAATCGGAGTAACATCTTGATTTTCACGGGCGGTTTAGGCCCAACAGAAGATGATATAACGAAACAAATTCTCGCTGGCCACTTGGAAAAAGGCATTCTTTACGATAACAATCATCTAGCAAAAATAGAACAATTTTTTGCAGTAAGAAAAGATAAAATGTCTGAAAATAACAAGCGGCAAGCAGAAATTATTGAAGGTTCTCATGTTCTATCCAATGATTTTGGCTTTGCAGCAGGAATGTTACTTGAATCTAAGAAACACACGTACCTTTTACTTCCGGGTCCACCATCCGAAATGCAACCAATGTTCACAAAATATGCCAAGCCACTTCTACTAAAAAATAGTGACCACGAAATTATACTAGAATCCAAAATAATACGTTTTTTTTGGTATTGGTGAATCGAAATTAGCAGACGATTTAAGAGATTTGATTGCAGCTCAAGTGAATCCAACCATCGCAACGTATGCAGGAGAAAATGAAGTTACCATCCGACTTACAGCATCTGCCAAAACGCGAGAAGAAGCATTGCGCCTAATTGCCAGTACGGAAGAAGAGATTATCAAGCGAGATGGAGCTTACATATATGGCTCAGGAGACGTCACACTTGTCGATTTAGTAATCCAGCAGCTCATGGATGCTAATATGACTATATCAGCCGCAGAAAGCCTCACAGCTGGTTTATTTCAAGCAGAATTAGGTGGGACAACCGGCATCTCTAAAATTTTTAAAGGTGGTATGGTAACTTACAGTTCAGAAATGAAGCACGAATTGTTACACGTCTCCAAAGAAACAATCGAACAAGAAGGTGTTGTTAGCCAAGCTTGCGCGATTGAAATGGCTGATAATATTCGCAAATTATGTAAAACAGATATGGGTATTAGTTTCACTGGCGCTGCGGGTCCAGGTGAACTCGAAGGAAATCCAGTTGGGACTGTTTGGATTGGACTCAGTGTTGTTGGTAGTCCTACACTTGCCTATCGCTATACCTTCAGCCGTGACCGTAATTATAATCGTCGCCGAGCGGTAAAAGAAGGTTTTGCATTAATTAAAGCTTTTTTAGATGAGAAAAGCGACAAAAAAGTAAAATAAGGGATTTAAAAATAAGAAATCTAATACTAAAAAAAGGTTAGACGAATACCTGTGAAACGGCTATAATAAAGGCATAGTTAAGAATGGATAGTAGCGATGGCAGACCATAATAGCACACACTAAAAAAAAAACGCGAACAAATATTCGCTTTTTGCTTGTATATCTAAAAAAAAATAAGGTATAGTATCTATAGGCAGTAAAAACAGCCGGGAAATAGATGTACGGTAAATACTGTTTTTACATGAAAAATTAGATAGTATACAAAGACTAGGAGGCAATAATGTGAGTGATCGTCAAGCGGCCTTAGATCAGGCGTTAAAACAAATTGAGAAACAATTCGGTAAGGGTTCCATTATGAAGTTAGGAGAGCAATCCGACCATAATATTTCCACAATATCAAGTGGCTCATTAGCCCTCGATATTGCACTTGGAGTTGGTGGGTATCCACGCGGTAGAATCATCGAAGTTTACGGACCAGAAAGCTCTGGTAAAACAACCGTTGCTCTACATGCCATTGCAGAAGTACAGGCACAAGGTGGCACAGCAGCATTTATCGATGCCGAGCACGCACTAGATCCAGCATATGCCAAAAACCTTGGTGTAAATATTGATGAATTGCTACTATCACAACCAGATACTGGAGAGCAAGCATTAGAAATCGCAGAAGCGTTAGTTCGAAGTGGCGCTGTTGATATTTTAGTTGTCGACTCCGTAGCAGCGCTTGTACCACGTGCTGAAATTGAAGGTGAAATGGGAGACTCTCATGTCGGTTTACAAGCACGTCTGATGTCCCAAGCATTACGTAAACTATCAGGTGCCATTAATAAATCAAAAACAATCGCGATTTTCATTAACCAAATCCGTGAAAAAGTTGGTGTCATGTTCGGTAATCCTGAAATAACACCTGGTGGGCGCGCACTTAAGTTTTACTCTACCGTTCGTTTAGAAGTAAGACGTGCAGAGCAGCTAAAACAAGGTACGGATGTTATTGGTAACAAAACGAAAATTAAAGTCGTCAAAAACAAGGTAGCTCCTCCATTCCGTGTAGCTGAGGTCGATGTGATGTACGGCCAAGGTATCTCACGTGAAGGCGAACTTGTCGATATGGCATCCGAGATTGATGTAATCAATAAGAGCGGCTCATGGTATTCCTATAACGAGGAGCGCATTGGTCAAGGTCGTGAGAACGCGAAGCAATATCTGAAAGAACACCCAGAAATTCGTGATGAAATCTCAAAACGAGTTCGCCAAGAATATGAAATCGATGTGAATCCAAATATAACAGAGGATACATTACCGGAAGAAATCAATTTACTTGATGAAGATTAATGTTATAGGCCGTCCAAATGGGCGGCTTATCTTTTTCGGTAATTTTGCGATATTGAGATTGTATCTCGATTCAT
This sequence comes from Listeria rocourtiae FSL F6-920, assembly GCF_000525975.1. Lineage (GTDB taxonomy): Bacteria > Bacillota > Bacilli > Lactobacillales > Listeriaceae > Listeria_A > Listeria_A rocourtiae. The sequence goes on from NZ_AODK01000004.1 coordinate 16,479, forward strand.
TGCGGACAACTCCAACAATCTGTTCCCGCTTACATCTTTCGCTTTTCTTGACAATACGTAGATTGACAGATAGAATTAGAGTGTATATTTTACATTTCAAAATGAAAAAATACACGCGTGTCAGGAACACTTCTGACAACCGACATAACCATTAAAAAGAATTGAATAGCAAAGGAGGTGTAAGGATGGAACTCGTAATCACAATCATCTCCAGCTTGCTTTTCTTGATCGTCGGTCTGGTTGTTGGTTCTCTGATTTATAAATCAAGCTCTGAGCGGAAGCTTGCCGCTGTTAGAGGAACCGCTGAATTAATCACGGAAGATGCTAAAAAAGAAGCAGAAACCTTGAAGAAAGAAGCATTACTTGAAGGAAAAGAAGAGAATCATAAGTTACGTACTGAAATCGAAAATGAACTTCGTGGGCGAAGAGGGGAATTACAAAAGTCAGAAAATCGCTTATTACAAAGGGAGGAAAACCTCGACAGAAAAGATACTTCTTTAAGTAAAAGGGAAGCAACTCTTGAAAGAAAAGAGGAGAGTATCAGTAAACGTCAACAACAAATTGAAGAAAAAGAAAGCAAAGTTGAAGAGATGACACAGAAACAACAAGTAGAGTTAGAAAGAATATCTGCCCTTACCAAAGATGAGGCTAAGAATGTTATTTTAAGCCAAGTAGAAGAGGAACTGTCACACGACACAGCAGTGATGGTAAAAGAATCTGAAACTCGTGCGAAGGAAGAAGCAGATAAGAAAGCTAAAAATATTCTTTCTCTAGCTATACAGCGTTCAGCCGCAGATCATGTTGCTGAAACGACAGTAAGCGTTGTAACTTTACCGAATGATGAGATGAAAGGTCGAATTATTGGTCGTGAAGGTCGCAATATTCGAACTCTAGAAACACTCACTGGTATTGATTTAATTATTGATGATACGCCAGAAGCAGTTATCCTTTCCGGATTCGATCCTGTTCGTCGCGAAATCGCGCGAATCGCTTTAGAAAAACTCGTACAAGATGGACGGATTCACCCAGCACGGATTGAAGAAATGGTCGATAAAGCTCGCAAAGAGGTTGACGAACATATTCGTGAGGTCGGAGAACAAGCAACATTCGAAGTTGGCATTCACTCAATACACCCGGATTTAATCAAGATTCTTGGTCGTTTGCGCTACCGTACAAGCTATGGACAGAACGTCTTGAATCATTCTCTGGAAGTTGCGAAATTAGCTGGAATTTTGGCTAGTGAGCTTGGAGAAGATGTAACAATGGCCAAGCGCGCTGGACTCCTTCATGATATCGGTAAAGCAATCGATCATGAGATTGAAGGAAGCCATGTCGAGATTGGCGTCGAGCTTGCCACGAAATACAAGGAAAATGATATCGTTATTAACAGCATCGCGTCCCACCATGGGGACACAGAGGCAACATCTGTTATTGCTGTTCTAGTCGCAGCAGCAGATGCACTATCAGCCGCTAGACCTGGCGCTCGTAGTGAAACATTAGAGAATTACATTCGTCGTTTAGAAAAATTAGAAGAGATTTCCGAGTCTTATGATGGTGTAGAAAAATCTTATGCTATTCAAGCCGGACGCGAAGTTCGTATTATTGTAGAACCTGATTCTATCGATGACTTAGCTTCCTACCGCCTGGCTCGAGACATTAGAAAGCGGATTGAAGAAGAACTTGAGTACCCTGGTCACATCAAAGTGACTGTTATCCGTGAGACGCGTGCTGTTGAGTATGCGAAGTAATCACACAACAAAAACGCAGTTCCGATTTGGAGCTGCGTTTTTGTTTCCTATAAAAAAGCAATTTCCTTGCGTAATCCCGAAAAACAGAGCTATAATATGCTGTAATCTAGTATGGGAGTTGGAGACATGCAAAACTGGGAAATCAGAAATTTTAAAAAAGAGAATTATGCTGATGTTGCTCGTATTTATCAAACGGGAATTGATGGGCGTAATGCGACGTTTCAAAAAATTGTACCAACATTTGAAGAGTGGAATCAGAAATATTTACATGACTGTCGTTTTGTCGTCGTTGAAGATGGTGTGACAATCGGCTGGGCCGCATTATTAGCCTTTTCAAAAATGCCTTCTTATCGTGGGGTCGCAGAACTCAGTATTTATATTGATCCAGAGGCTACTGGAAAAGGAATTGGGACAGCGCTTATGGCCCATATTGTGGAAGAAAGTGAGAAAGCTGGTTTTTGGACATTGCAATCACTAATTTTTCCTGAAAATGTGGCAAGTATTGCATTACACAATAAATTCGGATTTAAAACGCTTTGTGTTCATGAAAAACTAGGGGAAATGGACGGCATTTTTCGAGATGTGGCTCTTTTAGAAAGACGCAGTGCTATTGTTGGAAAATAGGACGGGCTTTTTGGCTCGTTTCACGCTATAATAGTGTACATATAGAGAGTGAGGAATTAGGTTATGGAATTATTATTTATCGGGGATGTTGTGGGGTCTATCGGTCGCGATATGATTACCGAGTATTTGCCACAGCTAAAGAAGGCTTACCGGCCCACAGTTACCATTATTAATGGTGAAAATGCAGCGGCTGGACGCGGGATTACAGAGAAAATTTATAAACAGTTTTTAGAGCAAGGAGCCAATGCGGTGACACTTGGTAACCATGCTTGGGATAATCGAGATATTTTTGAATTTATCGATGATGCGAAATATTTGGTACGACCTGCGAATTTCCCGGAAGAAACGACACCAGGGACTGGACTCGTATTTATTAAGAGCAACATGTTGGAAGTTGCGGTTATTAACATGCAAGGTCGTGTGTTCATGTCCGACTTAGATGATCCGTTCCGCAAAATGGACGAATTAATTGAGGTAGCTTCGAAACGGACAAATATTATTTTTGTCGATTTTCACGCAGAGACAACGAGTGAGAAGCAAGCGATGGGCTGGTATGTAGATGGCCGTGTGACAGCGATTGTTGGGACACATACGCATGTACAAACGTCAGATAATCGGATTTTGCCACAAGGAACCGCTTATTTAACAGATGTTGGAATGACTGGGCCTTATGATGGTATTCTTGGCATGGATAAAGAGGCGAGTTTACGACGTTTCTTGACTGCTATGCCTTCTCGCTTCGAGGTGCCTAAAAATGGTCGCTCTGTTTTATCAGGTTGCCTGATCAGTATTAACGATACGACTGGACGCGCTAGCAAAATTGAGCGGATTTTGATTAATGAGGATCATCCATTCACGTCTTAATGAAGGAGGTGTCACACATTGACTTATCAAAAAGAAGCAATAATCGCCAAAGCGCATGAATTGAAAGTAGCTCTTCAAGCAACGGAAGCTGTTACATTTTATCGTGCAGCTGAAGCGAAAATCAATACGAACCAAAAAGTTACCACGAAAGTGCGTGATATCAAAAAGTTACAGAAAGAAGCAGTCAATTTAGAGCATTATCAAAAGTTTGGCGCGGTGAAGCAAACCGAAGACAACATCGATGCGTTAACAGCTGAAATAGATCATTTGCCGATTGTGCAGGAATTCAGACGCTCTCAGGCAGAAGCAAATGATTTATTGCAAAGTATTACACGGCAGATAAGCTACAAGGTGACTTCGGAAATACGGAAATAAGATTTGGACGATGCATATGCTTCAATAGCTGCATCGTTTTTTCGTGCAAAATTGGGCTTTTCTTCATGATTTGACTTCCTTATGATATAATAATGAGACAAAATAACTTTTAAACAAAGAGAAAAAGGGTTGATTGGAATGGCAGTAGAAGCGACGCCGATGATGAAGCAGTATTTAGCAATTAAGGAAAATTATAAAGACGCATTTCTGTTTTTCCGATTAGGAGATTTCTATGAGATGTTTTTTGAAGATGCGATTCAAGCGTCACAAATTTTAGAAATAACACTGACCGCTCGGGCGAGTAATTCGGATAATCCAATTCCAATGTGTGGTGTACCTTACCATTCGGCAGCAGGTTATATTGATACGTTGATTGACAAAGGTTATAAAGTGGCAATTTGTGAACAGGTCGAGGACGCCAAATTGGCAAAAGGGATGGTAAAACGTGAAGTCGTGCAGCTGATTTCCCCTGGAACGATGATGGAAGCGAAGGGTTTAAAAGAGAAAGAGAACAATTTTATTGTGGCGGTTTTTCAACATGAGGAGAAAGAGTATGGCTTTGCTTATTGTGATCTTTCAACAGGCGAGCTAAAATCAACCGTACTTGCGATGGGCGAGGATCGTCTGATTAATGAGTTGACCACGTTATCCGCAAAGGAAATGGTTGTGGGAATTGAGTTCAGCGAAGCGTTTCCAGAGGCTGTTCGTGAACAGCTAGGACTTTTTATTTCGTATGAAAATAACAATGAGCTACCAGATGGATATGAGAGCTTAGTGACGAATACGATTCACCCGATTGAGAAAAAAGCAATTGCAAAGTTATTAAATTACTTTATTGACACGCAAAAAAGAGATTTATCGCATTTGCAAAAAACGGTACATTATGAGACAAGTCAGTATATGAAAATGGATTATTATTCAAAGCGGAATTTAGAGTTGTCAGAATCCATTCGCGGAAAAGGCAAGCAAGGCACTTTATTATGGTTGCTGGATCAGACGAAAACTGCGATGGGTGGCCGTTTGTTGAAGCAATGGATTGACAGACCGCTCATTCACTTGAATCAAATTGAGGCGCGGCAGCAAGATGTTACTAGCTTTATTAATCATTACTTTGAGCGTATGGAACTGATGGAGTTGCTGAAACAGGTGTATGATTTGGAGCGTTTGGCTGGACGTGTAGCCTACGGAAACGTGAATGCACGAGATTTGATTCAGTTGAAAAACTCATTGTACCAGGTACCACTTGTGAAGGAAACACTAAAAGCGATGAATCAGCCGAACTTGACGCGGATTATCGAGGAAGTTGATCCATGTGATACACTTGCTGATGTGCTAGAGCGTGCGATTAACGAGTCACCACCGATTTCAATTCGTGAAGGCGGAATTATTAAGGATGGCTACAACGCAGAGTTGGATACATATCGTGATGCCAGTCGCAACGGAAAAACCTGGATTGCAGAATTGGAACGCCAAGAACGCGAACTCACTGGTATTAAATCATTAAAAGTCGGCTTTAACCGCGTATTTGGTTATTATATCGAAGTCACGAAAGCGAACATCGCAGCGTTGCCTGAAAATCGATACGAGCGAAAACAGACATTAACGAACGCAGAACGTTATATCACACCTGATTTAAAGGAAAAAGAACGCCTAATTTTGGATGCAGAAGAAAAAAGCATTGAACTAGAATACTCACTTTTCATTGCGGTACGTGAAACAGTAAAGGAATACATTGAGCGATTACAACATTTAGCGAAGGTTATTAGTGAGATTGATTGCTTACAAAGCTTTGCGAATATTAGTGAGAACAATCATTTTGTGAAACCGATAATGAATAAGACTGGACATTTAGAGATTATTCAAGGACGCCATCCTGTAGTGGAAAAAGTGATGGGTGCCCAGAGCTACGTAGCGAACGATTGTGTGATGAATGAATCACGTGGCATATTATTGATAACTGGACCAAATATGTCTGGTAAAAGCACGTATATGCGCCAAATTGCGCTTACTGCGATTATGGCACAGATTGGGTGTTATATTCCGGCAGAGCAGGCGACATTGCCCGTTTTCGATCAAATTTTTTACGAGGATTGGTGCAGCAGATGATTTAATTGCTGGGCAGAGCACATTTATGGTGGAAATGCTGGAGGCGCGCAATGCGATTGTGAATGCAACCGCAGATAGTCTCATTCTTTTTGACGAGATTGGGCGTGGAACAGCAACATATGACGGCATGGCATTAGCTCAAGCAATCATTGAATACATTCACGAGGAAGTTCACGCCAAAACCTTGTTTTCAACGCATTATCACGAATTAACGATTTTAGACGAGACGTTGCCACATATGCATAATATTCATGTTAGTGCGGTGGAAGAGGATGGAAAAGTCGTGTTTCTTCATAAAATTGAGGATGGCCCCGCGGATAAAAGCTACGGGATTCACGTCGCAGAGCTTGCCAACCTTCCGCAAAAATTGATTGGACGAGCGCGTCATATTTTAGAGCAGTTGGAGAGTTCGGAAGATAAAATTATCGTACCTGAAGAAGCTGTGGCTGTCGATGTGCCTGAGACGCATGAAGAAGTCCAGTTATCAATGTTTCCAATTGAGGAAAAAACAGTGCGCACAAAGCAAGAGCAGTCCTTGATTAAACTAATTAAAAATATCGATTTGATGCATATGACGCCGATGGACGCGATGGCAACACTCTATGAATTACAGAAAAAAGCGAAACTATAAGGAAAGAAAGGTGAACATAAAATGGCTCACATTATCGAATTGACCGATGCTTTATCGAATAAAATCGCGGCTGGTGAAGTGGTAGAACGCCCTGCTTCGGTTGTGAAAGAGCTTGTTGAAAACGCCATTGACGCTAAAAGTACAGTGATTGATGTACTTGTGGAAGAAGGTGGATTGAATAAGATTACAATTATTGATAATGGGGTCGGAATTCGCGCAGAAGAAGTTTCGGTCGCTTTTAAACGCCATGCTACGAGTAAAATTAAGAATGAACACGACTTATTTCGTGTGCATACGCTAGGTTTCCGCGGGGAGGCTTTACCGAGTATTGCTTCGGTCTCATTTTTGGAGATGACAACGGCAACCGGTGATGGTGCAGGTACAAAGATTGTTGTAGAGGGTGGAAATGAGGTCGAAAAACATAGTGCTCAGGCTAGAAAAGGAACGGAAATTCAAGTTTCCAATCTATTTTTCAATACACCAGCACGCCTAAAATATTTAAAAAGTTTGCATACAGAGCTTGGTAATATTACAGATATTATGAACCGCTTAGCTTTATCACATCCAGAGATTAGCTTTCGTTTCTCTCATAACGGGAAAAGTCTACTAAAAACGAATGGGAATGGCGATTTACAACAGGTGATGGCTTCGATTTATGGATTGGCAGTCGCAAAAAAAATGATTCCAATCCAAGCAGAGTCCCTAGATTTCAAACTATCTGGTTATGCTGCACTACCTGAGGTTAATCGCTCTAATCGCAACTATATTTCAACAATCGTGAATGGGCGGTTCATTAAAAATTATGCACTTGTTCGTGCAATTCAAGATGGTTACCATACGCTACTTCCAATTGGACGCTTTCCAATTTTAGTTTTGCAAATTGAGATGGATCCACTTATTGTTGATGTGAACGTGCATCCTGCCAAATTGGAAGTTCGGCTTAGCAAGGAAGCTGAGTTGGGACAGTTCATTGCTAACACGCTTAAAGCAGCTTTTCATAAAGAGCAACTAATCCCTGATGCTACGCCTTCCAAAAAGCAGAAAATAGCGTCAGAACAGTTGGCAATAAATTTTGATAAGGAAGAAGAAAAAGCGGATACGCCAAAGCCGCTTACACCTCCTACCTATACGTATCAACCTAGCCAATCCACAGCACCAAAAGCACCTACTGAGTTGCCAACGAGTGATGCATTACCGAATGAACCACCACTTTTTATTAATGAAGATTTAGTGGAATATGATACATCTCAAACTACAGAAGAAATCGAGCCAAAAGAACGGATGCCAAAAATGTATCCTGTTGGTCAAGTTCATGCAACTTATATCGTTGCGCAAAATGAGACTGGGATGTATTTGATTGATCAACACGCAGCGCAAGAACGGATTAAATACGAGTTTTATCGAGAAAAAATTGGGGAAGTCGATCGAGAGTTGCAACAGTTACTCGTTCCGATTGTCCTAGATTTTTCAACGGATGAATTTATTAAACTACGCGATCAGAAAGCAAAATTAGAAGAGGTAGGTGTTTTTCTTGAGAACTTTGGGCAAAATAGCTTTATTATTCGAGAACATCCGACATGGCTTCCTAAAGGTGAAGAAGAGAGCACATTGCGCGACATTTTAGATGAAGCGCTCACGAAACCACAAGTGAGTATTCATAAATTGCGTGAAGATGCGGCAATCATGATGAGTTGTAAGAAATCGATTAAAGCGAATCACTATTTGACGCAAGCTGATATGGAACAATTACTCGATACGTTACGCGATGCAAGCGATCCTTTCACATGCCCGCACGGTCGCCCCGTAATCATTTCATATTCAACCTATGAACTCGAAAAAATGTTTAAACGTATTATGTAAAATTTTAAGGGAGAGAATGAAATGTCGTTTAATGGTCAAACTGTCATACCTGCCGCGCATAATCATCGGGATGTTGAGAAAATTCTCAGCTTAGATGCGGAATACATGGTGATGTTGGAAACACAGGTGGGGCAACTAAAATCACTCGTAAATTTGGCTGCTTCTGGTGGTAAAAAAGTACTTTTACATGCTGATTTAATCCACGGTTTAAAAAATGATGAATATGCGGTGGACTTCTTATGTCAAGATGTTCGCCCAGCTGGTATTATTTCGACAAGAGGGAACGTTATTTTAAAAGCGAAACAGCAAAAAGTACTAGCGATTCAGCGGTTGTTTATGTTAGATTCGAGTGCATTTACGAAAGGAACGGCGCTTGTTCAAAAAATAAAACCGGATTATATTGAATTATTACCCGGAATTTTGCCTACGATGGTAGAACAGATGACGGAACTACTTCATATCCCGGTCATCGCGGGTGGTTTGATTACGACGCAAAAGCAAGTCGATGAAATTCTAACAGCAAAAGCAACGGCTATCACGACATCTCAAAAATCACTTTGGAAATGAGGGATTCGCAAGATGGGAAAGATTGTTGTTATTGGAAGTATTAATATGGATATTACGACAGAATTAGCCGAGATGCCAAATATTGGCGAGACAGTGAAAGGGCAGGACGCATTGATTTCGCCTGGTGGCAAGGGGGCTAATCAAGCAGTGGCTGCTGCGAAACTTGGTGGTGATGTCGTGATGGTTGGTATGATTGGAAATGATGCATTTGGCGCAGATGCTTTAGCTAATCTCAATTCATTCTGCATTGACGTGACGCACATTCGGAGTGTAGATTTAACGACGGGCTTGGCGGTGATTTTACGGGAACATGGGGACAATCGGATTATTGTTGCTCCAGGTGCGAATAACGAATGGCCGGATGATTTGCAGTTAGAGAAGATTATTACTGATGCAGCGATTGTGTTGTTACAAAATGAGATTCCATTTTCGATTATTGAAAAGGCTGTAGATATTGCGCTAAGATTTGGTATACCAACTGTATTTGATCCTGCTCCTGTAGATTATTTTCCGGTTTCCTTTTTGCGAAAGATTACGTATTTGACACCAAATGAGACGGAGTTTAAACAGCTCCCAAACGATATTTTAGGTGGACATACGAAAGCCGTTCTTATGACTCGAGGGAAGGAGGGGGTTCGTATTTATGAGTATAACGAATCCAAGGATATACCTGCAATCGATGTAGATGTTAAAGATTCTACCGGAGCCGGAGACACATTTAACGGCGCCTTTGCTTTTGCTCTATCAAAAGGGGTGCTATTACATGAAGCTGTCCATTTTGCAAACCAAGCTGCTGCACAAAGTACTACAAAAATTGGCGCTCAAACTGGAATGCCTCATTTAGAAGATATAGAAGCTGATCTCGAAAAATAGAGGTTAGTTTTTTATTTGAAACAGATATATATAAAACTAGATGTAGCAACGCTTTTAATTTTAATACAGTAAAACAAGAAAAAATCTGTACCATAACAGTAATACTGTTTTTGAGTAGTACAGGAATATTAAAATGTTTCAACTAAATTATTTTATACTTATTCGCCAGGCATAGCAGTTCAATAAATTATGTGATATCAATCACTTATGGCTATTAAGACGATGAAAACACTTTAAGTCAAGTGGATAGTAACAAAATTTATATGTGAAAACTGTAGCATTATTTTTATTTTATGGTATGATAACAGTATAGAAGTTACTCGTGGTAACTTTGCTCAATTTTTAACGCTCATAAATGAACAATGAAACGTAGGAGGTTTCCGTGATGAAGGAACAATGGTTTGAATTTACTGGTGGTAATTGGGAAAATGAAATTGACGTAAGAGACTTTATTATGAAGAACTACAGATTGTATGAAGGGGATGACACTTTCCTAGTAGGTCCTACAGCTGCAACATCACAATTATGGGATCAAGTAATGGATTTAACGAAGCAAGAGCGGGAAAATGGTGGCGTGCTGGATATGGATACAAAAATCGTATCGACTATCACATCACATAATCCTGGATACTTAAACAAAGATTTAGAAACAGTGGTAGGGGTACAAACGGACATACCCTTCAAGCGCGCATTACAACCATTTGGTGGAATACGCATGGCAGAGCTTGCATGTGAAGCTTATGGTTATGAAGTAGACAAAGAAATTTCGAGCATTTTCAGAGATTGGCGCAAAACACATAACCAAGGCGTTTTTGACGCTTATAATGATGAAATGCGTGCCGCACGTAAATCAGGTGTTATTACAGGTCTTCCAGATGCATACGGACGCGGTCGCATCATTGGTGATTATCGTCGTGTTGCTTTATACGGTGTGGATCGCTTAATTGAAGACAAAAAAGCTGATTTAAAAAACACAGGCCTCCGCACAATGAGCGATGATATTATCCGTTTGCGTGAAGAATTGAACGAACAGATACGTGCGCTTGCTGAATTAAAACAACTAGGTGCCTCACATGGTTTTGATATTTCACAACCAGCTACAACAGCGCAAGAAGCTTTCCAATGGCTATACTTTGGTTACCTTGCAGCAATCAAAGAGCAGAATGGTGCAGCGATGAGTTTAGGCCGTACATCTACATTCCTTGATATTTTTGTAGAACGCGACCTTCGCAACGGCACAATCACAGAAGCCGAAGCACAAGAAATCGTGGATCATTTTATTATGAAACTACGCCTTGTAAAATTTGCTCGTACACCTGATTACAACGAATTGTTCTCTGGAGACCCAACTTGGGTTACAGAATCAATCGGTGGAATTTCAGAAGATGGTTTGCCACTAGTAACAAAGAATTCCTTCCGTTTCTTGCATACATTAAATAATCTTGGACCAGCTCCTGAACCAAATCTAACCGTGCTCTGGTCAACACAACTACCAGCAGGATTCAAGAAATTCTGCGCTAAAATGTCTATCAAAACAAGTGCTATTCAATATGAAAATGATGATGTAATGCGCCCTAAATGGGGAGATGACTATGGGATTGCGTGCTGTGTCTCCGCAATGCGTATCGGTAAACAAATGCAATTTTTCGGCGCACGTGCCAACCTTGCTAAAACATTACTTTATGCAATTAATGGTGGGGTGGATGAAAAATCAAAAGTACAAGTTGGTCCAGCTTTCCAACCAATTACTTCCGAAGTATTAGATTACGAAGAAGTAATGGTTAAATTTGATGAAATGATGGAATGGATTGCAGAATTGTATCTAAATACTTTAAACGTTATCCACTACATGCACGATAAATATTCATATGAACGCTTAGAAATGGCACTTCATGACACACACGTATTACGTACTATGGCAACTGGTATTGCTGGACTTTCTGTTGCGACCGACTCGCTAAGCGCTATCAAACATGCCCAAGTTAAACCAATCCGTGACGAAAATGGAATCGCTGTTGATTTCGAAATTATCGGCGACTATCCTAAATATGGAAACAACGATGACCGTGTAGATGAAATCGCAGTAGATCTTTTGAAATCATTTATGACAAAAGTAAGGAAACATAAAACATATCGCGATTCTGTTCATACAACATCTGTTCTTACTATCACATCTAATGTAGTTTACGGTAAGAAAACTGGTAACACACCAGACGGACGTCGTGCTGGCGAACCGTTTGCACCAGGGGCAAATCCAATGCATGGTCGTGATACAAAAGGCGCGCTAGCATCTCTATCATCCGTTGCAAAACTTCCATACGAATATGGACAAGACGGTATATCAAATACATTCTCCATCGTTCCAAAAGCGCTAGGACGTGAAGATGATTCACAAATTAATAACCTTGTAGCAATGCTCGATGGTTATTCCACAAAAATGGGGCACCATTTAAATATTAACGTCTTCAACCGCGACACATTACTTGATGCGATGGATCACCCGGAAGAATATCCACAACTAACCATTCGCGTATCTGGTTATGCCGTTAACTTTATCAAATTAACACGCGAGCAGCAGTTGGATGTTATACACCGTACAATGCACGAATCTATGTAATCATTTCTCAAACTGAGAAAGAAAAAGCATGAGACTTTAGGGATTGTGATAAGCAATCCCTATCTGTTGTAAATTTATCACCTGAAAGGAAGAGAGTCAGATGTCTGAAGTTATTGGTCGTGTTCATTCCGTAGAAACAATGGGGACTGTGGATGGTCCTGGTATTCGTTTTATTGTTTTTATGCAAGGCTGCTTATTGCGTTGCCAATTTTGCCATAATCCGGATACATGGAAGATTGGAATCGGGGAGGAAAGAACTGCTCAGGATGTTTTTGAGGAAGCTTATAAATACAAAGCTTTCATGGATGCTTCAGATGGTGGGATTACAGTTAGCGGAGGAGAACCCTTGCTACAAGTAGATTTTCTGATTGAACTATTCACCCTTTGTAAAAAAGCTGGAATCCATACAACGATTGATTCTTGTGGTGGTTGCTTTACAAGAGATCCTGAATTCATTGAAAAACTAGGTCGCTTAATGGAAGTAACAGATTTAATTTTACTCGATATTAAACAAATTAATCCAGAGAAACACTTAAAATTAACCACACGTTCAAATGCACCAATTCTTGATTTCGCACAGTATCTTGCTGATAAGGGACAGCCAATTTGGATTCGTCATGTACTCATCCCTACAAAAACGGATGATCCTGATGATTTGACTAAGTTGCACGAATTTATTACAACACTATCAAATGTTCAACGCGTGGAAGTATTACCTTATCATACGATGGGTGTATACAAGTGGGAGAATCTTGGTATTCGATATCCACTAGAAGGTATCAAGGCACCAGAAGATGAGGTTGTAAAAATGGCCAACACTATTTTAGAAACACAAAAATATTAATTAGTATGTTGAGCGCAAATAACATTTTGCGCTTTTTTTATTGCTTTTATGTTACAAAAAAAACTTTTTATGTGTCAAAAAAATCATTTTGATGCATAAAATTCTTGAATTATGTAGAAAACTATGTTTAAATTATACTAATAAAGAAAAGGAGGACCTAATAATAATGAGAAAAAGCAGAAAAGCACAGACAGCAAAAAATATTAAGTCGTCAAAATTTAAATGGCTTATTGCGATTGTTTTGGCGACCCTTGTATTAACAGTCGGAGGCTTAGCTTTAACAAGTAATTTATTCACAAACAACGCCTCATCTAAAGAGTTGCTCGTGCTAAAAGCAGAAGCCGTTTCTATACAGCATTGGAAAGTTCCACCCAAACAGCAAAGTATCAGTTCTGCTCCCGAAAAACCACCAGGACCAGCATCCGGGAAAAAAGGTTGTCTATTTAACGTTTGATGATGGACCTAGCACACACTTAAAACAATTTTTAGAAGTCCTTGAAAAAGAGAAAGCTCCTGCATCTTTTTTCTTCATTGGGAATGAGTTGAAAAACGCAGATAAAGAAACGTATCAACGCATGATTAATAGTGGTTTTGTTATTGGTTTACATAGCTACACACACAATGCAAAAAAGTTATATCGCAAAAAAGATCCTACATTTATTCATGAAATGAGTCGCGAACGTGATGATTTCGAAAAACTTAGTGGCATTCGTACCAACTTAATTCGTGCACCATATGGCAGCACATATCTTACTGATAAACAAATAAAAGAAACGAAGCAAAATGGTTTCCGCTTAGTTGATTGGAATATTGATAGCAATGATTGGAGATATGGTTCTGGAAACACCGAACGGATATACCAAAATGTTCTATCACAAGTAAATGCTTATGAAGGCAGCAATGAACCATTAGTCATTTTGTTCCATGAACATAAAAATACATTAGACGCCTTACCAAAAGTGATTAAGATGTTGCGCGATAAAGGTTACGTGTTCCAAGCTTATCATGAAAACGAAACACTTCATCAAAATTTCAAAAAAGATCCTAATTTATAAATAAAAAGCATCATTTTTCTTTTGAAAAAGAGATAAGTGATGCTTTTTATTGTTTTTATTATCTACTCATTACTTCCTATAATATATATTATGTAAACTAGAAAAAATGACGATAAAAAAGTAAGTTAACTGTTCTCCTCTATTACTTTTTAATCCTCATCTTTTCTAGTTTTCGCAACAAATTAGATAACATTGTTACGTCTAATTATTTATGCATATCTCTGTTCTGCAAAAATGCTATAAAATAACACCCATTTTCTAGATCTATTATGATCAAGTAGATAGATTAATCGAGCCATTTTTATGTGACATAATATATATTCAAGTCGCCAACGATTTTTTGCTTCCTTACAGCATCATTTTCATAAACCATTATTTTCACGCTTTTCTAAAGTTTTTACCCACCACGTGGATGACATTTCTGAACGGCCTGTAGCTTGGACCTAATAGCTACTTTTTCCTACATTTGGGTTGTCAATACAGATGCATGTCCCAAGATCGCTTGAATATCCTTACATCACAGCCGTTTTCTACCAGTGCAATCGCAAAAGAATGTCGTAGGATTGTTAGAGTTAATCTACAATCAAGTTCATTGCCGATGCTTACAATTTCCCGATAAATAGTATTTTTATTAACCATAAAACCTGTTTTCCATCCAATAAAAAAATAAGAATGATATAAGCTCTTATTTTCCAACGTTTCTTGACGCAATTCTAAATGATTCAGTAGCAAAAATTCCATACTTTTGCTATAAAACATAATGCCACTCTCCATTATTTGCTAACACTACAATACTTCTAGTCACAAAATCAATATTAGTTAACACCAGTATTATAGATAAACTCACATAAGAAACGTTGGTTGATAGTTAGATATATCGAATTAACAATATTTTTTATTGCAAAACGATAATTTTTTAGCTATAATCAATATAATAATATTAAATAATGAGGTGTTTTTTATGAAACATGGATCGACCTTTTTGCTAAGGCTTATTATTCTATTTATCGGACTTGTCATACTTGTTTTATGTGTCCTAGGATTACCTTCGCTTGCTATGGATAAAAGTAATCCAGAATTTACTCGGCGGCTTTATCCGATTCTAATTACGATGTGGATTGCAGCTGTGCCATTTTTCATCGGCTTGTATCAAGGGTTGAAAGTCTTAGCATATATTGATAAAAAGACGGCATTTTCTGAGCTTTCTGTAAGGGCTTTGAAGCATGTAAAGTACTGTGCGCTTATTATTAGTACGCTTTATTTCTTTAGTTTACCTTTTTTCTATCTTCTAGCACAGCATGACGATGCACCTGGACTTGTGGTTATAGGACTTGTTCTTACATTTGGCTCCATCGTTGTGGCTACTTTTGCAGCGGTTTTACAGAAACTTTTACAAGAAGCAGTAGCTATTAAATCTGAAAATGACTTGACGGTCTGAGGTGATTGATATATGGCGATTATAATTAATATTGATGTGCAACTTGCCAAAAAGAAAATGAGCGTCACCGAGCTGTCGGAAAAAGTCGGAATTACGATGGCTAATATTTCAATACTGAAAAATGGAAAAGCGAAGGCGATTCGATTCTCCACTCTGGAAGCAATTTGTTTGGCGTTAGATTGTCAGCCTGGCGATATTTTAG
The DNA here is from genome assembly GCF_000525975.1 of Listeria rocourtiae FSL F6-920. Taxonomy (GTDB): domain Bacteria; phylum Bacillota; class Bacilli; order Lactobacillales; family Listeriaceae; genus Listeria_A; species Listeria_A rocourtiae. Next base: position 32,283 of record NZ_AODK01000004.1, read on the forward strand.
CCTATCAGCATGATGAACCGCAAAAATAAGCACTCTAGCAAAAAGCTAGAATGCTTATTTTTTTATCCTCTTTTTCAAAAACTTTTTAGCTTCCTCTCATTTGGTACAACATGACTACTATAATTTTCAATCTTGAAATCCAAACGATTCAGCGCGCTTTGCATAGTATCGATTCGCTTTTGCAAATCATTGCGCTGTGACTTCAAAAGCGCTACACGTGCAGGGATTGTCGTGTCTCCTTCTCGAAAAAGGTTCAAATATTCAATTAACGCCTCAATCGAAAGCCCAGCATTTCGCATTTGACGACTAAATAGAATCCACCTTACATCTTCCTCATCAAATTTACGGATACCGTTTTCGTTACGAGGCACTGGAGGAATGAGACCAATTCTTTCGTAATATCTAATTGTGTCCGCGGAAATATTGGTCTCTTCACTCACTAACTTAATATTCATTCGGATTCCTCCTCCTTGCTAATCTAATAGTCAATAAATACATAGCTTACACCAAAAACAGATTAATACAAGTACCGTCAAAAATAATAGGCATGAAAATAACTCCTCTCGTTAGTTCATCAATGCTTGGTATTCATCAAATAGAGCTAAAAATTCGTCTTCTGTGAATGAAACTTCCTTTCCTTCTAAAATACCTTGAATTTTCTCCAAACACATATGCCAACCAGAAATATCACGCGGCGTATGGGTTGTTTTTTCGTTTATTTCCTCTGTAAAACGGAGCTTTATTTTATTATCTTGTCCTACTAATTCAAAACGGACCATATTTTTATCCCATGTGTACTCCAAAATAGACTGGGGCTCATACACAGTGATTGTCATTTCTTCATATTCACCGTTCCCAAAATCAAATAAGATTAATCCGTCTACACCCGGTTCGCCAATGCTTAGCTCTGGAAACCATTGGGCAAACCCTTTTGTTGTGGCGATGAGATCCCATACTTTAGAAATTTCACTGTTTAGCTCTAAATCAAATGTCATAATACCTGATGTTGCCGATATTTTTTGATATTTTTTTTGCATTGTTTTTTTCCTCCTAGTAATGATTTGTAAGCCTTTTATTGCATCCAATTTGATGCTCTTAAATCTAACCCCACCACGAAGCTACATAGACTAGTTCCACTATTCGGCTTTCACCAATAACAATAACACACCTCCAATTGCAAACAAAACAACAAGGCTCGCTACACCATATTGTGTGTGGCCAGTGACTTGAGCAATGACTCCCATTAATGCTGGACCCATAATTGCTGAAAATTTGCCAAATATGTTGTAGAATCCATAAAATTCATTGGAGCGCTCTTTGGGAATGATTTTACCGAAATAAGAACGGCTAAGCGCTTGAATTCCGCCTTGTGATGTACCAACTAGCATCGCCAATATCCAAAAGTCTGTTGCTGTCTTCATGAAAATGGCATAAATGCAAATGAGAATATAGATGAATATCGCAGTCAATATCAGGGGCTTCCCGCCAAAGCGTTTCGCAAGTTGCCCGTAAATAATGGTACACGGGAACGCGATAATTTGTGTCACTAGTAAAACGATGATAAGCGTTGTATCAGAAATCCCCAGATCAATACCATAAGAAGATGCCATTCGAAAAATCGTATCCACACCATCGATATAAAAGAAATACGCAACAAGAAATAGTACGATATTACGATACTGCTTAATATTTTTAAGTGTATTTCCAAGTCTGACAAAGCTACTGCGAACAGGTTTTTTATCATGTGGAATAAAATACATTTGGTGAACGTTGCGCCACAACGGGATTGTAAAAACAGCCCACCAAACGGCAGTCATCACGAATGCACCATTTAGTAACATCGTTTGGCTAATAGGCAAAATCCCGGTAGCTTGAAAAACGATAAACGCGATGAATGGAATACAACTTCCTAAATAACCGAACGCATAACCATACGATGAGACTTTGTCCATTCGATCATTACTAGTGATATCGACTAGAAATGAGTCATAAAATATGTTTGCACCCGAAAAGCCAATGAGCGATAGCATATAAAAAATGAGCAACAGCATCCATTGATCACTTGGCACAAAAACGAAAGCCACAGTAAAAGCAATACCTAGCCACGTGAATAGACTAAAAAAGCGTTTTTTTGAAAAATTGATAGTCGGCAATTGTTCCAAGAATAGGCGCTAATAACGAAATAAATAGTGTTCCAAGCGAGTTTGCATAACCCCAATAAGCAGTCGACACATGATCCGCAATTCCTGCATTACTCGCAACTCCTTTAAAATAGATTGGTAAAATTGCTGTCGTAATCATAATCGAATAAACAGAATTTCCCCAATCCTGAAAAACCCAGCTTTTCTCCTGTTTTGTCAACTTCATCTAGACGTATCCCCTTTGCTTAGTCAAAAATAGCTTCTATAACCGCTCCTTCTGTATTAGGTAAATCAAGATTCAAAATCGCTGCAAATGTTGGTGCTTCATCAATGAGCCGTGCTCTTGGAATCACAGTTCCATTCTTTATCCCCTTACCAAATGCAATCATTGTCGTCGCATAATTCGGCTTCTGCGGGGAATAACCATGAACGGCTCGATAAAAGTCAATATTTCCGATATCACCAGACATTACTTGCTGTATCACTTCACCAACAGTATTATCTTTAAAATAATATCCAGCCTTTGCTTCAATCATCAGAGTGCACGTTTTATCTGCGCCAAATGCTACGGCCTCTTCCTGATCAAAAGTTTTTTCGATACCTTCCTGGCTTTCAAGAAGTGACTGAATTTCTGCAAGGTCCACCGTTCCCTTTGTATAAATATAGCATGAGCCATCACAACTTTTAGCATAAACTTCCCATGCAATAATTTTATCTTGCTGCAAAGTGAGCCAGCCTTGTTCCGCAAACAAAACATTAAGTTGAATCACTGAGTGCACATCTATTTGATAATGATCTCCCAACACGATAAACACAGTCTCTTCATATGTACCATTTCGTTTGCTAGCTTCGATTATTCTAGCCAAACGCGTATCATGGCGTTTCAGTGCATCTCGAGCTTCTTGCGACTTTACACCGTGCGCATGCCGCATACTATCCATATCTACAAAATGTGCTAACAACAAATTCGGTTTCTTTCGCAAAATCGTATCCTCCACTGCAGCAATCAAAAAATCATCTAATTCCGGCTGAGCAATTCCTCGTCGTAATTTTCCGAAACGACGATTCATGTCCATCAAAAATCCTGGCGAACTTCCCCACAATGATACCATCACTTGACTCAACCAAAACCGGTTTGGAAAAATCTCTGCAATATTATAATCAATCGAACTCCGCGCTGCCACAGGCCATAAGAAAGCCGCTGTTGTAAGCCCTGCTTGTTTCGCAACATCGTATAATGTCGGAACTTTAATTGCATCTCGATACCAAAACCAGTCTGGAGATGCTGTTCCAGGCTGTATTTTGGTATTATTTACAATTCCGTGCTTTCTTGGGTAATGTCCCGTCACAAGCGTCGTGTGTGCTGGATATGTTAGCGAAGGATAAATCGTTTCCACTTCCGCCACATGGACCCCGTTATCCTTTAAGAAAGCAAGCGTCGGTAAATCCGTTACATTCTCTAAGTCTTCTGCCCCCAATGCATCTAACGAAACTACTACTAAATAACGACTCATACTCTTCTTACCTCCATTAAAAAAACTGGGAAGATTGCTTGATCAACATTCCCAGTTCTAGCTTACTTGTCTATTATTTTATGATCTGGATGCACCATCACTTCATCTTTGCTAATAACTCCTAGCACATCTAGAAAGAACATGAATACCGGGATACCAACGATTAACCCCCAAATCCCGAAGAAATGCTCAGAGAAAATCAACACGATGAATGTATAGAAAACTGGTAAGTCTGTTTTAGCTGACATAAGTTTCGGATTCAATACATATGACTCTAATGCATGAATTACAACGACCAACACCAAGATAATCAAAATATAGTTCACGCCACCGATTGTGTAGGCAATAATCGTTAGTGGTATCATAGAGATAATAACCCCAGCTACGGGAATGAGCCCTAATAGGAAAACCATAATGGCAAGTGAAAATAGTTGTGGGAATCCCATAATCCAAAGCGCAATCGTTGTTAAAACACAGTTTACTAAGGCAATCATGAACTGCGCTTCGATAACTTTACCAAACGTCTCATTGAATTTCGATCCGAAATATTTTACCTCGTCATAGATGAAAGCAACTTTACTTTGGCCAAACTTGCTAGTGAACAAGATCAGTTGCTCTTTTCCAAGCGAAAAAAACAAGCTTAAAATGAGTGCAATAAACGTATTCATCGCAACAACACCGATATTCGCTAAGTACGTGAATAAGAACTGAATACCATCGTTCGCATATTTCGTTATTTCAAATTCTTTCGCAAGTCCCATAATATAGTTTACCGTCTCATTATTACTTGGTTTCGTGTAAAAATGATTGATAGAACGAATAAGTTGATCCAGTTGCTCAATTAACATCGGAATATATTTCACTATCAGCAACGCAATACCCATTGCTATAAACGCATACAGGATAATAACAATAATTTTTCGATAGATAGAAATACGTTTCAGAATAAAATTCTCTAACCTATTGATGAGGAAAGAAAAAATGAACGTCAGCAAGATAATATCAATCATGCTTCTAAGTAGATACAGGATAACGGCGATAATGACAAATACGAGCACACGCCGAAAGCTGCGATTGTAAAATAATTTGGTTAAAGCGTCCAAAATGTTATCCTCCTCTTGTTTTAACTCCTTCTATTGTAACAAAAAATGATTCTCCGTGCATGCCTCAACCTACAAATAAAAAAAATCTCTCTAGCCCATGGCTAAAGAGATTTCAGCTTACTTATCTTCTCCAATAATCTTAACTTCTGTTTCTAACAAGATACCTGATTGTTCTAACACGATCTTTTGGACGTATGCAATCAATTCCATGTAGTCCGTTGCTGTTGCGTGGTCAATATTTACAATAAAGCCGGCATGCTTCATTGAGACTTGTGCGCCACCGATTTGGTAGCCTTGCAAACCAGCTTCTTGAATTAGTTTTCCAGCAAAATGACCTGGTGGACGTTTAAAAACGCTACCGCATGAAGGATATTCTAATGGTTGTTTTGATTCACGCATTTCTGTTAGTTCGTCCATTTTTAGGCGGATGGCTTGTTTGTCAGCTAATGCTAGTTCAAAAACAGCCTCTAGCACAATGTAATGCTGATCTGCGATAGAGCTTCTACGATATTTTGCCTCTAGTTGATCTTTTTTTTAGATGGAGGAGTTCACCACTCACTGTAAGGACAGTCGCTTCAATAAGAACGTCCGATATTTCACCACCGTACGCACCTGCATTCATATACAACGCGCCACCAACGGAACCCGGAATCCCACAAGCGAATTCTAAACCGCTGAGTGATTCAGCCAGCGCAAAGCGAGATACATCAATAATCTTTGCGCCACAACCAGCAATTACTTTCGTGCCTTCTCTTTTGATAGCATGGAGTGCATCCAAGTACATGACAATACCACGAATACCTCCGTCCTTAATAATCAGGTTCGAGCCGTTGCCAAGAATCGTTAACGGAATCTGATTGGCATAAGCAAAAGCAAGAGTTTTTGCGGCTAGATTATGACTCGTAGGCATCACAAAAAGATCCGCTTTCCCACCTGTTTTTGTAAACGTGTACGGTGCCAAATCCTCTTCTACCTTTACGATAAGTGTTGGAATTTCTTGTTTTAATTGTTCTACTATTTGAGTTATATACATGAGCCTTACCTTTCTTACGCCATTTCTAGGCTTTCTTATTTCGAATTAAAGGTCTAATCTTATCCATTGGTGGTTCGTATACACGGCAATGAGCTTCATATGCCTTACCATAATCCTTTACACGAGCTGGGATATCCTGATTGCGATTCAACTTCAAATCATTTTCAAGCATGGGTATTAAAGAAATAATTTGCTCAAAAATATGGCCTGCTTGGGCTTCACTAAGAACAAATGCTAATTTCGATAAAGCACGGCGCTGATCAGCGGGTAGCATCTTACCGTGCAATTGTGTCCACTTCAACATTTTTTTACGAGTATCACGTGTTTTCTCTAAGTAAAGGCTTTGACCATACGCTGCCATAGCATAAGCGAGCGACAAGTCCTCTGCATGATTCCAATCCTCTTCCAAAATTTCCTGCTGCGCTTCCACCTTTTCATTCAAAAGGGCAATGTCCTCTTGATAAATATCTAATTTGCGTTGTTGTTGCTTGTAAACCTCAAGCGCTAAATTCAATTCATCTATTTCTGACTGCAATTTCTTACCAAAGAGCCCTTTTTCATTCAAAATCCGTTGCACGCCTTCAATACGCTCTGCTGTAATGCTATCCCGCTCTTTCATGATTTGCGCGCGCTTTTTTAAGTAGTCGAAGTAAAAACTATATTTTTGCACCTCTATAATTACTCTTTCGGCTGTATCCCGATTGACGGTCAAACCATCTAGATTAGCAACAATAATGCCCGCAATTTTTCCGAGCATGGAATAGACAATCACTTCATACAACTGCCCACCTACACGGACTTTATACGGCAATGTATGATTGTTCTCTAACATTTTTTTTATATACTTTTGGATTTTTATTTACCATCGATATCACCTTCAATCAGCAATTCTGTTCCTATCCTTTCATTATAAATGAAAATGACTAAAATGTCAGGGAAAAGTTTTCAAAAGCCTTTGTTTACATAATAAAATTATTGTCATCTATATATATCGATTTGCATAAGCCCTTTATTTTAGCTATACTTGCTTGTGTAAGGAGTTGTCGCGGATATGCCTAAAAATGAAAAATGGAGAGCGCTTGTTGATATTAATATTTTATTTATCTTGTTTGGCTATATTTGTTTATATTTTATGTATAATGTGGCATGGCCTGAAAGCCTGTTATTTATCGTCGCAATTCTAATGGGCAGTTGTGGCTGCCTTGGATTTTATTTGAGCATTAAGGGAATGCAGATGAAGCGCAAACCGATGTATCAGATTTTCCTGATGATGGCTTCCATTATTCCAGCAATTATTGGTGTTATCTATATCATTATTTATTTCTTGACGCTCTTCTAAAAAAGTTATATAGCCCCGTGTCTGACTGATCAAAGTCGGTGACATGGGGCTTTTCTTAATTATTTTGTTCTAGACATTCGTAAACGGCCATCATTTCTTGTTTATTTAACTCACGGATGCGATTGAAAATTAGAATGTCAGCAACTGCATCTGTGAATGACTCTTCTGCCACCACATCACGCACTGTTCCTGTCAGCCACGTTCCGACTTTGATGCCTTCCACAACTTCTTTTAGCCCCTCATCGTTAATGCCTGTAGCAGAGCACGTCACGCACGGTATGGATAACTTTTGAACGCCGTCATGCAGTCCATCTTCGGAAATAATTTTCTTTCCTTTGCAGAACGGGCATGGTTGGGCTTTTTTCACCTTATTTATTTGCGTGACGATTTTTTTATAGCCAAATGCTTCATAAACATAGGTTAATTTTTTGTATTTACCATTGACGAAATAGGAATCGATAATCATTTCTCGTGTCTCGTTTATATTGGCAAAATCACAAATAGTCACCTGGTTTTTCTTGCTTATAGCTACAAGATTACGCTCTATTTTATCCCAAAATGGAATCACGTTTTGTAATACCATTTCATAACCAACAAAGCTAGCTTGCTCTAGTTCTAGCATCTTTAAAGCCACTTGTTGTTCGCGTGGAAGTAAAGAGACGTCTTCTGTTAGTGGCATATTTCCACCAACGATTTCCTTTACCCGCTCTAGTTCTGGGAGCGCGCCAACTGTTGCGATTACTTGGTCAACTGGCTGCTGAATTAATTCACGAATGTCTGTCTCGCCAAACATTAATTGTTTATGATGTCCTAGAACGCTTCCTTCGCAAATCGGGCAAGTTACCATCTCACGTGTTTCCTTCATTTGTTCTTTAATAATTGATTTGGAAATCACGATGTAGCGACCGATAATTTGATTAAATCCTTGCCACGTTCTCGTTGCCTTACCAGCTTTATCATAAAACGATTTCTCCCAGTAACCGTATAAGAATGTGTGTTTTTCTGCTTCTGTCAGTTGATTATACGGCTTGCTTAAATCATGACCAAGTTCGTTTTTTATTTCTGCAAACAAAAATTCAATCTTCTGGAATTGGAAAAATTCTAAGACTTTCATAACTTCTGGATGCAACATACCTTCCCAAAATGGTGCATTACCGTCTTGAATCACGACCTCAAAATCAAATTTTTCAATGACACGTCGGCCAGAGCAGTAAGGGCAATGGTTATCTGCTGAATAAAAATCAAAGCTTCTCGTATCCTTATTGGTCGGATGCGCTGCCACAATATGATTAATTAGCCCACCCATCTCAAAAAGAAAACTGTATTGACTATACAAATGCCGTTCCAAATCAATTGCGACTACAGGCGCGATTTTTTCTGATTCAAACTCGCCGTAAATTAAGCGGGCCATGGATGATAGACTTTTTAGAATTCCGCCTTTGTAAATGTTTTCTGCGTTTTTGAAGTAGGCAATATGATCTTTTTCCAGATAGTGAATACCTGTTTGTTCTTTTAACATAGATGTAATAGGAGCGGGCTGTATATTAGCCTCTCTATCTTTCTGCCGATAAAATTCTTCATGTGTTACAATATCCAATTTTTTGACAGGCTCGATTTGCCTTTTTCCAAAATCCACAATGAAATCGGAGGCGTCTAGCATATAATCATTATGCTCAATCATTACCATAGAAACTGATTTATCGTGCAAAATCACTCGAATACTATCAATAAACTGGTTTAGAATATTTTGCGACAGCCCCTTAGATGGTTCGTCAAAAATGAATAGTGTATGTGGATTTTTAGAGCCCGAAAATAGTTCTGAAACTAAGTGCACACATTGGAATTCTCCCGTGGACAGTGTCTGTGTTTTTCTCTCTAGCGTCAAATACCCCAAACCTAATTTTATCAGTAAACTCAAACGTTTGTGCGCAAGATCTTGTTTTGGCAACTCATCAATAATATCCTCAATCGAACGTTCAAAAATTGCGTCGATGTCATCAGTGTATTTCGTCAGTTTTTTCTTAATATCAAGGAATGTTGCAACGGTGGAACGGCTTGTAATCGATTGATTGCGATTTTGCCCAACCATAACTAATTTATCTTTCGGATAGCGTTTTAAGAAATCTTTTGCGATGCATTCGTTCACCAGCGTCGATTTCCCACATCCGGATTCGCCGGTAAACGTTACAAGTCTGTTTTTCGGAATTTGTATCTCTTCCATTTGAATATTACGGCAATGAAGGTCTTTAAATTGATAGTATTCCACAGGTGTTTCCTGATTTCTCCCGACATGAACTGGTGCTGGTCGCGGCGACTCTTCTACTAATTTCCCACCATACTTCCCACTTCCAGGTCCGAAAAATAGTTGCTCATCCGTTGCATCAAGTACTGTATCGGAATGATCAATTAGCCAAATTTGATTTTTATAGCCCAACTGTTTAATTTGTTCTAGAATTTTCAACAAAGTTTGGTGATCTAAACCAACCGAGATTTCATCGATAATAATAACCGTATTTTCGCTTGTTGCCATAAATTCAGCCAAATAAAGACGCGTTAATTCGCCACCAGATAGTGTTCCCATAATGCGGTTTAGCGTTAAATAACCAATATTCATGTTAATAATATTTTGCAGAATATGTTGTTTTCCTTCGCTCAGATTTAATTCTTCTTTAAGTGAAAGTAACGTTTCCATACTTAAATTATTCACATCAGAAATACTATGTTCGCTTCCTAATAATTCAATTTTATACGTCTCAACTTCTGGATTAAAACGTTTTCCTTCACACTTTTTACAAGTCACATTACTATTACTTCCGCGCCCTTTACAACCAGTACACCAACCTAGCACATTATTAAACGAAAAAAGCTCTGGTGATAAATCAAATTTCTCTGCCATTGTGACACGAATTTCTTTAAACACACCTGTATGCGTTCCAATCGTAGAACGCGGATTAGATGAAATAGATGACTTTCCTAAAAAAAGGACGAGTGGCATCTCTTCCATTTTGATAGCGCTAAAATTCGTATCCATAATTTCAGGAAATAGATATTGATATTCTGCTTTCGGTAATAGCGATACAAGACGTTTCTTAGATTCTTCACCAATTGTCTGGCAAAAAGTCGTTTTTCCTGACCCAGATAATCCGGCGATTCCCAACGATTTTTCTGTTGGTAATTCCGTATCCAGGTGATCGATATTGTTAGCAATTAATTGATTTATTTTCATTAGCGTATCTTCTCCATTCTTCAATCTAGTTATGACGCTTAAACATAATTATCGCATAACTCGTTATGTAAGTTCAACTTCGAATAGCTCCTCACAAAGAAAGAGCGTAATTCCATTTTTTAGAATCACGCTCTATTCATTCACTTATGACAAGACAGTCCCAAGCTTGTTACCCATCTCTGTCCATGCGTAGGTCGCACCCTCGATAGCACCTGGACGCGATTTTGTTTCCTCACTGAAGCCACTTTGGTCTAAACGTAACTGTACGGTGCCGTCCGCATTTTTAGTGACTGTCCAAGTGACTGTAGTCATTTCACCAGCACTTGCCCACGTATATGTGATTGAATTTGGCTCATCGATATTCAAGACTTCGCAATTGACAATGCCATCCCACCATTCAGAAGGTTCTGCGCGGAATTGGAATTTGTGCCCTACAACTGCTTTGAAGTCGTTATTCCAAATCCATTTCGCGAGCATATCTGAGTCTGTTAGTGCGTACCATACTTTTTCTACTGAGCTTGTGAACTTAAAATCTAATGATACATCTGGTTTCATATTTTGTTCCTCCAATAATTGATTTAATTTTAACATTCGTTCTTTCCAAAATCCTTCGTAATACGATACCCAGTCTTGAATTTCCTGTAGTGGCTGGGCGTTTAACCGGTATCTGGTTTCACGTCCCACTTTTCGTGCCACCACGAGATTGGCTTCTTTCAAAATAGCCAAATGCTTGGAGACGGCTGTGCGACCCATATTAAAATGAACCGTTATTTCGTATAGGGGTAATTCTTCTACTTCGTTCAGTATTTGAAGTATCTTCCGCCTCGTTAGATCGGCAACAGCGTCATAGACATCCCTTACTTGGCCTTTTTCACTAAGCATACACACCACCTTTTCTTCTCTAATGTTCATTCATAAAAATAGGACACCTTTTATTGTCATGTTTATTATACGACACCAAAAGGTGACGTGTCAACTTTTTATTTGGCAATTTCTAAGAATTAGACTTATTATTTCGCTTTTCGATAATTTTTCTAAGAGCGTTATTTCGTTTTCGACACCTGAAGAATCTTCTTCTAACCACCATTGTTTGAGTTTCTGAATGGCAAATCCATGCGCTCTCTATTATTTCTGAAATCTGGGAGATATTACGCATATATCAACGAAAAAAGGGGGCTTTATTTAGCTATATTTTTAGGGATTTTCACAATATACTAGCGGTAATTTCCAAGCTAGATTAAGAAAACATAAAATTATTTCTAACGTGAGTCGAAAAGGAAGCCCCTATGATAATACGTTCATGGAATCTTTCTATAAAATACTAAAAAAAGAGCTTATCCATGATGTCAATTTTGACAATCCTGAAAAAGCCCAGCTAGAAATATTCAGATATATTGAGACCTGCTACAACACAAAGCGAGTGCACTCTTCTTTTATAGCTTCTTTCCAGTCAAATTTGAAAGAAGATATTCTTGAGTTCGCTTATCTTTATGTCAATTTTTCTTGACAAGTATACTTTGAGGTGAACATGATTTTCTTTTATTTTGTGACCATTGCATGAACAGCATGTCATTCAGGTGAAAACTTCCCAAAAGAAAAACATAACATGTATAAAAAAGACACAAATTTTTATGGAGGCTATGGCTCCTTTATCGTAGAAGAAAATCAATCATAGAGAAGCTTTTATAAGAATAATCGGCATGTTACCAAATGTCTCGTTTGATTCGCAGATACCGATTCTATCTTGCTAGGTATAACGTAAATCAAAATGGTATTGTTATATATGGATCTTCTGCTGGCGGTGTTGGGATGTCTGATGCATCTATCTTTTCAAGTCCATCTATGGTCACAAGATATGTTGCTGCTTTATATGTTTCGTAGTTTTCTCCCGTTTTTTCATTATTTAAAAAGAGGCGTATATCAGATTCTTGGTGAGCTACCGTAATAAAATCACCAATAGCGATTGACACATTATTTTGCGTTGCCAAAGCTCGGCCTCGTCCAATGAAGTCTTTCTTGAAAGTTTCTTTACCTCTAGTGTTATTAATCTTAACTGTGGCATATGCATCTGTGAAATAAGAATGAGGTTCACCAAAATTTTGGGTGATGGTTGCTTTCATGGTGCTCAAATTAATACGCACATTGGCAAACTCCCAATCACTATAGCCTTTCAGGTGGAACTGAAATTGTTCCCCACTCAAAATAGTTTGTGAGCTTTCTTTTTTTACTGCAATTAGATCGGTATAGTTTTTTTGATAATTAGCTTGATCAGTATCTGGTAGATAGGTAATCCCCTTTCTAAGCATTGATTTTAGGATAATATTATCTTCGTTTTTGAATTTGCTGTTACCACTGATTATGGAAGCAAATATCGCTAGTTTTTGTTTATAGTTCATCAGTGCATCTTGAGCCGTTACTCCTGTCAAATCGCTGATTAAGCCGTATTTTGTTACTTTGAATACTTGATTGACCGAGGTGTTCGTAAGTTTAGTGGCTGTTCCAGTAATGCTGAAACGTGTTGGTTCTCGGTGCATTACTTTAATTGTAAAACCCGGTTTAATCGCGAGTTGGGACTTACCCTTCTCGGTCTTAACTCCATTCATAGCACTCTTGAAAACAGACTGCCCATTCTCATTGAATACTTGGATAGAGGCATAATCGTCTTTAAAATAAACATGTGGGTCACTTTTTGTAATAGCAAACTCTAGATTCCCTTTCTCAGGATCCACTGATGCTTTTGCAAAAATAGCATCACTTATTCCTTTAAAAATCAGTTCTTGTGTCGCAATATCTGACGTTCGCAGTTCATCCATCTGTATAGTCACATTGTTGCTAAAGTCTGAGACAGCCAAATAGTTTGTTGATGGCTCATAAAAACGATCGACTCCTGTAGGGATATCTAGCGTATAGATTCCAATTGGCATATTTTTAATCGTCACTGTCGGTGCCGTCACCTTAACTTCTCGTACTACATCTTCTCCATCCTTAATTTTTAATGTCCTACCTTTGATTTGTGTGAAATCATTGATTGTAAATTGGATATTCATAGTATTCGCGACTTTATATTTTTCAAGCTGATTGTTACTTACTAAGCCCCATTTAGTATCCAAAGCAATATCTTTTCTCGCTTTTTGCAAATTATCCCCGGAGAGAAGTGATGCTAAAGGATACACAGCCTTATTCCCAGAATAGAGATTTTCCATTTTTTGGTTTCTAGACATAGATCCTTGAACCAGTTCTAGATACGGGGTGAAATTATAGTTACTCACTTCTCCAAAATACTTGCTCAACAAATCTAGAACTAGCGGGTTTTCCCCAATTGTCTTTTCATTTACCTCAGCACGATGCGATTGGTTAAAATGTGTAAAAGCCTGATCTCCTGCTTTATCCTTCATAAGCGTCAACATATACAGTTTATTTCTAAAATTCCAATCATTTGTTGGTGTTTTTGACGTATAAACATTTTTATAAAAATCCGTTTCTTGTGTCGCCACATTTCCCTCATAGAGCCAACCGTTGTAGTAACCACTCTTTTTCTGCATGGAGTTGGCGTAAATATTATTCCAGACCTCTCCTGTAGAAAAATTATTATCCGCCATGAACGTTCCTTGGTAGCCATGTCCAATCTCATGAAGTCCACCCCAACCTGGTTTTAGCCAAAAAGCAATGACAGATGAACTTGTTTCGGCGGTATGAGTATCTCCATAGTAACCTGCACCAACACCATTTTTATCTGCTTTTGCAAAATAACGATTTGGGATGTTTTTATCTGTCGCTTTTTGTGGTGTGAAGGATAGACCTGCAAGCTCATTGTATGTTTCAAATACGTTGTCGTAATAAGCTAGTAAAGCATTGATAGAAGAGAAATCATTCATTTTTTTCAGGTAAGCTTTATCTCCTTTTGGAACTAAAATCTGGATGTATTTATTACCGATTAGTCCGAAGCTAGCATTCGTTGTATCCCATTTTTTAAAAAAATTAGCCTCGCTATCTCCCTGTTTAAAGACTGGTAAATCCATAATATTATCACTTACTTTATATTCCACTACAGGAGCATTCCTATCTGCCGTGTAGACTGTCCTAACGAAAGGTACAGCGTCATTGATAGCTGTTACAGTTACCCACGAACTTCCGATAGGTTGAGAACTCTCCGTTTTGTTATCATCATTTAATAATTCTAGAGTGACGTTTCCTTTGAAGTTCGTATTTTTTTTGTCTAATCTCTATAACCCCAGCCTTAGGGAGTACAATGCCTAAATCTTGTTTGTCATGATTAATTCCTTTGCTAAACCCTTGATTTTTTAGCCATGTTGGCTCCTCTAAAGTGTACAGTTTTTTCTCCAATGTTGCCGCATTTACTTTGGGCTGCATCATAGTGATAGTCACCACTACAGTAAGTAACAAAATAAATGCAAAAGCTCCTTTAATCTTAGTATTCATCATTTGCCATCTCCTCTTTTCTAAAATTGTTATCCCTATCTTGTTACTCAAAGTAAGATTAAACTACTTCTTAGTAATTATCATATCATCAGTCAGACTATTTCGTATTAAAAGATTGCAAAGAATAATTCGATAATAATGCTTGAATTCAACAATTTTGTGAACATTTCGGATTATTTTTAACAAAAGTGTAAAATGAAGATGCTGCTCTTACAACTTCCAGAGTTTCCACAAATGATAATTAACTTTGTAAACACAACTTTTTTAATCAAACAAAAAAAAAACGAACTATTAACCCGTTTAGGTCATAATAGTTCGTTTTTATTTATAATGCTTCTATAAATTTTTTCTTTTTGTTCTTTACTGGATTTAATTTGCGTTCGACCCAACCAAGTAACACATCGGCCATAACAGCCATCAGCGCCGTTGGAATTGCCCCAGCTAGAATAATTGCCGTTCCATTTGTTGCATTCGTTCCACGGACAATAATATCACCAAGTCCGCCAGCTCCAACAAAAGTACCGATTGCTGCAACACCGATTGCGATAACTAAGGCATTTCTAATCCCCGCCATGATAACGGAAAGTGCTAGTGGGATTTCAATCATTCGAAGCACTTGCCATTTCGTCATCCCCATCGCTTTTCCTGACTCTAGTAGCGCACCATCTACATTTTGAATGCCTGTGTACGTATTTTTTAGGATTGGTAAAATGGAATAAAGGAATAGGGAAAGTACCACTGTATTTGTTCCTAGTCCCATTACGAGCATCAACATGGCGAGCAATGCTAAGGCCGGAATTGTTTGAATTACGTTCGCCGTTTGAATAACCCAGCCAGCTAGTTTCTTCCTACGTGCAATGTAAATACCTAATGGAATCGCCACAATTGCCGCAAAAATAACGCCGTAAGCACTCATTAAGAAATGCCGCCAGAATGCCTCCATGACATAGGTTGCATTGTTTTGATAATAGTCAATGAGTTGTGAAAAAGTTTCCATTTTGTCGACACCTCCTTATTTATCTTCAAAGTAATTATGTTTCTTCAAAAACTCCTTGGCAACGATAGACGGTTCTTTCAGTTCGCCATCTGCTTGGTAGTTTAATTTTTGCATTTCTTCCGTTGAAATCGTGCCAACTAGTTTATTAATCGTTGTTTTTAGTTCTGGATGTTCTTTTAAAATAGCATTGGTAGCCATTGGGGATGCGTCATATGGCGGGAAAAATTGCTTATCGTCTTTTAGGACAACAAGATTATACGTTGGAATCCGACCATCTGTTGAGTAACCAAGCGCCACATCCATCTGATTGTTCTTAAGCGCCGTGTAAATTAAGCCGATTTGCATCGGGAAAATTTTCTTGAATGTGATATCATATTCTGTGGAAAACGCCTTATATCCATCTCCAGCTCGCTCCATCCATGAATTATCAACTCCTGCAACAAGTTGATCTTCCACTGGACGCATATCACTAATTGTCTTCAAATTGTATTTTTTTGCGGTATCTTGTCGTACCATAAAAGCATAGGTGTTCGCAAAACCGTAGGAGTCAAACCAATATTGGTCAAAACGCTCCGAAAAGCCTTTTTGCACGGCTTCCATTGCTTTTTCAGGGTCTTTTATAGGTTCTTCACCAAGCGGTCCAACTAAATCGGTTCCTGTGTAACGCGTAGCTGAGATATCAATATCACCATTCACCATCGCTTGGTGTTGCACAACAGACGAACCAAGATTGTTCACCATTTCTACTTTTAAGTCCGTCTCATGTTCAATCAATTGCTTCACAATATTGCCTACAATCTGTGATTCCGTCGTTGACATCGTCCCAACTTTAATCGTGCCATCTGTGCTTCCGCCAAGTCCTGGCAGGGCACAAGCCGATAAGAGTGATACGCCAAGCAGGATGACAGCGGCAAGTTTGAGCGGTTTTTTTCATCATTTTACTGTCCCTCCTTACATATTCTCTTTTGCTGCACGAATTGCTTTGGGCGTAATTCGAACTTCTAATTTGCCTAGGAAAAATTCAACTAAAAGCGCCAAAATTGTAACTGGAATCGCCCCTCCAAGAATTAAATCTGGGCGATAAAGATTCAAGCCGTTAAAAATAAAGTCACCGAGCCCGCCTGCACCAATATATGAGGCAAGCGTTGCCCATGCGATGATGTAAACGGCAGATAAACGAATACCTGCCATAATGACCGAAATCGAGTTAGGTAGTTCGACATTTTTGATGAGTTGCCAAGAAGTCATCCCCATGCCGCGTCCCGATTCAATGAGATTTTTATCCACACCACGAACGCCGATAAACGTGTTACGCATAATTGGTAACACAGAGTAAATAAACAATGCTACAATCGCCGGTATTTTACCAACACCCAGAATTGGAATAATAAAAGCTAATATGGCAAGTGATGGTACTGTTTGTAACACACTAACTATACCGATTACAAAATTAGCGATTTTTGGCGAACGTGTTAAAAGAATGCCCACCGGTACAGCCACGACAATCCCCAATATAACCGCAGAAAGCGAAATATAGAGATGCTCCCACGTTTTTACTAGCAGGTCATGGCCGTTGTCTTGAAAAAATTGTGTTATCGCGTCCATTAAAAATAACCTCCTATTTTACTCGTGTACTTCTTCTTTTTCAAGCGCTTGCGCAGCTTCTTCTAAATCGCCCCAAATCGAATCATAAACAATATCAACAAGGCTCGCGCGTGTTACAATTCCTACTAAGCGATTTTTCTCGTCGACAACTGGCACATACTTGAAGCCTCGTTTTAAAATCCGTTGCATTGTATCGCGTAGCAAGGCATCCTTTCGTACATAGAAAACATTTTTATCTAAAATATCAACGACTGATGTGGCAGTCCGGCGGTTATGCTCGATTGCCTCGACATCAATAATCCCTTTCAACACATTTTGATCATCCGTCACAAGAAGTGTATCAACACGGCGCTCTTTCATTAATTGGATAGCCGTTTGGAGCGATTTATCTGCCGTAATCGAAACAGGTGCCTTATTCATGATTTGCTCTACATTCGTCACGTTAGGTCGTGCCTCAATCAAGCGATCTTTCCCAATGAAATCTTCCACAAATTTATCAGCAGGATTACGCAAAATCTCATCCGGCGTGTCAAATTGTACAATCTCGCCACCTCGCATAATCACAATTCGATCCGCAAGTTTGATAGCCTCATCCATGTCATGCGTGACAAAAATAATCGTCTTTCCAAGTTCTCTCTGCAAATTCTTAAATTCCTCTTGCAACGAATCACGCGTAATTGGATCAAGCGCACCAAAAGGCTCATCCATCAAAATCAAATTTTGTTCCGCAGCAAGGGCCCGAAGCACACCAATCCGCTGTTGCTGTCCACCACTTAGCTCATATGGGTAACGATCTAAATATTCTTCCGGCAAATCGACCAGTTTAATCAGCTCTACCGCTCGTTCATTTTTCTTCTCTTCCGACCATTTCAAAAGTTTCGGAACAAGTACAATATTTTCGCGAATTGTCATATGTGGCATCAGCCCAATCTGCTGAATAACATACCCAATCGAACGACGCAATTTCACCGGATCTTCCTTCATAATATCCTTGTCGTTAATAAAAATTTGGCCATTCGTTGGTTCAATCAAGCGGTTAATCATTTTCATCGTTGTTGTCTTCCCGCAACCACTTGGCCCGATAAAACAAATAAACTCGCCACGTTCAATATCTAAGTTTAGATCATTGACCGCTGTTTTACCGCCTTTGTAAATTTTTGAAACATGCTCAAATCTTAGCAATCCAGACACCTCCGAGTTTAATTGACTAGCACAATGCTAGGTGAAAGCTGTGAATCAAATAACCCCTTGACTCGCGATATATGTATTTCCATTCTGTTATCATAAAAAAAGGAAAAACTTACCGATAAAAAGAAATAAAAGTTGGGAATAAACGCCTCTCAACTTTTAACTGGTTGTATAAATTAGAACACAGTTATAGCGAGTAAGAAATCAAAAAGTTGATTCTATTCCAAATAACACAGCCCTTTCTAATCCACATTATAACGTAACCAAAATTAAAAAGCGAATGAGCACGCCTCATATAAGCCTATTACTATAGAAAAAAGCTCCACCAAATGCACTACTCATAGGCATTTAGGGAACTTTTGAAATTTCTTATAAAAAACAAGATTTACATGGAGAAATGAGGGACTTTTTATTTGGATGCAGATATAGATTTGAATTACTAAATTGGAAAGTGACACTTAATCCTCTATAAATAGACTCAGAAAGACTGTTATATATAGCATAATAAATAATCCGTCTGCAACATCTAATAAAAGAAGCACCTATCTCTGGCCAGGAGATAGGTGCTTCAGTGTGCTATAACAACCTTTCTATCCACATTGTAGTACGTAAAGAAATCATAGTAGCTATTTACAAAAATCGATTCGTAAGTGTTAATCTGGTTTCTATTTTTCTCAAGATAATATAGCCAATCAACGCTCCAATGAGAGAACTCAAGAAGAACGACGGAATAAACACCCACATTGTCATTTGTTGTGTAAAAAATAGTCGAGCAATAGGATAGCATATTAGAGCACCGAGAATCCCCGTCCCAACCATTTCGCCGACAGTTGCTAACCAGAGCTTTTTCGTATAGTTGTAGATCACCCCTGCGCACAATGCGCCAATCATACTCCCAGGAAATGCAAAAACCGTGCCTGTTCCAAAGATATTCCGTAAAGCAGAAGTTCCAAATGCTTGCGCCACAGCATATCCTGGCCCGAGCATCACAGCACTAACCAAGTTTACCAAATGTTGCACAGGAGCAATTTTTGCAAAGCCAATTGGCACAGAGATAAAACTACTTCCTACAAAAGAAATTGCCATAAGCATCGCCGTATAAAGCCATTTTTTTAGCACCATAATTATTTAGGCAAAAAAAGCTTCGGTGAGATTTTCATCAAGATGCTAACAATAATTCCTGCGACTATAATCGTTGCAATGCAACTCGCGCCATTCATCACAATCGAAAACAATTGCGCGGACCAACCTTTGAAAGCATAAGCTCCCCAAAACAAGACACCCGCAAGATAATGCCAGAAATACCGTGCCACGCCACCAATAACCATCGTTCCCCAAGCCCAGCCAATCGCTTTGCCTAACTTCTCCTCTTTCAAATAGCCACGAACTTGCACCGCAAACAAGCCAGCAAAAGCAATAAATGCAAAGGCAACAATATACTCAATAAATCCTTGTAACGGGCTCAAAATATAAGCTTTTCCAGTCACAAAATGAAGCAACCCCCACAATAATCCTGAAAAACCAGCAGCCCAAAAGCCACGCCTAATCGCAATGATATACATCGGAATCATGCCTAAAGATACCGAAAATGACGACCCGAAATCAACTGGAATAAAGCTGAGAACCATTGCTAATGAAGCAAAAATAGCACATTCTAACATTGCCAACAATCGCGTATTGCGCATAAAAAAACCCCTTTCTTTTTTTGGTAAAAAAACGTACCGCAGAAGAAAGGAGTCAAATCATCAAACTTATGTAATCAGATATAACTTCATTCGCCACAATCCCTACGCTCGTATTAACGAACAGGTTCAAAGGGTCAGATTCCTAAAAATCAGAAATCAATCTCAGCCAAGGCCCCCCCTGTGGTAACGTCTATTCATGAAATGGATTCTTTTTGAGTCTCAAATCATGGATGCCCAAACAATCCACCAAAATTTGTAAAATTGGTGCCTTATTTGGCTATCTGGTTCTCATTATAGCAGTATATTTTAGAAAGTCCAGTTCCCTGCTCTTTCATTGCATGAGTATTCGTGATAGAATAGGAGTAATTGCGTTTTTGGCATTCAATATGAAAATTTCAGTTGAGAACGCGCGAATTTGGGAGGACGAAAATGTTAACTGTAAATAATGTATCTTTACGTTTTGGCGATAAAAAATTGTTTGAAGATGTTTCCATTAAATTCACACCTGGAAATTGTTACGGCTTAATCGGTGCAAACGGTGCGGGGAAATCTACTTTCTTAAAGGTGCTTTCTGGTGAGCTTGATTCACAAAGTGGTAACGTGCATATTCCAGCTGGTGAACGTTTAACTGTTTTGAAACAAGATCATTTCCAATATGATGAAGAAGTTGTTTTGAAAACTGTTATTCGCGGACATGAGCAACTTTTCAAAATCATGGCAGAAAAAGATGCGATTTATTCAAAAGAAGATTTCAGCGATGAAGACGGTATTCGTGCTGCAGAGCTAGAAGGTGAATTCGCGGAGCTTGATGGTTGGGATGCAGAACCTGACGCTGCTGTTTTGCTTAACGGACTTGGAATCACTACTGACTTACACGATAAATTAATGAAAGACCTTACAGGTAGTGAAAAAGTCAAGGTTTTGCTAGCACAAGCACTATTCGGCAAGCCTGATATTTTACTTCTGGATGAGCCTACCAACCATTTAGACATTAAAGCGATTCATTGGTTAGAAGAATTTTTAATCAACTTTGAAAATACGGTTATCGTGGTTTCCCATGACCGTCATTTCCTTAATAAAGTATGTACGCATATTGCTGATCTTGATTTCAGCAAAATTAAGCTGTACGTCGGTAACTATGATTTCTGGTATGAATCTAGTCAATTAGCACAAACAATGATGGGCGATCGCAACAAGAAGAAAGAGGAAAAGATTAAAGAATTGGAAGCTTTTATTGCACGTTTCTCGGCCAATGCTTCGAAATCAAAGCAAGCAACTAGCCGTAAGAAAATGCTTGATAAAATTACACTTGAGGATATTCAGCCTTCAAGTCGTCGCTATCCGTTCGTACAATTCAATCCTGACCGCGAAGTTGGGAATGATCTCCTTACTGTGACGAACCTTTCAAAAACAATTGATGGGGTGAAAGTGCTTGATAACGTGAGCTTTATCATCAATCGTAATGACAAAGTTGCGCTTGTTGGTGACGATGAAGTTGCAAAAACAGTATTTTTCCAAATTCTTGCTGGTGAAATGGAACCTGATGAAGGCGAATATAAATGGGGTGTAACAACAACGCAAAGCTACTTCCCTAAAGATAACTCAGAGTTCTTCGAGGATAATGATTTAAATCTTGTAGAATGGTTACGCCAATATTCACCACAAGATGATAGCGAGGCTTTCCTTCGCGGTTTCCTAGGTCGCATGCTGTTTAGTGGCGATGAAGTATTGAAAAAAGTTCGCGTTCTTTCCGGTGGTGAAAAAGTTCGTTGTATGCTATCGAAAAACATGCTTTCTGGCGCCAACGTGCTATTGATGGACGAACCTACCAACCATTTAGATTTGGAATCAATTACTGCGCTAAATAACGGTATGATTCAATTTAAAGGGGCGATGATTTTCGCATCACATGACCACCAGTTCTTGCAAAGTGTCGCAACTCGTATTATCAATCTATCCAAAGATTCCTTCTATAATAAAGAAATTTCATATGATGAGTATCTTGCTGAAGCACTAAATGTGACAGAGTAAGTAAAAAGCAGTAGAAATACCGTATTTGGCACGTCTACTGCTTTTTCTATTGCATTTGTTGGGGCTGTTCGAAATGCAATAGTTACAGCTCCAATACGCCTATAAGTATTACGAATAGGCCGTCCTTCGTATTTTTTAGAATTCGGACACAGCTCGCTCGATCTTCATGGAGCACGCATTGTATACATAAACTTCTTTTTTAAATCAAAAATAGCACTTTCTACTAGTTTCCCAGTTAAGAAAGCGCTATTTATCATTTTTTCAAATGAAGTCGCCCTGTATCGCTTTTAATCAGCTTGTCTTTATTGTATGTCGACCATGAAAATTGAAACCACTGAATATCTGAGACCTTATCTAGTTTGTCAAGCGGAAACACAATACGCCCTTTGATTGTAGCACCCGGCTTCATTTTGCCATCGATAATATCTGATAAAATAATATCCGCAGCTAATTGTTGTCCATTGATTGTTGTTAGCTCACCTTGTAACGGGTAGGTAAGTAGTTCATCTTTTGTGTTATTTTTGATTTCGATTGCAATCGTGAGTGTCCCCGGCATATCTTTATCTTCCATTGTAGCGTGTACAACCTTCTTCTCGACAGCAACCGTTGAAATTTTCTTATCCATTCCATCTGCATTATTATGCCAATTCACATTATATATTTCTATTCCTTCTGATTTCGTTTTACCGGTCTTACTATCAGAGGAATAACTTGCAACTTGTTCTTGGAGCTTGTTGTAATTAGCAAATGAAATAAATACACCAACAATAGAGATGATGATGAGAATACTAGCCCCTGTTACGATAAAAATTCCGATTTTACGCTGTGATTGGGCGAATAGCATGATAAGTCCAACGATAAACCCTAGAAATGAAACGCCCATTAATGTTAACCAAATGGCCATGTTTTAACTCTCCTTGCTTGCTTGATTGTTATTATTGTACTATAACATATGTTGAAGCTCTTATAAAGCATCTTTTGCTAAATTAGAGATTCAATATGCATGCAAATATTATGAGCATGTAATCCTTCAGGAGCTCTTATAAAGTATCTCCCTCAAATAAGACAAAAAAGGCTAAAACATTCTTGCATTAATCACATTATTTTTAAACAAATTAAATAACCGTTCTTCTACACTAACCGCACTAATATCATGAAAATTTAAAAAAGTCTCATTAATCTGTTCCAGCTTAATTTTTCGCAAAACTAGGTAAGCTAAATGGAGCATTATTTGGAAAATGAGTAAAGAAAAAGGTATAAAATCCGATTTTGGATTTTATACCTTTTTTGGCTCTAATGGGCTGTTTCCCCTTTTAAACTTCCATAATTATCGGAAGTATCATTGGCCTACGTTTCGTTTGTTCGAACAAATATCGGTTTAATTGGTCGCGGATGTCTTGTTTTAGTTTCGCCCACTCAAATTCTTTATCTTGTAAGTTCTTCTCGACAATCTTTGTCACGACTTCGGATGATTTATCCAGTAGATGCTCAGATTCACGAACGTAGATGAAACCTCTTGAAATGATTTCCGGTCCAGAGATAATCGCTTTAGATTTACGATTCAACGTAACAACAACGATAAAAATACCATCTTCTGATAATAATTTACGATCGCGCAATACAATATTCCCAACATCCCCCACACCGAGTCCATCAATCAATGTATTCCCTGCAAATACTCGGTTTCCAGCGCTCATGCGGCCATTCTTATACTCGATAACTTCACCTTTTCCAGCTACGAATACGTTTGATTTCGGGATTCCAACTTGATACGCTAGTTTAGCGTGTGCAATCAACATCCGATACTCACCGTGAACTGGGATGAAGTATTTTGGTTTCATTAAGTTTAACATTAATTTTAAATCGTCTTGACTGCCATGACCGGATACAAATAAATCTCGGTTCATCGTTAATACAGTTGCATCTGCTTTATATAGCATATCAATCGTTTTCGCTAAAATAGTTTCCGATGAAGGGGATGGCGTCGATGTAATGTAGATTGTATCACCTTTTTCGACATTTATTTTTGGATGCTTACCTTTTGTCATCAGTTGTAATGATTGAATTGGTTCGCCAAGATTACCTGTTTCAATGATGACAAGCTTGTCTTTTGGTAGCTTTTTCGCTTCTTTTAATGGCACAACAAGTTCTTCGCTCTGCAACTGAATCTTGTTCAATTTTACCGAAATATCAAAAACGCGTTCTAATTCTTTCCCTACGATTGCAACTTTACGATTTGTCGCAAATGATGCATCCAGAACTTGTTGTAAACGAACGAGATTAGAAGCCACACATGCTACAATAACGCGTCCTGGCGCAGAATGAAAAGCGTGGCGAATTTCTTCATCTATGAGGCTATCACTTGATGTAGCACCGGCATGTTCTGCTTCAGAGCTATCAGAAAGTAATGCAAGCACACCTTTTTCACCAATTTCAGCGATACGACCTAGGCTAGTCTCATATCCTGGTTTTGCGGATTGATCAAATTTGAAATCGCCTGTATAAACAATCGCGCCTTCACTTGTATTTAAAATAATACCGACAGAATCAGGAATGGAATGCGTTGTACGGAAGAATTCTACATCGATATTTGGGAATGATAATTTCGTTTTTCCATCAACAATATGGAAGTCGTTGAAGCGAACTTTTTTATGTTCTTTTAATGCTGCTTTGGCAAGTGCAATCGTCAACTCTGTTCCATAAACTGGCGCCTTAATTTTGGCCAAAACGTATGGTAAAGCTCCGATTGCATCTTCGTGACCGTGCGTTAGAAAAATAGCCTCGATCCGGTCTTGATTATCCTCTAAGTATTTAATGTCTGGAATAACGACATCGATTCCCAACAATTCGTCTTCTGGGAACATCAAGCCTGTATCCAGAATATAAATAGATTCATCCACTTCAGCTACGTATAAATTCTTTCCACTTTCATCCACACCGCCAAGTGGGATAATCTTAATATGTTGTGCTTTTTTTTATTGTCAAAGTTATTCCTCCTTCCTCTTATTTTAAATAATTTTTGTATGCTGCTTCAATTTTTACAATTTCTGTGTCTGTTAACGGTGCGAGTGGCAATCGTAAATGCCCAACATCAATACCTAATTTATTAACCATATGTTTCACCGGAGCTGGATTCGGAGCGATGAATAGTGTGTTCATTAACGGCACCAGCTTACCATGAATTTCCGCTGCTTTCTTCGTATCACCTTCATCAAAGGCGCGAAGCATCGTCTGCATTTCAGGGCCGATAATGTGACTCGCAACCGAAATAACACCCGCTCCACCAAGTGCATAAATTGGTAATGTAAAACTATCATCGCCACTGTAAACCGCAAAATTATCACTAGTTTCTGCAATAATTTTTGTGATATTATCAAAATTACCACTAGATTCTTTTACCGCGACAATATTCTCGATTTTGGACAGTTCAATAATCGTTTCTGGTTCTATATTCACAATCGATCGACTCGGAATGTTATAAATGACCACTGGTAACGTCGTCGCCTCTGCAATTGCCGCAAAATGAGCGTATAGACCAGCTTGGTTTGGTTTATTATAGTACGGTGCTACGATTAGAACAGCATCAATACCACCGATTTCTTCCACTTCTTTCGTAAAAGCGATTGTTTCCGCCGTATTATTCGAACCCGTTCCCGCAATGATTTTAGCGCGCCCTTGGTTTGTTTCTACAACTTGCTTGAACAACTTAATCTTTTCGTCGTGCGAAATCGTTGGGGACTCACCTGTTGTACCCGCTACTACTAGGCCATCTGAACCATTTTCAATGAGGTGGTTGACTAAACGGTGAATCCTTTTTTTGCATACTTTATCTTTCTCAGAATTGTACGGCGTCACCATGGCTGTCACTACTTTTCCGAAATCCATTATGTTATTCCTCCTCCAATTCATTTTCAATGCAAAACTCATCATGAAGTGCATTTACTGCGGCGATTAAATCCGTTTCTTCAACTAGAATCCAAACTGTGGTATGACTATCTGCTGACTGCAAAATAGCGATGTTTTTCCTGGATAAAGCAGATACGATCTTAGCGGTAACTCCTGGTACACCAGCGATTCCCGCCCCAACGATGGAAACTTTTGCGCAATTCTCAGTCGTTTCGGCCTCATAGGATGCTTCCTTCAAAAGTGCCAACACGTGTTCACGCTTTTGTTCTGGTACGGTGAACACAATCTCGTTTGTTGATATATTAATAAAATCTAAACTAATATTCGCTTCCGCCAAAATTGCGAAAGCTTCCTGCTGGGTATGGACATAATCTGTCTTAACACGAAGCTGCGTCAAATTCGTCACATGCGCAATCCCCGTAACAAGGCGTTCCTTCACATCAAAATGACCGCTGACATCGGTTTGCGACGTAACAAGTGTTCCCTCTCCCTTTAAATATGTCGAACGAATGCGCAACGGAATCTTAGCCTGCATCGCAATCTCAACAGCACGTGGATGAATCACTTTGGCACCTTGATAAGCCATGTTGCTAACTTCATTATAACTCACAGTCGGCAAAGAACGCGCATTTTTAACAATTCTCGGATCGGCTGTGTACATTCCATCAACATCCGTAAAGATATCAATCCTTTCGGCGGCAAGTGCGACGCCAAGCGCTGCGGCAGAAGTATCGCTACCTCCACGACCAAGCGTTGTGACATCACCATTTGGCGCACTACCTTGAAAACCAGCAACAACAACAATATCGACAGTTTCCAGTGTCTCACGTAATCGTGTCACGTCGACCTCAGAAAATTTTGCCCGCCGTGTATTCACCTGATGTCCTGATTCCAGCTTGGGCCCCCGAAAATCCCGTAGCCTTGATATCAGCCTCTAAAAGCATGTTCGTGAAAACCGCTGTAGAAATCGTTTCACCAACAGAAAGCAACATATCTTGTTCACGTAATGACAACCGCGTTTCTTTCGCCCCAATGAGTTCCAGCAACGTATCCGTCGCGTAAGGATCACCTAATCGACCAATTGCCGAAACAACAACAACAACTTTATAGCCTTGATCGATTGAACTTTGTAAATGGTTAAATGCAAGCTGGCGGGACTCCTCGTTTTGAACGGAAGTCCCACCAAATTTTTGCACGATAATTTTCATTCGTTACACCTCAATTATTTCGCGTTTTTCAGATGATTTCTTGTTCGATTAAAGATTCAGCAATTTGAATCGAATTCCAAGCAGCGCCTTTTAGTAAATTATCCGATACAATCCACATATGGAATCCTTTCGAATCGTCTAAATCATGACGAACTCGCCCAACGAAAACCTCTTTTTTACCAGCAGAACTCGCCGCATGCGGATACACTTGATTCGCCGTATCATCTTCCAAAACAACACCAGGTGCATTGCGCAGGAGTTCTTGAATCTCAGAAACTTTGACATTATCCTGATCCACTTCAATGTAAACCGACTCCGAATGTCCCGTGATAACTGGAATACGTACACATGTTGCCGCAACTTTCATTGACGTATCGCTCATGATTTTCTTCGTTTCATTGACCATCTTCATCTCTTCGTATGTATAGTCATTATCCGTGAAAACATCAATCTGTGGCAACGCATTAAACGCAATTTGGAAATGCTTTTTATCACCCTTCACTGGCATCACAGCAGGCGTAAAATCTTCTCCATTCAAAATGGCTTGAGATTGCGTTTGCAGCTCTTCAATTGCTTGAATACCAGAACCAGAAACAGCTTGGTATGTCGAAACAATAATCCGGTTTAAGCCGAAAGCTGCGCGAATCGGTTGCAGTGCTGCGACCATTTGAATTGTCGAACAGTTCGGATTCGCAATAATGCCTTTGTGATCACGCAACGCCTCAGGATTCACCTCAGGAACAACAAGCGGTACATCTGGATGCATCCGGAACGCACTCGTATTATCGATTACAATCGCGCCATGTGCCACTGCATCTTTCGCAAAACGCTCAGAAATCGAACCACCAGCACTGAACAAAGCAATATCCACACCCGCAAAACTTTCAGGTGTTGCTTCTTTAATTATTACTTCTTCCCCGCGGAACGTCAATTTCTTACCAGCTGAACGAGCCGAAGATAAAAACGACACTTCTTTTATAGAAAACGTCACATCTTCCAATAATTGAATCATTTGCGTTCCAACAGCACCAGTCGCGCCAACAACAGCTACGTGATAGCTTTTTGTCATTCTATTTCCCCCTTGATTTTGGTATATTTTGTCGAAAAAGAAAAACAGAGTTCCTTAATCGGACTTCGTTTTTTCACATTTAACTTATCATACCATAATATCGGCTAATTATCAGGTTTTTGCATGGGATTTTGAGGAGAAATTGAAAATTTTTATCATTGCAGAAAACCTGTTTGCATTTTTCCTGTGCAAAAACATCCTAAAATTAGAATATATATCTAAATTTAGGATGTTCATCATACTCTTAGTCATTCAATTTTGCTTGTGCCGCTGCTGCAGCTGCTTTATTATTAATTGGCTGATCTACTTTAGAAGTATCTTTTCCAGCTTCTGCTCGTTCTTTTTTCAAATCAAAATAAGCTTTGAATACTTCTTCTGATATTTTCAGGTTAATTTTTGAATCTGTTCCGCCATATTTGCGATACCCCCAAGGAACAACTACGGAAATAGAGATCTCTGGTTTTTCAGCTGGTGCATAACCTACAAAAGTTGTATTCCAAACCTCCGTCATAGCACTATCCTTTTTAGGGCCATCATAAAATGCTTCAGCTGTACCAGTCTTACCTGCAACTTCTACACCCAAATCATTGAAATAATGTCTTCCTGTTCCATTTCCTCCATGAGTTACTGCGTAGAAACCTTCCTGTACTTCTTTAATCGCTGAGCTTGATGCACCAATACGATTTAAGACTTTAGGTTCAACCTCAGTTGCTACTTTACCAACTGCATCACCATTCGTACTTGGATCGCGTATTTCTTTTAGCATTGTTGGTTCAATCCGATAACCGCCATTGGCAATAGTACCGCCATACTGAGCTAGTTGCAGTGGTGTATACGAGTCATATTGTCCAATTGCAAAATCGAGTATTTTACCAACTGTATCATCAGGACCTTTATAACCAATTTGTTCTCCTGGCAAATCGATACCCGTCTTAACACCTAATCCAAATTGATTATAATAATAACGCATTGTATCAAATGTTTCTGGCGAAGCTCGGAATGGGCCATCAGGAACATATTTCGCTCCAGCCATTTTCATCGAAACTTGATACATATAGGAGTTTGAAGATATTTCTAGGGCTCCAACAGGATCTAAAGTACGTCCACCTTCTCCACTTCTATTAAACCATGAGCTTTTCGCTTTCGTTCCTTTAAACTTAATTGGCTGATCAAAGAAAGTTTGGTTTTCAGAAATCGCACCGTCCATAATTCCA
The DNA here is from genome assembly GCF_000525975.1 of Listeria rocourtiae FSL F6-920. Taxonomy (GTDB): domain Bacteria; phylum Bacillota; class Bacilli; order Lactobacillales; family Listeriaceae; genus Listeria_A; species Listeria_A rocourtiae. The sequence goes on from NZ_AODK01000004.1 coordinate 61,982, forward strand.
CCTAGCACAGTTGCCCCTTTAACAGCTGATCCCATATTGTAAGCAGTGGTAAAGTTGCCTAGTGAAAAATCTTCAAATCCACCCTTTCCATCAAATTTCTGGCCTGCAAGTGCAAGAACTTGGCCAGAATACGGATCGGTTGCAACTACAAATGCTCGGTCAAACAAATCAGTTCCACTATAACCTTTATTGATGTCCATATTTTTTCTCAAAATTTCCTCAATCTTCTTCTGGAACTCAACATCCACAGATAAGACCAAATCCTTACCTTTAGAACCTTCATACTTCTCAACCGTCTCAATAATATTCCCGCTGCTATCCAGAACACTATTCGACTTCGATTTCTGTCCGGCTAACACGGATTCATACTGCGCTTCTAAATAACTTCGGCCAACACGGTCATTTCGGCTATAGCCTTGTGCTAAGTAATAATCCACCTTGTCACTCGGAATCCCTTGTTTCTCGGTCGACACGCTTCCTAATATCGAACGCAACGTTTCATCATACGTATAAAAACGATTCCAGTCTGTCGTTGTATCTACACCAGGCAAGCTTTCCAAATTCTCGCTTACCCTCGCGATTTCCTCATCCGTCACGCCCTTACTCTTAATCGCCACTTGCGATAGCGCATAACCAGCTGTCATCTTCTTGTAAATTGTAGCAATACGTTTATCATCTTCGGTTAAACTATCCAAATCAGCTTGCGTCACACCTGCAATCTGCTTTTTATACACTTTCCCACCGTCTAAATTACGGTCAGCTTTGCTAAGACGCGCTAGTGATTCTTTCTCATTTATCAAAATCCAATAATCTTGCAAATCACGCTCGGTCAATTTCTCAGGCGTAATCGCGACTAATTTATCCAATTTCTTCGCAACCGCAATCATCTCTGTTGCCTGTGTTTTCTGACTACGTGCATATGTGATTGATTTAACCGCTGAATTACCTACTAATAGATTATAATTCCGGTCATAAATAACACCACGTGGCACGTTTTTCGTCACACTAACATCATCGGTTTCTTCCAATTGCCGCTTATACGTTTCTCCTTGAACGATTTGAACCACACCAAGGCGCAAAATTAGAGCTGAGAATAATATAAAAATAACGAAAAATAGGATGTTCAAGCGTAGCGGAATTACTTGCCTTTTCTTCTTTGGTTTGTCAGCCTTTTTAATAAATCTATTTTTCACTTGTCACAATCCTTCCTTTTTCAGCACTCATCTAATTCTATTGTAGCTGAATTTTGGCGAGATTACCACTAGAGTTTGATTAGAAAATCATTAAGAAAAGTTAAAGACCTCTTTAAAAGTCTGCATGCACTCTGATTACACAAAAAAGCCGCATGCATTTTCACGCACACGACTTTCATTTTTAATTATTTAGCTGCGTCAAAATTTTCGCCAGCTTTATTCCAATCTACTACGTTCCAGAAAGTTTTGATGTATTCTGGACGAACATTTTGGAATTTCAAATAGTAAGCGTGCTCCCAAACATCAAGACCGATAACTGGTGTGTAGCCATCTGTTAACGGTGAATCTTGGTTTGGAGTAGAAATGATAGACAATTTGCCATCTTTCACTACTAACCACGCCCAACCAGAACCGAAACGTGCAACGCTTGAATCAGCAAATTTCGTTTTGAATTCCTCGAAACTTCCGAATGTAGCGTTGATTGCGTCTGCTAAAGCGCCAGAGGGCTCGCCACCGCCTTGAGGGCTAAGGATGGTCCAGAAGAATTTATGGTTGGCATGTCCGCCACCATTATTACGAACAGCAGTACGAATGTTTTCAGGAACACTATTTAAATCAGCAACCAAGTCCTCGATAGATTTAGCAGCTAAATCGTCATGTCCTTTTAATGCATCATTTAGTTTCGTTACATACGTTTGATGATGTTTTGAATAGTGAATCTCCATTGTTTCTTTATCAAAATTAGGCTCCAAAGCATCGTATGTGTAAGCTAATTTAGGTAATTCATATGTCATAATAAAAACTCCTCCTTGATTATCTTTATTCGAAAAAGCAAGCATTTCCAAATGAGATACTTAGTCCACTTTTCCCTACAACTACAAGGTTATCACTACAAGGCGACCGTTGCAATTTAAATGCTTGACTAAAAAGCTAAGGAGGTTTGTCAGCTCCGCAAAAAATGCTTTGAATCTACCTTTTTTTTTTGCAGAGCTAGCCCCGAAGCTGGATTTGAAAGCTGGACAACTGACTTTATTTCAAAATCACAAAAAACTTGCTTTGTTTTCCTATCCTTGCAATCCCTTCAATTTCAAGCTATTATAAAGAAAGCAATTAGCAACTAAGATTTACGTTTCTACTATATAAATAAACCAAGAATGAGGTGCATCACAACCAAATGAATATTTTCAAACGTTTTGTAAAAAGTATCTACTCTCCTGAGGATATCGCAACGTTTCGAGCGGATAAAATATGGAAATCGATTCTTTACATAATTCTCATTTCGATTCTGATTTTTTTACCAATCGGCTTTCACACGGCTAACGCTGCCAATGATGCGTTAAAGGTTGGAGCAGATACCATCAAAAACGACATCCCTGATTTTACTATAGAGGATGGAAAACTCGTTTCTGACTCAGATAAACCAATAACTATCGATCAAGGCAGTGTCTTTTTCTACTTTGACTCGACTAACAGCTTGACAACGGACCAAATCGACAATCAAATCGGTTCTGCTGATAGTGCGATCGCTTTCTTATCAGACAAAATTTACATCAAAGCTCCTGGCGTAGATCAATCTGTAAGCTATACAACTGCTGGAATCAAATCCAAAAGTGACCTCGTAAGCTTTTATCAATCCATGGAAGATTTGTCAAAATATTTCATTCCAATTTTACTTGGCATCATTTTAATTGCGATGATTCTGATTTCATTCTTCAAAGTTGCGCTATATGCTCTATTCGGATTTATTATGAGTGGCTTCGGTCGTATGGGTATCAGTTATTTCAACAACTGGAATATTGCAGCATACAGTATGACGCTTGCAGCAGTGTTCACGATGGTGATGTACTGGCTCCAAATAACGGTTCCATACCTCTCAACTATCAATATGGCAGTAAGCTTCTTTATTATTTTCTTAGTCATTCGGCAAATTCCGCCAACAGACATGAAGCAGCCTGTAAAATAAGTTATAAAAGCTCCCAAGTCCTCCTCAAACCAAGGTGGTTTTGGGAGTTTTCATTTGGATAACAGCCCTATTCTCACTAAATTCTAATAAACAATATGGATGATTTTTCACACGAATAATGGTATGATTGGTAATGCATTAATAATAACAAATCCTGCAAATCGGGATTATAAGGAGCGAATCGCTTTGACAGAAAGAACACATAGAGCAAATACCCGCCCTGTAAAGGTTGGTAATTTGACCATAGGCGGAAGTAATGAATTATTTATTCAAAGTATGGCCACAACAAAAACGCATGATGTAGAGGCAACTGTTGCTGAAATTCATCGTCTAGAAGAAGCTGGGTGCCAAATTGTTCGTGTCGCCGTCCCTGATGAGCGCGCTGCAGATGCCCTTGCTGAAATAAAAAGCAAAATTTCAATTCCGCTCGTAGCCGATATTCATTTCGATTATCGCCTAGCTTTAAAAGCAATCGATGCTGGTGTGGACAAAATTCGTATTAATCCAGGTAATATCGGTCGTCGCGATCGCGTTGTTAAAGTCGTGAACGCGGCCAAAGCAAAAGGTATTCCGATTCGTATCGGAGTTAACGCTGGTAGCTTGGAGAAGAAGTTTATCGAAAAATATGGTTACCCTACTGCAGAAGGAATGGTCGAAAGCGCGCTAGATCACATCAAGATTCTAGAAGATCTTGATTTTCATGATATCATCGTGTCACTAAAAGCATCTGATGTCAACTTGGCAATTGAAGCCTACGATTTAGCATCCAAGGCATTCAGCTATCCACTACATCTGGGAATAACTGAATCAGGAACACAGTTTGCTGGTGGTATCAAAAGCGCCGCCGGACTTGGTGCAATCCTTAGTAAAGGCATTGGAAACACGCTTCGTGTCTCCCTTTCTGCCGATCCTGTAGAAGAAATTAAAGTTGCCCGTGAAGTATTAAAGTCGTTCGGCCTGTCATCCAATGCTGCAACACTTATATCTTGTCCAACTTGTGGTCGTATTGAAATCGACCTTATCAGTATTGCTAATGAAGTGGAAGAATACATCTCCACCATCAAAGCTCCAATTAAAGTTGCAGTACTCGGTTGCGCTGTAAACGGTCCAGGTGAAGCTCGTGAAGCCGATATCGGAATAGCTGGTGCTCGTGGCGAAGGACTTCTTTTCCGTCATGGTAAAATTGTTCGTAAAGTACCCGAAGAAACAATGGTCGAGGAATTGAAGAAAGAAATCGATATCCTAGCCGAAGAATATTTCGCTAAAAAAGCAGCAGAGGAAGCAGAAGCTGCAAAATAAGTTTAAAAACGTCGATACGCATTTTTGCACGTCGACGTTTTTAATTATGTTAAGCCCCTTTTTTCTTAGATTTTAATTTTTTAAAAATGAAATATTTCAACGTCCACGATGCTGCTACTAGCAGAACGAGGCATGCTAATTGCAACTCAAACGTGAATTTTATCCAAATCTTAAATGTTATTAAAACAACGATAATAATAAATCCAGCCAAAAATCCATCCTCTTTTTTCATAGTAATTCCTCCTCGTATATGTGGTACTTTGTTATGTAACTTTATCCACAAATAAGGAATTGAAACATGCGCTATTGTCACCCATTTGCTTTCACTGCTAATCTTTGTTAACATAGTTAAGGTCAAGGGGCGGTTCAGTATTTCGTTCCTATTAGTTTGCTAGACTTTTACACAGAAACCTGTCTAGCAATGAAAGTGAGGAATTATGGGAACAAAAAAAAGAAACTTCGCACAAAATTACAAATGTATTTTGGATTACACTGGCTATCACATTAGTCTTTGTTACAATCGGAATTCTGACCCCAACAGGGCTTGCCAGCGTAACTGCAAACATTCAAAATTTTATTACGACAACATTTGGTTGGTACTATTTGATTTTTGTTTCAGTACTCGTGATTTTCTGCTTCTATTTAATCATCAGTCCAATTGGTTCAATTAAACTAGGAAAAGCAGGTGAAAAGCCGAAATATTCAACTATTTCTTGGTTTGGTATGTTATTCAGTGCTGGAATGGGTGTTGGACTCGTTTTTTGGGGGGCGACAGAACCGTTGTCCCATTATGCAATCTCAAGTCCAGAGGCCGAGCCTGGAACAAACCAAGCTTTAATGGATGCTTTTCGCTTCTCCTTTTTCCACTGGGGCATTCATGCGTGGGCGATATATGCCTTTGTTGGCCTAACGCTGGCCTATTTCCAATTTAGACAGGATAAACCTGGTTTGATTAGCGCAACACTCGATCCGCTTCTTGGGAGATTTATGAAGCCTTCTGTCCGTGTGACAATCGATGTTATTGCCGTATTCGCGACAATTGTCGGTGTTGCGACAACACTTGGCTTCGGTGCTACGCAAATAAATGGGGGGCTATCCTTTTTATTCGACATCCCAGTTAGTTTTAAGATACAGATTATTATTATTGCAGTCGTTACCGTTCTGTTCTTAACTTCCGCGATGAGTGGACTTGGTCGTGGTATGAAGTGGCTCAGTAATACGAACATGGTTTTAGCCGTTCTGCTGATGATTATTGTTATTATCGTTGGCCCAACATTGCTAACGCTAAATATGATGACTGATGCAACTGGTGCTTATATGCAAAATTTTATCGGCATGAGTTTCCGGACATCACCAGTGGATGCAGCTGGTCGTGAGTGGATTAATAGTTGGACAATTTTCTATTGGGCTTGGTTTATTTCTTGGTCACCGTTTGTCGGAATTTTTATCGCGCGGGTTTCCAAAGGCCGCCGAATCCGCGAGTTTTTAGCTGGTGTTATTTTGCTGCCCACGTTGCTTAGTGTGGTCTGGTTCGCCGTTTTTGGGACAGCATCTACCTCTGTACAACGCGCTGGATTTGATTTAACCCAACTAAAAACCGAAGAAGTTCTGTTTGGCACGTTCAATCACATGCCACTAGGGTCACTACTTTCGATAATTGCAATTTTCTTGATTGGCGTATTCTTCATTACATCCGCTGACTCAGCCACCTATGTACTAGGCATGCAAACGATGAATGGCGTGATGAACCCAGCCAACCGTGTCAAATTTATATGGGGTATCATCCAGTCATTAATCGCTTCTATTCTACTTTTCAGTGGTGGTTTAGAAGGCTTGCAAAATATGCTTATCATTGTTGCTTTGCCATTTTCATTTATTATGCTCCTGATGATGATTTCGCTTTCCATAGCCTTACGAAAAGAACGACGTGATCTTGGCCTCTACATCAAACCAAAATCCTTGCGCAAGCCGAATTCTTAAAGGTATGATGGATGTGAAGGAGTGAAAACAAGATGAAAGATTTAAACTATGTCGTTCTTGATTTTGAAACTGCTAATGGTTCACGAACAAGTCCCTGCTCCATTGGTATGGTCAAATATTTGAATGGGAACAAGCATTCCGAATACTATCAATTAATCAATCCTGAGGAAGATTTCTACGCTTCTAATATTCGTGTTCATGGTATTCATCCGGAAGACGTTTGGGACTCCCCGAATTGGCTAGAAGTTTATCCGAGTATTATTAATTTCATCGATGACTTACCAGTGGCTGCTCACTTTGCGACGTTTGATATTAATGTATTCCGTGCGACAACAGAGAAGTACGATTTGCCATTACCTGCGAATCTGTATTTTTGTTCTTGCGTGTTATCTCAAAAAATATTACCGCTACGCTCACATAAATTAAACCTTGTCGCAGATTATTTCGGCATGCATTTTGAACATCATCATGCTTTAGAAGACTCTGAGGTTGCAGCTGATATTGTACGCGAATTGGCTAACATCCAGCAAGTAAATACAATTGCCGAGTTAGTTGATTCGATTGGTTATCAGTTTGGGCAAATAAATGGTACTAATTTTGTAACGAAGAAAAAAACGCGTTCCCGTTGATGGGCGCGTTTTTTAACGATTTTTCCAATGCCAATGAATCGCTTTTTGTTCCGTTTCTTTCACGAATTGATCTTTACCATCGCAATAAGCATCTATATCATTAGGATATGCATCAGCTAGGCTACTCTTCAATTCACCATATTTATGCCTTATTGTTGGATGTGCTCTTAGAAAATCACGAAATAATAAATGCCGGCCAATTTCTGTTAAGTTATCTGCTTGGAAGGCGTGGATTTGATGGGTACGCTGATCTCCACCTTTGCGATAGTAACGCCTCCCAACCATTCCAAACTCCCCCATCACCTCGTAGTTCAGCTCCTTAAAACGTTCAGCAAAAGTATCTAGTCTAACAATATCCTCCACAACGAGTAGTATATCAATAATTGGCTTTGCTTTTAAGTTTGGGACAGATGTACTTCCAATATGGAAACTAGCAACTAATTCTGTTTGCAAAATCTGCTGTATCGCGACTTTTTCATCACTGTACATCTTAGCCCAATTCGAATCATGCTCTAATATCTTGATTATCATCTGCTACCCCACTTTCGCTAAACAATCTGGGCATTTACCATACACTTCGAACTTATGCCCTTCTACTTGATAACCTGGCAATGCTTCTTCCAAGAAATCCATTGGGCACATCCGAATCTCACGCGTTTTTCCACATTCCATACAAATAAAATGATGATGGTGTTCCTCGTGAGCACATGATAATCGAAAATGCTTCTCACTAGAAAGTTCTGTCTCCTCAAACAATTCTAATTCGACAAATAGTGATAAATTCCTGTAGATTGTATCAAAACTAATTCCCGGAAAATCTTCCTTCATACTCTCTAAAACTTCTTTTGCCGTCATATAACGATTTTTTCGAGCAAAGAGATTGATTAGAAATTCGCGCTTATCCGTGTGTTTATAACCTTTTCGTTTCATCAATTGCAGAGCTTCGTTAGCTGTTAGAGACATTCGAATCACTTCTTTCGGCTATCGCCAGTTTTTGTTTCACTTTTTGAACACTAATCGTTAAAACTAAAATAAAGACAGAAATAATAACAATCGAACCACCTGGTGCAAGATCGAGATAAAAGGCGCTCACAAGACCACCTATCACTGATATTTCACCAAATAGAATCGCATAAGCAATCGTTTGTTTAAAGCCTTTAGCGATACGTATAGCTGCTGCTACAGGCAATGTCATCAATGACGACACGAGTAGAATACCAACAATGCGCATACTAGATGCAATGACAAGCGCTACTAATAACATGAAAATCACATCCACTATTTTAGCGGGAATTCCAGATGCATTCGCATATTCTTCATCGAATGATAACAAAAACAGTTCTTTATACAAAAAAAATACAGTTAACAATACTATAAAAGCGATTGCCAAAATTGTCCACATATCCGATTTACTGACCGCGCTAACACTACCAAATAAATAGCTGAACAAATCCGTATTAAAGCCATTAGCAAGCGAGATAAAAATAACGCTGAACCCCATTCCAGCTGACATAATAATCGGAATCGCTAGTTCTTGAAATTGTTTGTAAACATTGCGCAATTTTTCCATGAGTAAAGAGCCACCAACCGCAAATCCGAATCCCAAATACAGCGGATTCAGCGCGACAAGCGGTAAATACATCTTACTTAAGTATAAGCTAACTGCAATCCCTGCCAAACTGACATGACTCAGCGCATCCGCCATCAAAGAAAGTCGTCTTACTACAATAAAACTACCCAAGAGTGGAGCAACAATCCCGATGACAATCCCGACAATAAACGTATTTCTAATAAAATCATATTCAAACAGGTTCGCAATCACAATGTGTCACCCCCATCCTGCTCACTTCAAGGGCTTCTAGCTCTCGTTCCTCTAAGTAAATTTGGTAATCCACAGCCGTACCATCAAACAACACCTTCGTATTCAGGCTAACAATATGATCCACATACGAATTCACTGCCAAAATGTCATGTGTCACAAGCAACATCGTAATTGCCTCTTTCGCGTTCAATTCCTTCAATAACTCATAAAAAGACGTCACGTTCTGCGCATCAATCCCCACAGTAGGCTCATCCAGAATCAGTACCTCTGGCTTACTTACAAGCGCGCGTGCAATAAAAACACGTTGCTGTTGTCCACCAGAAAGCTCTCCAATATTTCGCCCAGCAAACCGCCTCATATCCACAATGTCAAGCGCCTCATAGACTGCTTCAAAATCCCGACGATTCAACCGCCGAAACATCCCTTTTTTCTTCACCAAACCGCTAGAAACGACTTCTTTTACTGTGGCTGGAAACGCACCATTAAACGCGTTTGATTTTTGCGAGACGAAACCAATTTTTGACCAGTCTTTAAATTCAGCATGTGGCTTACCAAACAAGGTAATTTCACCTTGCTGTATTTTCAAAAGCCCTAAAATTAATTTCAACAGCGTCGATTTCCCTGAACCATTAGGCCCAATAATTCCTGTGAAACTGCCTTTTTTTGATTGTTAAGTTAATTCTTTGGAGTACTTCTTCTTTATCATAATGGTAGGAAACATTCGCTACCTTTAAAATCTCATCCATACAGCGGAAAAACTCCTTCTATGCTTAAAAATCATTACCTAACCTAGTATACATAAAAAAAGTAGTCGTGTAAATCGTAATGACTCTTATTTATCATTTATCAGATGATTAATAAGCAGCTATAGTGGGAAAACAACAAATATGGAGGTGTCTGAAATGAAATTAGTCTGGATGTACCTGTGCTTTATTTTGATGGTCGGCATGAATGCACTGGCCAATATTTTACCGCTAAATGGGATAACAACGGGAGAAATATCGAATCGGCTCCATGTTTTATTTACACCAGCAGGCTACGTGTTTATTATTTGGGGCGTTATTTATGTAAGCTTATTCCTATGGCTCATTGCACAAACCTTTAACCGAAAAAATGTGACGAAAGCGCTAGCATTTTTGTTCTCCATCACATCTTTATTAAATGGATTATGGATTGTATCTTGGCATTACGGCTATTTCTTAGGCTCCGTTATTGTAATGTTGCTGCTTTTAATTGGACTTATTGCATTGTATATCGCACAGAAAAACATAACAAAATCATTTGTTTGGCGGGCTCCAATCAGTCTCTACCTTGGTTGGGTCAGTGTAGCAACGATTGCAAACATTTGCTATTATCTCACTTGGATAGAAGTTACCAGCTTATTAGGACTTAATACCACAGTTTGGACAATTACATTGCTGATAATAGCTACCTTGATTGGCTATGCATTCCGTATTCGTGAAAACGACTGGATTGCGCCACTTGTCTTTGTCTGGGCATTCGTTGGGATATACATTCGTGTGATGGATTGGAATACTATTGTCTCTTATACAGCTTTAATCCTAGCTATCGTCTTATTCTTTGCAAATTTCATTCCCGTTCGCCAAAAAACATAATCAACCTAAAAATGCGTTTTCCATTAGAGAAAGCGCTTTTTACTGGATTTCTTTACACATCTGGATTTGTGTCGCTACTTTCTTGAATTCTTTATTCAGTAACACCGGAAGATAATCGCTCGTTATGATTTCATTAAATACGGCACATGAGATATTTCCATAAATCTCATAAAATGCCTGAAGAACGCTAAGAATCTGAGTCGATGCATGGTTCAAACGTACTTGCAAAAGAATCAAGTTGTCATCAGAGAGACTGTATACAATATAGCCTAGCTGCTCCTCATCTTGCCAAATAGTCGCAATTTTATGATGCGCTGTAATCCTATTTTGCCACGGTAAATCTTCGTTTTCTAAGGCTACATATTCAGCCGTATTACTTACATCCTCTAACCGAAAGCACACGACTCCATAATTCTGCAAATTCCCAGTAAGATAAATAAGCTCATTAATCGGCTTGTAACCAACCTTCTCATAGAGTTTTAGCGCTGGAACATTTTCCGAAATAACCTCCAAACGCGACTCTTTCACGCCCTGCTCTTGATACCTCACAAATAACTGCTCTAAAAGTTGGCGGGATATCCCTTTCTTTCTAAATTTCGGTACAACAGCCAGACCACCGATCCATGCTATTATTCCTGTTTTAAAATTTCTTGTTCCAGTCAATATAACAGCTGCAGCCTCGCCATCAACTTTTGCGACGAGTGACTCCTGCGCTGATAGATGTAATTTTTCCATTCGCGCTGTGAAACTCGCTTCGGTCATAGCGGCTGGCACAAGATAATCGGAAAATGCTTCATTCCAAAGGGCTACCTGCTGTCTTAACAATATGCTTTCTAATGGATATATCTCCAAATTAATCGCTCCCTTACAGAAAAAGAAACAGCGCTTGAATCAGCAACTGTCTCAATCTCTTATTATTTCGAAAAAACTTCCGTCAAAATTGGCACCACTTGCTTTTTACGCGATACAACACCAGCTAATGGTGCCACATTGGCTGTAAACGCAATGCCATATGCAGTTTCTACTCTGTCTGTTTTACTTCCCAAAGCAATACCTACTGAATCGTTCGTCAAAATATTGGTGATGACGAATAAGTATAAATCAAGGTCTTTATCCGCAATACGCTTGCTCATTTCCGCTTCAACTTCTACTTTTCGAACTAAAATATCTTTTTCATCTACCACATTGATTTGCGCGATTTCGACTTTTGAACCGCCCATTTCAAATTCTTTTGCGTCAAGTAGAAGCTCAGGAATTGTTTTAGTAGAAACATCCGCACCCGCTTTTAACATTTCCAAGCCGTATTCAGCTGTTTCAATCCCTGCAATTGCCGCTAATTTCTCTGCGATTTCTTTATCCTCAGTTGTACAAGTTGGTGACTGGTACAATAGCGTATCAGAAATAATCGCCGAGAGCATCAACCCCGCCGTCGTTTTCGCAATTTCAATCCCTTTTTCCTGGAACATTTTAAAAAGAATTGTCGCTGTGCAACCAACTGGCTCCGCACGATAATACAACGGATCTGCCGTCTCAAAATTAGCGATGCGATGATGGTCAATGACTTCTACGACGGTAACATCATCAATATCAGTCACACTTTGTTGTTTTTCATTGTGATCAACTAAACTAACCGTTGATACTTCATTCGCAACAGTTTCAACAAGGCGTGGCGCTTTTGTTTTAAAATAATCCAATACAAATGCCGTCTCGCTATTGATTTCACCAAGTCGAACTGCTTCGATATCTTGACCTTGTGCTTTCTTTAATTCTGCGTACGCAATGGCAGAACAAATCGTGTCTGTATCTGGGTTTTTATGTCCAAAAACGAGTGATTTAGTCATTTTTTTATCTCCTTTATTGACGCTTTACTCAGCCGCCATGATTTTCGTTAATAAATCTGGGTCAAATGTTTGACTACGCAACATTGCAATTTCATGCTTATACGGTGGTTTTTTATTTTTCTTATCTTCACCAACATATGGTGTTTCTAAAATCTTAGAAATATCTTCTAGCTGCGGATGATGCACAATATAGTTCAGTGCATCAAATCCAATATGTCCAAAACCGATGTTCGCATGACGATCTTTATGCGCACCACGCTCATTCTTGCTATCATTGATGTGTAGCACTTTCAAACGGTCCAAACCAATAATTTTATCAAACTGATTCAGAACACCATCAAAATCATTCACAATATCATAACCTGCATCATGCACATGACATGTATCAAACGTCACCGACAGCAACTCGTTATGCGTAACCCCATCCATAATTGCTGCGATTTCTTCAAAAGTTCTACCGATTTCTGTGCCTTTTCCAGCCATAGTTTCTAGCGCAACTTGCACATTTTGATCTGGTTTCAGCGATTCATTTAAACCTTTGATAATTTGCTTAATGCCGATTTCTGCGCCCTCACCAACGTGCGCACCAGGATGCAGCACAATTTGTTTCGCTCCTAGCGCCGCCGTACGTTCCACCTCAGATTGCAAAAATGTTACACCGATTTCAAACGTTTCTGGTTTCACAGCATTTCCAATATTAATAATGTATGGGGCATGCACTACAATATCCATGATACCATGCTCTTTCATATGCGCAAGTCCTGCTTCAATGTTCAAGTCTTCAATCGGTTTGCGACGTGTGTTTTGTGGCGCTCCTGTATAAATCATGAATGTATTCGATTCATAAGATGCTGCTTCCTGACTTGCGGCTAACATCATACTTTTGCCACTCATCGAAACATGTGAGCCTAATCTTAACATTTACTTACCTCCCACGTTTGTTCATTTTTCTCTCGCGACGTTTAATTTCATTCATTTTGTAGTTTAGTTTCTTTTTATAGTTTGGTTTGCCTTTTTCTTTTGCTTTTTTTACGCATACCAATTTCGCGCGGATCTGCAGCTTCGCGTTTTGCTTCCCGTTTCTTACGACGATTACGATCATCTGCTTCGATAAACTCGCCATTTTTAAGATCTACATGTTGAAACTCGATGTTCATTTTTTCAAGTTGATTTAGTGCATCCTCATCCGACGGTTCGTATATTGTCAGCGCCACACCAGAATGTCCCGCGCGCCCTGTACGACCTGTTCTATGAATGTAAAAATCAAGATCACTTGGCAACTCGTAGTTAATAATATGGCTAATCCCTTGAATATCAATACCGCGTGCTGCTAAATCAGTCGCTACAACATATTGGTATTCCAAACTTTCTAGTTGCTTCATCGTCCTCTTTCGTTCACGAGATTCGACACCACCATGGATTTTCGCCACTTTTAAACCTCGTTCTGTCAAACCTTTTGCCACTTCATCCGCCATTGCTTTCGTATTTGTGAAAACAACCGCTAAATATGGTTGGTAAGCTACGAGCGCATTTTTAAGAACATCTATTTTCTCCTTGCTACGACGCGCAATCAATTGATGCGCTACGTCCGTATTCGCAACGGCTTGGGGTTGAATATGCTCATAACGCGGGTTCTCCATATATTTTTTCAAGAAAGGTTTTAGTTTCTGCGGAATCGTCGCTGAGAAAACAAGCATTTGCAGGCTCTCAGGCATTTTACTCGCGATTTGATCGACATCCATTAAGAATCCCATATCAAGCGTCATATCGGCCTCGTCGACCACAAAAATCTGCGTTGTATGGACAAGCAACGCCGTCTCACGAATTAAATCATTGATTCGACCAGGCGTTCCAACAACAATATGAGGTTGTTGCTTCTTCAAGCGATCGATGGTTCTTTGCTTATCCGTTCCACCAATAACGAGCAACGAACGAATTTCGTCATCACTATATTTGGTAATTTTCTTAATCTCGTTATGGATTTGTGTAGCAAGCTCACGACTAGGTGCAGTAATAACAGCTTGCACACTATCTTTATCCGCTCTAATTTTATGGATGATTGGCAGTAAGAAAGTATGCGTCTTCCCAGTTCCCGTCTGAGATTGCCCCACAACGCTTTCACCTTTCATAATTGCCGGAATTAACTTCTGTTGTACTTCTGTTGGCTCATAAAAACCTAATTTATCAATGGCAAGCTGAATAAAAGGTTGAAAATGAAATTGATCAAACCTTGTTTTTTTGTTCATTTTTTCACTCCGTTCTGTTCCTAACCGTTAGTATAGCACATGAAAGGCTATGTAGTCACTAGTAAAGTTAGATTGTTGGTAATGCTTGACTGAATAAGATTTGTAAATAATTAACACAAAGGTATATCAAGGTATAAAAACGAACTATTAGGGGCGAATTAGGGGCGTAAATGGAATATGTATGAGACACCGATCTGCACACGGATCGGTGTCTTTTTGTCTCACTTATGGGCTGAGACAAGTTCAGTATATCAAAAAATAACATAAGAAAAAAGCCCTCGAAATTAATCGAAGGCTTTCATTTTATTTTTTAATTAAGTGTTTACCGTCATTCGGAAGATAGCCAATAACACCCGATTTAGAACATTTGAGCCAGTTTCCTACAATAGCAACGACATTCACTTCTTCGCCCTTTTTCATGCGGAATGAAGCAGCTCCGCCCCACTTGTTTTCAGCACGTGTAAGGACATCCTTTATCGCTTTATACCGAACGTTTGGATTTTTCGTATACCAGTACGGGTCAATCGCTCCTGAGTAAAAGTATTTCTTCCCTTGAAACTCGACCTGCACAAAACCATTGCTGGTTACATCAAAATTCAATACGGCTGCGTATCCTTCATGGATTGTTTTAGTTGATTTTGCTTTCCAATCGCCCTCAGGTAGTAGATATAAATCATGTTTTGCATACACCGTTTTCTTGCCTTTTGGCTTGTCGGTACCGCTATTTGGTATAGCTGGCAAAACTGGCTTTTTAGCTCCTCCTGCTTTATCGTATAACTCGAAATGCGGGTAATCTTTAAAACTTGTCCAGTCTCCACCCCATTTAAATCCAACACTTTTAGCAATCGCAACGACACGTAACCAGCGTTTCGTGTTAGTTTCCCACACAACGTTTTTACCATCGTTCGTGTACAAACAAAGGTCAACCGCTACACCGAAATTGTGGTTAGACTGGCCGCCTTTTGCATTGGTAACAATTTGGCCAGGCTTAGTTCTTCCTTGTGCATACAGTGCATCTTGCTCCGCTTTTGAACGGAAACAAGGATTAACGACGCAAATATAGATACCTTCCGCATGCGCTTTTTGAATAACATACCTCGTGCGATCCGCTAAATCCTTTTCAACTCCAGCTACATTTAAACGTAAGTTTGCTTTTTCGATAAGCCAATTT
The DNA here is from genome assembly GCF_000525975.1 of Listeria rocourtiae FSL F6-920. Lineage (GTDB taxonomy): Bacteria > Bacillota > Bacilli > Lactobacillales > Listeriaceae > Listeria_A > Listeria_A rocourtiae. Next base: position 77,742 of record NZ_AODK01000004.1, read on the forward strand.
AATGTTAATGTCATTATTTATCATCCTCTCCATATTTTTTAGCTCGGTTAGTGAATACCTCAAATACTCCTGTTCCTCCCGCCCCCGCTAGACCACCAGCCCATGCCATCACAAAGGGGCTGCCGGCACCAGGTAATCCGAGCGCAAGTAGCCCAAGAGTCACACCTAAAGCGATAGATGCTACTGGGAGCCATTTTTTAGGGATAACATCAGTCTTCTTAATCGCCTGCACCACTAAGGGTACTGCTACAGCCAAGAACGTCATATAAACTAAAAGTTCTTTTCCAAATTCCATCTTATTCACCTCCTTTCTCTTGATTTTTTAAACCTTGCACAATAGAAGTTAATTCAGCATTTTCTTTTTTTTAGCTTGGCTATCTCTTCTTTCAGATCGCCTAGCTGGCGATTATACTCATCAATAATGTTTTGAATTTCTTTTGTGTATATAGATTCCACATCAGTTTTGCTTTTCTTTCTTGTTGCAATATAAGTTCCCATAGCTCCGATGATTGCTACGAGAACCGCTGGAGGAATTGAATTTAAAAAATCAATCATTCAAAGTCCTCCTTCACTGCCTCATAGATAATCGCCACATTCAAACCAGATGTAAATATCCAACCAGAATTGGGATAACCGCCAATTTCACGAAGTAAGAATGCTGTGAAAAAAACTAGCCATATAAATGACATCGCAACAATTGCCCATCTTCTTAACTTGTTCCAGTTAAAGAGAACGCACAAAATATACATTAGTCCAATCAGAATGAGTAATGCCGCCGCATGACTGTCATCCATCACATTTGTAAAACTCTCATATGCCCCTTTGGTCTCCATAAAATCTTTATGAAACAATAAAAAAAAGACCAAACAGAAGTGTTTGCCCTCCTAATATCAACCCCAGCGCATTTTTATAAATTCTCGCCTTCATCCCTTCACCCGCTTTCATTCCATAAAAAATACGCCTATTCGGCGTTTATTCATACATTGCTTTTTCTTGTTCAAGCATTTCTATCATTTCTTTATTTTCTTCTTGTAGTTCTTCCTGCTTTTCTTTATCCAACACCGCAACGCCGTTGACGATTTTTACACAATCGATATTAGTAACCAGCGAATCATCCGATTCAATGAGCATATAGCCATCTTCTTCCTTAGGCGCAACCCACTCATTTACATAGCCGTCCGCACCAATTTTTACAAACGCTTTAGCCATTTTTATCACTCCATTCTAGTCTATTCTCAAATTAGATACTGCCCACGCCGAATCAGGCGATGTCGCATTACTCGCATAACCCGTTAACGTACCAACATTTCCGCTTATTGCAAACTTAACAGCTTTCTTTTCACCGCTTGCCGATTGCGGAATTGGCAACCAACATGCTTTTCCTAATCTGCGCTCAATGAAATCTTTCGAAACAAAAATTTCAAAATAACCATAGTCGTTTGAACCAGTTCCAACAGTGTACCGTACAACTTCAATGTACATACCCTTTTTCATGTTCGCGTGATTCCATGTATAACTTTGTGTATCACTTAAATAAATCGCGAGGTTTGATGCTATCGTTTTACTTGCAAAGTAAGAGTCAGTATACGCTTTTGAGTTCGTTTCCGCCGTGTTTGCTTTCGTTGTAGCATCTGTTTTGGCATCAGAAAGCGCTTTGTCTGCTTTCGTTTGAGCGCCCACGACCGTTTCAAACTCTACCCAGCCATTTGCGTCTGTTTTCGAGGTTACATATGGCGCTAGTGGAGAGTTACGCATATAGCGATAGAACAAGCGCCCGTTATAATGATAATAAACCTGTCCAATAGAGCTTACTGAGCGTACATAAGCCGTCGCTGACCCTGCCGTATCCGTTCCAACCGCCACAGGGGCATTCTTGGCACTTGCCGAAATGTAATAGTTTCGTCCAAATTCCAAGACATTGTTAAAGTCATCGTTAGATGAAACGATTGCATCGGTTAAAGCGTTTGATCCGTTAATCCCCAGAAAGCCAATATCCTTATTCCTACCAATTTCAACAACACTTTTCATATTTGTTGTGTTTGATGCCACTTTTTCTACGCCATTTATTATAGATTTAGACCATTTTGTACCCACAGGGGCAATACCTATCGCGTATGCCGCTGTCGGACTAATCGGGAAAATGCAAAATTCATTATCGCCAACCGTTTCTGTTCCTCCGACTACGATATCAACATATTTACCCCAACTAGTTGCTGAGCTACCAATTTGTATTCTAATCGTAGTGCCAGACGTTTGCACTCCGACATAATGCCGTAAATATCCATAACTAACTGTATATCCCACTTCCGCCGTATTATTTATTGTTCCTGTTGCTGTATCCCCTGACTTTTTCAGCGCATCCATCGCAATTAATGTTTGTTCCAACGCTATTAGTTTTGCACTCAATGCATCCGAATCACCTTCAAGTCCTGTAATTTCTACTCGTAGCCCTTCTAACATCTGTCGTAACTCTGTGTCCAGGTTTTCAAAATTTGCGATATATTCCGCCTTCACATCTTCCAAATCACGAATGTATACTTGATAGATAACATCTAAATCTTGATCTACAAGCGCCTGGTCAATTTTGAAATGGAATTTATGAACAGATAAAGACTGTCCCTGGTTATATCGCAAATATAGCTCTGCTTGAACAGAACCAAAATGTTTAATCGTATCATCATCCAAAATATAGCTTACTTTGCTCAAATCTTTATTAATACTGCAGGTATCTTGTAAAACAAAGTCGTTCCCTTTCATGTAAATAGATGCTGTCAAAGAACTCAGTGGGAAGGGCATTTTATCTTTTTCAATAGGGAATATTAAACGCGCCGTCTGAATATCTTGGGTTGAGAAACTACCTTTTAAATCGATTGAACTCTGATGTGAGCTAGATATTTCTAACTCTGTTCCTAAGTCCTTATACACTTTATTATTTTCAGCCATTAGAATATCTTCCCTCCGTTCTGTTCTAACTTCTGTGTGGTAGCAGCTACATTTAATGTGCCGGATATTTGTATAATTGACGCATTGGAGATAACTGCATAAATATTTCCAGTTCCACCGTTAGTGTAAGGAAAGCTAGAATGAGATGTGTATTGATCTACTTGCGCAGCATATTGATTCACGAAATAACTATTATGAGCACCACCTCGCGAACCGTCTATAACAACAGCTGGAACGCTATTTGTTTTTGCTTTCGCATCATCGAAACGACAAAAGCCCACACTGGCATAAGAACACCTCGTAAACATGAATGTTCCTTTTCCTTCCGGCACTTTGTCAGCATTAAGCTGATTAATCCCTTTAATAAACAGGTAACCAGTACAATCTTGAATGTTCAAATGCCTTAGGAATACGCCAGTTTGCTTATTAGCAGGATCTACTGTTTCATGATTTGAACCACGAATATAGATTGCTGAAATTTGCTTATTTTTAATGTATACATCTTCATCATAATAGCCTGGGGCAAGCGTGATATAAACAGAGTTACCATTAATAGCGCGCGGTATTTGTGCCACCGCTTTTGTTAATGTCTTATATGGTTGAGCAAAGCTACCGTCATTTGCTACATCGTCGCCTTTCGCAGCATCTACATAAATTTCTAAATTGCCCTCTGTTGCGCCGTACAAAGCAGAAATAAGTTGCCGCATCTCTATGTTATCAGCTCTCAGTACATCCATTTCAATATTTTGCGCTGCTAACTGGCTTGCAATTGTTCTTTCAGTAGCAGTCAAACGCAAGTCTGCAGAATCAAAGTAGGTTCCGTTAAAATTGGTTCTCATTCCGACCACTTCTGAATTATCATCACCTGATGCCTCAACAACTACATTGTGAAATTTCTTCTCCAATGCGGCAAAATTTCGATCCATTTCTAACATAGCATCGTTCATTTTGTCTACATTGCGATTGAAACGGTCTCTCTTATCGCTATCAAGCTTCCCGTCTTCCCATTTCTCTAATTGCATACTATCGCGCTCCTTTCATCACTTTTCTTGCTAAATTAGCAATAATAGATTGCATGTCTTTTTTTCTGTTTGATATAGTTACGTCCGGCGGTTTAATTACAAATGGATATTTTTTAAAACCGCATATCTTCACATCGATTTTGATATTTAATGGTTCATAGATAATCATGACATAATCACACTTATTCACGTTGTATAACTTAGATAATGTAACAGAACCAGAGACCTCTGGCTTATCTTGCAAGTCGTTTTTTAATCGAGCGGTTAGGCTGGACGCGTCTGTGTATCGTTCATCTTCGACAGGATCAGCAACTCGAATACCCCACCTATCCGCCTCTGGACTGGTGTACGTGACTGGTGGGAATAAGTCGTTTCCATCTTCATCTTTTTTACCCGATCCACGAATTTGTGTTCGTAAATTAAACGTATCGATATCAAATTGAATTTCGTTTGTGTTTTCTCGGTAGCGTATTTCATTCTCTGTCTTTTCTCCGTAGTCACTTACTCGGAACGCTAGGTGTTTATTATCCGGAATCATCGTGGCCATATAATCCTTTTGAACCTCTAACAGCAAATTTAGCCAATCGTTCGCCCCAAAGTTCTCTTGCTCAATCGAAATAAAACTGCCGATAACCTCCCAAGAGAAACCTGCAGCGTTCACTTTATTTTGATCCACGCCGAAGATATGTTTCAAGCAGGCTTGAATAGTTAGTTTTCCCGTTAAAACCTCATAGCGAAATTGGTCTTGCATATTGAAACTAACATGTGTTGCCGTCACTGATTTAATATGCTTCGCCCCAGCACCTGCAGACGTCATTTTCTTAATAACAAATTCTTGGCCGTCGTAAAAAATCGAACTTTCATAATCAATTAAGCGAAAAGATACATCATTTTCACCAGGCTTTTCTTTGATAATAAAATCAATTTGCCAAGCTTGGTTTTCTGTCCAGGTTTCAACAAAAGAATCCTTCTCGAACCCTATCACATTCTCTTTGTATTGCTTATCAAAGTCACTTACTTGTATGTCCAAATCAACCACCTACTCATAGATAAATGGGAAATTAAAAGAGATATCCAACTGACTTGCGCCGAATACCTCAAATTCATTTATCCCTTTCTCTAGCCTGATTAAGCCGAAATTTGTATCTCGGCCACACGCAATACCATTCATTTTTGCGCCTTTTTCAAGCGTCAACGTGTCGATCGTTCGTATGGGTGGATAATAAATAAAGCGATCCCCATTTGTTCGATTATAGAAATTTAATTCACCCTCGCTCGATCCTTTTATGATTATTTCCAAATCGTGAACGCGCGGATCTATCGGAAAATCCGAGGCATTGAAAATATTAAATCGGTTCGATTGATGTGTATATTGATAATCTGCTAACTCCAAGCCCTGTGCAAACTGCCACGTATTACTTTCAAAAGTAAGAGGGGTTAAGGTTGTTGTGAATGACCTACCATAACCCCGAAACACTTCAAATAGCAGAGTAATGTTTCCTCTGCCCTCTGAGATACGTTCAATATCAACCGGCAACGGGTGAACTTCAAACATTTTCCCGTATTCCCTGTCAATATGAATAAAATATGATTCGCGGCGGTAAATGAAGCGATACAGTTCATTTACTTTCAAATGATAATCTACGGAGTTCTCTGTGATGAATTTGCATGTAATAGCATACGTGAACTTTTCAAAAGTACTACCTTCATCCTCTCCGCCGTCTATGCCTTGACTTGTCGTGTAATTATTTACAATCTGGGGAGACTGCCGCTTAAATTCCACTACCCTCAAATCGAACAATTCTGTGAGGTCAAATATCTGACCATCCACAATCATATGAAACTTAGTCAAAATTTAATCCCTCCCATGAAATTTAGTAAGCTTTGAGTACTACCACTCTCGTTATTGACGACCTCTGCTAGCACTTTTCCGTTAACAACCATTGTTGGGTCTTTTTCAACGAGCTGTTTCAATAAAGCAATCACTTGCGCATCGTTGTAAACTGCCTGTGGCTCTGATTTCGGCACGTTAACCTGAATTGGTGTATTTGTCTGCGCCTTTGTTGTTTTCAGCCCTAGCACGCTCTCCGCTGTAATTTTCGGCAACGAAACGCCTGCGATTTTGATGTCTTGCATAGCTTTTTCAACATATTGCGCATCAGCATCGATTCCTGCTGCGATACCTTGCGGGATATAACGCCCTACATCATCCCGCATAACCCGCGATGGAGAGTGTATTTTTAGCGCCTTTCGTACCGAGCTAGTAATCGTATTCGCTACGCGTCGAGCCGCCGCATCTAGTGCTTTTTGCTGACTATCCAAGCCTTTTACTAGCCCTTTTGCCGCGTCAATGCCTGCCTTGTACATCTGATCTGCCGATGTGCTACCAAGTGACTTGCTAGCTGTTGCAACTTTATTTTGCATCGCATTAATGGAACTGATTGTCTTTTTATCTGTGACGGCCAGTGCTTTTGCATATGCCGCACCACCATCAACACCCGCCTCAACAATATCCTGAATAATCGTGTTGTGAACGCCCATCTTGCGCAACTTCGCTATGTTTGTTGTAAATTCTTTGATGCTGTTGTAACGGTCAGTTAGGGCTTGTTTTATCTTGTCACCAGTTACACCAGTTTTGGCCACGTTTGTAATAGAAGCATAATCCAGTGTTTTCTCCATGATATCCTGCGAATATTTCTGGCTATCTTTTACCAGGTCAGCAAGTTTTTTATTCGCATCTTTCAGTTTAGCGGTGACTGTATCACGCTGTTTTGCAATAGCATTGAGCTTGTTCGTTTCGTTTCTGACAAAACTTTGAATCGATTTCAAACTAGCCGCTTGTATTGCTGTTTTACGATCTAAACCAATATCACCAATTTTTGATTTTGTTGTACTAATCTTATCCTGCAAATTCGTAATGCTCTTGTTGTAACTTTGTACTTGTTTTTTAGCAGATTCGATTTGTTTCGCAAAACCTGATTTCTTCTTAGCTGGTGCCTTAGTCAGCTGTGCATTCAGAGCGCTTATTTTCTTTGTTGCTTGTGACCGCTTAGAAACTAACTCGTTCAGCTGCGTTTGTTGCTTATTCAACGTTTTCAAAGTCGCATTCATCTGCTTATTCTTAGCCGCTTTTGTCGTTAAACCTGCATTTATCGCATCTGATAATTTTTTCGCCAATGTAGTTCCCGTTTTCGCTACTTGTTTTTGTGTGCCAACGATCCCGTTCGCCAGACCTTGACCCACAAATTCACCGAGCGATTGCATAACCCTTGATGGAGAATGAATATCTAACGCTTGTTTTGTCGTTGTAACTGCAGAAAGAGCCATATTTTTAGCGGATTTAACGACTGTTTTATCACGATCCATGCCGACCGCAACACCCTCTGCTAAATACTTACCAACTTGATCGCGCATTAGCCTAGATGGTGACTTAATTTGTCCAGCATTTTGAGCCGCTGCCATTGCATTTCTTACAACATTTGCGGCGGCCGTTCCTACTGATTCAGCTGCCGAACGAAGGCCGGCAGATATACCAGCTCCCATGTTCGAACCGACAGATTCCCAACCACCAACGCTTTGTGCGCCAGATTTACCACTATTACTTACGTTCGCCCCTGCATTATATGCCGCGGACTGTTTATTGTCTAACCCATTTACAAGGTTTTGACCACCAGTACCGCCGACTGTTGACAACTTAGGAATAACAGTTTTCGCGCCCGCTTCGGCTTTCGAAGCTAAAGATTTACCAGCATTTTCAGCATCTTTTTGCTTGCCTTTTAAGTTGTTGCTTAACTGATTTCCACCGCTTTTACCTTTTCCGGCCATCATAGCATCAAATGGTTCTAAACCTGTTTTAACCCCATCATTCAGATACTTACCAGCTTCTTGATACTGATTTGACTTGATTGCTTTTAAGAATTCATCTCTTCCTTTTTCGCCTTCTACAAACATTTGAGGTGGTAATTTATTAATAGAATCAATAACGCCCTCTGTAATTTGCATTCCAGCAGCTGGGAAATCGCCACTTTTCAGCGCATTTACAAACCCTTGAATATTCTGGCCACCACGTTGCTCCATGATGACACCTAAAGCTCCTAAGCTACTATCAATGGATCCACTTGTTACAACAAAACTCTGGAATAACAAACCTAGTTGCTCATCAGTGACTTTCCCCATCATGCTTAGGCCGCTAGCAAATGATTCAGCGGTTAACTTACTACCATTCCCCATAGCCAGATTCATTTCACCAGTCCAACTTTTAAGGTTTGTCAGTATTTCATCATTCGTTTTCTTTTGGTCAATTATTTTAATGCCCAAAGAGTCTTTTTCTGCTTGTGTTTTAGCCTCTCTTTGTGCTTTTTCCAAGTTTGCAAGCTCTTGCTCACCCTTTGTAACAGCTGTTTTACAATCATTATAGGAATCTTTGATAATGGATAGCGTCAATTGCTGTTCCTCTTGACTAACAGACTTACCATTTTTAATACGAGTGAGGTTAGCTTCTGCATACATTTGGTTCTGTTTAGCAAGCTCCACCCTTATATCTTCTGTTTGCTGTGTTAAGAATTCCTTTTGTTGAGCAGTTAGAGCTTTACCATCAGTCCAACGGTTTTCTTTTAGCATTTTCCCGTAATCTAGATTTAGCGAAATAAGCATATTGTTGCCAAGTTTCGTTGTATCAGCGAGGTTCTTGTTTGCTGTTTCAATAATTTTCTTGCGTTCATTACCACTTGCGCTTTCCGCCTTCGTCATTGCGTCTGCGTATTCTTTTTGCGCTGTCTGCGCGTCTTTTTGATAGTTTGAATATAAATCCTTCGCGGCTTTTAGGAATGATGTAGTTTGTGCTGTATGTTTCGTACCATATTGATCCATTCCGCCTTTTAGAAGCACATCAATTCTCTTATTGGAGTCTGAAACAGCTTTTTCTGTCTGTTTAGCATTCTCTTGTACAGCTTTTGAGCTCTTTTGCATCGCTTCGGCTGTTATTCCTGCTGATTTATCCGTCTCTTTACCAAGTTCTTTCATGGAACCTATCGTCTGAACCACAGCCGATTTTGCTGGATCAAACGCACCTGCCATGACTTTTCCGGCTTCTACAAAAGATTCTCCGGATTTTTTCATACTCTCGCCAGCGCCCTTTATGTCTAGCCTCATAGCTTGATACGCCGCTTTAGCAGCATAATACAAGCCCTGCATGGTCTTGATGCTAGAGAGTGCGACGGTGGCTAATATACGAAGAATGTCCACTAATCCAGCTAAAACAACTGTTAGAGCGACAAAAGCGCCCACACCAATGTATTTTAGTAGTCCTGAAAAACCGCTCGTAACAGGTTTTAACGTGGTGACTATTTGCTTGAAAACTTTAACCATTTCACCAAATGATTTTTTGATACCCTCGAACGCGCCGGACATAAAGCCTTTGATATTAGCTGTATTCTGTTTGAATGCTTGGAACATCCCGATAACTACCGTTGTTAGCGCTGTGATAACAATACCAACAGGTCCAGCAACTGCCATCAATCCTTTAAATCTTGCAATTAACGGTACAATAGCTTCAGCAGGCTTTAAAATAAATTTACCAAGCCCCATAAATCCACTAGTAATCATCAGCAACGATTTTTTTAAAGGCACAAACGTTTTCCCTATCTTGCCAAACAAACCAAGAACTCCCGAAGCGGCTTGTAAAGCAAAGAAAGCCGCCGCGACTTTTAATATCAAAGGAGCGAATGGCTTAATAACATTATAAAGCTCTATCATTTTTGACACTATTGTCGGAATGTATGAAGCAAATTTCTTTAGTGCTGTTTCAATATGAACGCCTACACTTGCTATGCTATCTCGTAAGCTTTGGAAACCATTCTCTATCAATGAATTATCAATAGCTTGTGTAATTTCCATGAACCCTCTAGTAGCCGCTGCTTTCATATTTTTGAAAGTTCCAGCCCAGCTAGCGCCGGCATTTTTCGCAGCACCTGCAATTTTAGTTACTCCGTTTGTTCCCTCCATCATTGCCTTAGAAACAGTGTCGATAAAATCAATTGATTTTATTTTTCCATCCGATAAGTCTTTTTGCACACTTGCTGAATCACGTTTCACGGCTTTTGCATAGATTCCAACCCCGTCGATTCCTGAATCAAATAGCATATTCATTTTATCCATTTCTACAGTGCCTTTAGTTAGCATCTGCGATAACGCAAAACTAACTGTCTGAAACTGCTCAGCACTTCCATCCCCATAGAATGAAACTGCGTCGGCAAATGACTTCACATAGCCCACGGCTTTATCGGGATTCAATCCTCTGGTAACGAAGTTTTGAACCGCTTTGGCTGCATCGTCTAACCCATAACTGGTACCCACAACTATTTGCTTTGTGTCTTCCAGTACTTTATTTACCTGTTTAGCATCGCCAATAAGTACAGTCATGACTCTTTGGAATCTCTCCATAACATCAATTCGTTCAAAAGCACTCGAAAACCCGTTTTTAACTGAGGCCACTATGCCAAACGCGGCTACAAGTCGTAATATACTTAACCTTGCCTGCTCCGCCGGCTCTTCCATCGATTTCTTAAATGCCGCGTTGACTGATGCCCCAGCATTTTTAGCGGAATTCTTGATACCATTAAACGCTGAAACAAAGCCATTTTTAATACTAACGCCTACACTTTTCGTCCCTCGGCCAACACTCAAAATAGCATTCTTCGCACCATTCATTGATGCAACAGCAACACTTTTCACACTTGCTAAAGAGACTTGGAAACCTGTTTTTATCCCTTGCCCTGCTGTTTTTGCCGCTGATACGCTAGCGTTAAATGCTGTTTTCAATGCCGAACTTGTAGCCGAGCCAACTGTTCTTGCCACACCTGGAATATCTTGTATACCTGCAATGATTTGTTTTGTGCCTTGATGTACACCTATAACCGCCGCTTTGTATGCAACTACTAAACCAGTTTTAAGCGCATTTCCTGCTGATGTGGCGGCTGTTTTCGCCATGTTAGGTATATTCTTGAATGAAGTGACTAATTGCGTTGTCATGTTCTTGCTTGCTGTTTTAACGTTCTCAAACCCACTAATAAATGAATTCTTCATATTCACTACTGCGCTCTTGGTGTTTGCTGGTAGAGCCTTGATTGTATTTGCTACAACAGACATCGCACGTTGCGAACTCGTTTGAACGTAGTTAAAGGCACTTGTGAATCCACTTCGTAAGTTAGTCGCCATCTGCTTAATGTTAGTACCTAAGGTTTTAAAGCTCGAAACTCCTGATTTAACAAAGTTTTGCAGACTGCTTTTCAGTGAGTTAACCATTGCACCAACTGCCGATTGAACCCTTGCCGGTAACTGCAGTACAGTGCTAATCGTTGTTTTAATCGCGCTTTTAGTTGTGTTAGCTACTGTTTGCATCGAGCGAATCATTGTTTCTTTCATTTTCGCAAAGCTATTCACCGCTGCTCTAGTCGCTTCACGATAAGCCTCATCAAAACTCTTACTCATGCTCTTACCTTTCGCAATAAAATCTTTTTCCACTTTAGCCATACCTTTGTCGATATCATCGGGATCCAAACTAATTTCAATAACTACTTGCCCATCTGCCATTTATTCCACCTCTTTTCCTTCCGCTTCTGCCATTTGTTTTTTAAGCAAAGCTTGCCTTTCTGCTAAATCCATCGCGTCATTCTCAATATCGCCATGATCCGCTTTAAGTTGATATAACTTTTTCAGCTGTTTGATATTTTCTTTTTCTTCTTCCGTTGCGTCTTTTGGTATTTTCATCATGCGTATTTCCATGACTTCTTTAAATTTTGTTTTACTGCCGAGGTCAGACAAATACGCTTTGAATTTGCGCCAATCTAGCTCGCCTTGAACCTCAAACAAATCAATATCGTAATAGTGCTTGAAACTAGAAAAGATGTACTGTGCGTCTTCCATGAGGTTGTAATGCACTTTCTCTTTTTTTCTTTTTTTTGAAACTGTTCAGGCAGCGGATTACCCGCTAAATCAAGCTCAACCTCTTCTGGTTCTTGTTCCTCGGTCTCGAAAACAATCTCTAACAATTTAGAAAAGATTTTTTCTAAGGTTTCGATAGGATATTCTAGTTGTTCACCAAGCAGAATCTCAATACTGATTTCTAACTTCTTGTCAGCTGGAACACTTTTATCACCCAAAAGCTCAATAAACAGCAAAATATTATCATACGCCATGTTGATAGAATACGTGTCCTCGCCAATTTGCACCTCATTTTCAAGTGAATAAGCTAAATTAAACATCTAGATCACTTCTTCTTTTTCGCATTGACTTTTTGCAAGTACTGACTTCGATAATCGGGATCTACTGCTGTATTGGCTCCAAAATATGCCTCAACTTCGCTTTGTACCATACGATAAACCCTAACAACTCGAAGGATGTCTTTTGTGTTCTCGTAGATGTAGTCATATGCCTTTTCACTATTTAATGATTTATTCAAGGCATATTTTAATAGTTCTTCACTTCGTTCCAATAACCGGATATACTCATCTGTTGTTATATTTTCCGGATCCTGAATTTCAATTTCTTCTAATTTATCGACTGCTTCTTGATATTCATCACCAGCCTTAATTATTTCCAAACGAGCATCATCACCTAATGGAACCTTAAAAACCTTACCAGCAATGTTAAAATCGAGATAGGACTCCTCTAAATCAATATGAATGACGTTCTTGTTATTATTTATATTCGTTACTTTAGCCATGTTGTACCTCCAAAATAGCCCCCGCAAGGAGGGCTTTATTTTATTTACTTAATTCGCTAACAGTCGGCACAATCACCCTGTCAGCTTCAACTTCGGATTTCACTTTATCAGCAAGGGCAATATATCGCTCTTTACTCCAATACATAGCATCTGTCGTAATCTCGCTCTCGGGTATCAGTTTGTGCGTCAAGAATGTAATGGTACCACCGATTGCAATGGCTTCATTTACCGCCTTGATAGCATTATCCGCTGTGACGCTAGGTGTTAGATTGAATGCCTTAGCTAAATAATTATCGCGCTGACTTTCTAGGTCAATACCATTAATTAGTGAGCGCCCCCATGTGAAATTAAGCTCTTCCAGTGCCGAAAGTACAATATCGCTATATTTCCCTTGCGGATAAGCTGTAATATCCGCCGCACGCTCAAAGCCATTTGCAATTAACCAATCGTAGCAATTGCCCAATTCCGCTTTCACCTGGTCTTTGGTTAATGCCGAAAGGTCTGGATGTGTTTCTGTGTGGTTGAATATATCCCAGCGTAAGTTGTAAAGCTCTGTAAATTGTGTTTTAGTCATGTATCCGATTGCGCTTAACTTGTTTTTAATAAGCCCTATGTTGCCACGTAAATTACGGCTTTTTAGTATAGGGTAATGGTCATCATATTGTGAAATCCAACCATCATCCATCGTGAAAAGGACGTTTGCACTGTTAGCTTTAACACTTGAAATACTGTCAAAGCTAACCTCTGCTGTTATACCACTGACAGGCTCCACACGAACCTGCATGGCTAACATAGGCGCATCGAAATCAAAGCCCGCACTTTTTGTCATACCTTCTAGCGAGAATGCGACTTTGTTCCACCCTTTTTTCAGATCAGACTGCAAAATATTTTTCGAGGCGTTGACCGTTAGTGCTGTTGTGTTAGAAATGTATATAACCAGCTTACTCACCGCCGTTATATCAGGAACATAAAACAATACTTCTAACCCAGTCTTATCTTTCAAATCGACATTAATCGTTGCATTACGCATGAAGGCAATCACCTTATCAGCAACTAATTTTATAGATTGGGTATCAGCTGTGTTCACTGTATCCGCTACACGTGACGTCCCTGCACCTGATTGCAATTGCCAACTCGTCAAGTTCGTAAATGAGTCGACGTTTTCAATAACCCTCTTAATCTCAGGCAATTGAACAGAAACATCTACATCCGTTTTAATAGAACTATCGACTTTGGACGTTACCGTGAGTGTTACGTCTCCTCCGGCAATAGCTTTTATATTTCCTAGGCTATCAACCTCTATAATATTGCTATTAGTCTCATAAATAACGCTATCGTCAGCGTCATCAGGTGAAGTAGCAATATTGATTTTAGCCCTGCCTTGAAGCTTCAACGCTGATAGTTCCGTTTGATTGGTCACTGTGACGCTGACCGGCTTGGGCTTAGGGCGCAGCTACCTCTTCTGGCGTTTCGTCAAAACTAATTTTTACACTGAATTCGCCTTTTGTTTCTGCGGCGCCACCAAATGGTATAATTTCAGAAGCTGTCGCAATACCCTGAGCTGTCACCCCATCGACTTGTTTCACTTTGAAATATAGCTTTCTATTATCTCCAGTTTTACGGAACATTCCTGCAATCAAATCTTGCGCTTTGTCCCCATATTTACGATGTCCGGAAACATCGTAACTTTCCGAAACACCAGTAACATCTTTCGTTTTTGAGCCTCCGCCGTCGTAATAGGCTGTTTCATCTACTTCTTCCTCTGAACTAGGTTTAATTTCTTGAATACCGCCAGCCAGTGGTAACCATTCCGCGCTTTCGATGCTTTCAACCAGTTCAGCTATTTCATACTCTGTCTTTGCATTTACTACAAAACCTGTTTGTGTTGGCATAATTATTTACCTCCTAAAATTAATAAACTGTAATGGTTGCTTGAATAATCAAGCGAAAGAAAAAGAACCCTTTTTCGTCTTCTCCGACAAAAAAAAGATTCATTCGTTGTTTTAATACCATCAAAATCATATGAGCTATTTCCGCTAGGTAAGTGCTTCGCGGCTTCTAGATGAAGCGAAATAGCATTTAATGAATCGATTGCTTTTTTCTGGTCCTTGGTCTTAATACTGAACTCATAGTTTAGCGCTTTTTGCTCTGTGCCATCGTAATATGACTTAATAGTCTTACCACCAGCGATAGAGTTAAGCGCGATGGAATCTTCAACGTCCAAAGCGCCAGCCCGTATCGGATAAGCTAATTTGAGCGTATCAACTTCATTCATAAGCATGTCTTGAAAATCTAAACTCATAATCCGCATCCTTTCTTAAATGCTGTCAGCCAATCACTCATAAACATAGTTTTTGCTTCTAAGTCCCATCTAGGACCTGTTCCTGGCGTTGTATAATTCGAAAATTGATTATAGAATAGGCGTTTCGCATAGGGTGTCTTCCAAATTAATGTGCTTCCGTCAGCGGCAACAGCTCCTACTTGCCTTAACAAGTAACTATCCGCGGGTATAAACTGATTCATATCAGCTAAAGCCTGATTGGCTAATGCGTATTTTCCTTTTTCTAAGTTTTTCTTGCCGAGCTTTTTTTTTAACCCCATCTAGATTAATGTTAACTTTAACGCCCATTAGATCACCTTCAATTCATAGGACCATGTTTCTGCACGATAAGGGTGCGAAAAACTAGAAGCACTCTGTAAAATCGCCTCTTTCTCGTCATATGTTATCTTAGAGCGTTCTATAAACGCCGGGAATGGCGTCGTATGATCCGCATAACAATAGATAGTTGCATTTGCCATAATTTTTGTTTCGCTTGCGTCTCGGCTAAAAGCTAGCGTTCTGTCAATCCGCACATACTTAACTAGCACTGGAGCTTTATATGTCGCTTTGCCGTAACGGTCCTCATCTATAAATTCTTCGTAAACAAACGTATCAACAAGCATGTTTTTAGGAATTTTAGGCAGTCGCATCAACAAACACCTCGACTTAACAGCCCTGTACCTTCAAGATAAATGTAAATATCATCAGAAATTATAGACTTACTTTCATTCTTGCCGGCTGCATTAAATTTAGACGTATTCGAGATTGATGTGCTACCTATAGCGACATTTTGAGGCGAATTATTAAGGCTTTCTGTTGTCAGCTCACCCGTTTCTAAGAAGTATTCAATTTGGCAGCCTAGGGCCTTCTTGAACGCTTCTTTGCGGTAAGGGTAGTCGCTTTCAAGCTCTTCAAACACGTAGAAACGGCGAGTCGTGTTGTCCAGAACGGCGCTCGCCTTGGATAAAAGTTTGTCAAAATGATCTTGGTCCTCTATTCGCTCAAAACCTTGAGCGTTGTATTCGCTCAACGTAAGATAACTCTCCACGTTACCCCTCCTTATCTAAATAAGAGATTAAAGTTGCTTTATTGTCATTTGTTTTATAATCGATTCCCATGTCGTCCAGTAGTAACTTAATTTCTGGAACAGTAAGGCTATTGTAGTCTACTGTCGCCGCACGAGATTGCGGCGGTGCTACTCCCCCGAGCCACCTGATTGTTCAGTTAGTGCGTGATTAATCCCGATAATGCCGATTTGCTTATCTTCGTAAACTTTTTCCCAGTTAGTGGCTTTAGCAAGGTCTTTGTTTGTTGGAGTAATCTCTCCCGCTTCACGATCAGCGTTTGTAAATTTAACGCCGTAAGGGTGCATCGTGAATGCTCGACGAGTAAACACTTGATCGTTGCCTTTGGCAGAATCGCGTGCTGTTTCATACGTTGTTAGTTTCGCTGGATTACCTGTGTTACGACCAATGGAGCCTGTAGCGAATAGATAAGACGTGTAAACAGAGTCTTTAACCGGAACACCGTCATCTTGAACAACGCGGTATCCTAAATACGTTGGAATATTGACCTCACCGCGTGCGTTAGGAATAAACGCAATTAGATTCTGTTTCTGTAATTCAGTATAAACAGCAGAGTGCATAACGATTAAACTTAGTCTATCTGCTGAATCGCCTAGCAACTGCTTTGCATCAAGCACTAGATTTCCCGAGATTGCCGACGTTGGTTTATCAAGAAGGTGCGTGCTTGCCAATGCGCCGTTATTTGCAAACAATCCATTTAACACAGAGATTAGGACCGTTTGCTCTCTACGCATCCACCATGAGGCGATTTTTCCCATCAAAGCACCCATAGGATCGTCACCTGAGATAACAGCCGCTAATTCGTTGACAGACCATCCACGGCCACGATACATTACCGCAGAAATATCGGCACCTGCAATGATTTTACCTGTGCCTAGCGCTTTGTCCCCGTCACCGAGTGTCTCGTCTTCACCGTCTAAATCATTCCAGAATGGCATATTGACAAGCAACCCGCCCGCTGTGATATTTTGTGATACGGATTGATCCGCAACAGCGACACCCGATTGGATGATAGCCGATTTTTCTTCTGTAAAGTTGTTCATATACGTATTGAACACTTCTGGCGTTACAACATCTAATAAACGCGTAATTTCATTTGCCATTATTTATTCTCTCCTTTATCCGTCAAAAATTTAGTTAGATTAAATTTTTCACTTTTCATTTGTTGGCCTAACGGACCTTCTTTAACAACTGTTTGCCCCGGATTTCCTCCCGTAACAATCTGTAGGGTTGTCGCTTTCTCGCTTTCACCAAACAGATAGGATTCATTTTCCTGTAAAGCTTTCAGCTGTTCGTCTAGCCCATTAACACCTTTTTCCGTTACCTCTAAGCCATCTAAATCCAACAAAGCCTTTGCCGCTTTGATATTTTTAGCTCCGCTTTTAGTCAGCGCTAAATCAATTGCAGCATTTTTTTTTGGTCTCTGCGAGTTGGACCTCCGAATCAGCTTTTAACGTATCGTAATCCCCTTGCCACTTTTCTAGTTGTTGTTTTAATTCTTCGCTTGTACCCGAGTCTTTTTTTCAACGTTTTCAATATCTGAATCTCGTTGTGAAAGTTGCTCCTTAAAGCTATCTCTTTCAACTTCCAATTCAGTTACTTTCTGCTTTTCGGCAGTGAGGCTTTTACCGTGTTCAGACATTACTTTATCAATCGTTTCTTTGTCCAAGCCTAAACTTTCTAAAAAATCACGTTTCATATTATTTCCTCCTACGATTTTTTACGTGGTACGACCACGAGGGCCGTCTTTTTACGACATCCGAGCAGGTCGAGACAAAATAAATAAGCCCTTAGGACTTGTTTTTCGTTAATAATTCTTTTGGTGTAACGACTTTCTCGCGTTTGTAGTTCCGTTTAAGATGACTTGCGTTTGATTCGTTTAAAAGGTCCCTCATCTGCGCTTGTTGACTGCTTAATAGCCGCTTGAAATGATCTAATTTGTCTGAACCTAGCTCTTGCGTGATAATGATATTTTTCTTCGTGGCCCTAATGCGTCTTTCTAGCGTTCGTTGCATCTGGCGGTATTTATAGCGCTCATCCATGTCTTCGGTGTCATACACGGGTTGGTTGTTTGTATTTACACCCGGTACAAACGGTATAATACGATGCCGACAATTGATTCCCAAGGTTCCGCCCGGTTTGCCATAGCCGAATTCATAAATAGAGGGATAGCCCGATTCGTTTTTACCGAATGGGCGCATGTCTAATACAAGCCCTTGGCATCCAGCACATCTTGGCGCCGCATCATAAATAGATGTCATCAGTACGGTATATACGTCGTATTCTCCCATTCTGGATGTACTCAGTTCATTATAGGTGTTATTTACTGTTGAACGAATCACCGTGTCAACATAGCGTTCTAAGGACCACGTATGCCCGCCCTTGTCTACAAACCCGCTATCGATACCTTTATTGACCCAGCGTAATATCGTCTCCTCTAACGCCTTGTCCAGCGTTTTTACGCCACTAATAACTTTAGCAGTTGTTTCATTGATGATTCGTTGGTACATCTGAGCTACTAAGCTAGTACCGTAATTCGTTGTGATGAGGGTTTGGTTCACTAAGTTATCAAGTTCCAAAAACACTTGCCCTACATGGGCACTTAAGATGACATCTAAATCGTTTGGGAGAGGTTTAGGGTCAAATACTTTCTTTAAATGGCTGTCAACATCTTTTATCGCTGAATAACCAGCATCTGAAACTATCCTTTTTATCTCTTCCGATGATCGGCCAGACACAATAGAAAGCTCCTTGATAATGTTGTTGTTTATCATATTTAGTTGTGCCAGCGTTTCTATTTGCCATTCTAAGAGTGTTGCATTACCGCTCGCTTTTAAGCGTCGAGCGATTTGTTTAAAAATATCTATTTCTAGCGCTCTATACATGTCGACAACTTGACTTGTATAAAGGTCCAGTTGATGCGGCGTAATAGACATCTAAATCACTCCTCACGACCTAATAAACTGACTTCCGCTAAAGCTTGTTGCTGATCTGGCGAAGCTTTTAATTGTTCCTCGATTATTCTTTCAAGCTCTGCTATAGCCTCTTTTTCTGTAACGCCATATTGCCTCATTATCGCGGTCCTTTTCGATAGCATTCCTAATGTTACGGCCTTGCCGTGATAATCTAACTTAGCTTCCTTGCTGGAGAAAACGCCATCGTCAAAGTCTACATTTATACCAAAATCCATTTCGCTATTGTAAAGCCCGTAGGCTGCCGCAAGCTCAAAAATTGTGATTACTAATTCTGTAAGGGCCTCACCAACAATCAATGTATTATCGGTCCGCGTTTGGTATGTCTCCGTGTTTTCTGAAATAACCTCAGTTGCTGTCTTGACTGATTTACCATCAAATGAGAACGTTCCAGAGCTAAAGCCGGTATTTAGTTCAATCACTCGTAAGATAAAATTAATGGATTCTATGAACTCTGATGCTCTAAGAGCGGGCGCAAATTCATCAATAAATGGTTCGTCACTACTCAATTTGTTATAGACGCCCGTTTTTTTGTCGAATCTCTGGATTGACTTACCTTCTGAGTTGTATCTCGTCTTAAAGAAATGGTCCGAGGCAATAATTCTTGTCTTCGCTTCTTCTATTTCCCACATAAATTCATCGTATTTGTCATTAATATCTTGCAATTGCCTTTTGGCATTATCGATAACGCCTAGGCCAAGGGGGCTTCCGTAATTTATGTTATTCTTTCCTGCGAGTTTGATATAGATAAAAAGCGGTCGGGTAAATCCCTGGAGGGTTACAGACTCTTGTAGTTTTTTGTATTTATCCAGCGCTGATAACGGAACCTTAATACCGATTTCCATTTCCGTTTCGGACCTGTACAATTCATTTGAAATGACGTATGAGCCGTTTATCCATTCGTGGAATTCTAATAGTGTGTATGTGATTGTTTTCTTGTTCTCTGTCCGCTGGGTCTTTGTCGCGATTGCCGCTTCGCTAACGTCGTTTGTGTTTGACTCAAGCGGATAGAAACTATCTGCGGAACAATACGCTATTTTTATGGTTTTAGAATTCTCATCATAATATGGCCTAAGGACCAAGCCGCTAATAGCATAGCCGCCTTCTAGTTCTTCGCCAAAGTTCTTTCTAAACTTAGATTTTTCTAATGTTTTTTGTAAAAAATCATTCGCTTTTTTATTATCAACTGATATTTTGCAGCCGTCGTTGAATACGAGCTTGGAAAGCTTTTTCGATACCACTTTCGATACATTAATCGCATGATATTCTCGCTCCACGTCATCCCCATCAACGTTTTTATAACTGACATAAGTCTGTGGGTTTGCGTAAAACTTTTTTGTTCTGGAATATCCTATCTAACTCATTTTGCGGGATATTAATTTTTTGGGTGATCCGTTATATTCTCTAAAGACTCAACCATGCCTAACTTAGCACCACCTTTCCTAAACAAATTTTTTAATGTTTTCTAGCAATCAAATCACCCCCAAATATGTTTTAGTAAAGTAGTTGACTCCGTAGCGCGCTTCATCTAATGCGTGATTGCTTTTATCAACAGGAATGCCATTATCATTTCGCACATACATCCCGATTTCCTTCACAAAATTGTAATGATCGTAAGGGGCCTCATGCTCATACAAAAAAAAACACACCTTTCGAAAGCGCATTTTGCATTCGCTCTATCCCGATTTCTATCTTTAATCCGTTGCTTGAAATCTTATCTCTGGTGTTGTTGTCCGCCTTATCTGTATCAATTCCTAGTAAGTGTAATTCTTCTCGTAATGACTTACAGGCTGGATCTACAAAAAAGTAATTATAGTGCGGGAATTCCGCCCACTTCGTTCTACACCAGCCAACGAATTCTTTTATCTCTTTAGCGTAAATGGACATTGCTTTCACTAGGCCCGTGTCTGTACCGCTGTGATAGTAATTTGCCATACGGTATAGATAATACTGCCCTTGATAAAAAGTAACTGCCCAGAAAGCGCAGGTAGTCGCGTCTCCTTGTCCTCCATCGGCAGTAAAAAACGTCTCAATAACAGCGCCTTTAAGATTCTTAGTTGAGTGCTTTTCTATGTCAAACATGGAGTAAATAACACCCTCGGGCATAACGCGTTGACCTAACCAATCGCGTTTGTAGAGGTAGTCGGACACTTTACATTGTTCTTCCCAATCCGCTAACCTAGAACCCGTTAAAATCGGGTTATCATGCGGCCGCCAATGCCTAAATCGATACTTGCCAGTTTTTATAAACGGCTCTAGCGTTTCTAAGTTAGCGTGATTTGGAGCTGGCGGGTTTTGTTCTGCTAAATGGTATCTGAACTTAGCAGCTAATGTTCTTCTGAATGATTCTTCAATAAAGGACTTATGCAGTAAATTAAACTCCAAAAAGGTTACAGTACCGAACGACACCCCTGTGATAGCGCCTACGGAGTTGGCTTTACCTCCACCTTTGTAATAAATCTTCTTTTCGCCATTTGGCAAGTTAAGCCAAAGATGATCGCCGTGTCTATCGCTTCTTAATTCTCCGACATTTTTAAAGATATTAACTAACCCCATGCCCTCGCAATCCATGAACATTCTGTAAGCTTGTTCTTGATTGTATGCCGATATTAAATGATTCATATCAGGGCTAGCTGCATAAATAATAGCCATTTTTTGCGCATCGGAGAATGTTTTCCCAGAACGGATTGTACCCTCATTCATTTCAAGCTCAATGCCCTGTAATGAGGAATAAATATTTTCTGTTTGCTTCTCACTCAGTAGCATCATCAGCACCGCTTTCTATACCGATAATCTTATTACCAATCGCGATTAAATCGTTAACCTGTGCTTTTTCAGCATCATTAATCGCAATCTTGCCAGCTCTATTTTCAAAGATAGCTGCTTCTGATTCGGCTTTGCTTACTTGGGCTTCAATTCTCCTATTGTTCAGTACAGATATATCTTTATAGCCACTGCGATCAAATAGGTCTTGTAAGAGGTCTGATTGAAGCCTTGCGTACTTCTCATATTCAACGTTACTAAGATAGTTCAAATAGAAGTTGCTCATTAAAGCCTCTACATACTTCATTTTCGCTTTTATTGCTCTGCGACTATTGTTATATTCAGTCATTTCATACTCTATCTCTTCACGCCTTGCCGCTGCCTCATTAGTTGTTTGGAACATCATACGTTCTAATTCATCGTCTAAGTTGTCGACGTGTTCAGCAAGAGGTACGTCTTTCAATCGCAAAGAGGCCATTTCCGCATTCAATGCAGTTAATCCCTTTTTGGCCTCGTTGCTTTCAGCTAGCTTAACCCCGCAATCAAGTATGCGACTCCATAGGAGTTTATAAACCTTTTTCGCGTCATCTTGCATTCGTTGCGACACTGTTTTCATTTCTTCATCTATAAATTCGAGCACCTTAACATTCTTTAACAGTCTAGACGCTTGCGATTCTGCTGTCTTTTCGCTATATCCTGCGGTTTTCGCGGCTTCTGTAGCGTTAAAACCGTTTGACACATAAGCCAGTGCAAATACTCTATATTTCTTCTCCGTTTTAGTCACTACATATCACCACGCCTCCCTTTGTTAGAATAGATTTTAATTAGTTGAATAGCCTGCCTCCCTTAGAAAGCAAACGCAATTTCTTGATATTTTTGCGTTTAATCCGCGAGTTGTTCGTGTTGCTTGCTATTTGCATGTGTTTTTTAGCTTCAGGGTGATTGGCTAATACACGCTTAATTCTTTCAACAAAATCAAGGATTGCTACAGCTATTTCCTTGATAAATTTAACTATTTCCTCGAACGCTTTACGCGCCTTATCCTCGAACTTTTGGTTATTTTCCATGCTTCCCACTCCTTTTATAGATTACTACCGCGCATAAAATCCCAATACCTAACCATAGCCACCAATAATTTATGAGCTTTTCACCTTCTGTCATATGGATCATATCGTGTATGAATTGTTTCATATTATTTAATCCTCGCTCGTTCCATACTTATCAATAGTATATTCATCAATCACCATATATCTGTAACTTTTATTGTCTACATACTTTTGCGCTTCTTCTTTGGTGCTGAATACTCCCCATACAATACCTGGTTCATCAACGTAATGCCCTGGTTCAAACAGTACAAATACTTTCATTTCACCACTCCTCACACATAATAAAAAGCACTACGCGTTGTAGTGCCTGCTCGGCGTGTTTAATGTCCAGTAAGCGTAGGACAGTTATGTAAATCCGCAGTTATAAAACCAGGTAACTTCTGCGGTGCCGCTCGTCAACGACTTGTTTTTTGTTCTCCTCTTTTCATTCATTCTACCCGTAGGCGAGGATAAACTATGCCGTGCATAGCTCTGGAAACATAAATCAATAGGACGGTATGTAAAGCCGACCATACAATCAGTTACGTTATAAAACGCGACCTGCAGGGGGTCAGCTTATTACAAGGAGGCTGGATTCGAACCAGCGATTGAAGCGCGACCTCATGCCTTACCGCTTGGCTACTCCTTGATAAAAATGAGAGAAGCGGGAAAAGAAGTTATCTAATTTTTTTTGGGTTTATCCCACTTCTCTCATACTACAATTATACAATGGTTTTTCGCTCTAAAAGTATCAAGAAAGTATCATTTTTGTTTTAGCACTTCAATGCCGAGCGTCGTAGCTAATTGTATAACACCTTTACGCTTTTCACGTTTGTATTGCGCTTCTTCATAAGGCATATCAATCATGACGTCAATATCACGCGAGTCGTGTATGAAGCACTCAATGATGATTTTGCGCTGAAAATGCTCTAGCTGATTGATGATCACATCGTACTTTTTAACGACATCCTGCGCGACCTGGACTGTATCAATATTGTGTATTGCTGCATCCTCGACTTTACTGTTAAACTGATTTGAAAATACGGGAGGCGTAATCGTGTATGTTGTAGTTAGAGTAGGAAATTTACGCTCTCCGGCCTTCACACGCAAGATTTTATAATCCTTGAAAAACTGTTTTAAAGCGCGAACGGTATTGATATAATCAATATCATTCGCTCGTGGTAGGTCAAATAAACTCAATAATAGCGCCCCCTGTGTTATAATTAATTTGTTCGATTAATTAGCGGGGCGCGAGCCTCGTTTTTTTTATTTGTCTCTAATCTTCTAAATACCTATTTTCTAAACTGACATATCCAAAAACCGCAATGCCTGTAAGTACTAACCAGCCAATCCAGAATCCTATTTTCACCCACATAGCACCTTTTTCTAAATGTTCAATTAGTCCCTCTATATCTGTGTTTTCGAGACTTATTTCTGAATCTCCTTTTACGGACGAGAGTCCTTTTTCTCCCGCATTAGCGATAAAACTAGCCTTGAAAGATATAGGCACAGCGCGGTAACTATAGCGCACGTGGCTACCAGTGTAATAGTAATAACCCGTTAGTCTACTTTTATACTTATCTTTCAAAACATCGCTAGCTCGTAGCCTTTCGGATTCTATTAGAGAAAATTTATCAGCACTATATGTTTTTCCATACAAAATCAGCTCGTCCGATTTCTCGGATTTGCCACTTACATAATCCCAAGACCAGTACGTCCGAGTATGGACCTTGCCTTTCGAGTCTGTGTAGGTCTCCGTGTGCATCGTATACTCTTCCCGGCTCTTTTCCACGTAAGCGTAGCTACCTTTTAACTCGGGGAAACTCACGGGCTCTTTTACTTTCAGCTTAGCCTGCACAACCATGTTTCCCTGTTGCGTATCTAAGGCGTAGAGGAAATCTTCTTTGCCTCGAACCTTAAGCGCTGTTTGATACCTTTCCGCTTTGGATAGTAGGTTATCCGTCACGCGCCCGAACAAGAACAATCCGAGGCACGTCATCAGGATAACAATCACAACAGCAATCAGTAGCTCCCTCTTTGTAACCTCGATATCCATCCTATTTACCTCCGAACAAGTCGGTTGCTTGGCTGTTGTCTACTTTGAAATCGAGATATTTATAATCCTGCTTATCGTACCCGATGATTGACAGGATGAAGCTGGCGGGAAATCTCCGAATATATCGGTTATACGTTTTCACCATTGCATTGTAATTTCCGCGGTATTCTGCGAGTCGATTCTCGGTGATACTGAACTCACGCATAGCCGTTTGATAGTTCTTTTGTGATTTTAAGTCCGGATACTGTTCTACGATGACACTAATTGTCTTTTCTGCCGCTTCAATATTACCTTTAGAACTTTGTGATCTAGCTTGAACTATCTTATCCAGAGTTGATTGTTCATATTTATTGTAGCTCTCTATGCTGTCGACTAGATTGTGAAATAAATCCACGCGCCGCTGTTCTTCTTTGGAGATATTCGACTTAGAATTTGATATTTCCTCTTCTAACCCGATAACCCGGTTATTTGTCGTGATACCTATTACCAATAGTAGTACTAACAAACCGAAAACAACCCCAGACCAAATCCAGATTAATTTTTTCATTCTTTTTCCTCCTTTTTTATAAAACCTCTGTCAAAATTCTAAATCCAACGCACTGCTAATCTTCCCTAATTCTTTTTCCATTTTGAACGCCTCCCAATGATTGGTATTATGATAGCCGCAATAGTTATTGTTAACGAAATTATCGTTAAGAAAAGAAATAAGCTTATTCCTAATACGAGCATTATCCAAATTGGCGATAACACCCAAACCCAAGACCAATCAATAACGTCTGTCAGTTTTAAGGCGATAAATAAAATTGTCAGCAATCCAACAAATCCTATTCCGCCACTTTTGCTATTGTTATTTTCCATCCTCATACCTCCACAAATCCTCTGCCCTCAAGCTTAAGGCATTTAATCGAATCCATATACTTCCGTTCAAAAAGCTTTTGTTTGAGCTTAAACGCCTCGGTTTTAACGCCTTTGATGTCGATAATTTCGGTGTGGCCGTCTGCGTATAGAACTTCAAAATCAGCGACGTATTCTATTTTTTTGATGACTCTTGCCGTTTTTTCTGAATCCTTCTTGCAGTAGATACCGAGGTTGGAGTTTAAAGCTCTCAACCTCGCCCGCCTTCTTAAGTAGTTTCAGGTGACCGTAATACGTCGCTTCCGCCTGACTATCGAATGTAAATCCGTCTACGGTGGTTTTCTTATTGTTGTATTTATTTCGAGTAGTCGGTCGCCTCGTTGATGACAATTGCCTCGTACCTTGTTTCAATTTCTTCATCCTCCATGTCCTCATAAAATGTAATTGGCTTGTTTTCTGATTTGCTAAGTGCTTGAATCATAAAGTTTCGGTCTGATTCTTTTTTCTTCGCGCCCAATACAAACTTTTCATATCCAAGCATATCAAGCACCTTTTTCTCCTGAACTAACCACTTAATCATTTCGTGTAGCGAGTCCTTGTTCCATCCGTTGATAATTGACCAATCGCTAACTACTTGAACTAGTTTAGCCTTGTTAGCATCATCCGCTTTGTTGAAATCTTCGCCTGAAATACCTTTCGCCATCTACTCCGCCCCCTTCTCCACCGTCACACTCTGAATAAAAGTTGAAAAATCTTCAAACGTGCTAAGGCTGTTCATCGCATAAAACTTTTTAATCTTTTCGTAGTTTCCTGCAATAAAACCTGCGTTAAAGCAATAACCATTCCCGGATAAGTCGATTGTTCCCCATTTTGCACTATCGTAGTAATTGCCGTCTTCATTCAAAAAGCCGTTATCATCACGTACGTACATATTCTTACCTTTCCAGCCGCTCGAATGGTCGTAGCACTCTGATTCTACAATTACAATTCCTTTTCCTTTGATGAAATTAGCAAATTCTTTATAATCAATTTTCATAGTTTCTCCGCCTCTCTTTGCACTAAGCCACAACCGCTCGCTATCCTCTTGTGATATTCACGGTCATCTAAACCGATAATAAATAACATTCCATCTGATGCAATAGCTTCGACAGTTCCAAGCACATGTCTGTCTCCGTCCGGGAACACAACTACATCGCCAACTCTAAAATCTAGTTTTGGCCTCTTATCTCGTATCGTCAAAAACATGACTAACATTATGGCCGCCGCTACCGTTGCATAAAGTGCTAATTCCACTACTCCTCCTCCCCATCCTTAATCGCAATCCAGACGCCTTTAATGCCAGGGTTTCCATTGTAATTTTCTTTGTTATTAATAAAACGAGTACTACAAGCATCTTGATAACCAACTTTGCTAGCATCGTGTAAATAACCCTCTTCCGCATTCTCGCGCTCTGTGAGGAGTTTATCCGCAATTCTAATAGCTTGAATCATCGGAGCATCTTCATCTACTCCTGTTCCCAGGGCTATTTTACACACGACTAGCGCTTGATTAACAATTTTTCTATCCTTCTCATTCTGCGTCATAGTCTTGCGCCTCCTTCTTCTCAAAATGCTTTCCATAAAATTTCAGAAACCAATCTAATTTTTTTTGAAGTTGATTTGCTTTTTCTTTGTAAGAGTTTATTTCACCTGTCATTTTTTCAACTACAGCGCTTTTCTCTAGCTCGAATTCGTGCGGAGAACACGGCAATATATCATAGTCTGCACTTTCACTATTTATGTTCAAAAATTTAATTTCCGCCCCGAAGTAATCTTGCTTGTAGTATGCAACTTGAATCGTAGGCAAGTCTTTGAAATTAAGGAAATCAACAATTACACCTTCCATTAAATTTTTACTGCCCTTATCTAGTATTTTGATGTTGTCCCCTACTTTAAACTCGTCAACTCTTACTGCTGTTCTCATGTCGACCTCAAAGTTTATTCCATTAATTTCTACCATTGTTTTTTCAGTCATTCCGTTTCCTCCTCAAACCCATCGAATTTTTCATACGCCACGCCTTCAAAATCAGCATTTTCATCTTCTCCTACAAATTCTTCACTGCCGCCTTTTCTGAAATAAAGAATTGTTCCTGCTACTTCGTGTAAACAGTCTTTGTGATAAGCACTGTCGTTAAAAATGATGATATCGTCATACTCAATGAATGTTTCGTCGCATTCCTCGCAAATAGGCTTCGGTGGTGTCATTCCTTTTCCTCCTGTTCAAGCGCCCATGTTGTGAACGCTCGTATGATTTGTACTCGTTCTTTTTCGTTAAAATCGCCGTATGGGCGATATAGTGAACCGTCTAATGCGATCAGGCTGTCCATTATACAATACAGCGACATTGTGAAATCATTGCTTTCTCGATAGTCTTTGTAATTATCGCGCATGAACCACAGCATCGCTTGCTGACGTTCGTCCAGTTTTTTCTACGCCTGTCATTCCGCCGCACCTTCTTTCAATAATTCGGGGTTATCGTAGATGTTTCCGAGGATTTCGATTTCGGTGTCCGCGCCGATACTATCGAACGCTCTATCTAAAATAACTAGTGGGTATCCAGTATCTTCTTTGTCGTATACAATCCATCCGTAGTCATCAAATACAACAGGCGCTTTAAATTCTTTAACTTCCAGTTCAGCGCTTTTGTATCCCTCGCTCATTTCCGTTATTCGTAAAATATCCCCCTCAAAAATCTTGCTGCCGTTTTTGTCTTTTAAGCCTGTGTACTGTTCAAGTAAAACGTCATCCGTAACGTTCACAATGCTGTCATCATGCCCTAAATCTCCGAATAATACATTTCCATTTCGTAAATCTAAAGCTAAATCTGCCACGTCATTTTCAACATATCTATTTCGTATTTTGTCACGCACTCTAAACTCAATCGGTCTCATGCTCGCCCTCCTCTACTCTCTCAACCTCGCCTCCAAAAATTTCAGCAACTTCTTCCGCTTTCCGTTTACTATTGAAAGTCGGCACATCGGATAACGAATCGGGCGCTGTGTCTAAAGCGAAAGTTGGGTGCGTACCGTCTTCGCCCCATCCAGTCCAGTACATTTCGCCAGATTTAACACGCCATGCTCCAATTTCGCGCTCGACTTCTTCACCGAACGCATTAAATCCAGATTCTTGCTGTGCTTGCTTTGATAAGTCATATGCTGTATCGCTACTCAACCAACCACTTTCCCACACTAAACCGTAAAAACTATTGTAAAACGCTAATTGATTTTGTTCTTTTTCAGTCATTTTTTGTTCTCCTCCTCAACTGGTACGGCAAACGCCCAGTACCGTTCGTCTATTGCTTTTATTGTCTTTTCGCTTAATCTTGATTTAAAATCATTCGAAGGGAATTCTTTATTTGTAGCAGCCATCCGTGTCTCGCCACTTCTTGCACCGTGTTGCAAATACGCCCAATTCGTTTCTAAGTCCACTGAATCTTCGTTCCAAGTTAAGAAAGGCATTTTAACATAATACAACTGCTCCTTTTCGACTGTGTAGCCGTCTAACCAAGCTCTTGCGAATAGTTCTTGATTTTTATAAGCTTTGTCATAATCCAAGCCATCTAAATCATCAAAATTTTGCAACCATGACGAAACATCCCAATTTTTAGTATGACAATTAAATGCGGCAGCTAATGTGTTATACACTCCTTTTTTCGCATCTTCAATATAATCAGCGACAAATTGAGGCACTTTAACTAACGCTGGTGCTGGGGCTAAACTGTGTTCTAGTATAGATAAAGTCCCTCCGTCATCCCTCAAAACTTTGTACCAGTCTTTTCTAATTGGGCATTCTTTAATCGTTCCTACAAAGTGTTCATTGTTATAAACAAACTGCACGCTATCTCCTACGTTAAATTTTTGGGTCATAAGTAATCCTCCTCGTCAGTTATTAAAATAACTACTTTCGGACTTCCGTCAACTCCAAATTCACATCCTCCACCTACTTTCACTAGTTCATCTAACATAGTGTCATTAATTTTAACGATGGAATCTTGTTCAAAACGATTCAATAATTCTTTTAGTTCGCCTACTGTCATTGTGAAACCTCCCAAACCAGAACTCCGCATTCTTGGTCGCCAATCTCTTGTGTTGCAACGATATTCACATGAGCGTTGATAGTCCTAGAGTCCGCGCCGTACGGGGTCTCTCCGTTCAATAACGGCACACCGATTCCGTCAATATATGTGTCTGTTCCTAATCTTGTTATAACGCTAGCGATAAACTCTGCTATCTCTGCTAAATCGCTGTGATTGTAAAAATGTTCTCTGAAATGCTCAAACCACGCTTCGTCAAAATACTGTTCGTCTAGTTCAACGATAAATCTATCTTCTCTAACTGCTTCACATTTAAATTTGTGTGTCATAAATCTTCGTCCCCCTTGTCTGTATTTAGTACGACTCTACCGAGACGGGTTTCATATATACCTGCTACATTTACAATTTTAACTAAATTACAATCAACAATAATTACGTCCTGATTGTCGTCATACTTCGAAAGTTCTTCTATCAACTCGCCTACTGTCATGCTTGTTCCTCCTCAAACTTCAAATGATCTGGCATTTCTGAACTCTCAATATGATTCAATTCTTCTTCTAGCCATTTGCGCACGTTGAACTCATTACAAATTGTCTCGTTATGTGGAAATA
>NZ_AODK01000005.1 GCF_000525975.1 Listeria rocourtiae FSL F6-920
CCAGTCAAAGTCATTTGGAGTGACAGCTAACGCCTCGGCATAACGCATACCTGTTTTAGCTATCAACATTACGAACCAGTCAAAACCAACTTTACTTGTATCAAGTGATTGTAATAACTTTGCTAACTCCTCTTTTTGTAGAAATTTACGTTTCTTTGTTCGTTTTGGTTCGGAGCCTTTTATCACGACCCGGTAGGTCGGGTCTTTATCAACTAAGCCGTCGTGGAATAGGTCTTTAATGCAAGCTTTGACATGATGATGGAAATCCGTTGTAGTCTGTTTTTCATGCGTTTTTGCATATTCATTGATAATCCGCTGATATTCACGTCTATCAAAATCTGAAATGAAGAGCTTCGGGCATATTTCACGTAGTTGCTTAGCTACGTTGTAATATTTATCTAGCGTTATTTTCGCAATAGCGCCGACTTTGTAGACTTCTATCCATTCATCGTAATAATCGCAAAACAAAATTCCTTTCTTCTTAGCCAATTCCATCCTCCTCCAATCTAATAGTCCGTAGCCCTTTTTCACTAGTCCTCTTCCGATAACTCGGCGTAGCATAAAACAAAATCGTTTTGCGCTTCACTTTCTTGAACGCCGCTAATTCGTCTACTGTTCCGATTTTTAGCAGCGTGTCGCCTTGATATAACGCATATTCCAACTCCATCACTCGCTCACCCCATCTATCCAGTCGATAAATTTACGCATTATGTCCTCCGTTTCTACATTCAGCCACGCTTTCGCTAATTTTTTGTTTCGTGTACACTGAACCTACATGATTACTATCCTCATCGTAAACCATGAACATGTCTATCGTAGTGCCGTCGAAACTATGCCCTAAATCAAATCCCAACGCCTCTACTGCCTTCTTAAACTCGTTTGTTTTCATAATTCATCACCTCGCATATTAAAACATTCCAGAACATCGTTAACACTATCTTTCAACGCTTCAAAATCTTCCAAATAAACAAAACTACTTGTTGACTCGTTATCAGATATTTCGTCCCCATCAAATATTTCAACATCTTCATCTGCAACTCTTTTAAGATAGTCTAGCTCGGTTTTCATTCCGTTAAACTCTAAACTAATGTAATTTTGTAAATCATCAAATTTTGTTCTCATATTGCTATTCCCTCCAATTTCGGCTAAATTATTTTAATTCTGATTGTAACTTATTCTGACTATTCGTTAATTTTATAAACATTATAGCGAGCATTCGAACCGTTAAAATTACCACTTCGTTTTGAGCTCATATAAGACCTTTTAAGCGATTATTTTCTCCAGACATGTAAATACTCATAAAATATGCTTTCGTTCGAAATTCGACCGCCTCCGTCGATATTTACGCTATAAAACTTCGGTAGTAGCCTCTGTAGCGATGAATAGATTTTGTTCAGCGTTGTATTTTATGCAGTATGTGCAGACTTTCCAATCCATCAATTCGTCAATGAATTCATCAACATAATCAATATCGCAAATGTAAAGTGATAGTCTATTACTGCCAAATTCGTGATCTTCCGTAGACCATTTGACACCTAAGCCCGTCATAGTCTCGACTAATTTAGTTGTTTCTTGAACAAAATTGTTAATTTCAGCGAACGGAATTTTTTTGTTATGCAGCTTCTCCCGCACAATATTGCATATTTTTACTTCTGCTTCTTGCAAAACTTTGTTAGTCATGCTCTAGCCTCCCTAGATTTCAAACTTTTTCCCAGTCCGTCTTTCGTAAGTCTTAATAGCGCGCTTATTCCCTAGCAACGTGTTCATTTGTATAATGTTCATTCCAATTCGCATTGCTGGAATGCCGTAGAAATTATGTTGTTCTTTTGCTTTTTTTTATCATGTCATCGGGCACCTTTTGAATCATGAGCAACGCTCTTTCTATCGCCAGTGATCTGTCTAGGTCTCTTTCAATCATGCCACCAGCGCCAGCGTCAAATACGATATACTCTTCTGTAAGTGGCGATTTTCTAACACATATTTTCAACCCTTTATAATCGCCAAGATATTCGGCCATCACTCGAAATACCCTGTCGGACTGTATGAATCCAGCGAACTCAAAATTTTCAACTCTGCAATAAACTTTTACTTCCCTCATGTAATCACCCCTATTTCATAAATACTAGCCAGTGCGTTTTACTTCTTCGGTTGCCAAATAACGGCTCCATACCAATTACTTTTAAGATCTCACTTAGTTTTATCTGCTCCTCATTCCACTTGAAAACGAGAGTGCCATTTTGTTTTAACACACGCATACACTCATCGAAACCCTCTGAAATATCGCGTTCCCAAAGCGGTCCGAGCTTTCCGTATTTTTTGGCCAACCAGGAATTGTCACCTGCCCGCACCAAATGCGGAGGGTCAAAAACAACGAGATAAAACGATTCATCTGGAAATGGCATATTTCTAAAATCGCCTACTACATCTGGCTTTACAACTAACTTCCTGCCATCACAAAGCGTAGTATCGAGTTCCCTATTGTCCATGTAAACCGCGTCTGGATGCTGTTTGTTAAACCAGAACATCCGCCCACTGCAACACGCGTCTAAAATTCTCTTCACGCCCGCGCCTCCTTCAATCTCCGTTTCATTTCCGCTACTTTGCGCGCGGTTTCCTCTGGCGTTTCCTTCTGCTCTGGCTCCGTCTGCTGCGGTGGTAGTACCTCGTCTTTGTCGAACCAGTTTGGTACTA
Source organism: Listeria rocourtiae FSL F6-920 (assembly GCF_000525975.1). Taxonomy (GTDB): domain Bacteria; phylum Bacillota; class Bacilli; order Lactobacillales; family Listeriaceae; genus Listeria_A; species Listeria_A rocourtiae. Next base: position 2,692 of record NZ_AODK01000005.1, read on the forward strand.
CCTCTTGTTTACCGCCTTTTTTATAGCCCTTGCCATTATTTTTAGCTTGCTGACCTATTTCCCAGTTCCTATCAGCTTGCTGAACTTGTTCTAATGTTGTTATTTTTAATTGTTTCCAGTTGTTTAAAATGGCCCTTGTATACCTCCATGCACCTTTACGCTCGATCTGTTCAAGCGATGTCCTGCGAATTGCCTCGATTACAAGGGTATCTGTCGTTTCGTCTATCGCTTCTTGGATGTCTTTTAATACCACTGCATTAGGAAATCCATATACAGCTTCCCACGTAGCAATCGAACTGGAATAATCAGGATTATTATTATGAATGGTTTTCTCTTCTTCGTAATCTATACTAATCTTACCTATGCTATCCTTACCTAACCTATCCTTACCTAACCTAACCTGCGTCTCCCACTGGTCTACATTTGGTATGTCAGGTGGTATGACATGCGGTTGAACCTGTTCTGCCACTTTGGTATAGCGTTTGCTACTATCCATCGCTAATTGGCTTTTTTCTTCTTGGTGTACTGTTTCACGATATCGATCACCACGAATATAATTGTGTATTTTCCAATCCCTTATAACGACAATTCCAGTGTCAAATGGAATCAAAAATTGCTTAGCCATTAATATCTTTAAATCATCATCGCTAGCGCCAATGACACGTTTTATTTTCTTCACACTGTCTACAAAGCCGTCATCATCAGCGCTCATGTTTAGATGGAAATATAAGCACTGTGATGATAACGGCATATCTACAAATGCGTCCGTATCTGTAATATTTTTGCTGAACATTCTTCTTTGAGCCATCTAATTTTCCTCCTAAAAAGTATTAAACAATACTACCTTGAACAGCCGTTCCTTCCGGCAAGGTGTCCGATGGTTTTTTTGGTTCTTCTGCCGGATCAATGATATCTAAATTAACTCCAATATCTTCTGTAATATCAATCCGCCCTTTCTGCTCGTTTCCGTCCTCCGTGATGCCTTTTTGCATGTCGATTGATAGGATGCCCCATTTACTTAACATGTTGCGGAGTACTGTTTTCTTAGCCATCGCATCCCAATCTTTGCCCCAACCAAAATTGGATTTACTAAATTTATTCTTATGAAATTCAACTTCCGCCTTGGTCCAATAAACTGTTTTTTCGAACCCGTTTATTAATCGGAAATAACCACAATACCCAATAACTTTATCGCTCTCTGCCCCATCTAAATTTAGTTCTAGTTCTTCTGTAAGGCGATTCCAGCTTACTAACTCTCCTTCTCTAACTTCGATAACGTTAATGGCTTTATATTGCCCAGTCCGAAGCGCTAACTGGATATATCCTTTATATCCAAGTTGGAATTGCGCCTTCCCGCTATAGGGAACAATCCAGGCATATCCCAAATTTTTATCGATCGGCAAATCAAGGGTCGCCGCTACGAGGGCCGACATGATAATTGACATTGGTTCTGCTTTTTGAAGCCCGCTTTCGCTATTGTACAAATTCAGTAACGAGGCTAAAAACTGCGGCGCTCGCTTATCCAACACTTCCTCAAACTTCCCTTTCATAGTCGGGGCGTTTACTAATCCTTTAAGTCCTAACGATTGCGCCGTTCCTACTTGGTTACCTTCCTGTTTGTTTGCTAATTGATTTTTTAAAGAATTATTTGTTGCCATATTATTTAATCTCCTTCACCATGAATTTTCTGAAACTGCTTTCTGTCAATACTTTTTGATATACATCTGGAAACTCACTTCTTAACTTATCCGTGCTTACTCTTTGTTGTGTTTGAGATTTCCAACTGACAGCATAATCATCAACCAATGCTGTATCTGCCGTTTCCATCTCTTTTTTTATATGATTATCTATTTCTTTTTTTTCGTGTTTGTAGTATTTTTTATGTCTGTATCTAAAATTTCGCGCTCTTCCAAATATCCTTTATACTTTGCTGGCAACATTACTTTTCGCTCCTCTGACTCCGCGAATCGTTCTTTTAGATATTGTTCCGCTGCGCTTGATCCATCCAAAGCTGGGGCGATACCACCGAGTACATGACTTTCCCAAAAGTTCAATTCAAAAGCGATGATTTGAGAAATCAGATCGTTATCACGAGGTACCTCTTTCCAAATAAATTTATTGCCACCGATTAGCACTGCTAAATACGCCTTGTTTTTTCCTGTAACCGCCATATAATGCTGAATTTGAACTAAATACGTCGCTGGAACCTCCTCGGATTCCCATTCTTTCGCAAGATAAGCTGAGGCTGTTTTACATTCCAAAATCGCGTCCTCGCCAACTACAAAGCGATCCACGTTAGCAATCATAAATGGATAATCACCATGCCGATACATCATATTGCTACGACGGACCTTCTTCCCTGTTCGCTTCTCAAACTCTTTCGCCACAACTTCTTCCATTTGATTTCCCCAGTATGCCGCTTCTCCAGCTTCATCATCAGGCATGACTTGTCCTGTTTTATCTAGCCATAGCTCAAATGCTGTTTTATATTTATTCAGCCCCATGACAATGCTCGCGTCACTGCCTCCTATGCCTTCTCTACGAGCCAATAGCCAGTCGGTATGTTGCATATCTTTCGTGTTAATCACTGCCTGCATTTAAACCCCTCCATTGCAATTTTGTGCGGGAATATGTATAATAAGGTTATCTATCCCTTACATACTCCCTGTATGTGTTCGCTCACTCTGTAAAGTGAGCTTTTTTTATGCCTGCTCTTCCTCTTCTTCACGCGCTTTCAAATCTTCCATATACTCGTTATGCCAAGCTTGGCTATTCTGCCCGCGCAATGCCCAATACTCCTCATTTGCCATTAAATTTTCTACTGATTCTTCCCACATGTCTGTTTCACCTCACATTCTGTAATTTAACACTGTCATAGTTATTATTAAGATAAAGGCGAGTAATACTCCGCTGGAAAACAATAACAACCAGAATTTCGTTCCTTTTGTCAGCTTAATTTCTCCGTTCTCGTCCTCGTGGCCACAAAAGAAAATGTTTAGCAGTGCTGAAATCATACAAATCCCTCCTAACATTTCCAGTTTATTTTTGGTATACTCGTAGTAGAAAGCGAGGTGACAAATAACATGAATGATGCAACGAGTATTTCTTTAACTCAATTTATTGATTTTTCAACAAAGGTTAGTACTACCGCTAGGATTAATTTCATTAAGAAAGTTAAAGCTGATCCTGATTACACTCCTGCGACTGATTACTGGAAACAACTACGCGCAGAAATCAAACGAATACATGAAAGAGGGCTACCTATCGAAGAACTTTATAGCCTCTCTGACCGAGTTTCCGACAACAAAAAAGATAACTATGCCAAAAATATTCGAAACTATGTCAAATTTATAAAAAAACACAATGTTGAATTTTTTAATACAGGTAAGGCTTTTTGGCAATATGACGAACTAAACGTTAGAACTACTCCTGAATTAGGTTTACGTATCAACGGTCAAAATTACTTAGTGAAAAACTGGTATAAAAAGAACAATAATAATACCAAGGTAACTAAAAAAGAGCATATCCACAACTCTAACCATGATGGAATTATCTCTGCTAGATTTCGAGATTCCACCAGACACTAAATTCGCTGTAATTAATCTACAAAAAGGAGAACTTCACGAGTCTACTCCTCTTGTAGACTCAGATGTGTTAGAATTAAAAATTGAAGCAGGAACGTTATTAGATATTTGGAAACAAATCTAGTCATCTGCTAACTCACCTTGGATTTGTGCGCATATACCGCAAATATATGTGCCATCTTCCAGCTCTAATTCGCCTATTCTGTCACACATGATGCAGGGTGGGCGTTTTATCTTTGTTAAATACCAATTTCGTAACCAAAATGGAATTATTTTTTTCATACTTGACCTCCTCGACAAAATTACGTTTTTATTTCCTCATAACCTTGCTCGTCCAGATACTTCGCATAGTCTCGAAACGTATGAAAGCCTGTTACCATAAGCGGAAACTCACTAGACATATCACTAAGTGCTACAGTTCCAGTTACATAGTTCAACACGATTGTTATATCGCCTATGTCGTGATGACGCTTAAATGTTCTCCTCTTCAACTTCGTCATACTCATAATTTGCCGCCTTCCTTTTCGCCTTTTCACTTACAAAGATATTGCCGTAAATCGACGCTAGCGCAAAACCTGCGATAAAACATACTAAACCGTTAAGCATTTTTTACACCTCTTTTTTGTTCATTTTTGTGATTGATATGCAGTTCTGGAAAGTACATATCAATAAATTCATCCATTCGTTTCGCTTTGAAAATCCAACTTTTCCCGTCTTTCGAGGCCAGTTCATGCCTTACAACATAAGGGTGGTGACATATATGATCCACAATCCAATCCTTACTTTGTCCACCGCATTCTAGTTGCATGCGTTCCATTTTCCAAATCAGCCCTATTAGCCCCTCTTCTTCTAAAATCTCTTTTAGTATTTCTTTCAATATTTTTCTTACTTCATTCTTATTAATTTCAATAAGCGACATGTCCAGCACGCCCCTTCGCCGTTTTTTATTTTTTATACTACTTTCAATCCTTCTAGATCTTCCGTATCGATACCAAACTGGATAGCCATCTGCTGTACGACTGATAAATAGATTTCAATAAGTCGCTTATCCTCTGATATACAATCAAGTTTGTTCAGTTTCTGAATAGATGTCTTACTCAATCCTTTTGCTGCCATTTTCGTTTGACGATTTTCTAATCGCCTGTTTAAATCACAATGCGCACGTTTTTCTAATCGCTCATAACTCATGTTTACGGTACTTCTATAAGGTTCTGTACCGCCCATGTTGTTAGCGATACGTTTTAAGATAGAATTCACCTTCTCGCGCCACTCGTTGGAATTTACGCTAAGGATTTCTTTCATACTCTCTACCTTTGTTTCTAGCTTTTTTTGTTGCTAATTCTTGATTGGCTATGGCTTTGAATAGTCCGTTAACCATTTGTAACTCTGGGCTTAAGTTTGAGGTGTCATGTTGTTGTCTTATAACTTTTTCCATTTCGTTGAACGCCTCAATATACTTGATCTTGAAATCTAACGCCTTCTTTCCTGTAAATCCCATAGCTAATAGTGTAAAGCCATCACGGTTCATTAAAATTATTTTTCGATTACGGCCATAGGCATCCGGTTCCATCGCTTCATAAAACATCACCCCAAAATTGGGGACATCTTTTTTTAATGAACTAATATCCCTTAAAATATGGTCATGCCTTTTATCGAAATTTTCTGCAACCTGTATTGATGAGGTGACTACTTTCTCATTTCTCGAAATTACTAAATTATTCATTTGTAATCCGCCTCCTTAATATCCAAAATTTCACGAATTTTAGCTTTATGCTCTTCTCCTTTACGATTATTATTCAGAATGTCCGAAAGATATTGAGGTTTTATTTCTAGCATTTCTGCCAATTCGTATTGTTTGATTCCCAACACCCTTAACTTTGTACGAACAATCCCTGCAAAAGCTTGATCCAAGGTCATCGTTTGTGCCTCCTTTTTATGAAATCCGCTAATTTATCCGCTGATATTGACTTTTTTTATTAAATTTGATAAAATGAATCCATAGCTTAATAAGCCTACAGTAATGCCAAATAACGTTGGGGAACGAGAAAATTGGACATTTATTTGAGGTCTTTATAAGCGGATAAATCAGCTTATTTATACTTTATCATTAAATTTAATAAAAATCAAGTTTTTTTATACAATTTAATAAAAAAGTTTTTTAAAGCTACTAAGGTGGTTAACATGACAACGTTCGAACGGATTAAAAAAATTATGTAAAGATAGAGGTATTTCTCTTCAAGATTTGGCTCGTAGTGTAAATATTGGTGAAAATTCAATATATGCATGGAAAACGAAAGCGCCCACAAGCGACAAGCTTAAGGCAGTTGCGGATTATCTTAATGTTACTACTGATTATCTTTTAGGCAGATCAGACAATCCCAATCCAGAAAAAAGTCACTCACCTGCTGTTCAAGATATCATTGATTACATTGAGCAGAATAGTGACTTTGCAGAATCAATTAGACACTTGATTCAAACAGTTGAAAACAAAAAAAAGTGACAAATAAAAAAACCACCTTAAAAGGTGGTCAAATTTATATTTTCTATACCAAAGTAGATAGGAACTCACCGTTTATAATAAACAGTGTTTTAAAGGCCTCATCTTCTGTATAACCAGACGCTATTAATTCAAGCCTGCTATCTCTATCTTTATCTATCATCTCGATTATTTTTTTGTAATGATCTTTGTTATCTTTTGCATGTTCTAAAATTATTCTATGTTCTTCTTCCATCCCTTATTCACTCCTAAATCTTATTACGTTCATTCACTGCTCGTTTTTTTCTTTTTTAATTTTTTTGTATTTTTATGTTAGACTAGTTGTGTGTTCGAGGCTTACGCTTTCTTCGCACAATCGTCGGGATTGGGGAGAGCGCAGGCTTCGGCTTTTTTAGTTTACGCTTACAATCAACCGCCAGTAATAAGGTGAATCATAGGCGCGATAGTTACTACTAACGCAGTGAAAACTGTCAGAACATTAGATTTCTTCATATTATGTACCTCCCTTCTGTTTGATATACCTACTATTATACAGGATAATCTAGGGAACCTTAAAAAAATACCCGATATCGGATATAAAGGAGAATTTTACATGAAAACAATTGGTGATACAATACGTGAAATTCGTAAAAATAAGAGGATTAAGCAAGAGGATATGAAAAGCGTATCGCAAAGCTCTTTATCAGCGATTGAAAAAGGCCGTATACCTTCTATTGAATTATTCATTAATATTTTAAAAGAGCTCGATATAGAAATGCTGGAATTCTTTTATATACAAAACAATTTTAAATTACCCGAACGCGATCACCTCTTTAAGCTGTTTCGCGAACAGAAAAGCTCCCTAGACGTTGAGTATATGAAAATGCTACAAGATACGTACGATGAATATCTAACTAATACAGACGACCCATTCATTCGGTCTTTGCGAGATGTGTTAGATGTTTATCGTGAAATTAATGTGAGACAATCTTTTAAGATAACCCACCAGGAAGCTTATGATAAATGGAATGAAATTGCTAATCGTAAGGTATGGTACCACAATGATATTTACATGCTAACGAAAATATTTTATATTTTCCCGGTGGATCAAATAGATAACGTTATCGGAAAAGCTGTAAGACAACTGGAAAAGTATAATAACTATCCTCACATCCACTTTTTCAAAATTGCATTTTTCATCAATTGTTCGCGACACTATATCCTTGAAGGTCAATATCTCAAAAGCAAACCTCATCTAATCGCAGCTGAAAGGCTAGCGAATGATCACCAAGAAGTTACTCTTCGTCTAGCTTCTCATTTTTTGCTTGCGTATTCCGATTACATCGAGGGAGAACATGAACAGGCTCAGGAAAGAGTCGATCGTACAACGAGTATCTATTTATCATTAGAAAGTTTAGAGCTAAAAGATAAAAATAAAAATGATATCCCCAGGTACGGAAGAATAGCTAAAGATCATTTGAGAGATTGGGAGAATTTTTTAGCGGAACAAAACAAAAGCAAATGACAATTGCTGTTTTATATTGGAAATTGTATAATTGGGATGTTTGACAATACAGATAAGGGAGAGATTGAAGTGAAGAAAATAATTATCGTTCTAGGGGTTTTATTGGTCTTAAGCATGGGGATAGCTGGATGTAACAACTCGGCTAAAGGAAATAGTACTCAAAATGAAAATAGTGAGACTAAACTATCTAAAGATGATCTTTGGAAAATATACTCGATTAATAGTGAGTTTTACTTCGATAAAATCAGTTTAATGACAAATCAAAAAAGAAAATAATATGACAGATGACGAGATTGTAAATAAGCTGAATGAGTCCATTAAATTATTTGAAACAAGTAAAAAAGAACTGGCTGAAAATAATTCTAACCCTGAACTTACAGCAGCGCTACTTGACTATAATAAGGCAATTACCCAAGCATTTAGTATTTTAGTGGAAAATGGTTTTTCAAAAGCTGAAGAAGCCGGTGAGTTATCGAAAAAAGCTGGTGAATTAATGAGAAGTATATCTGATAATTACTTTGATGGTAAACTTCCCGAATCGGCAGAATCATTTTTTAATAAATCCGATGAAGCTACAACAAATGATGATTCTGAGGTCGCTGAACAAAGAAAGGAATTTGATACCAATATAAAAGAAAATTATAACGGCTTGAATTTTACGATTAGTCATGTACTAATTGCAAAGGCTACCCAAAAATTTATGGACGAAAACAACTTAACTACAAACGGTTTAGTGAGCGTACATTTTTCAATCGATAACACCTCTACCCACGACTTCACTACTTTTCCTGACCAAGCAGAATTGGTGGTCGATAGTCAACAAGTAGATGCTGATTTAAACAACAGCGATCACATCGGCGGTTCAATTTATAAAGGTGTGAAAAAAGAAGGTGATATCCATTTTTTTGTACCCGAAATAAATGATGTTAACAACATAAAAGAATTGAGATTAAAATGGTTATCTAGCGACCAAAACGCTCATGATACAAAAGAACACGACATCGTTATTAATTTACAATAACCCCACGATTGTTTAGGAGGTGATGCAACAGTAAGCAACATAATATATCCATTTACGCCCCTTCGCCGAGGAAAAGGATGGATATTATGGGATTCACTGTTAAGTTTAATGAAAAGAGAAATAAATGGGTTTGGCGCGCTCGCGTCTCGTTCAATGGAAAACAGCACGAAAAATCAGGTTCAGCGAATGATCGAATCGATGCGGAACTCGAAGGCTCTCAGGTTTATGCGAAACTAGTCAAAGAAAAGTCCAGAGACATGCTCGTTATCGACAAAAAGATTACTTTGGGGGATTTGATGATAGAATGGTTTAACACCTGTAAAAGAAGCTCTCTGTCCCGCAAAAGCATCGTCACTTATGAAGGGAATATGAAAAAGCACATTATCCCGGAAATCGGATCAGTGCAAGTAACAAAATTGAATCGTGTTTTTTATCAAAAATTTATTAACAAACTAGTGTCGCAGATGTACACTAAAGGGACAATCAGGCTAATAAACTCCTTGGTGGTCAGTTGCTTAGAATTCGCAATACACGATTTACGTTTGATTGACTATAACCCAGCAAAGAAAATTAATATCCCTGTTAAGAAATCACTTGATAACTCTGAGGAAAAGAATAAATTTTACACAGACGAAGATTTGAAAGCGATGTTTATAGCTGCAGACAAAATAATATTAAAGGCACCAGATAAAGCCTCATTGGCTGACTTATTGCGTTTTTTACCCAATTCTGGGCTAAGAATCAGTGAAGCACTCGGTTTGCTCGAGTCGGATTACACAGAAACTCATAATAAGGTGTCAATTGATAAACAATTGTCTAGCTTTTCAACTCTAAGTAATCCCCTTCTTGTGCCTGTAAAAACAAGTACATCAAATCGGGATGTTTTCCTAGATAACAGAACCAGCGCTATGCTGAAAAAAACGTATTTTAAAAAATAAAGAGCATAGAATGAAACATCCTGAGTTAAAAAAAAGAGCACCTATTTTTATTCAGTTACCGCGGACGGCATATCTATAAAGAGCAGTTTCGGGTATTTATCGAAAAAGTATGTAAAGAATCTGGTGTACACTATCATAAAAAACATGCCATTCATGCCTTAAGACATACGCATGTGAAAAAGTTGGTCGAATCTGGCGTGCCAGAGATATCAATCCAGCAACGGATCGGCCATAGTAAAAATTCAGTAGTCACTAAATCTTATATGCACGCGGATGAGAAAATGGCTAAAGTGACCATCGAGCAGTACGAAAAATTTATCTCTGCTAGCAACTAGGGGCAAACCTAGGGGCAAAGGCAAAGTGAAACCGCTGATACTTGTTGTACCAAGCCTTTTCAGCGGTTTCATGTTATAAACCGTTAGTATATCATATAAAACCATCTCTAGTCACTAGAAAAATTGGATTATGATTCCTTCATGATTGATCTATAGAAAACCTCACCTTGTGGAGTCGCATGGTATAATTTTTTATTTGCAAATCTGAGAGGTCCCCGCTTCACATGTCCATGCATTTCTAGCCAATAGATTGTTCGCATGAGCGTGTTCTTATTCAAACTTTTCGAGTTTTCAAGGAATTCTCTGTGCTGTAATTTTAAGATCGTAAAATCCTCTTCATACATGATTAAATGCAATGTTTCCTTTATTGCTTCTCGGCTGGGATCAAGCATTTTTACGATGCACGCTCCTTTGTTGTATTTTTATAAATGAATGAAAACTTTCCGAATATATAGCATGTTACAATGATTCTGTGTTTCAAGCAACTCTATTGCTTCACAATTTTAAAATTCAGCCAGTTGAAACCTTACTGAATCTGGCTTATAATAGAAAAGTAGTTGGTGTTTCTGCTGTCCTGCCCAACTATTGCTACACCTTGAGAAATATAGGAGGTTTAACATTGGAAATTATTAAGATTGCCCCTCGTGGTTATTGTTACGGCGTGGTGGATGCGATGGTGATTGCACGCAACGCTTCGCTTGATCCAAATCTACCTCGCCCAATTCATATACTTGGCATGATTGTTCATAATCAACATGTCACAGAAGCATTTGAAGATGTTGGTATCGTCACACTGGATGGGCCAAATCGAGAAGCAATTCTAGACCAAATCAATAGTGGTACTGTCATCTTTACGGCACACGGTGTCTCACCGGCCGTAAAGAAACGTGCGAAAGAAAAAGGCCTCACAACGCTTGATGCAACATGCCCGGATGTGACACGAACGTACGATTTAATTTTAGAAAAAAAAGCACGAAGGTTTTCACGTTATTTATATCGGTAAAAAAGGCCACCCAGAACCAGAAGGTGCCGTTGGTGTAGCCCCCGATATTGTGCACCTCGTTGAAACGATGGAAGATATTGATTCCCTAGCACTCACCGATGAGAAAATTTTTGTTACAAATCAAACAACAATGAGCCAGTGGGACGTGATGGACTTGATGGATTATATCCAGTCTGTTTATCCACAATCTGAACAGCATCAAGAGATTTGCATGGCAACTCAAGTTCGTCAAGAAGCGGTTGCTACACAAGCGAAAGGTGCGGATGTTACCATTGTTGTCGGCGATCCTAGAAGTAACAACAGTAACCGTTTGGCGCAAGTATCCGAAGAAAAAGCCGGAGTTCCAGCACATAGAATCGCCAACATTGAAGAGCTGAATCTAGATTGGATCAAAGACGCAAAGAAAGTGGCTGTAACGGCTGGTGCTAGCACGCCAACTCAAATTATTCGAGAAGTGCTTGTATTCTTAGATTCCTATGACCCAGACGATGCAACCACATGGGAACGTAAGCATGATGTTGACCCAGTCAGCATTTTACCACGTGCTCGCAAGAAAAATATCGAAAAACAACGTGCTGCCCGTTTGGAGCACCTCAAAAATGGCGGTAAGTAGCCTAAAAAGGGGCTGGGACATAACCCCGATAAATCGGCGACAAGCGCTCGCATTCAAGGGATTTGGCAAACTTCCGGTTCTCACATACACAAGTATGCTCCGCTTCCGGATTCCGCCAAATCCCTTGAATACAAACGCTTTCGCTCGATTTGTGTGAAGCAAGATTCACGTCTTACCCGAAAAAGGGAATCGTGATATCTTGCTTATTTTTGGTTAGAAATATATTTTGTCCCAGACCCTTTATTTAATAGAATGTAAATGGGTTTGTATTTCTTTCCGATACGATAAGGTCAACTTCATAACCATGCAATTGACTGGCCTCTTCAAATTGCTTCAAAAGGCTTGCTTTCATAACCTTCTCGATATAATGTCCAGCATCAACCGTTGGCAAATCAATCGCTAATAAATCGTGCCCCGTATGATAATAAATATCCCCAGTAATATACACATCTGCTCCTGCACGCTTCACATCATGAATAAACTTGTTACCATCCCCACCTATAATTCCAACTTTACGTACAGGGCGATCTGAATCGCCAATAACACGCACATTTTCAATGGAAAGTTTCTCCTTAACAAAACCAATAAATGCCGCTAAATCAACAGTTTTTGGTAAGTTTCCGATTCGACCAAGCCCCATTTCTGTTGCCACATTCTCAATCGGATAAACATCTATCGCCGGAACCTCGTAAGGATGCGCTAGCTTAACCGCCTTCACGATTTGATCCATTTTTGAACGCGGAAAAATTGCTTCAATTCTTATTTCCCGGACCGTTTCCAAATCCCCTGGTTTGCCTATTGTCGGATTCGCCTCAACATTAGGCAAGAAATGTCCAGTACCTTCCACCGAAAAAGAACATTCCGAATAACGATCAGAAAACTGTCCAGCCCCATTGTTTACCAATGCCAATCGAATCGATTCTTCCGCAAAATCAGGTGTGTATACTGCGATCTTACCATACTTTTCTGTGTATGTAGGCACAATAATTTCAGTATCCATCAAGCCTAACAACTCACTAATTACATCATTTACACCGCCATCCGCAATATCCAGATTCGTGTGTGCCGCATAAACGATAATATCATGCTTAATTATTTTTTTCACAATTCTGCCTTGAGATGTTGCAAAATCTATCTTTTTAAGTGGTCTAAATAAAAGCGGGTGATGCGCGATAATCATGTCGACACCCTTCTCAATCGCTTCATCCACCACGTTTTCCAGCACATCAAGCGTGAACATAATTTTACGAACTTTACGAGCCAAATCACCAATTTGAAGCCCGATTGGATCACCTTCCATTGCGTATTTCTTCGGTGCAATTCCTTCTAAAACAGCAACGTACTCATAACCATTTGCTACTTTCATCGTAACACATCCTCAATTGTTCGTATTTTAGCGTCCAATTCTGCTAATTTTGCTTTATTTTTTGTATTTCCCGCATCAATTTTAGCCTGAATTCCTTTCCAATTGCTCAACTCGTGCTCCCATTTCGTCTGAAAAACTAACGATTTTTCTCTCATCAAAAATGGACCTAGCAAACGCTCCCCATCTGAATAAACCACTACTTCCTCGCTTGGTTCCAAAACCAATATCTCATATGTCTTATTATCTTCACGTAAAATCGCTTCCGAAACAAGAGCCCATTGATTGATTTCTGCCCACTCGCGCAATTGATGTGCCGCAATATTCGGTTGCAAAATCAAGCGTTTAACACCTACTAATCTTGCAGAGCCCGCTTCCAAAATCGAGCGAATTAGTGCCCCGCCCATCCCAGCAATGACTATAACATCTATCGCATCTTCCAACTCGATAACCGCTAAACCATCGCCTTTACGAACAGCTATTTCTTTTGTTAGTTCCAGACTTTTCACTTGCTTCGTCGCTGATTGAAAAGGGCCTTCCACTACTTCCCCAGCAATCGCAAACGCAACTTGTCCTTTTTGAACTGCATAACACGGCAAATAAGCATGGTCACTACCGATATCTGCAATTTTTGACCCTATTGGAATATAAGATACTACCTTTTCTAATCGTTTTGACAATTGTTGTTCATTCAAAAAAATCATCCTTCTTGTAAAAAAGAGAGCGCGCTTGTTACGCACTCTCCTCTGAAATTTTTATTCTAAGAAATCCTTTAGTTGTTTACTACGACTTGGGTGTCTTAGTTTCCGAAGTGCCTTCGCTTCGATTTGACGAATACGTTCGCGCGTCACACCGAATACACGGCCAACTTCTTCAAGCGTACGCGTACGACCATCATCTAAACCAAAACGCAAACGCAGTACATTTTCTTCGCGGTCTGTTAATGTGTCCAGTACGTCCTCTAGTTGCTCTTTCAGCAATTCATATGCCGCATGATCCGATGGTGAAGTCGCTTCCTGGTCCTCAATGAAATCACCAAGGTGCGAATCATCTTCTTCGCCAATTGGTGTTTCAAGCGACACAGGTTCTTGCGCGATTTTCAAAATCTCACGAACTTTTTCTGTTGGTAAATCCATCTCCTCACCGATTTCTTCAGGTGAGGGATCACGTCCTAAATCTTGCAGTAAAGAACGTTGCACGCGGATTAATTTGTTAATCGTTTCGACCATGTGAACTGGGATACGAATCGTACGCGCTTGATCGGCAATGGCACGTGTAATCGCTTGACGAATCCACCATGTTGCATACGTACTAAATTTGAATCCTTTGTTAAAGTCGAACTTCTCAACAGCTTTCATTAACCCCATGTTACCTTCTTGAATCAAATCAAGAAACAACATCCCACGACCAACGTAGCGCTTTGCAATGCTGACAACGAGACGTAAGTTAGCTTCTGCCAATCGTCCTTTCGCTTCCACATCTCCTTGTTCGATACGTTTAGCCAAAGCAATTTCTTCGTCTGCAGAAAGTAGATTGACACGACCTATTTCCTTCAAATACATCCGAACTGGATCATTGATTTTTACGCCCGGAGGAACACTCAAATCGTTTAAATCAATTTCTTCTGTCTCTTCCTTGATTAGCTCTGCTTCGTTCGGATCATCGTCTTCGTCGTCATCCGAAACCTCAATTGTTAATACCGAAAGCAATTCTAAAAATTCATCCATTTGATCGCTATCTAAAGTAAATGGCGCAAGTTTGGCAGCGATCTCAGCATACGTCAAAGACCCCTTCTTCTTGCCATCTTCAATTAATAATTCTTTTGCCTTATCTAGGTTTAAATCTTCTGGTTTTGTTTCTTGCGGTTTTTTAGCCATAGTCTGCCACGTCCTCCTTCCAAAATAACCGTCAATGATATACCTTACCTCATTGCCCAGTTTCTAAACACCATTCATGCCACTGCACTTTGGTGCCTGTGTCTTTTGCTTTAAGTGAGTTGCTTACAACAAGTTGTTCTTAAGATTAGCTCGCATTGTCATGATAGTTCTGGCCAGCTCCAAAGCTACTTCTATCTCTCCTTGTTGTGATGCTATTTGTAATTGTTGTTCTTTTTCTTTAATGTCCCGTTCAATGCCGGCTTTTCTTAAGCTAAAAATGTAATCTTGATACTCTTCATTCGTAACTTCGGTGTTTACAACCATCATTTCGAGTTCACTTACTAGATTCCGCGATGCTTCATTAGGAAGTTGGTCCATCAACGCGAGCGGATTAGCGTCATTCCCAGAAGCATAAAATCCAATTAAATGTGTGTACAACGCTTGATAGTTATCATGATAAAATTCAATTCCCTGCTCCTGCATCATGCTCCTAATTTGAATAAAGGCATCGCGATCTTCTAACATGTATTTCAAAAGTCGCTTCTCAGAAATCAAGCCCGCAGATGGCGCTAAATTGGGCTGCTGAAAACTGAACTTCTCATAAACAGGCCGACCGCCACTGTCATACACCGGATATTCACCAAACTCTTCCGGTGGAGGGCCACCATAATCATGAATCTTCGGTTTCACAGTGTTCGCTACAGATTGTTGCAACTGCTGCTTCAAAGCTTCCATCGACAGTTCAAATTCCGAGCCTAGCTGCTTTAAGTAAAGCTCTCGCTCCACAGCTTGATCTAGCTTCCCGATTTCAACCAAGGCTTCGCCCAAGTAAGCAATTTTATCCGTTTCATTCTGAAGATTACGATTCCGCCTCAAAAATTGCAACTTAAAAGCCGTCCAGCTTAGCCGTTGATGTGCGTATATTTCAGCAAATTTCTCTGCACCTTCTGAACGAATAAAATCATCTGGATCTTTTCCGTTTGGCAACTGCACTACAAAGACTTCGAGTCGATGTTGTTCTGCTAGCAATGTCCCAGCCTTGAAGCTCGCCTCAATGCCAGCACGGTCACCATCATAACAAATGACCGCTCTATTAGTAACACGCCGAATCATCTGCACATGTTCCTCGGTAAGCGATGTTCCCATAGACGCTACACCATTGCTAAATTCAGCTGAAACTCCCGAAATAACATCCATATACCCTTCCAACAGCAAGATTTCCTCTTTTTTACGAATTTCCTGTCTCGCATCAGAAAAATGATATAAAATATTGCGCTTATTAAAAATTGGTGTCTCCGGACTGTTCAAATATTTCGGTCCATCCTCTTGATTAAAAAGACGTCCTGAAAAACCGACTAATTGTCCGCGGTCATTCTTAATCGGAAACATAATTCGATTGCGGAACCGGTCTACTATATTACCATCATCACGTTCAGTAAGCAAGCCACATTCCACAGCAAGCGGTAAATCAACTTCTCGCTTCTTTAAAAATGTAGTTACCGTCAACGCATCAGCTGGTGCAAAGCCAATTTCAAAATGATCTAATTCTTGTTCTGACATCCCCCGATCAAGCAAGTATTGCAACGCCTCTTGCCCTTCCTCGGTCTCCATCAACAAATAATGGTATAACTTACTCGTCAATTGATGGATTTCTATCATTTTACCTTCTTGACTATCAGGCTTGTTAGTAGGCGCCCCATCTCCGCTAGCTATCTCAATGTCTAGCGGAATATGCGTCATATCGGCTACTTTTTTCACCGATTCGACAAATGAAAGACCATCAATCTGCATTAAAAAGGAAAAAATATTGCCTCCTTTTCCACACCCAAAACAATGAAAAATCTGTTTTTCAGGTGACACAGAAAAGGATGGTGTCTTCTCGCCATGAAAAGGACAAAGCCCCGTGTAATTACGTCCTTGCTTCTTAAGTTGAACATAATTTCCAACAACATCTACAATATCTGCTTGGGAACGTATCTCATCAATTTTTTCTTCTGGAATCCGTTGCATCTTCAATTATAACCTCGCTTTTATAAACGTATCCAGTTTATGCAAGAAATTCGCATTGTCCGCAGAACTCATCGCTAGTGGACCTTTACTGTATTTTCCTTGTCTGCGTTCTTTTGCATGCAAATAGCGCATATCAAGCATCATCGCCATCTCACTTTCACGGTATTTTTCCCCGCGATTTGAAAAGGTAGCGACGTCTTTAGCAATTAGCATACTAGCCAGTCCAATATCTTGTGTCACGACAATATCGCCAGACTTGGCTAAATTCAGTATACGCATGTCCGCAGATTCCTTATCCGTGTCGACAAAAATCCATACTTCACCCACAGGTAAATGCACAGAATAATGATTATAAGACGCCACAAAAGTCATCGGCAAACCATACTTCTTCGCCAAATCACGTATCTCATCCTTCACAGGACAAGCATCTGCATCAATAAATATCTTCATGCTCTTTCCCTCCTCATTTTCATGGTTGGAGAAAACGCATAACCCATACATAAAAATATATTATAGGCGATTAAAACCAGAATTTCCATCGTTTTAACCGCTATAATATATATATTCGCCATAAAATCTGATTTTCCTTCTATAATTCTAAATTTTCATCAGCAATTTCGCCAATATGCATTAAAATGTCGTTTGCCGTCTCTTCAATCGCTTTATTCGTAACATCCAACACATAACACCCTAATTTATTCGTAAGCTCCGTAAATATCTCCAGCTCTGCATCAATCCGGTCATGACTAGCATAATTACCAACACCGCTAAGACCAATTGAAGCCAAACGTTTTTCACGAATCTGGTTCAATTTTTCTTTGCTAATTTTTAATCCAATAATTTTATTTGGATCAATCTCGAACAATTCTTCTGGAACCTGTGCTTCTGGAACGATTGGCACGTTCGCTACTTTCAATCCTTTTAGCGCCAAATATTGAGATAATGGTGTTTTGGATGTTCGAGAAATTCCAATTAACACATAATCCGCTTGCAAAAGCCCCCTCGGATTACGCCCATCATCGTTTTCCACGGCAAACTCAATCGCAGCAACTTTACGGAAATAGGCTTCATCAAGTGAGCGAACCATTCCAGGCTCCGAAAGCGGCTTAATTTGATACGTTTCTTCCAATTGCGCCAAAAGTGGTCCGAAAATATCAATAATCGGTACTCCAAATTTTTTCGCAGTTTTATTCAATTCCTCACGCACTTCCTCGACAACGATGGTATGCACGATAATCCCATTATTAACTGCTACTAGGTCCACAATTTCCTCAATCATATCGGGCGTATCTACATGATGAAAACGGTGAATAAACTGTTGACTTTTACCAAATTGCATCAAAGCTGCGCGCGTTACAAGTTCTGCTGTTTCTCCCGTTGAATCTGAAACGACGTACACTGCTGGTTGCGTCATAATCATTAGCTCCTTTATTTCACGTTTATTTCTTCGATTTGGGCGAACTCCTTAATAAAACTTGCTAGTTCAAATAATAGCGCTAAACGGTTGTTTCGAACAACTTCATCATCACTCATGACAAGTGTATTTTCAAAATAAGCATCAATCGCTGTACGTAACGCTGCAAATGCACGCAACCGATCCACAATGATAAGCGTCGGGTAATCGTGTTTTAATTTTTGAACCGCATCAAAAAGCTGTTGCTCCGATTCATTTTCAAAAAGCCCTGGATTAACGGTTATATCACCTTGATGCTTCTTGGAAATATTGATAACACGTGCAAGAGCCTCCATTGTTGGACGGAACCACTCGGCATCGCGGTTTTTATTTAGTAGTTCTGCTCGTTCAATCAGCTCCGGTACAACATTGCTTCCAGTGCTAACAACCGCATCGATAATGTCATGTCGAATTTGCTGATCCGAAAGAATCGCGCGCAATCGATTTTGCAAGAATAGCTCTACCTGTTCAAAAACTTCCTCACTTGGGAGTGTATTTAAGCCTTCTGCTCGCTCGATTTCTACTGTATCTGCTAAAACGCTAAGCAATTGAATATCCCAATTTTTCGCTTGAATAATGCGCATAATCCCCAGCGCACTACGACGTAAGCTAAACGGATCAGCCGAACCAGTCGGCACGATGTTCACACAGAAAAATCCAGTTAAGGTTTCCAATTTGTCCGCAACCGCAAGCAAGGCACCGATATCGCTTTGTGGTAACTCACCATCTGCTGAGGTTGGCATATAATGCTCTCGAATCGCTGTTGCCACTTCCGCATCTTCACCTTGTAATAATGCATATTTCTCGCCCATGATTCCTTGTAATTCGGGAAATTCACCGACTAAATTAGTCACCAAGTCAAATTTATAAATATCCGCAGCACGCGCGATTTTCGCTTTTTGTGCCTCGGTCATCTGCAACTGTTCCGCGATGATTAGCGCTACTTTTTTCACACGAACCATTTTCTCCGTTAGTGTTCCTAATTTTTCATGGAAAACGATATTATTCAATTTCGCAACGGCCTCATCGATTGTTATTTTCAAATCTTCTTGATAAAAGAAGTCCGCATCCGAAAGCCGTGCTCGAAGTACCTTTTCATTGCCTTTTGCCACGGTTTCTAAATTTTCATGATTCCCATTTCGAACTGTGATAAAGTAAGGTCTCAATTTGCTAGCATCGTCCACGACCGGGAAATAACGTTGATGCTCCTTCATCGTTGTAACGAGCACTTCTTCTGGTAACTCCAAATAAGTCTCGTCAAATGTGCCGTGAAGAACTGTAGGATATTCTACTAAATTATTAACCTCTTCCAAAAGATCCTCATCCACAGGAATCTTCCAATTTTCTACCGCTTCAATTTCTTCAATTTGAGTCAAAATCGCGGCTTTTCTTTTGGACGCATCCGCTACCACAAACTGGCTCAATAGCGTTTCCTCATAGTCAGCAGGGGCTGAAACCGTCGCAGAATTGCCCAAAAAGCGATGTCCACGTGTTTCATTTCCAGTCGTTACATTCGTAATCTCAAAGGGAATAACTGTATTGCCAAATAACGCAATCAGCCATTTAATCGGACGAATATATTTTAAATCATAGGCCGACCAGTGCATGCTTACAGGGAAAGTCATTGAAGTCACAATTTGGCGCATTTGTGGTAATAAATCAACCGTCGCCGCACCTTGCACTTCTTTCGTCAAATAAATGTACTCTACACCATTAATTTCGCGGAATTCAAGCGTTTCAGGATCAACACCTTGTCCTCTAGCAAAACCTTGAGCCGCTTTCGACCAGTTACCAGCTGCATCTTTTGCAATTTTTTTTAGCTGGACCTTTTGATTCTTCCACGCGATCTGCTTGTTTTTCAGCCAAATCTTTTACGATGACAGATAAACGGCGAGGACTTGAGTAAACTTCTGTTGCTGTGTACTCTAAATCATTTTCTACAAGCCACTTTTCCACGCGTTCTTGTAATTGTCTCACAGACGCAGTAATATATTTCGCAGGCATTTCCTCTAAACCAATTTCTAACAGAAAATCTTTACTCATGATCTGCGCCCTCCTTTTCTTTCAACAGCGGGAACCCCAATTTTTTCACGCTCATTATAAAATGTTTTGGCTATGCGACGGGCTAAATTCCGAATCCTAGCAATATATTGCGCGCGCTCCGTCACCGAAACAACACCTTTTGCATCCAATAGATTAAACGTATGCGAACATTTCAATACATAATCATACGCTGGAAAAACAAGCCCTTCCTCCATTTGACGACCGGCCTCACGCTCATACGTATCAAAAAGCGATAACAGCATATCACCACTTGATGTTTCAAATGCATATTTCGAATTCTCATACTCTGCCTGATAAAAAATATCACGATACGAGATCCCTTCTGTCCACTCCAGATCAAATACATTCTCTTTTTCTTGAATATATGAAGCCAAGCGCTCCAAGCCATACGTGATTTCCGACGTTACTGGTGAACACTCCAAACCACCAACTTGTTGGAAATAAGTAAATTGCGTAATTTCCATTCCATCTAGCCAAACTTCCCATCCAAGCCCAGCGCAACCAAGCGATGGATTTTCCCAGTTATCCTCAACAAAGCGAATATCATGCTCTAGTGCATTGATACCTAGTTTTTCAAGTGATCCCAAATAAAGCTCTTGGATATTGTCTGGCGATGGCTTCATCACAACTTGAAATTGATGATGCTGGAATAAACGGTTTGGATTTTCCCCGTAACGACCATCAGCAGGACGACGTGAAGGCTCCACATAACCAGCTTTCCATGGCTCAGGTCCAATTGCTTTTAAAAATGTGTAAGGGCTCATCGTTCCTGCACCTTTTTCTACATCATATGACTGCAACATAATACAACCTTGCTCAGACCAATAATCTTGCAATGTTCGAATCATTTTTTGTAAATTCATCCAATCCACCTCCGTAAAATTAGGCATATAAAAACCCTCGTCTCTATGCCTCTAAAAGAAAAGCATAGGGACGAGAGTACTCTCGCGGTTCCACCCTACTTGGATAGAGCATACCCGATGTAAATCGGCGACAAGCACTCGATTTATGTTAAGTCACAGGCGCCTACCCACTTAAAAAGAACGGTCTGGCGTTATGGCTTTCACGAAAGGGTATTCTCAAATCCCACCTTGATTTCGTTTGTGCTCAGGAAGGCCTTCTTAAAAAGATTCACGTTCGGCTCACACCGTCTCCGAACTCGCTTAGAAAAGAGCTTTTTAATACTATTTTTCCATCATCGCACCTATTCATTCATACATTAAAATTTACCGCATTTTAGGAAGAAAGTCAATCACCATCTTCTTTTTTAGGACGATCTTTTAAAACATCATCCCAGTTCTTCATATTATTTAGGAATTTTTTACTCTTCAAATAAAGCCCTGAATATTGCTCATAATACGTGTCTATCGCACGCTGAATCTCATCTTTTGTCTCCTGCTTCACATCGATGTTACCCAGCCGGTCCAACTGAAAGATATAAAATAGGCGCAACAATTTCACCGATTTCTCCGTTAAATGTAGCCGATATTTATCTCGCTCAAAACAACGATGACATACAATTCCATTCGTATACGCTGAAAAATCAAAGCGCCCTTCTGGCTGACCACAAATAGCACACCGGTCCATCGTAGGGTATAAACCCAATACGGAGAGCATTTTCATCTCAAAAATCTGTGTTAACACTTGCGGATCGTATCCCTCATCGATATGATGAATAATTTGATAAAAAAGGATTATAAAGCGGTTCACTCGCCTGTTGTTCCTCAGTGGCCTTATCAAGCAATTCACACGCATAAGTCGCATAAGCGGTTAGAAATATATCTGTTTGAATCGATGAAAAAGAGGCAATCGCTTCACCCTGTTGTAACGTTCCTAAGCCACGATTCGGATAAAAAGTGAAAACGCCATTTGTAAAAAGTTGCGTCACAGCAGCTAGTCTACTCTTTGTTTTTTTCGCACCACGAGCGACTAGTCCAATTTTCCCATACTCTCTCGAATAAATGACAACAATTTTATCAGATTCCCGATAATTAGTCGTTCGAATGACGATTCCTTCACATTTTTCCATCTTGGTTCACTCCTCACCATCCATTATACAACATCGATTTGAAAAAATGGCAGATTTTTATTTATTTAATCATCACACTGTTGTACAATTGTAGTATTATAATATAAAGGGAGCGTTTTTCACATGATGATAGCACTAATTTTATTTTCCGTGTTTTTCTTATTTCTATGTTTAATTGCCCTGATTGTTGGTATTATTCTGCTAATAGTTAGAAGAAATAAGATGCTTGGGGCGATTATGACATCTTCCTCAGCTTTTCTCGGCATTATTTTTTGTGGAGTTTTAGTTAGTAGTATGATTTTAAGCAGTGGCTTCCCAGGAATGTCAATGATGCGAGATCATCCTATGATGTATGACGATTTAATGGATGGTTCAACCTATGATGATACAGGTGGTGAGGACGATCCATATAACGATTACGATGAATATTATGATGAAGACGAAGATTATGAATATTTTTCAGATGACTATACCCAATACAAAGTGGGACAAGCTGCAGAGGTAGAAGATAATGTGTTCATCAATATCACAAAGATGGAGAAATGGGCTGGCGACAAAGAATTCAATAGTCCCATGGCTGGTTATTATGTGAAAGCGACTGTAACGATTGAAAACAAAGCTTCCCGCTCCACTACCTATTACGCCGATGATTTCCTAATTTATGATAATGATGGCTTAGAAGGTGATAATGCGTATAAAGAAGATTGGCGCGTTGTTGTAAAGCCCAATACTAAAGTGACAAAAGAGATTTATTTTGATGTATACGGTGATGGGCCTTTCCATATAGCATGCTATGATGCCTCTTGGAGTGGCAATATCAAATAAGCGATAAAAAAACAGAACGGACTTTTGCTCAGTCGGTTCTGTTTTTGCGTCTATTAATATTCGTCATGATCAAAGCCGTAGTCATTCAAGAAATGTTCCTTATCACGCCAACCTTTTTGTACTTTCACCCAAATTTCTAAATATACCTTTGAACCTAGCAAAAGTTCAATTTCCTTACGCGCGCGCATGCCGATTTGTTTTAGCATTTGGCCCTGTTTACCAATCAAAATACCTTTTTGTGTGCTCCGTTCCACGACAATTTGGGCCATAATGTGTAGCTTATGCGTCTCAGGATTTACTTCAATTCCTTCAATCACCACGGCAACAGAATGAGGTACTTCTTCATGCGTGAACTTCAATACTTGCTCACGAATCAATTCCGAAATGATGAACCGCTCTGGGTGGTCTGTTACTTGGTCAGCAGGATAATACATTGGACCTTCATTCAAATGTTTCGTCGTCTCCTCAAGTAACGTACCCAAATTATTTCCTTGAAGCGCCGAAATCGGAATAATCTCCTCAAAATCAAGCAATTCACTATATTTTGCAATCAAATCAAGTAACGCCTCTGGTTCTACCAAATCAATTTTATTAATCAATAAGAAAACTGGTGTCTCCTCTACTCGCTTCAATTTCTCAATGATGAACTCATCACCACGACCATATCCTGCATCCGCATCAATCACAAAGAAAATCATGTCTACTTCACGGAACGTATTTAACGCCACTTTCACCATAAAATCACCAAGTTTATGCTTTGGTTTGTGGATTCCTGGCGTATCAATGAACACCACTTGTGCATCATTCGTTGTATACACACCTTGAATTTTATTACGCGTTGTTTGAGCTTTATCACTCATAATCGCGACTTTTTGCCCGATGATTTGGTTTAATAAAGTCGATTTACCTACGTTTGGGCGACCTACAATCGCCACAAAACCTGATTTGAAAACATCACTCATTTTTTAAGATCCCCCGGTGTAAAGGCGCCTGGCAGTAATTCACCAACAGTTACTTCCACAGTATCGCCTTTCATATTTGTTAAAACTACTGGCATTTCTGGTGCACAGAATTCGCTAATTACTTGACGGCAAGCGCCACATGGAGCTACCGGTCCTTCTGTATCCGCCACAATCACTAGTTTTTTAAAGTCATGCTTTCCTTCTGAAACAGCTTTAAAAATTGCCGTTCTCTCTGCGCAATTCGTCAAACCATAAGAAGCATTCTCGACATTACAGCCAAGCACGACCTCATCATTGGTCGTCACCAAAGCAGCACCTACTTTAAATTTGGAATACGGCACATAGGCATTTTCGCGCACCTGTTTCGCTAGGTCAATTAAGTTATTCTCTTTCATCTAAAAAACTCCTTTAAAATATTTTTGGTACAAAAATTAAAAGACCAATAATCGCTGAGCAAATCGAAGCCAATAAAACCGCTCCAGCTGCAACATCTTTCGCTTTTTTTGCATATGGATGAAAATCTTCTGTCGCGACATCCACCGCACGCTCAATCGCTGTATTAATCATCTCAAATGTCAATACATTAAAAATAGAAAAAATCAAAAATAGCCACTCTATCTTTGTTACTCTGAAAAAAACACCACACATAATAACAATCATTCCAGCAGCAATGTGGACACGCATATGACGTTCTTCTAAAATGGCTGTTTTAACACCCGTAACGGCATGGGTAAATGATTTTCTGAAGCGTCGGTTGCTCTTAACTTTGATTTTATCTTTCGAGTCCATAAGCCGTCAACACTTCTCTTTGTAATGAAAACATCACATCTTCATCCTCAGGTTCCATATGATCATAACCTAGAAGGTGAAGCAGTCCATGTAACGCCAAAAAACCAAGTTCACGGTCGAATCCATGCCCGTACTCGTCCGCTTGCTCTAGCGCTCTCTCCGTGGAAATAATGATATCTCCCAAAATGCGTGGCGCCTCCATATCTTCATCCCAAGCAATCTCTGTTTCGCCATCGCCCATCTCTTCTAACGCAAATGAAATAACGTCAGTCGGTTGGTCTTTATCACGGTAGTCACGATTAATCTCCCGAATCCGTGCATTATCAACGAATGTAACTGCTAACTCGCTACCTTCTTGAATATCAAGTTTTTTTTGCAGCAAACTGTAGCAAACCTTCTACCAAATCAAGGGCAGCTCGCTCCAACTTTTCTGTTTCATCTATTAAATCTAGCTCTAAAATCATTAACTTCCCCTCCTTACTTATCATCAGGATATTGAATTCGTTGATGATAAATACCATTAAGTGTTGCACAAAGCGTCGCACGAATCGTTTCTATCTCTTGAAATGTAATATCACACGCTACAAATTGCTTATCTTGCATCCTATCATCAATAATATTATCTACAATCGCTTTAATTTTTTCCTTCGTCGGTGCGTCACAAGAACGAACAGCAGCCTCAACACTATCAGAGATATTGATGATCGCTATTTCTTTCGTCTGTGGTTTCGGTCCTGAATAGCGGAAATCAGCTTCAGATACGTCTGGATTTTTCTCTTTTGCCTTGTAATAGAAATACTTTACAAGCGTCGTCCCATGATGCTCCAACGCAATGTCAATAATCGGCTGCGGAAAATGATTATCTCGTAAAATCGCCGCACCATCCGTCGTATGTGCAAGAATAATATCGCGACTCTGCTCTGGCGTCAATCGGTCGTGCGGATTAATCCCATGTAACTGATTCTCCACAAAGTATGGAGGCCTGATTGTTTTACCAATATCATGATAAAAACAACCTACTCGCACGAGTAAACTATTGCCACCAATCGCATCTGTACAGGATTCCGCAAGATTGGCCACCATCAAGCTATGATGATAGGTTCCAGGCGCTTTCATCATAATTTTCTTTAGTAATGGATGATTCGGGTTCGCAAGCTCTACTAGCCGACTTGTCGTAAGTATTCCAAACACCGTCTCAAAAATTGGAATCACGCCAATTCCAAGCACAAATGATCCAATCCCACCTAAAAAAGCGTAGCCAACTGGAATCCAAAATGCAAGCGTTAGTAGCCCTGTATTACTAATCAATAAAAGCAAGAAAACAAAAGCCATGTTCGCCAGTCCAACTATGAAGCCCGACAATAAAATCGCAGAGCGACGACTATAATCCCGTAAAACGACAATGCTCGCCAGTCCACTGAGCAAAATAAACGTTGAAACCGTAACATTCACAGCGGCTGTCGCATCACTTTGAAAAACAAAGAAACTGGTTACCGAAGTAAAAATTGTCATCATAAAGGCAAATTTTTCATTGAGCAGAATCTTGATAATCATCGGTCCAAATGCAGCTGGAAATAAAAACGAAATATTACTAATGTCAGCGCCTTCTAGAAAGCGAATAATCATCAACATCAGTAAAATAGCAATATACACTGATGAAAATACAAGTGCATACTGATTTTTCCGTGCTTTATTTAGGTTTTTCTGCTTGTTTGTGAAGAAATAAAGCATGATACCTAGCGATAGCAGTAGTAATCCAAATCCTGCGTACTGCTTAATCGGCATTTTTTGATCCAACAAATGCAGCAATGCCAATTGACGGTAAATTTCCCGATCAATAATCTGTCCTTCTTGTACAACAACTTGACCTTGTAAAATTTTAACAGGAATTACATTGGCAGAAGCTTCCTTACGACGATCTTCCGTCTGTGCAGCATTGTACACTTCATTGGGTACAATCGCATAAGAAAGAATTGTTTTAGCAACACCTTTATAATTTGCAGGAAGATTAGACAATTCAATCGTGTCACGCGCGCTAACTTTAATATCAGTCATATTATCTTTACGCACGCTTTGTCCCATTGCGACATCAAGAGCACTAACAACTTCCTTCTCAACCTGCTGTAAATCCTTCACGTTCATCTGGATAAGTATTGTTAGCATTGCTGCATTAACACCTTCTGTTATATCCTCCGACACATTTTTTGATAGCTTTCCCTTCAAAGAATCCAGTTTCTGATCAATCGAGGTCATTTTATCATTTTTTGCATCGTTTAATGCCGCTTCCCGGTTCACCTCGGTAACGTAGGCAAATAGAGAACGAACAAGAGACTCCCTATTTTGCGCTGTTTCACGATTGAAAACATACACATCTTCCACAGCAGCTGCAGCCTTCGCTTGCTCTTCCGCTGTTTTTTGCGTATCCTCAATCGTCTGTGGCGAACGAATCGTTTTCTGCGCCACTTCAAATAATTTCACATTATATGATTCCGGTTTCACCATTTGGCAAATAAGCACGAAGGCAACAATGAAAAAGACGATTAAAATAACTGGTGTTACATACTTTTTCCCTGTTTTGTAATACCAATCCATCCATTTTTTCGTAGGTTTCATATGTACCCTCATTTCCTTGTGGCCTTAACCACTTACTTCAACTTACCTTCATACGCTTTAATAATTTCAGCAACGAGTGGATGACGCACTACATCAAAATGCTCAAAATAAACAAAACCAATATTTTTGACATCCCGTAAAACTGTCTCCGCGTTTACAAGTCCACTCGTTGCACCTTTTGGTAAATCTATTTGCGTTGTATCGCCATTTACAATCATCTTAGACTCAAAACCAAGACGTGTTAAAAACATCTTCATTTGCGCCACTGTCGTATTTTGCGCCTCATCCAAAATAACAAACGCATTATCCAGCGTCCGACCACGCATATAGGCAAGTGGCGCAATCTCAATCACACCACGATCCATCAATCTCGTCGTATGCTCCACACCGAAAATGTCATACAAAGCGTCGTATACTGGACGCAGATAAGGATCTACCTTCTCTTTCAAATCGCCTGGTAAGAAACCTAAGCTTTCTCCAGCTTCTACAGCAGGACGTGTTAAAATAATCTTATTGACTGTGCCCTTTTTCCAAGCTGCAACAGCCTTCACGACCGCCAAATAAGTTTTCCCTGTACCCGCCGGTCCAATTCCAAATACAACATCATATTTATCAATCGTACGCACATATTTACGCTGTCCAAATGTTTTTGGGCGAATCATCTTGCCTTTTGCATTGACCGTAATTTCTTCGTCATAGAGACTAGCAAAATATTCAACTGTCCCGTTTTGTTCCATTTTTATCGCTTGTGTAACGTCCCTTTCGTCTACATGGATATCTTTTAAAATGACACTAATTAATGCTTCTAAAACCGCAGCCCCGTGCACCTCATTTATCTCTGTTCCTTGCAACGTTATCGATTCCCCGCGAGTGATAATCTGCAATTCGAACGCGTCTTCAATTAAAGCAATATGTGCATCGTTATTCCCAAACAGTTCTCTAGCGTCAAAACCTTCCGCTAAATCCATTTTTATATTCTCATGATCTGCTGGCATCCAAATAACCCCTTCACTCTAAAATTAAGTTCGTGTGTTTATATTATACACGAAAGCGCAGGATTTTGGTATTATTCAACGTGGTTATGTAGTTTGATATTATTGGGAAGATAAATACCAAATGCCAGCCTCAGCCGAAAAGTTGTGAACGGTCCTTCCCAGCAAAAAAAGAGCCAGCAAGCTGACTCTTTTGATTTTGTTTATGAAAGATATTGTTTCACGAATTTGTTAACGACATTTCCATCTGTTTTGCCTTTTAGTTTCGGCATTACAGCGGCCATCACCTTACCGAAATCAGCTTGGGATGAAGCACCAACTTCTTCGATCGTAACCTTTACAATTTCAGCGACTTCTTCCTCGGAAAGTTGCTTCGGCAAATAACTTTGCACAATCACCATTTCATCTTCCAGCTTCTCAACAAGGTCAGCTCTATCTGCCTTTTTGAATTCAGCTAAAGAATCACGACGTTGCTTCATTTCACGTGAAAGAATGGTAACTTCGTCCTCAGGCGATATGTCATCTGTCCCTAGACGAATAGCTTCATTTTGCAAAGCCGCCTTTAACATGCGGATAACGGAAAGTTTTTCTTTCTCTTTCGCACGCATCGCTTGTTTCATATCCTCATTCAGTTGGTCAAGGAGACTCATGCTTGATTTCGTCCCTTCGATTAGAATTTGCGTTTTCTAGCTGCTTCTGATTTCTTTTTACGTTTTACGCTTGGTTTTTCATAAAATTCGCGCTTTCTAACTTCTTGCATTGTACCTGTTTTGGAAACAGTACGTTTAAAGCGACGAAGAGCATCTTCAAGCGATTCGTTTTTACGAACTACTGTTTTTGACATCTCTCTTTCCCTCCCTCCGACACTTAAATGGACAAGGATGCCCTAAGCTATTTGGAAACCTCGCACAAGACTAGCCTGTGAATGATTCCAAAGTAATGCACATACTATTTGCATTCACTCACTAAAAATTATAAACTAATCCACTGGGCGAGTCAATATGAAATCGCTAACTTTCACGAATTTATTTTCAGAACAGTCGGCGATTTATTCTCCTATACCCATTTCAAGAAAGTTCAAACGCGAAAGAAGCCGCCGCCAGAAAATAAAATGGTGCTGTTTCTGTACGCAGAATTCGCGGTCCTAGACCTACTTTGAGCGCCTTATTTGATTCCAATTGCTCAATCTCCCCCACCGAGAATCCACCCTCTGGGCCAAAAATGGCAAGCAACGATTCCCCATGTCTCACCTGTTTAAAAAGTGTAGCTAAAGCAGTAGCCTCCCCCTCTTTGGCACTCTCCTCATAAGCAACGATGACATAATCATAATTGGGAATTGTCTGTATTAGCGCTTGAAAAGAATCCAAATGTTGAAAATTTGGCACAAAACTACGATGCGATTGCTCTGCAGCTTCCAAAGCAATTTTATCCAAGCGCTCTACTTTTTTCTTCGCTTTTTTAGCGTCCCACTTGGAAATCGAACGTTTAGCAGGAAACGATAAAAAATGTTTCGCGCCAAGCTCTGTTCCTTTTTGGGTAATTAGCTCTAGTTTATCCCCTTTTGGTAGGCCACTCGCAATCGTGATATTGATAGGAAGTTCTGTAGATTCACTCTTCCATGATAAAACCGTCAAACGAACAAAGTCCTCTCCAAGTTCACTAATTCCAGCAATCGCCGTACGCTCATCTGGGGTCACAAGATACACTTGGTCATCCAGCTTCATGCGCATCACACGAACAATATGATGGAAATGATCATCCGTTATAAGTACCGTATCACCCTTTATTTCGTCAATAAAATATCGCTGCATCGTTTTATTCACCTCGCTTGGCGTAAATGGCTACCCAATCTGTAATTTGCTCTACATGATACACTGTCAATCCAGCTTCGATCAACGCTTCTTTCACCACTTCTCGTTTTGGTTCAATAATTCCTGACGCGATAAAAATGCCATTTGGTTTGAGCGTAGCATACACATCTTTTGGAAACATCAAAATGACTTCCGCTAAAATATTAGCCACAACGATATCCGCTTTTTGATTAATGCCTTTTAGTAAGTCGTTTTGCTGAATTGTCACGATATCTTCGCAATGATTTTGCGCAATATTTTCTCGAGCTGCACGAACTGCCACTTCATCTAAATCTGTCGCCAAAACGCTTTTCGCACCAAGTTTTGCACTAGCTATACTAAGCACTCCTGACCCTGTACCAACGTCAATCACTTCATCACCGGGCTTGACGATTTTTTCAAGCGCCTGCACGCACAGCTGCGTCGTTGGATGTGTTCCCGTTCCGAATGCCATCCCAGGATCAAGCTCAATAATCATTTCATTCTCGTTTTCTGGCGTATAATCTTCCCAAGTCGGCACAACCGTAATCCGATCCGTTATTTTGACCGGATGATAGTATTTCTTCCACGCAGTCGCCCACTCTTCGTCATTCACCTCATTGACCTGAAAAGTCAAATCCCCTAACGGAATATCAAATTCCACTAAACCACGAATCCGCGCCTCAATCGCCGGTACCATCTCTAAAAAATCATCTGTCGTTAAAAAATAGGCCTTAATAATAACGCCTTCTGCTGGATAATCTGCTACTTGCAAATCATAAATTTCGCCAAAGCGATCTTCATGCTCGCGTGTTAAATCGGCCGAATCCTCAATCGATACACCGCTCGCTCCTGAATCGTTTAAAGCATATGTAATCGGCTCTACCGCCTCATTTATAGAATGAATCTCAATTTCTGACCACTTCATTTTTTCGCCTCATTTCAAGAAAGAAGGCTCAGTATGACTAGAAATGCAATACTTGAGCCCTTTTCACTATTTTATTAACCTTTAAAAGCCCGCTTCATTTTATCGAAGAAGCCTTCACTATTTTCATCCACTTTATCACCAGTTGTTGTCGCGAATTCACGCAATATATCTTTTTGTTTCTCATCCAATTTTTTCGGAACGATAACTTTAACAACAACGTGCTGATCGCCTGTCCCATTACCACGAAGATGCGGAACACCCTTATTACGTAGGCGGAATGTCGTGCCAGTTTGTGTGCCAGCAGGGATTTTTAAACGAATTTTACCGTGAACTGTCGGAACATCAACTTCATCACCGAGAGCCGCCTGAACAAATGTTAATGGAACTTCGACGTAAATATCGGTACCTTCGCGTTCAAAGAATTCATCGCGTGCGACAACAAAAACAACATATAAATCACCGTTTGGTCCGCCGTTTACACCGCCTTCACCTTCACCAGCAACGCGCATTTGTTGTCCATCATCGACACCAGCAGGTACTTTAAGTTTGATTTTTTTTCGTTTTCGTTACACGGCCTGAACCATGACACGTATCACATTTCTCCTTAATTTCTTTACCAGTTCCATTACAGTATTGACATGTACGCTTGTTTACAATACGGCCAAATGGTGTGTTTTGCTCCACATTAATTGAGCCTTTACCACCACAATGCGAACATTTTTCTGGGTGCGTTCCTGGTTTTGCGCCACTTCCATCACACGTATCACAACTTTCTTCACGTGGAATTTCGATTTCAGCTTCTTTACCAAAAATCGCTTCTTTAAATTTCAAACGCATCGTATACTGCATATCACTACCTTGACGCGGTGCATTAGGATCTTGACGAGACGAACCGCCACCTCCGAAGAATGTATCAAAAATATCTTCAAATCCTCCAAAGCCTTGACCGCCAAAACCGCCGCCTCCGTAAGAACCGCCACCTCCAAAACCTTGATTTGGATCGACATGTCCGTATTGGTCATATTGCGCTCGTTTTGATTCATCACTTAAAATCTCATATGCTTCAGATATTTCTTTGAATTTCTCATCAGCGCCAGCATCTTTGTTAATATCCGGATGATATTGCTTCGATAGTTTACGATATGCTTTTTTTTATCTCATCAGCCGAGGCGCCTTTGGAAACGCCAAGCACTTCATAATAATCACGTTTTGCCATTTTTTGCGTCTCACTCCTTGTTCTCTCGTATTTCTCTTAACGTATTGTAACACATGTTTTAGCGAAGTAAAACTGTGATTTCTTGTAAAAATCGAGAAAAAGCCAAAGCCAGTTAGACTTTGACTCCCTTCCCGCAAGTAAATCTTTATTTTTTCTCTTGATTGTCATCGTTTACTTCTTCAAATTCTGCGTCTACAACATCGTCATTCGCTGCACCAGCTTCAGGATTTTCACCTTGGGCCGCTTGTTGTTCCGCCGCTGCTTGCTCGTACAATTTCATGGAAAGAGCTTGAACAATTTCGTTTAATGCTTCTGTTTTCTCTTTAATTACGTCAAAGTCTTCACCTTTAAGCGCCTCTGATAACTCATCACGAGCAGCTTCTGCTTTTTTCACTTCTTCTTCGTCTACTTTACCTTCTAGCTCTTTCAATGTTTTGTCAACAGTAAATACTAATTGATCGGCATTGTTACGAAGTTCTGCGTTTTCTTTGTTTTTCTTATCTTCTTCCGCATTTAGTTCTGCGTCTTTCACCATTTTTTCAATCTCTTCCTCTGTTAAACCTGATGAAGATTTGATAACAATGTTTTGCTCCTTACCAGTTCCAAGGTCTTTCGCACGAACTGTTACGATACCATTTTTATCAATATCAAAAGAAACTTCGATTTGCGGAATTCCACGTGGTGCTGGTGGTAAGTCCGTTAATTGGAAACGACCAAGTGTTTTGTTATCTTTAGACATCGGACGCTCACCTTGCAATACGTGAATATCTACTGCTGGCTGGTTATCAGCCGCTGTTGAGAACGTTTGTGATTTCGAAGTTGGAATCGTTGTATTACGCTCGATAAGTGGAGTCATCACACCACCCATTGTTTCAATTCCTAGTGAAAGTGGCGTTACGTCTAGAAGTACTACATCTTTCACATCACCAGTGATTACACCACCTTGAATTGCAGCACCCATCGCTACAACTTCATCTGGGTTTACACCTTTATGTGGCTCTTTGCCTAATTCTTTTTTGATTGCTTCTTGAACTGCTGGGATACGAGTCGAGCCACCAACTAAAATAACTTCATCGATATCTTTAGCAGAAAGTCCAGCATCTTTCAAAGCTTGACGTGTTGGAGCGATAGTACGATCTACTAAATCATGAGTTAATTCGTCAAATTTAGCACGAGTAAGCGTTACTTCCAAATGAAGTGGTCCAGCTTCGCCAGCTGTGATAAATGGTAGTGAAATTTGTGTACTAGTAACACCAGAAAGATCTTTTTTCGCTTTTTCAGCAGCATCTTTCAAACGTTGTAACGCCATTTTATCTTGCGAAAGATCAATACCGTTGTCGCGTTTAAATTCAGCAACTAAGAAATCGATAATTTTTTGGTCAAAATCATCCCCACCCAACAAGTTATCACCAGCAGTGGAATGAACTTCAAATACGCCATCACCAAGCTCTAGAATAGAAACGTCAAAACGTCCCGCCACCTAAGTCAAAAACGAGGATTGTTTGGTCTTTTTCAATTTTATCCATACCATAAGCAAGTGCTGCTGCAGTAGGTTCGTTAATAATACGCTCTACTTCAAGACCGGCAATTTTACCAGCATCTTTTGTTGCTTGACGCTGTGCATCGTTGAAATAAGCTGGGACTGTAATAACCGCTTTATCAACTGTTTCACCAAGATAGTCTTCTGCGTAACCTTTTAAATATTGCAGAATGATAGCGCTGATTTCTTGTGGTGAGTAATCTTTGCCTTCTACTGTTTCTTTGTAATCCGTACCCATGTGGCGTTTAATTGATGCTACTGTATTCGGATTTGTAATCGCTGCACGTTTCGCAACTTCCCCAACTTGACGCTCACCGTTTTTAAAACCGACAACAGATGGTGTTGTACGCGCGCCTTCTGGATTTGGAATAATTTTCGCTTCTCCACCTTCTAATACTGCTACTGCTGAGTTAGTAGTTCCTAAGTCAATACCGATAATTTTACTCATAATTTATTTCCTCCTATTGTTACCAGTCACGTGAAAACGTCTGGATTCTTGTTTTATTGGTTCACTTTTACCATCGATGGACGGATAACACGGTCTTTCAGCTTGTATCCTTTTTGCAATTCCATCGTGATTTCATTACTTTCTTTCGAATCATCGCTGTCTTGCATCACTGCTTGATGGAAATTCGGATCAAATTGCTCACCCAATGCAGGAATTTCTTCAATGCCTTCCTTTTCTAGCGCTACTTTGATTTGACTATAAACCATTTTCATGCCCGTCAAAAGTGCTTCCATTTGCTCTGAATCACTTTGCGTATCAAGCGCTTTTTGGAAAGCATCGAGCGCTGGCAAAAGTTCTTCCGCTATTGTTTGCGAACGATACTTTTGAGTCGCGGCACGTTCAGCAATATTGCGTTTTTTCACATTTTCAAAATCGGCTTGCAGACGCAAATAACGATCCTCAGATACGGCTAATTTCTCTTCTAATTCAAGCAAACGCTTCTCATTTTCAGTTAACTCAATCTCTACTTGCTCATTGTGAGCTTCCATCTCCTCTTCTACGATGTTCAATTCCTCAGTAGCTTCTTTTTCGATTTCTTGCTC
The DNA here is from genome assembly GCF_000525975.1 of Listeria rocourtiae FSL F6-920. GTDB lineage: Bacteria > Bacillota > Bacilli > Lactobacillales > Listeriaceae > Listeria_A > Listeria_A rocourtiae. The sequence continues at coordinate 37,727 of NZ_AODK01000005.1, forward strand.
AACTTTTTTCTTTTTTTGTTTTTTTTGTTCAGACACGTTTGTCACCTCTTCTATTTTTGATTATCATGATAAAGCTTTGTTAATACGGTTGTTAAATCCCGACTTACTAAATCAACCAAGCCCATCATGCGGTCGTATTCCATCCGTGTCGGGCCAAGGAGGACAATACCTCCCACATGTTCATTGGCAATGCTGTATGTCGCAGTAATGATACTACAATCTTCCATCAAATGGTTATTAATCTCGGTACCAATTTTAACATGAAGGCCTTGAGGGATATCAGAGAAAAGCTGGTAAACGTCCTTCTCCTGATCCATCAACCGCAGCAATTCGCGAACTTTGGCAAAATCATGAAATTCTGGTTGATTCAAAATGTTCGTTTTGCCACCAAAATACACTTTCTCCTTACTAATCTGCTGGAAGGAATCTTTCAAAATCGACAACATTAACTCGTGATTGACCATATTGCTACGAAGTAAATCAGATACCTCTGCTGGAATCATCGCGTTCATTTGATCAATCGGAATACCCACCAAGCGCTCATTTAAAATATTGACAACCCGCTCCATATCACTCGGCGTCATCGTTTCTGGAATCGTCACGACATGATTATCAATGTGGCCTTGATCCGTAATCAGAATTAGCATCGCTTGGTTTCTATTAATTGGTACAAAACGGAAACCACTCAATCGGTTTTGTTTAGAAGCCGGGCCAAGTAAAATCGAAGTATAATTCGTCAAATCTGACAACATCAACGCAGATTTTTGAATAAGTTGCTCCACTTCAAAGTAAGTCTCGGAAAAAAGCGATTGAACAGACATAATATCCTGCTTCTTCAGTTTCTGTGGCTCAAGTAAATAATCCACATAAAAACGGTAACCCTTCTCAGAAGGAATCCGGCCTGATGAAGAATGTGTCTTTTCAATAAATCCATATTCCTCTAGCACGCTCATCTCATTACGAATCGTGGCTGAGCTAAATGACAAGTTGTTTTCCTTTAGTAGATTCTTAGATCCAACTGGCTGCACAGTCTCGATGAAATGGTCGATAATGGCACGAAAGATTAGCAATTGCCTCTCGGTTAACATATCTATCACCTCTTTTTAGCACTCGATAGGTTTAAGTGCTAAATACAATTATAAATTTACCACTCTGACCGTCTGCTGTCAACAAAAAACACTCGATTTCAGACTAAAGTAGTAATTAGCTGAAATCGAATGTCTTTATAAAAATTCCTGAAAAACATTATTCCCTAAAAAACGTCCACGCCGTGTAAGCCGAATGCTTCCTTGCGTAGATTCCAACCAACCTTTTTCAGTTGTTTTCTCAATTGCACGTGCAAAAGTCGTGTCGAGAGGCTGTCCAAACTTAGCTTGAAATTGGGCTTTATCAACACCCACCACTTTTCTCAAACCAAGGAACATCTCTTCTTCCATCTTTTCCTTTAATGTCAGCTCTTTTTGCTGAAAAATCGGTAGCTCATTCTTTTCAAGCGGTTGCATGTATTTTTTCAGTGGGCCATAATTTGCGTAACGTGTTTCACCAACATAACCATGCGCCCCAGCACCGAAGCCAAAATAATGCTCATTGCTCCAATAAACAATATTGTGTCTGCTTTCAAAGCCTGGCTTAGCAAAATTGCTGATTTCATACTGCCTACGACCATGCTTTTCCATCGTACTCATCAACATTTCATACATGTTTGCCTCTGCATCTTCCCCTGGAAGCAGCAATTTCCCTTTTTGCATTAAATTATAAAAAATTGTCTTTGGCTCAATGATAAGCGAATACGCAGAGTAATGTGGCAAATCAAGATTTAACGCTTTTGTTAATGTATCCTCAAAATCCGCCTCCGTCTGGCCGGGTAAACTGAAAATAAGATCAATACTTACATTCTCAAAACCGACCTGTTTCGCATTATTTACGGACTGATACACATCATCCACCGTATGAATACGCCCAATTTTTTTCAATAACTCATTATTAAAGCTTTGGACCCCCATACTCAAACGGTTCACACCATGGTCTTTCATCACCTGCAACTTACTTACTGACAGGTCTCCAGGATTAGCTTCAAAACTAAATTCAGCCTCTTTAGCGATTGGAAACAGCCTCTGAACAGCCGAGCAAAGCCTTGTCAACTGTGCTTCTGTCAAAGTCGTCGGTGTTCCCCCACCAACAAAAATCGTCTCTACCGGCTTCATAACCTGCTTTTCAGTCACCATTTCCATCTCTTTAATCAGCAAATCAACATATTTATCGACCGGTTGACCTTCTAGAAAAACCTTATTAAAATCGCAATAGTAACAAATATGTTCGCAAAATGGGATGTGAATATAAATCGCAGTCATCTCTCATACACTCATTTCCTTAAGGAGAAAAAGCGAGCTTCTCCGTTCACCAAGAACAAGATAAAGTCGCTTTTTCACTAACCCTTTATTTATCATCCATTTTTAAGATGGCCATGAAAGCTTCTTGTGGCACTTCAACAGAACCAATGGATTTCATACGTTTCTTACCTTCTTTTTGCTTCTCTAACAGCTTTCTTTTTCGCGACACATCCCCACCATAACACTTAGCTAAAACGTTTTTACGAAGTGCTTTGATTGTTGAGCGCGCAACAATTTTTGTACTGATTGCCGCCTGAATCGGTACTTCAAATTGCTGTCTTGGAATCAATTCTTTTAGTTTTTCAACGATAATTTTTCCACGTTCATAAGAGAAGTCACGATGGACAATAAAACTAAGCGCATCAACTTTCTCGTTATTCAACACAATATCCATTTTCACAAGTTTCGACTCACGGTAACCAATTAGTTCGTAATCAAATGAAGCATAGCCTTTCGTGCCTGATTTCAATTGATCGAAAAAGTCATAAACAATTTCTGAAAGTGGCATTTCATAAATAACACTCACACGGATATCATCTAAATATTCCATTGTCATAAAGTTACCACGCTTATTTTGTGCAAGTTCCATGACTGCACCGACGTAATCGTTTGGCACCATAATTGTTGCTTTTACATACGGCTCTTCAACGGAATCAATTACACCCTGTTCAGGCATCTCAGCAGGGTTATCCACAACTACCATAGTACCATCTGTTAAATTCACATGGTAAATAACACTCGGCGCTGTTGTGATTAAGTCAATATTAAATTCACGTTCGATGCGTTCTTGAATAATTTCCATATGAAGCAAGCCGAGGAACCCACAGCGGAAGCCAAATCCAAGCGCTTGGGACGTCTCAGCCTCATATTGAAGCGCGGAATCATTTAACTCTAGCTTCTCAAGCGCATCACGCAAATCATTATATTTCGCGGAATCGATTGGATATAACCCACAATAAACCATTGGATTCAATTTACGATATCCTGGTAAAGCTTCTGCCGCTGGATTATTCGCAAGTGTGATAGTATCCCCAACACTCGTATCGCTTACGTTTTTTTTATTGCAGCGGTTAAATAACCAACGTCTCCAACCATTAACTGATCGCGCGGTGTCGATTTCGGCGTAAACACACCAACCTCCGTCACTTCAAATTCACGACCATTAGCCATCATGCGAATCTTATCTCCCGCCTTCACCGTTCCTTCCATAATACGAATATTGGCAATAACACCACGATATGCATCAAAAACGGAGTCAAAGATGAGCGCCTTTAGCGGTGCATCCACATCACCAGTCGGCGCAGGAATTTTCGAAACTACTTGTTCCAGAATATCTTCAATCCCAATTCCAGATTTCGCAGAAGCAAGTACTGCATCCGATGCATCTAAACCAATAACATCCTCAATCTCCGACCGAACACGCTCCGGCTCCGCAGCTGGCAAATCAATTTTATTAATAACGGGCATAATTTCCAAATCATTATCTAGCGCCAAGTAAACATTGGCAAGTGTTTGGGCTTCAATCCCTTGCGCTGCATCCACAACCAAAATCGCACCCTCACAAGCTGCCAAACTACGCGAAACCTCATACGTAAAATCGACATGTCCCGGCGTATCAATCAAGTGAAAAATATATGTTTCGCCATCTTTGGCAGTATACGATAATTCCACCGCATTCAACTTAATAGTGATGCCACGCTCACGCTCTAAATCCATCGAATCGAGCAATTGCGCCTTCATTTCACGATGCGTCAGTGCATTCGTCATTTCAAGAATACGATCGGCAAGCGTTGATTTACCGTGGTCAATATGCGCTATTATCGAAAAATTTCTTATTTTCTTCTGTCTTTCTAGCATTTCTTCCTTCTTCATTTCTCCAGCTCCCGAATTCGAACTCATCTTATTAAAACGATGGTAAGCTAAGATAGATTATATCAGTAGAGCTCGCTATTTTCAATCACTTCCAACTTTTTTCGTTAAAAAATAAATAAATTAGTAAAGTAATATTGCAATATGCGCTGTGTTTAGGTATAATAGCATTTGTTCTAGTGTAAATTTGAAGGTATGGTATATAATAGATACTACCTCATAATTTTGGGCGGAGGTGAATGAAATGCCAAATATTAAATCAGCAATCAAACGTGTAAAAACAACTGACACTCGCAATAGCCGTAACACATCTCAACGTACTGCAATGCGTACAGCTGTTAAAAAAATTCGAACAAGCTGCAGAAAACAATGCAGACAACGCGAAAGAACTATATGTTGAAGCTAGTAAAAAAATTAGATAGCGCGGTAAGCAAAGGTCTAATTCATAAAAACAATGCAGCTCGCAATAAATCTCGCTTAGCTAAAAAATTAGCTAAATAATACGATTCTTAATCGCAAAACATCGCACTTAATGTGCGATGTTTTTTTGTTACGGCTATTCGAAATTGAAGTGAGCTCCAACCATTAAGCGAGAACAAAGTGTGCAGTAACTCCCTATACCACCACAACCAACCTCCTCACCTTAACCCCTTACAACTTTTGCACCTTTCTCTGATCTTGCAAAGAGAATAAAAACCATTCCAATTTCTGCGCCTTATCCCCATAACCTGTCTTCATTTCAAAATCCATTTGCGCCAGCCTTTCCAGAATTGCTGTTAACTCATGATAAGCAAAACTTTTAGCTTGTCTCGCCCCTAGCTTGACTCTGAATGGATGTACTTTTAATTTCTGAGCTACTTGCTGTTGACTAAATCCTTGCTTTTCTAACAATTTAATCTGAGTCAGCAATCGGAACTGGCTTGCAATAAGTGCCAAAATTTTTTATTGGCTCTTCTTTTTGCTTCAACAAATCATAGTAAATACTTAACGCACCGCTAACATCTAAAGCAATCATCTTGTCCAGCAACAAGAAAATATTTTGCTCAAGCGACCTGACTACAAGACTTTCTATATCTGATGAAAGAATAACGCGCTCCTCTAGTTTATAGAGCATTAATTTATCCAACTCATTCATAGCGGTCGTTAGTTGCCCACCCGTTAGCTCTATAAGCCTATCGGTCGCAGAATTATCCATTTTGAATTCGTTAAAATTGCTTATCGCTTGAAGCCACTTTTGCATCTCTGCCTCGTTTGGCCTTTTCGCATCGATTATCGTTGCCTGCTTTTTTATCAATTTAGTCAATTTTTTACGCTCATCTAATTTATCTACGTGAGCAATAAAAACTAAGATGGAATATTCCACCGGCTCTTTCAAATAATCCTCTAAACGCGTCGTTCGATGCTCCATTTTACTTTTTGTCTTCTCTGTTGTTAGAAAGGATGGGTTGGAAGCAATAATTAAACGACGATCACCAAAGAAAGGAATTGTTTCTGCTTCTTCCACAACTTGTTCAATTGCCGTTTCATCTAAATCAAAATTAGCGTAATTGAAATCAGTATCTTCCTCACCTAAAACACCTGCAACTAGGCGCTTCTTTGTTTCATTTATAATATAATCCTCTGTCCCTATAATTAGATAAATTGGTGCAAATTCTTTCTTCTCTATCTTTTTCCATTCTGAAATCATGAATAGCCCTCTCCTTTCCACGTCTCTCTCCTATCGTAAATCATGACAAGGCTTTGTGCAAGTGGAAAAGGTCATTCTAAACCAAAGGAAAACCCTTTTGAGAAAGTATAGATTATTTCGCCTCGCTGATCCGTGCGATAAATCTGGCTTCCTGCTGATTCAAGCGTGTCTAACGTTTCTTTTCGAGGGTGTCCAAAACGATTGCCAACACCACATGAAATAAGAGATATTGCGGGTTTTACTTTATCAACAAAATCTTGGGTTGTAGAGCTTTTACTGCCATGATGTCCAACTTTTAAAATGTCGGCTTCTATAAGTGGATTTTCAAGTAAGGCTAGTTCCGTCTCTTTCTCAATATCTCCTGTGAATAGCCACCTTTTCCCATCTAATAAAGCAGAGATGACAATAGAGTCATTATTCTGACCCTCCCCCCTTTCAACTGGACTAATAACTTGAAAGGTAGCATCGCCTTTCACCCAGCTGTAGCCCGCTAGTACCGCTCTGGTTGGCACATTCGAAAGAGCTTGTAGTGCTTTTTTCATAATATCTTTTGTTTCGCCACCTTCTGCATAAATAAGTTCTTTAATGCGAATCATTTTATTTACATCGACAAGTCCCTCCATATGGTCTGCATGACTATGCGTCACAATCAATTTATCTATCTGTGAAATCCCCTTAGCTTTCAAAACAGGTGTAACGATATTTTTGCCCACAGAAAATGGCTCCTTACGCTTTTTCCATTCCTCTTTTTCCAAAAAAATTTGCCCACCGACATCAATCACATAGACCCCCTTATTCCATGGCAACTGAATAAGAATACTATCACCTTGTCCTACATCAATTATAGATACTTTCCCACTAAGGTTAACGGTCCCTATAAACAGACATAGACAGATTGGAATTAAATAGCGACATACTTTTCCTGTTCTCTCCCAGTAATAGAAAAAATAGAGAACTAGTATCAGTAGACTTATTAATAAAATGGGGCCGGGGCGACCAGTTACCCAGGTTGTAAACGGCATTTTTTGTAGCATGAGGGCGAGCGCTTCCGACATGTTTACAGCCATTTTCATAACAACCGAAGGGATGGACAGCAAAGCGGGTAATAGGTTCAAAAGGAAGATGGTTAAGAAACTAAGCGGTAACATTATAAAAGTGAATAACGGTACATATATAATGTTAAAAAAAAACACCTACAACAGAAAATTCATAGAAGTGATAGCTCATGATGGCAATTCCCGAAATGGTGGAAATGAGGGAAATATAAAGGGCACTTAGTAGATTAGAAGAAACTTTCCGTAAGATTTTTCGACCAGATAGAATAATCGCGAATGAAACCGCATAAGATAGTTGAAAACCGATTTCTAGGATAGCATAAGGATTAAATACAAACACAACAACAAAACTAAAACATAGCGCTTGAAGAGATGTCACACGTATCGGTAATAATCTTCCTCCCGTCAAACATATTGCCATAATCACAGCTCGAACAACTGGCGCATTGGCTCCTGTCATTAAACAATACAATGGTAACATGGTTATCATGATTATTGCAGTCTTTTCGATTTGAAAGCCCAGGCGCCTAAACAATAATAGAAAACCGGCAATAATCAAATTTACATGTAATCCCGAAATGGCTAGTAAATGAACGACTCCTAGACGCTGATAACTTTCGTAAACTGAACTTTCTATAGTCGTTCGGTCTCCATAAATCAATGATGCTACATATGGCGCTATTTGAGAATCTAGTTCTGTATCTATTTTCTCTAATTGCGATTTCCGAAAATTCTTTATTCTATGCAGCCACGAAGCATCGTTCTCAGATAGGGGCTCGATAGCATTGACCTTTAACAACCAATGTATTTGCTTCCGATATAGAAAATCTTGATAATTAAATTGATCTTTATTGCGATTTTTTCCGGGTATTTCTAATTCGCCATTCACATTTAATTTATCTCCATAGTTTAATCGCATAAATTGTTTCTGCTCTTGTTCGCTAGTAAGCTTGTAACTCATCTGGAACCGTTCTCCTTGATACAAAACTTGCGCCCGAAAAGTGTTCCCATCAACAACAATTCCCTCGTTTAACGTAACAGCTCCTTCTAGACCACCTACCTGAAACTGTGAGTGATTTTGATTATCAAAGAACCAGAAAAAAAACTCCTGCTACAAGAGTCAGACTGAAAAATGCGACTGACTTCGTTGATTTAAACAGAAACGCAAGAACCAGTAAAACACCTAGTAACAGAAAGATCTTCATTGAGATAAGGACACACATTACAGCGAGAATAATGGCTACAGCAATCGTCAATGCTAGACGCTCTATAGTCCTCACCCCACTTTATTTTAAAAACTGTTGTCGCAATTTATCCTCTAGACGAGCAATAGTTTCTGCGGGTATTGTTTCTTGTTGCAATACTTCTTGCACAGTTTGGATAACTGTTTGCTCGATTTGGGCAGTATTGTTCAGAACATGCTCATCAAAAGGTACCTTCTTGATAATAACATTAGCGCGTTCAAAAAGTTCAATGGCATACGGATGATTTTTATAATCTTTTGCGTAATACACCGCTTTAATACCTGCTTGAATAATTGATTTACAACATGCTATACACGGAAAATGCGTAACATACATTTCTGCATTATCCGTTGAGGCACCAAATTTCGCGCATTGCAAAATAGCATTCATTTCAGCATGAATTGTACGTATGCAATGTCCTTCTACAACATAACATCCTTCCTCATCGCAATGGTCTCCCCCAGCTATGGAGCCATTATATCCGCCTGCAATAATACGTTTATCTCGAACAATTGTAGCCCCAACCATAAGTCGTGTACATGTACTCCTAGAAGATATTAGATGGCTTTGCGCCAAAAAGAATTGATCCCAAGCTATTCTTTGCATATTTGTCGCTCCTTTAAGAAATTGATGCTTTTAGTATATGCTTTTCGAATTCGCTTCGTCAATAGCTTATTACTCCACTGTAATATGTTCACTTAATCGCTCTACTGTTTTAGCTCCGATACCCGAGACTTTGGAAAGGTCAGCATTTGTTGTAAATAAGCCCTCTTTTTCACGATAGTCAATGATAGCTTGGGCCTTCGTAGCCCCAATTCCAGGAATAGTCTGCAAAGTTGCTACATCAGCTGTATTAATATTGACTTTGGCATGGTCTACACTTGCAGTTTCTGAGCCATTTGTGACGACTGGTACCATCCCTTCTTCACCAGCCTTTCCAGCGTAAACAACCATTTCATCAGTGACTTTTTGCGCCATGTTTAGGAGTTTCACATCTGCCTCTACGGATAATCCACCTGCTTTTATAATCGCGTCCTTTACTCGACTATCTGGTGCTAGTTCATACACGCCTGGTTTATTAACCGCACCTTTCACATCAACAATTAACATCTTTGTAGACACCACTTCCTGCTCTTTTGCATCGTTTTTTGTGGCTTCTTCTTTTGCAACAACTGGTGTGGAAGGAACGACTTCCTCTTGATTTTGGGTGAAGAAAAAGATCACTATCGCCGCGACTATGGCCACTACACCGATAATGTACTTCTTGTATGCTTGCCATTTACCTAACATTCTAATCACCTGCCTTTAATATTTATATTCGTCCTCCGCTTCATTTCTCCTTTATTCACTTGCGAAACCCCAAAACATAAAAAAAGAGAAACGACTGCTAAAAGTCATTTCTCACATATGAAAAAGATTCTTTCACTGGTTTTAGTAGGCTCAAAATCCGTAAAATCAGCACAAATTTTTATTTTACGAAATCCTGCTGCGGTTATCGCTTTTTTGTACCACTCAACTGGGAAAGTACGCTCTTTATGTAGCTCATCATAGCGATCGTAACAGCCATCTTGGTTTTGCTTGAAAAAAGTTAGCTCATGCTCCACAGAATGCGGATACTCTCCTTCAAAAGAATTCCAAATACACGAAATTTCCTCATCGCTATCACCATAGCTGTAATCTTTGAACAGTACATCGATTTTGTATACGGAATGGACATCGAACAAAAAGACACCGTCCGCTCTCAAATTTGAATAGACACTGTGAAATGCGCCGTAAACTTGTTCTTCTGTTTCTAAGTAATTGAGCGAATCACAAAAACAAGTGACTAAATCAAATGCACCTAACTGCTCCATTTGGGACATGTCTTGTTGTAACAATAGTAATGAAACTTCTTCTTGGAATGCTTTTTCACTAGCCACACTCAGCATTTCTTCCGACAAATCAATGCCAGTAACCTCAAATCCTCGCTTAGCCAACCGAACAGCAAGCTCAGCGGTCCCACAAGCAACATCAAGCACTTTTCCACCACCCTCAGGCAAATAGGGCTTGGCGAACGAAAACCAGTTATCGTAAAGCTCCTCGTCCATGAGAGCATCATAGAAATTCGGAAAATATTCATAACTCATATCACTTCAACCTCTTTCCATAAAAAAGTTTGGGACAAACTCCAAACGAGATAAAAATCGCCCTACCCACTTTTTTTGGGTAGGACGAAAATTTTGTTTCATACAAATCGAGCGAAAGCTTTGTATTCAAGGGATTTTGAAGGATTACATATTCGCTCCGCTCACATGTATATTGGGACTTTACATGATGACTGAAAGCAGGGGGAGGGTAGTTTCCTCGACCATGCAAGAAGTTAAGCGTAACTTCTTGCATGCAGCAGAACCACTCGATTGTTCTTCATCCTTATTCTAAATAATCCTGAAAGAACGCCTTTTCGCGATGCTCATAGGCATATTGGGGCTGTCATTCATTTTATTCGAACAGCCCCAACAATGCGAGCGCTTGAAAGCCTATTTATCTGGGTTATGTCTCAACCTCATCGTTTTTTATTAGACGGTGAAAGCCGCGCGGACATCTTCAAGTGGCGCATCTCCCCAGAGTTTTTCAAGATTATAGTAGCTACGTTCATCTTTATGGAAGACATGAACGATAACGTCTCCTAAATCGATTAAAATCCATTTGGCTGCATCAAAACCCTCTAAACGCTTCACTTCTACCTCATTTTTATTAGCTTGTTCTTTAATTTCTTGTGCAATGGCTTGTACTTGTTTGTCAGAGTTACCGTGGCAAATGACGAAGTAATCAGCAAATGCGGATAACCCTTGCATATTCAGCGCTATAATATCCTCTGCTCGTTTATCGTCCGCTGCTTTTGCGGTTAACATTAATAAATCATGACTTTTCAATAGTTATACCTCACCTTCAATTTGTAAACGTGCAAAATAGTTGTAAGCTTCAAATGTATCGGGAAAAATGGGTTGTCTTTTCGTAATTAAAAACGTAATTGTGTTGGACAAAGCAAACAACATAGCCTTATCTAAAGAGTCAAAAGAGAGACGACGAGCCTTATAAACGCCTGGAAATGAACGGTTCGGTTCAGTGTAATCGGCAAGATAGATAACTTTATCCATCATACTCATCGCGGCATTCCCGGTTGTGTGGCAAGCAATGGCTTTTAAAACCGTTTCATCTTCTACACCAAATTTCGTTTCTGCAAAATAGGCCCCAATAGGTGCATGCCAAAGTTCTTCGTTGTATGTGAATAATTTGGGATCCATTTTTTGCTCAACCATAACCGCCATCATTGCTTCTTTATCCATATACTTCGCGTAATCATGCAACAAGGCAGCTAAGCTCACTTGCCCTCGGTCTAATTTATAATGATCCGCAAGCTCGAGCGCTGTTTTTTCAACGCCAAGTGTGTGAATAAAACGTTTTTCAGGCATCGCTTCTTTGACTGCTTCCAAGATTTCTTCTCTATTCATATAAATGATGCTCCTTTATATACTCGCTAACCTCATTGGGAACATAATAATCGATTGGTAATCCTGTGGCTAAACGTTCTCTTAACATCGAAGACGAGATGTCCATAGCTGGAACTTCAATCGTGTCAATGTCGTAAGCTGTTCCCCCATCGTAATGTGGTCGATTAACGCCAACAAAGTTCACAAGTTTTATCAGTTCATTAATATGATACCACTTCGGTAAATATTCAACCATGTCTCCGCCAATTATAAAGGAAAAAGAGGCATTTGGAAACTCCTTTGTCATTTCAATCATCGTATCATACGTATAAGACTTGCCAAATCGATGCATTTCACGGTCATCTACCTCAAAAAAGGGATTGTCCGAGATGGCAAGTTCAATCATTTTTAGGCGATCAGCATTGCTTGCTAGCCCACTTTCTTTTTTGTGTGGTGGAATAGCATTAGGCAGGAAAATAATTTTTTCAAGCCCTAGTTTAATACGTGCCTCATTGGCAATAATTAAATGCGCATGATGTGGCGGGTCAAACGTACCACCTAAAATGCCGATTTTCGCTTTCAAATCAGATACACCTTCTTATGGTAATTGGATTTGTTTCTTGTTTTTCGATTCTTTATAAAGGATAATTGTACGGCCAATAACTTGCACAAGCTCTGATCCTGAGCGCGAACTAATCATTTCCGCCACTTCTTCTTTTGGTTGCTCACAATTTTGTAAAATCGAAACCTTGATTAGCTCGCGAACTTCAATAGCTTCGACAATGTGCTTAATCAAATGTGGAGATACCCCACCTTTTCCAACTTGAAAAATGGCATCGATATCATGGGCTTCTTTGCGTAAAAAACGCTTTTGAATATTCGTTAACATTATTTTCCTCCTAATTGTTTCAGTACAGTGTTTCGCATGAGTTCACGGTCTGCTTCTATTCCTGTCCATAATTGGAAAGCAATCGCTGCTTGGTTGACAAACATAGGTAAACCGTTTTGCGTAATGGCTCCATAAATTTTTGCCTCTTTTAAAAAAAGGCGTTTCGGCAGGATTATAGATAATATCAGAAACAATGGTGCCTGCAGTTAAGTCATGCAATCTGATTGGTAATTCTGCATTTTCTTTCGTAAGTCCGGCTGATGTTGTTTGAATAACGATTGTAAACTTAGCAATTTGCGACTCCGCTTCAACTAAACTCATAGCCCGATGCTCCGTACCTTCCACCATTTTCATAGCTTTTTCAAGCGTCCGGTTGGCGACAGTCAGACTCGCTTTCGTATGATGCTTAAGGGCATGGTAAATCGCTTTGCTCGCACCACCCGCACCAAGAACTAATATTTGGTCGTTTTCTGTGATAGGACGAATGCTTTGTAAACCTTGCAAGTAGCCAACACCATCTGTATTATAACCTATCCATTGTCCTTCTTTAACTACGACTGTATTCACAGCACCGCAAGCCGCAGCTTCTGAATCTAATTGATCTAAAAAAGGGCGAATGGCTTCTTTAAAAGGGCTCGTAACATTGAACCCACTAACACCTAGAGCTTTAAGTCCTTCTATGGCGGGTGTGAAGGACGCCTCATTTAGTAAAAAAGGAACATAGCTCGCATCTAATTTATTCTGCTCCAATAATGCTGTGTGCATTGCTGGAGATAACGAATGGGCGATTGGATTTCCGATAACACAGTATAATTCTTTCATTGGCAAAATCGCCTCCTAACTATACAATCGAGCGACGAACTGTTACGCTCACGCCTTCAGGAACCCAAGCGGTCACTTTTGCGCCACCTTCTAAAACAGTAATCCAGCCGAGTCCTGAGAATACAATATCCGCCTTTTCTTTAATCGCAAACTGGTACGGTACCAACTTCGGCAATGTTTCTATACCCATTTCACCGGGCGGTTGCAACAGCTTTCCAGCTTGTGTTGCATATAGGTTATCGGCTTTTTCAAGCTTCGTGCGATGAATCATCAAGTTATTTGACGTATAAACAACGAACGATCTTCTACCACCACTTGTATAATCAAATCGAGCTAGCGCGCCGAAAAATAAGGTCTGTTCCTCGTTCAGCTGGTAGGTTACCGGTTTGATTTCTTTTTTTTGGTGATACGAGTTTTAGCGTTTTAGCGTCAATCACATGCGCGATTTGATGGTGATTGATAATCCCTGGCGTATCAACAAGAACGCTACCGTCTGAAAGCGGGATTTCGATTTTATCAAGCGTCGTACCTGGAAATTGGGAGGTTGTAATAACATCATTTTCACCAGTGGCTACTTTAATAATTCGATTGATAAGTGTTGATTTCCCAACGTTTGTACACCCAACAACAAACACATCGCGGCCAGCGCGTTCTTCTTCCATTTTTTCAAGCAAAGCATCAAAAGAGTGACCTTTTTCAGCGCTGACTAAAACACAATCAGTTGGTGCTAGGCCAAGTTCACGAGCACGCCCCCGCATCCATTGCGTCAAGCGTTCGCGTTTCAATGATTTAGGTAGCAAATCGGCTTTGTTTCCGACAAGCAGTACCGGGTTATTTCCAACAAAACGATGTAGACCTGGTAACCAGCTACCGTCAAAATCGAAAATATCAACAACATAGACAATCAGCGCTTGCTTCGTACCAAGCTGATTCAAGATTTTTAAGAAATCATCATCGGTTAACGGTACATCTTGAATCTCATTATAATGTTTCAAGCGAAAACAACGCTGGCAAATAATATCTTCTTTTTCTAAGCTTGATTCTGGTGCGTATCCTGGTTGGGTTTTATCGGTAGTTTGAATAACGGCTCCACAGCCAATACATCTTAATTCTTCGGTCACAGAGAATCCTCCCATTTTAATTCTGATTTTTTAGCTAATTGCTTCAAAATAATACGTTCCATAAATCGATTAAACTTCGTTGCAAAACCATCTGTATCCTTCACTGGGCGAACAAAGATAGTCGTCAATTTTTGGCGGTTCCCACCGAAAATATCGGTCATAATTTGGTCGCCAATCATCACTGTCTCTTCTGGCGTTGAGCCAAGATCCGCGAGCGCTTTTTGGAATGAGGCTGCCAATGGCTTTTTCGCTTTCGCCAAGTATGGAATTTTTGTAGCCACAGCAACGCGCTTCACACGCTCTTCATTATTATTAGACACAATCATTACTTTGATACCCGCTTCTTCCAACACACGGAACCAGTTGTAAATCTCGTCGGTCGCGTCCAGTTGATCCCAAGCTAGTAACGTATTGTCTAAATCTGTTAGTACCGTCGTTTTCCCCATTTTTCGCAATTGGTCCGCGGTGATACCAAAAGGCGTTGTTAACATTCTATCCGGTGAGAAATTTTTTAGCAAAATAGGCACCTCTTTATTATTTAATTAGTTTATACGAGTTTTGGCAGGCCAAACAATCACGCGTACATGTAATCCTTATAAATTTTAACATCTTTCCGCGTATTTTACAAAAAAATCTGAGATAAGTGCTATAATGAAATGGAAAATACGGAAATATAGGGGGATTATGATGTCAAAAAACTATACATTAATTTGGGATTTAGATTCGATTTATTCAGGTGGCAGTGGCTCCGAAGAGTTAGCTACAGCGCTTTCTGAAACAGCGAACGAAATTGCGTTATTTAAACAAGCGGTTAGCAATTGGCCGATTCCAGGGAGTAAAGAAGATGTCAGTGAATTTTTACTTTTAATTAACCAAAATGCAGATATTACAAAACAACTCATGAACGCAGCAGCTTTTCTAGAATGTCTATCCTCTGCTGACACACGGGATTTGAAAGCAGTAGAATTAACTGGCAGTGTCTATCAACAATTGTCAGAACTAGAAACAATCGAAAATGAATGGCATGAAAAATTTGCCTTAGTTCCTGATGCGCTGTGGACTTCCCTCCTTACAGAAAATGGTTTGAGTGAAATCGCCTTTGTGTTAAATGAAGCGCGCGACAATCGCAAGAAAAAAGGAACACGGGAAGAAGAAGCTGTTATCAATGCTTTAAGCGTCGATGGTTATCGTGGCTGGTCAGATCATTACGATACCGTCGTGGCAACAATCCGCATCCCTGTAGTAATAGATGGCGAAGAAAAGCAAGTATCTGCTGGCCAAGCCTTAAATTTGTTGAGCCATCCAGACCGGACTGTTCGTGTCGCAGTCTTTGAAGCCTATGGAAAAGCGTGGCAAGAGCAATCGCAATTGTTCAGTGATACATTAAACCATTTAGCTGGTTTCCGCCTTGCTGTTTACCGGGCTCGTAAGTGGGATGACGTTCTCGCCGAACCACTTGCAATCAATCGTTTAGATGAAAAAACCTTAGCAACGATGTGGGAAGTAATTGAAAAACATAAAACAACATTCGTTGCGTTTCTAAATCGCAAAGCACAACTATTCGACATAGAAAAATTAAGCTTCCATGATGTTTTTGCCCCATTAACACTTGATTCTGAACCGAAGAAATACACGTATCAAGAAGGTGCCGATTTTATTCTAACGCAATTCGCGAAGTTCAGTCCGAAAATGGCTAGTTTTGCAAAGCATGCGTTTGAACAACAATGGATTGAAGCTGAAGATCGTGATAACAAGCGTCCTGGTGGCTTTTGCACTGATATTCCAATGGAGAAAGAAAGCCGAATTTTTATGACATATGATGGCGCTCCTGGAACCGTCGCAACACTTGCACACGAACTAGGGCACGCTTTTCACTCTCACGTCATCCGCGAAGAACCATTCGAAAATACGAATTACGCGATGAATGTAGCTGAAACTGCATCGACATTCGCCGAAATGATTATCGCAGACGCCTCCGTTAAAGAAGCCGCTACAAAAGAAGAGAAAATCATCTTATTGGAAGATAAAATTGGTCGTAGCATCGCATTTTTTATGGACATTCGAGCTCGTTTCCTGTTTGAAACCCGCTTTTATGAAGCACGCAAGAAAGGAATTGTTTCCGCGGATCGCCTTAACGAAATAATGAAGGAAGCACAACGAGAAGCGTACCAAGATGCATTATCTGAATATCATCCACAATTCTGGTCTTCAAAATTACATTTTTACATTGCAGATGTTCCATTTTACAACTTCCCTTACACATTTGGTTACCTCTTCTCATTAGGAATTTATCACCAAGCTATCGTAGAAGGAAGTGGCTATGAAGACAAATACATCGCCTTACTACAAGATACCGGCGCCATGACAACCGAACAGCTCGCACAAAAACATCTAAATATCGACTTAACAAAACCAGATTTCTGGGAAAGCGCACTGGCAATTGCAGTGGGTGATGTAGAAGAGTTCCTAGATTTAACAAATGATTTAGTATAATAGTAACGCCCGCTTCTCTATTAGCGGGCGCTTTTCAATACGATAGCTGTTCGACCAGCTTCACAACACACGCTGACGAATTCTTTGCAGCCGTCACCAAAAACTCATCAAAAGAAACACTTGCTTCACTATCGGCAACATCAGAAAGTGCTCGAATAATTAAAAATGGTACTTCAAATTGGTGCGCCACTTGAGCAATAGCGCAAGCTTCCATTTCCACTGCTTTGACCTCTGGGAAGAAAGTTGTAATCAATTCCCGCTGATCTGGTCGGTGAATAAAAGAATCCGTCGTCACGACAAGCCCATAAACTGCTTTATTCCCTTCCGAAAAGCTATCCTGATAGATTTGCTGTGCCAAGCGCATTGCCTCCTCATCGCCTTGATAAAGCGCAGGCATTTGTGGCACTTGACCATATGTATAGCCAAAAGCTGTCGCATCAACATCCCCATACGCCAAATGGTCTGAAATAATGACATCCCCCACTTCTAACTCCGCGCCAATCCCACCCGCAGAACCAGTATTTATTATCAATGAAATATCATAATGATCGCATAGCAATGCCGTCGATAACGCTGCATTTACCTTTCCAATACCAGATTTAAGCAAAACAATCTCGCTGCCGCCTAATTTACCTGTATAAAAAACTGCACCGGCTATAGTCGTTTCCTCCAAGCCAACCATTTGTTCACGTAAAATTGTCACTTCTTCTTCCATTGCACCAATAATTGCGATTTTACCCACCATTCATCGTCCTTCCCTTTAAAAAAACTGCGTTCGAAAGGGATAATCCAATCGAAACACAGTCTTATCAGTTTTTCTTATCATTTGTTTTCAATACTTCTACTTTTATCGGTTGCCATCCTGATCCGTCAATCCAAGTAATATACACTCGAAAAGCGTTGTCTGGCTCTGATTTTGATGTAACCGTACCAATAGATTGCGTTGCTGGGTCTTCTCCACGACCAACATACCAGATGGTCATGTCACCATTATCAATACCTGTCGCCTCAGAAAATGCGTTCACTTTCTCTTCCCAATCCTGGCTCCCCATTTCATAGGAATTCACATGATCACCTTTTTGTTCTGTTCCGACTGGTTTCCAATCTTTCGTAATCACTTTCGACACATTAGGATCATCGCTGGTTTCCGTCGTTTGCTCTTTCGGCTTCTCGGTGTCCTTTGCTTTAGAGTCATCCTTTTTCGTATCATCTGCTTTTTGCGTTTGCTCCGTTTTCGGCTCTTTTTCCACTTTATCTGCCGAATCCTCAGCCGTTAAAAAAAAAACAAGCCATAAAACAGCAACAATTGCTAAACTCATAATTATGATCAATACGTTTAAAGTGATACTCGTTCTTTTATGTTTACTATTTTGCTTAGAGCGAGATGCTTCCACTTGGTTCTGGGCACTGCGTCGCTGCTCTTCTTTTTGTGTTTTCTTGTCCATATATGCCACCACCTTACCTAGCTCGGCGAAGCGAAAACGGTTTATCTTCGTCGTTAAAGGCTCCGTTCCAGTGCTCTTCTACTCTACGTTTCGCATAACTTCTCACATGGTCAGAATATTACTTCCTCCCTGTTTTCAGTCAACGTACGCAAATACGCTCCGCACCTGGTACTGCCCTTTTCCCAGAATATAAACCTTTTTTGCTTCGCTGAGGTTTTGCTTTATTTTCTTCAAATGATTTATTATATTCTATTACGCGCTGATTTTCGTAATTTTGACGTTCATTTCGCCGCCTGGGGTTTGAATCGATACTTCATCGCCTTCTTTGCAACCTAACAAAGCTTTCGCAATCGGTGAATCATTGGAAATTAAACCTTCGAATGGGTCTGCTTCAGCACTTCCTACAATCGTATAACTTTCTTCATCACCATTTGGTAGTTCTATGAAAGTCACCGTATTTCCAAGCGCAACTTCACCGCTCATTGCGCTAGCATCGATGATTTGTGCGTTGCGAATCATGTTCTCAAGTGTTGTAATGCGCCCTTCGACAAAAGCTTGCTCGTCTTTAGCAGAATCGTACTCGGAGTTTTCCGAAAGATCACCGAAACTACGGGCAATTTTAATACGTTCTACGACTTCCTTGCGCTTCACAGTTTTTAGTTCATTTAGTTCATTTTCTAGCTTTGCTTTACCTTCTAGTGTCATTGGGAATACTTTTTCTGTAGCCAAATTCTTTCTCTCCTTCATCGTTATGTTATTTGAAAAGCACGGAAGTCTGTTTCCTTTTCCGCGCCTCAACATGTATTTACTTTACGCCTGAAAGATTACCACGATTCTCAGGGAATGTCCAGCAAATTTTTGTCCAATAGTGAAATTTTATCTTAATTTGCGTGTAATTACAAGTCGTAGCGTTACCTTATCGTTTCATTTCGAGTATTGTCGCTACTTTTGTCGTCATTAAATCGATTGCAACCTTGTTTTCGCCACCTTCTGGAATGATAATATCGGCATATTTTTTCGTTGGTTCAATAAATTTCTGATACATCGGCTTCACCACGTTCAAATACTGATCAATTACCGACTCCATCGTCCGCCCGCGTTCATTCACATCACGAACCATCCGCCGTAAAATTCGAATATCATCGTCTGTATCGACATATACCTTAATATCCATAAGATCGCGCAACTTCGAATCTTCTAAGATTAAAATTCCTTCTAATATAATGACCTCTCTCGGTTCTTGATGAATAATCTCGGTTGAACGCGTGTAAAGCTCGTAATCATAAACCGGCTTATCAATTGGCTCGTAACGCAGTAATTGCTTAAGATGACGAATCAATAGCTCCGTATCAAACGCCAAAGGATGATCATAATTCGTTTTTAGCCGTTCCTCAAAGGCCATCTCAGCTTGATCTTTATAATAGAAATCTTGCTCTAACATCAAAATTGAATGTCCTGTAAAATGTTCATAAATTGCTTTGCTCACACTTGTTTTCCCAGAACCACTACCGCCTGTCACGCCTACTACTATCGGCTTTTTCTTCATCACTTTGCGCCTTCCTTTCTGCGACTAATCGCAAGGCCATCCCCTAAAGGAACAGTCGTCGTAGTGAAATTTGGATTTTGCAAAAGCCAATCATTGAATTCCCGCATTTTTCTAGAAACACGTTGTTTTTGTTGCGCGCGCGGCGTATCATGTAATGCCAATCCTTTGAAAAGGACATTATCACTGTAAATAACGCCACCTGGAGCCAATTTATCAATATACACATCGAAAAATTTGGCATACTGTGCTTTTGCAGCATCAATGAAAATAGCATCAAAATTCTCTTTTTCAAGCACAATGGAGCTATCTTCTAAAGCGTCCATCAGCAATACTTCCACCCGATCTTCCACACCAAAAGCATGGACATTATGCCAAGCGCGGTCATAACGCGTTTGATCACGCTCCATCGTGACAATATGTACATCTGGCAACGCATCCGCCATCCGTAGCGCCGAGTAACCAATTGCTGTTCCGATTTCCAAGATTCGCTTCGGCTGTTGAATTTGCATAATTTGTAACATAAAATGCATCGAATCTACTTCCATAATTGGTACTTCGTGTTCTGCTGCATAAGCTTCCAAATCCATAAAAAACGGCTTGCGTTCCGGAATGTGTGAAAGCAAATAACTATGAATTAATGTATCGTTCACTGTTCTAAATCCCCTTTAAAGACCAATGATAAGCGCTTGTTTCTGCCCTTTAAAGAGCAAAACAAACGCTTATCGTGTCCATTTATTGATTATTTGTAATGTGTTCTTCTTTTAATCTATTATGCTCTTCTAGTGTTTTAGAAAAATAAACTTGACCTGTTTTCGTATTCGCTAAAAAGTATAGATAATCCGTTTTTTCCGGGTTCAATGTTGCTTCCATTGATGTCTTTCCGCTGTTGGAAATCGGACCAGGTGGCAAACCTTTGTATTTGTATGTGTTGTATGGCGAATCCACTTGTAAATCTTCATACATCGTGCGTGATTTATGCTTGCCAAGCGCGTAAAGGACTGTTGGATCTGTCTGTAATGGCATGCCTTCTTTCAAACGATTATAAAAAACACTCGAAATTTTACTACGATCCACATTTGCCGTGGCTTCCTTTTCAATCAGCGATGACATCGTTAAGAAATGGTGCACGGACATTTTTTTGTTTTGTGAGTTCTGGCTTGTATTTCGCGATATTAGCATCTGTTGCCTTGACCATGTCACTTATCATCGCTTTAATATCCGTTTTCCCAGTAAATTCGTATGTTGCAGGGTACAAGTAACCTTCTAACGGGTGCTTAATTTTCGGTGCCAGAACATCTTTTGTCACCGTATCAGGATATGCCGTCATCAATTCATTCACAAATGCTTTATCGTCCATCACGCTCAAAATATCCGCCTTCTGAAGCTCCGGTTTGTAAACAACCATGCGATCCGCGATTTGATCCAACGAATATCCTTCTGGTATTACAAGTTTAGATGGCGCAATTACTTCCCCTCTCTTCAGTTCATTAACCACTTGTTCGACAGTCATCGATGGGCTCAGTTTATATTTTCCAGCTTTTAAGTTCGTTTCATTTTTATATTTCACATAGTACGTAAAAATCACACTGCTATTAATCACATTATTTTCTTGCAAAATATCACCAATTTCCGACACTTTGGAGCCTTTCGGAATGTCTACAATAATTGTTTCCTTGCTCGATGCATTAACAGCTTGAAGTTGCGAATCAACGTAAAAATAGCCGCCAACAGTTAACGCAACCAAAACCAAAGCAATACTCGAAATAATAATCGTGATCATTTTGCTCTTAGATTTTTTCATCTCTAAACCTCTTTCATTCTTCTATGCAAAACTGTTCTCCATCTATTATAACGGTAATCACTACAAGAGTTCAACTACATTCAATAAAAAATATAAATTCGTGACGTTTCCGACAAATTTAGGTATAATAAGGAAGCATCATTCAACGGTTCAATCAAAATGAAAGAAGGCTTTCCATGTTACATTCTATTATTGAAGCACTGCAAAATTTCGTCATGAGCTTAATTGACTTATTTGGCCACTGGGGTATTTTCTGGGCAATGGTCATCGAGAGCGTCTGCATCCCACTCCCAAGCGAAGTTGTCATGCTATTTGGCGGTTTTATGGCTGAAACAGGTGATTTGAATTTCTGGCTTGTCGTCTTTGCTGGCATCACAGGAAACCTCGTTGGTTCACTAATCGCCTATTACATCGGAAAATTCGGCGGTCGAGCTCTCGTTTTAAAATTCGGAAAATACATCTTTCTAAACGTTGGGCACCTGAGCCTTGCCGAACACTGGTTTCAAAAATATGGCACGTCAGCAGTGTTTTTCGGACGTATTCTACCAGTCATTCGAACTTTTATATCACTCCCAGCAGGAATTGCAAATATGAACATTTGGAAATTTGTCATTTACACCATTTTAGGTTGCATACCTTGGAACATTTTTCTAACTTACTTAGGTTACAAACTGGGCGCCAATTGGAGCGTAGTCGGGCAATACATTCGTCCAATCAGCTATACGATGCTAGCATTATTAGTCGTGATTGTAGTGTACTTAATCGTGAAGATTATGAAGAAACGTAAAATAAACGCATAAAAAAGAAGAAGCTGGGGAGTTAGCACTTAAATTGCGCTAACTCCCCAGCTTCTTTCGTGTACCCGAAAAAATCATATTTTGAACTTAAAACACTCTATGAAATCGCCAAACCTTAGAGGGACGACAAATGCGTAGATACTAGGCAAAGTCGAGCACCGAAGCGGAGCGTATATCTATACGTGAGCATCGGAGCACAGACTTTAACGACACAGATACGCGTTTGCCGTCCCTTTCGAATGACTTATTCGGCGTCTTCGTCTTCCAAGAACGTTGCTAAGACTTCTTCAATCATATCCCATTCTTCTTCTGTTTCTACAGGTTTTAACTCACCTTGAGTACCATCTTCATTTTCAATGAAAGAAGATGCTTGTAATTCGATTTCTTCTTCGTCCTCTGCACTTTCTGGATAATACAGAACGTAGGATTTCTCAAACTCATCGGAATTGAACGAGAAAAGAACCGCGTATAGCTCCTCGTTACCATTTTCGTCTACTACTGTGATATGCTCGTGATCATGTTCATGATTTTCTGTCATAATTGACACCTCTTTTAATTAATTATTTGCGTCTAGATAAGACTGCAATATCATTACCGCTGCAAGCTTATCAATGACTTTTTTACGTTTTTTGCGGCTAACATCTGCTTCTAGCAATGTGCGTTCTGCGGCCGCGGTAGTTAGTCGTTCATCCCATAGAATAACAGGGATTCCAGTGCGACTCTCCAATACTTCCGCATACTTTTCGGATGCTTCTGCTCGTTCACCAACCGTATTATTCATATTTTTGGGCCAGCCTACTACAATTTTTTTTGACATTGTACTCAGCTACAAGTTCTTTTACGCGATCATAGCCAAATTGCTTTGCGCGTTCATTTATTGTGATTGTCTCAATGCCTTGTGCAGTCCAGCCTAGCTCATCACTGATAGCTACGCCAACAGTCACTGATCCAACATCTAACCCCATTATTCTCATTTTTCACCAATCTTATTGTTTTTTAGGTAAGACTTTACTAATTCTTCGATAATCTCATCACGCTCTAGACGGCGGATCAAATTACGAGCATCATTATGGCGCGGAATATAAGCTGGATCACCAGAAAGCAAATAACCAACAATTTGATTAATCGGATTATATCCTTTTTCTTCTAGGGCAACATACACTTTACCCATCAGAATTTTGACATCTTCCTCAATCGAATCATCGCCAAAACTATAGAACATTGTTTTATCAGAAGCCATTTTGATCAGCACCTCTTTCTATTGTTATCGCTATTGTCCACATTTCATTTTACACTAAGTCGCAATAAATAACAAAGAAGATGCTAGCAAAAAAGATTGCAGAGCCTAATTCGCGACTTAATTACTGCTGGGAAGATACCCACTCTGAGACATAAGCTAATGCACCAGCTAATTTTTCTGGGTCTTTACCACCTGCTTGTGCTGTGTCTGGTCGTCCGCCACCATTCCCACCACAACGAGTCGCAATTTCTTTTAATAGTTTACCTGCATGATAGCCTTCTTTAATAAGGTCTTCGGAAACTGCGGAAATAAGACTTACTTTATCGTCATGAGCTGCACCAAGAACGAGGATTCCACTCGCTTTCGTTTCTTTCCAGTTATCCATATATTGACGCAACTGATTCATGTCCTTCGCGTTTACTTGTTTTGCAATGACCGCCACACCACCAACATCTTCTGGATTGCTGAAAATATCTGCACTTGCTGCATGTGCAAGTTTGGCTAGAAGCGATTCATTTTCGCGTTTTAATTCGCGCATTTCTTGATATAATTGTTCTACTTTTTGCGGTGCTTCTTTTGGTGTTGTTTTAAGTAGGTGCGCCGTTTCTTTTAAATAATGTTCTTGTTGGTTTAAGAAACGATATGCAGATTCACCAGTGACCGCTTCTATTCTGCGAGTTCCTGCTCCGATTCCACTCTCAGAGATAATGTTGAAAAGCCCGATTTCGGATGTGTTTTTCACATGTAAACCGCCGCAAAGCTCGATGCTGTAATCACCGATGCGGACAACGCGAACAACATCACCATATTTTTCGCCAAACAGTGCCATTGCTCCAAGTTCTTTTGCTTCATTGATTGGCATTTCTTTAATATCAACTGCGAGCTGTTCCCAAATTTTGCGATTGACGATGTGTTCCATTTTTTGTAATTCCTCGTCTGTGATTTGACCAAAATGGGAAAAGTCAAAACGTAGGCGGTTTGGCTCTACAAGTGAGCCAGCTTGGTTGACATGGTCTCCTAAAACATCTTTTAGCGCGCGATGCAATAAGTGAGTTGCTGTATGATTTTTCACGATGCCGTGACGAGAAGCTATATCTACTTCCAATGTCACATGGTCACCTTTGTTCAAAATGCCTTCTTCAACGCGTACTTCATGGATGTTTTGCTTGTTTGGTGTTTTTTGGACGTTTAGAACGGCCGCAGTAAATCCGGATTTCTTAATTGTTCCTTGATCCGCAATTTGACCACCACTTTCTGCATAAAATGGTGTTTCTTTAAAAATAATTTGGACTTTGTCGCCACGTGATGCGCTTTCTGCTAAACTACCAGATTTGATAATGTAGAGTACTTCTGTTGTAACTGACGTTGTTTCATAGCCAACAAATGCGCTTTTTTCTGTTAGACTTGTCAAAAGTTCCGTTTGCACGCTCATTGATTTGACATCAGCTCGGGCGTTACGTGCACGATCTCGTTGTTTGTCCATCTCTGCTTCAAAACCTGCGTGATCAACTGTTAGACCGTTATCTTCTGCATATTCCTCTGTCAACTCGACTGGGAATCCAAATGTATCGTATAATTTGAAAATGTCAGCACCATTCATTTGACCGGAATCTTTTGCAGCTGCCATCATTTCTTCTAAAATAGCCAAACCTTCATTTAGCGTCTCATGGAAACGTTCTTCTTCCGTACGTACAATTTTTTGGATAAAATCGGTTTGTTTTTCTACTTCTGGATAGTAGCTATTCATGATTTTGCCTACTACTGGTACTAATTTATACATAAACGGCTCGTTTATGTTCAGATTTTTAGCGTAACGAACGGCACGGCGTAGCAAGCGACGCAAAACGTAGCCACGTCCTTCGTTAGATGGCAAAGCACTATCACCAATCGCAAAAGCTACGGTACGCACATGGTCAGCAATCACTTTGAACGCTGTATCTATTGCTGGATCTTGCCCATATTTTTCACCAGAAATTGCTTCGACTTCACGAATAATTGGCATGAATAGGTCTGTTTCAAAGTTTGTTGGTGCGTCTTGAATAATCGAAACCATACGTTCTAAGCCCATCCCGGTATCGATGTTTTTCTTTGGAAGCGGTGTATATGTGCCATCTGCATTGTGATTGAATTGGGAAAATACTAAGTTCCAGATTTCCAAATAGCGCTCATTTTCGCCACCTGGATATAGTTCTGGATCTGTCATATCGTTTCCGTATGTCTCACCACGATCGTAAAAAATCTCACTATCTGGACCACTTGGACCTTCGCCGATATCCCAGAAATTGTCTTCGATTGGCACAATATGATCGTCTGTTAAGCCAACTTTTTTCTTTCCAAATGGCTTTTGCTTCTTCGTCTTCTGGATAGACCGTCACGTATAATTTATCAGGATCAAAGCCAATCCATTGCGGGCTCGTCAAAAATTCCCATGCCCAAACAATTGCTTCCTCCTTGAAATATTCACCAATTGAAAAGTTACCTAACATTTCGAAAAACGTGTGATGGCGCGCTGTTTTACCAACATTCTCAATATCGTTTGTACGGATGGATTTTTGTGCGTTTGTAATCCGCGGGTTATCTGGAATCACGCTACCATCGAAGTATTTTTTTTAGCGTTGCGACCCCGCTATTAATCCATAATAGAGATGCATCGTTAATCGGTACAAGTGGCGCACTTGGCTCCACTTTATGCCCCTTTTCCTTGAAAAAGTCTAGAAACATTTGTCTCACTTCAGCACTAGTTAATTGTTTCATTTTATTTCCTCCTTTTTAATTGGCGCGCGAGTATGAATACAAAACAAAAAGCCTCATATCATCTCGCAATACAGGGACGAATATGTTCGCGGTACCACCCTGTTTGCAATGATATAAGACTTGATCATTACCTCTTTAGTATCCTTAACGCGGAATAAGACGAAAAATAGTCGTAACGTGAGGTAGCACAGAAATAGCTGTTTCGTTTATGTTCTTCCAGCCAAGGAACATTTCTCTTGCAAACGGGCATATCTCTTTAGTCTCACACTATTTTTAAATGTATGATACTTGAAATTATAAAGGATACGGCTAGGTATTGTCAAACTTTATTGAATAGACTTATGCAAGTTTGCGCATTATAATAATTTTATGGAAAAAAACGAACGCAGGAAGGTGATTCGGATGACAAAATATTGGATTGGCGTAGCTTCATTAAATCATGTCGCATTAGGTGTTGCAGGTGGTTTTTCGCAGTTATGCCACGGCAAGGAGGCGCCTCTGAAAAAAATGAAACCAGGTGATTGGTTGGTTTATTACAGCCCAAAACAGACGCTTAACACGGATGAGAAATGTCAAAGTTTTACGGCAATTGGGCGGGTGAAAGGTTCTGAAATTTATCCGTTTGCGATGAGCGAGACATTTGTGCCTTATCGTAAAGATATTGACTTTTTTCCTGATGCAAAACAAGTGCCCTTGCATACGATTTCGCAATTGGAAGCTTGGCAGAAATATCGCTCTTCCTTGCGTTATGGGCATTTTGAGATTGACAAGGATTTCTTTTTGGTACTTGCTGAGAGAATGGGATTGCCTATGAAATATGAATCTTGAAGGGATGTTTTAATATGAAAAGTGATGTTTTAGTTGTGATTGATTTGCAAAATGGTGTAAATTCAGTGGATTTCCCGCTAGCTAATTTGGATAATGTGTTGGACGGGGTAAATCAGAGAGTTGCAAGTTATCGAGATGAAGGAAAACCTGTGATTTTTGTGCAACATGTGGATGAGGAATTGGTTATTGGCAGTGATTCGTGGTCACTGATGGCGGCGTTAGATAACCTGCCTGATGATATTTATGTAAACAAGACACATGCAAACTCCTTTTATAAGACAGGTTTACAGGATATTCTTGATGACTTAGATGTATCCAAAATCGAGTTTTGTGGGGCTCAAACGGAATACTGCGTGGACACAACGATTCGATTTGCGCATGGCTTGGGATATGATTGTTACATGATGCAAGGCCTGCACACAACAACAAATAGCGATTTGATAGATGCCAAAACGATCATGGCGCATCATGAGTCGCTTTGGCATCTACGCTTCTTAACATTCCTATAGATTAAAATGAGCCGAATCAGACTAGTAGCTAAAAACGCTGATTCGGCTCATTTATTTATGCTGTAATTACTACTTGCTCTTTTACATCAAAACTTCCATTTTTCATCGTGATTTTAACATCAGATACTTTAGCGATTTCTGGGTCATGTGTTACCATGATGATACATTTTCCTTCTTTGTGAGCCAAATCTTGGAATAGCGTCACAACTTCTTTACTGGTGCGCTCATCCAAATTTCCGGTCGGTTCATCCGCTACAATTAAATCGGTTTCGCAACATAGTGCACGAGCAATGGAAACGCGTTGTTGCTGTCCCCCACTCAATGTTAGCACTTTTTGTCGCGCCATTTTCTCGTCAATACCAACTTTCGCTAACATATCCAGTGCGAATCGTTTCTGATCTTGTTGATTTACATGCGTGATTTCCATTGCAGTCGTCACGTTTTGAAGTGCAGTCATATAGGTTAACAAATTATAACTTTGGAATACGATTGAGACGTATTGATTGCGATATTTGTTGAGTCCGATTTTTTTCAAAGATAGTCCTTTATAGAAAATATCGCCATCTTGTGGGGTATCGAGGCCACCAGCTAAAGATAGAAATGTGGTTTTCCCTGACCCAGAGCTACCAACAACCGTATAGAAAACACCTGTAGCGAAAGTGTAGTTTATTTTATCCAAAATCGGGTTGTCATTCTGTTTATACGCATAGCTTACATCTTGAAATTCTAAAATTTTTGTCATAAAAATCACGCTCCTATTCTTGTTTTGTTAAGATTGTTTTTGGATTCATGCGAAGAACTAGAATGGACGGTAATAATACAGAAATAAAGGCTATGCCAACACCAATTCCGCCCATTTTCAACATGTCTTCTAGGCTTACTTGAATGTCGAGCGCTTTTATTTCAGCAGTATTCGCTGTGAGTGATGAACCAAAGCCTGGACCCGGGCCACCAAAATTCCCACCTGGTCCCCTCTGGTTTGTTGTTGATGCTGATTCAGATGCAGTTTCGTTTTGTTGCGTCAGTAGCTGGTTACCAACAACTTGCGCTACATAGTGACTACTTACCGCAGCAATTCCGAATGATAGAATGGCTACTACTAAAATTTCAACGAGGAACTGACCTACAAGTTTGGAGCGTTTTTCCCCGATAGCGAGTAGCACTCCCATTTCGTATTTGCGCTCGCGAATTTGCATCATTACAAGTAGTCCCAAGATTAGTGCACCAGCAATTGATACGATGTAGACAACATTTTTAGAAAAAGCAGCTACATTATTGATTGGACCAATCATTTGTTGATATGTCGCATCATTGGCATCTAATTTGAATGTGTCCCAATCTACTGCGTTTACTTTCTTAGCGGCTTTTTCGAAAGCGCTGATGTTTGCGGCATCATCCATGAAATAAATCGCGGAATCAACGGTATCCTTTGCATCGTTGCCTTTAATCGTATTAGCAACCGTATATGGGACGTAAATCGTGTTGTATGGATTTAAGAAAGAGAAGTTAGCTGCTGCATCACTTCCTGAATCAGTTGTTTCATAAATACCTTTAATAGTTAATGTAACAGTTGTGGACTCATCGCTAGATTGAATTTTAATTGTATCACCAACTTTGAGATCATTTTCTTCGGCTAGCGTCTTTTCAATCATGACAACGTTCTTGCCAACATCACTTGCTGTGATTGCTTTTCCGGATACAAGTTTATCCGTTCCAGCTTTGAATTTGGTGGCCGTTTCAGAATCCAAAATACCCGATACGCTTAAATCGGCTTGCACCATTTGCGGCCGATTGGAATCATTGCCTCCTGGACCTTGTTCCGTTGAAGACTCATCGGATTGTGATGTGTCACTTGATGATGCAATTGGCTCAAATCCGGATGCTAAAGCTTGTGTATTGGAATAAAGATTATAACCCGCCACATGGTCAAGTTCTGCTAGCTTCTTCGCTGCCAAAACAGCTACAGGCGTAGATTGGAACATACGGCGCTCAGGAGTACCACCTGAACTAGATGAGGATTCTTTTTGCTGTGCCTCCATTTGTTTTTCACGGTCAACACTAAGCGTTACGTCTCCACCCAATTCCTGTCTTGCTAGCTCGCTTGCTTTATTGGCTGCGGACTGAATCGTGAACCCAGATAGAATCAGTACACATACGATTGTAAAAATGAATAATTGCAAAATTGTTCTTCCTTTTCTTGCTTTCATGCTGAGTAATGCCCGTTTGATAAAATTCATATCATTTCCTCCATTTCGTCTTGCTCTTTCTACAGATTAGACGTTAGGTATGAAAATAATATGAACAAATTGTGTGCGGGGTTTTAAACTTTTGCGAAAAACATTATTTAGCTTGATTTCATGGTGAATATAGTCTAATTTTAAGGGAGAGCTTTAATGAGAGAGAGGCAAAAACCGATGAAATTATTAATGATTGAAGATAATGTCAGTGTTTGTACGATGATTGAAATGTTTTTTATGAAGGAAAAGATAGACGCTACATTTGTGCACGATGGTTTAGACGGTTTCGAAACGTTTGGCAAGGAAAATTGGGACATCGTCATTATTGATTTGATGCTGCCAGGGATGGACGGAATGACGATTTGTCACAAAATTCGCGAGACAAGTGATGTTCCAATTATTATTTTGACAGCGAAAGAGTCCGAGTCAGATCAAGTGTTAGGCCTGGAAATTGGAGCAGATGACTACGTGACAAAGCCGTTTAGCCCACTAACATTGATGGCACGAATTAAAGCTGTGACGCGTCGTAAAGGTCAAACCCTGGATACATCAGCAAGACCTGCAGATAATGATATTTTAGAAACGAAATATTTCAAGATTAGTAAAAAGACGCGGGAAATTTATTTTGAGGGGCGATTACTGGACGCGCTGACACCAAAAGAATTTGACTTGTTATACTTTTTGCTGCAACACCCACGCCAAGTCTTCTCTCGGGAACAACTGTTAGAACAAGTCTGGGGTTACCAGTTTTATGGGGATGAGCGTACAGTGGATGTTCACATTAAACGATTGCGGCAGAAAATCGCGACAGATACGCATCCGTTTCTTCATACAATATGGGGCGTTGGTTATAAATTCGATGAAACGGAATGATTGGCATGAAATTTAAATACTTTTATCAGCTTTTTTTGACACAGTTTATTATTTTGTTCGCCGCCTGCTTGATGATTGGCCTGCTCATTTCACATTTTATGAAGGATTATTTGTATGAGACACAAGTGGCTGATTTGACGGCGTATGGAGAAGAAATTGCGAACGGTGTGCAGAATATGTCGGATCGGGAAACTGGAAGTCCGATTTTACAGACGTATCAGCAAATTTTAGGCGTGAAAAACATTCATTATGTGATTTTTGATAATACTGCTGCGATTATCTACCCGCAAACAAATCGCCCGCTTCCGGCTGATTTTCATTTGAAAGCCGATGAATGGAAGGAATTGCAAGAAGGCAAGACGGTTTCGACATTAGTAGACACACGCTTCACCGACCAATTGACGCGCGTGAGCATTCCAATTGAGCAAAATGGCGTATTTGCTGGTGGAGTCATGCTTACCTCGCCAATTAGCGGCACTGAGAAAGTCATTGGCAAAATTAATTGGTACGTTTTCTATACGATTCTTATCTCGATTACGATTGCTCTTATTTTGAGCGCGATTATTGCGAAACTACAAGTGAATCGTTTCCGTAAACTAAGCTCTGCGACGAAAGAAGTCATTAAAGGGAATTATAGTGTGCGCTTGAAAGAAAGTTCCATTGATGAAATCGGCACACTGGCTGGTGATTTTAATAAGATGACACAGACACTAGAAGAATCTGCGACTGAAATTGAGCGCCAAGAAAAGCGTCGCCGTCAGTTTATCGCCGATGTTTCTCATGAAATGCGTACACCACTCACAACGATTAGTGGTTTAACAGAAGGCTTGGTAAACGACATTATCCCGAAAAGTGAGACGGACCGCTGTATCGCATTGATTGATACCGAAGCCAGGCGTCTAGCGCGACTTGTGAATGAAAACCTTGATTACGAGCGAATTCGTTCCAATCAAATTCAACTTCAAAAAACGACATTTGCAGCACATGAATTTTTAGCAATTATCAAGGACCAACTACAACTAACCGCTGAAAATAAAGGTAATCAGATTGTAGTGGATACACGAGAGTCCGTCCAAGTTTTTGCAGATTACGACCGATTGATGCAAGTTTTCATTAATATCGTGAAAAACAGCATCCAATTTACCGAAAACGGCACGATTACTCTATCAGCGAGGCAGGAGTATAAAGAAACGATTTTTGAGATTAGCGACACAGGAATTGGCATGGATGAATCCGAAATTGAGCAGATCTGGGACCGCTTCTATAAAGCCGATATGTCACGGACGAGCACGAAGTTCGGTGAATCTGGCATCGGGCTGTCAATTGTGAAGCAGTTGATTAGCTATCATGATGGTGAAGTTAGCGTTCATAGCGCGGCTGGTGAAGGAACCTCATTTACGATTAAATTGCCGTTTTTTGTGGATAATTGAAAGAAAACAAACCAAACCTAGCAGCGCAAAATCTAGTTAGGTTTGGTTGTTTTTAATTAGTATTTTATACTCCCTTATTGGCATTTACAAAAAAATATTATATTACAAATTATTCCTGAAAGCGTCAACAACAAAACGCCTCACCCATTTTTCAGGCAAGACGTCATTCCACTATTTCTCATCTCAATTTATCAACCGCTTCTTCCTCGGTAGCAACAAAATAAACATGACTCCCCTTATTACTCTCATACATATAATCCTTAAAATTCTCACTATACATCGAAAAATCACCAACTATCGCCATTTTCAGCTGGTATGTCACTAACTTTTGAAAAGCATCACCTAATAATCTCGTTTTGAGGTCAAAAAAGTCCTCCAAAATTATTGCCTTATCAATAAGAATTTTACGATACGTTGTCTCATACTGCACACTCATCACAAAGTCCAACATTGACGCCGCATCTTTTATTATAACCTCATCGCTCTTAATCCGAGCAATGCCGTCACTTTCCAATTTCTGAATCTCCATCTCCAAGCCCTTCCTAAGCGCGCATAAATTGATATGGCGTAATATCACTCATCCCAATCATTGGATCAATGTTCATCCAATTCTCCTCCGTCAGCAACTTCCGATTACTCACCGTTGCCAATATATCTTCCTCACTCTGCAACCGCTCATACAGCGTCGTATTCCGTTTCTCCTCATCGATCCGCTCGACACCCATCCGAAACGCATCTTCTTCTCCGCAAATAATCAAAAACTGCTTGCTCCGAGTCACCGCTGTATACAAAATATCACGTCGCAACATCCGGTAATAACTACGCACCACCGGCATGATCACAATCGGAAACTCACTCCCCTGCGCCTTATGAATCGAACAGCAATACGCGTGCGTCAATTGGCCAAACTCCTGCCTAAAATACTCAACCTCCGTCTGATCAAACTGCACAACGACCATATCCTGCTTCTCCGTGTTTTCCTTCGCATAAATAATCGAGACAATCTCGCCAAAATCGCCATTAAAAACGTTCTTCTCCGGCTGATTCACTAGTTGCAATACCCGATCTCCAATCCGAAAAACAATATCGCCGAATTTCACTTCTTTGCGCTTGCCTTCTGGGTTCGCATTGAAAATCTCCTGCATTTTGCGATTTAAAATATCGATTCCCGCAGGTCCACGGTACATCGGCGCCAAAACTTGGATATCTTTCGCGCGAAATCCTTTTTTCTTCGCATTCTCCACAACTTTTTCCACAACCTCAGCAATCTGATTCACCGTACAGTGGAAAAACGACCGGTCCGTACTATTTTTCGTAAATGTTGCTGGCAAAAATCCTTGGCGAATATCATGCGCAAGTTCAATAATCGATGAACCGTCTTCCTGCCGATAAATATCTGTCAACTCCACGGTCGGAATCTCGTTTGACCGCAACATATCTTTCAAAACTTGCCCCGGCCCAACAGATGGCAACTGATCCTGATCTCCCACTAAAATCACTTGCATGTGTGCTGGCAAAGCCCGAAAAAGCTGATTGGCAAGCCAAATATCAACCATTGACATCTCATCAATAATCAGCAATTTCCCTTCAATCGAACGCTCATTATCATCGTCCAACTGCTCCTGCCCGTTCATTCCTAGCAGTCGGTGAATCGTCATCGCAGGCAATCCCGTTGATTCCGTCATTCGTTTCGCCGCACGTCCCGTCGGTGCTGCCAACAAAATCGGCAATTTCTCACCATCCTTATACGACATCGGGTCCAAATTAACACCATTTAACTCGGCATAAAGCTCCACAATCCCTTTAATAACCGTCGTTTTCCCAGTACCGGGTCCACCAGTCAAAATAAGCATCGGCGACATCAATGCTTGCTCAAGCGCCACCTTCTGGGTTTCCCCATAAGAAACACCAATCCGATCCTCCAATTCACCGAGCGCGATATAAAACTCCGATTTTGGAAAAAGTTCCTCGTACTCCTTTTGTCGCATCATTCGTTTCACGTGCGCCGCAAACCCAGCCTCCGCAAAATAAAGCGATGGCACATACACCCGCGTGTTCTCCGTCATCACCTTCATATCTTCCTCAAGAGCCAGCAACTGCTTCGTCAATTGTTCTTGCTCAATCCGAACTGGTTCACTATTCTCAAGTAGTTGCGTTACCGTCTCCAGCAAAACTTCCCGCTCCATAAATACGTTACCTTGCTGCAGTGACTCCTGCTCCAACATGTACAAAATCGCCGCCTGTAAACGCGAATAATGATTTCCACCAAGTCCAAGTTTGCGTCCTAGCTCATCCGCACGATTAAATCCAATCCCCTTTACATCTTCAATTAGCTTATAAGGATTATTTTCCAATACATGTAACGTATCTTGCTTATACGCCTGAAAAATTTTCATCGAGAGTTGCGGGCCAAATCCGTATTCATTCAAACTCACCATAATGTGTTCCAAACCCTGATTCTCGCGCAACGATTCTAGCAAACTCTCTGCCGTCGCAAGCGGCAAACGCGGCACTTCTTGAAGCAGAGACGGATCAGACAAAATCCGGCTAATGGCATCCTCGCCAAGCGTCTCCACGACACGTTCCGCTGTCTTCTTCCCAATACCTTTAAAAAGTTCTCCCGATAAATACTGCACCAGCCCTTGCTTCGTCTGCGGCATCTCTTTTCTAAATCGATCCGCTTTAAACTGCTGACCAAATTTGGCATGATCCATTAATTTACCATGAAATATGTACACCTCTTGCTCATGAAGGGCAGGAAAAAAGCCCGTCACAACAATATCCTTCTCGTCCCATGTCGTATTCGTATCCTGCACCTGAATCCTTATCACCGAAAACAAGTTGTCGCTATTATGAAAGATTGTCGACATCACGAGTCCTTTCATGTACAGTTCCTCGTTCTCACCGAGCAATCCCAACGTTTCTTGCATGTCCATTTTCCCACCTCCTCATCTTGTATGTCGTCCCTTACTCGCCGCTAGCCTCTAAATCTTGAATAGCCGCCAGCGCATTCGCTGCCAATTCATGGTTCTCATCGCTCGCCACAGCTTTCTCAAAATAATTTTTCCCAATCACTAAATCGCCTTGCCAAGCTAAGTACGCGGCACCGATATTGTAAAGCGCATCGGCATCATCTGGTTTCAACATCAACACACGCTCAAGCGCTCCAATCGCATCCTCAAACAAGTCCGATTTCGCCAAAGCAATCCCATACTGGAAAGCAGCCTCCACGTCATCAGGCGCCAATTCTACCGAGCGCATCAAATAAGGAATCGCCAACAAATTCTCATCCATCTGCACAAAACTCATCCCAATCATGAAATAAACATCCGCTGAATCCAGTCCATTCGCAATCGCTTGTTCAAATTGCTTTGCTGCGTCCTGGTAGCGTTCCAGCACGTAATACAAATTTCCTAAACTATAATAAGCCGCTGAAGCCTTGCTATCCAGCTCAATTCCTCGCTCAAAAAAGCGTTCTGCCCGCTCGAAATCATCCATCGAAAGCAACACATTACCGAAATTAATAAAGCCAACCGGATCGTTCGGGTGTTCCTCAATAACCTCCGTAAAAAGGCGTACTGCCGTCTCTAAATCATTCTTTTGCATCGCTTCAATACCTTGTGCATTTTTATCCATCATGCTTTTCTCCTCCTATTTTACCGCAACAGCCAGCCATGTTTTTAGCGCCGCTACTGTTTCGTTTGTCTGCTCCTCGACACTAATTGAGGCATTACCATCACCATGCTGTTTTCCATAAGCCCCAAATTGCGCATGGTTTCCGCCTTTTATTGACACAAAAGTTGTGTTCTCCGGCAAATATTGCTTATTTTTTTCGTATGTATCCCAATTAAGCACACCATCCTTCGTCGCAGTAATCGACAACGCCGAAAACGGAGCTTTTACAAGCGTTCCCTTCTCATCTGGATAGCTTGCTAAAAAGAAAATACCATCCAATTCATCCATATTGTCATGAGCAAACCGCGCCGCCATCGCACCGCCTAGCGAATGACCACCAATCACAAAATGCTCATCTTCATGACTATCAATAATATCTGCTGCCTTATTTTTCCCAAAAACAGCTAAATCAAGTGGCATTTCGGCAATGTACACCTTATAACCTGCATTCGCAAGCCCTTTTGCCATTGGAGCATAACTGAGCGCATCAATGAACGCACCAGGATAAAAAATCACGCTTTCCTTCACATCCTGATTCATTGGAGTAAACATCAAAAAGCCACTGTCATCCACGACATCTATTTTTTTCGTGGAATTCCCAGCATCTTCTGCAAACTGATTCGGCGATGTATTGAAGTAAAAATAAGCACCACCAATAATCAAAACGAGAACAGCCAATACAATCCATAACGTCTTTTTCATCCGAATCCTCTTTTCATCCTTTATCAAAAAAAGAGTTCAGGAAATAATCCCATCCCAAACCCTTTTTCAAGTTTCTTATCCAACATATTGCAATTGCACATCTTGTTTATAAATTTCATCAATCGTTCCCCCGCCTAAACAAACATCTCCATCGTAAAGAACGAGCGCTTGACCTGGCGTCACCGCACGAGCTGGCTCATCAAATACAACGTGCGCCTTATTACCATCCAACAAATGCACCGTTACACCAACATCTTCCTGACGATAACGGAATTTTGCCGTACAATGGAACACTGCATCCACAGGTCGATCCGAAACGAAGCTCATATCCGTTGCTACAAGCGAATCTGAATATAGGCTATCATGATGAAAACCTTGTTCCACGAATAACACATTATTCGCTAAATCCTTCCCAACTACAAACCACGGATCACCGTCTCCACCAATGCCCAAGCCATGACGTTGCCCAATCGTATGATACATCAATCCATCATGTTTACCCATTAATTTCCCATCAAGCGTCTTCATATCACCAGGTTGTGCCGGCAAATACTCACTCAAAAATTGCTTGAAATTACGTTCTCCAATGAAACAAATCCCTGTGCTATCCTTCTTGCCAGCTGTTGCAAGCTCTGCCTCTTCCGCAATCCGACGCACTTCCGGTTTTTCCATTCCACCAAGCGGGAACATCACTTTTGAAATTTGCGCTTGCGATAGCTGGTTCAAGAAGTATGTCTGATCTTTATTCCGGTCCACACCGCGCAACATTTTAACCTCATTATCAATTGTTTCCACACGCGCATAATGTCCCGTCGCCACAAAATCAGCACCCAAACTCTCCGCGTGCTCCAAAAATGCCTTAAATTTAATCTCTTTATTACACATGACGTCTGGATTTGGCGTTCGACCCAATTTATACTCATCCAAGAAATATGTGAATACTTTGTCCCAATATTCCTTTTCAAAATTAACAGCATAATATGGAATCCCAATTTGGTTCGCCACACGAATGACATCCTCGTAATCCTCCGTTGCTGTGCACATTCCAAATTCATCCGTATCATCCCAATTTTTCATAAAGATTCCGATGACATCGTAGCCTTGCTTTTTTAGCAAATAAGCTGTCACCGACGAGTCCACGCCGCCAGACATGCCAACAACTACTCGCGTCTTACTATTATCCATTTTAACTACTCCTCTTCACTTACAAAGTCGCTGTACCACTTTTACAATCTCGCTTGCCGCCTTCTCCATTTCCTCGTAAGAATTACCAAGGCCAAAACTAATCCGAATCGACTCGCGCACACCTGCATGATCCGCGCCAAAAAGCGCCACCAAGACGTGCGACGGGTCCACCGTACCAGCCGTACAAGCTGAACCACTAGAAACCGCGATTCCAGCCATATCCAAATTCATCAACAACTGCTCCACCGAAACGCCTGGGAAACGCACATTCAGAACTTGCGGCAATCCCTTCTCAAGCAAACCATTCACTTCAAAAAGAATCCCACTCTCCGCAAAAGTATCCACAAACACCTGCTTATAATCCTTAAAATCAGAGCGTTTCTGCTTCCTCGATTCCAAAGAAATGCGTACAGCCTCAGCCATGCCACAAATCCCCGGCAAATTTTCCGTACCAGCTCGACGCTTGCGCTCCTGCTCCCCGCCATGAAAAGGGTACACTAAATTCGTCCCATTTTTAACATACAAAAAACCAATGCCGCGCGGACCATTAATCTTGTGCGCCGTCACTGTCAACATATCCACGCCAAGCTCCGCAACATCCATGTCAAACATCCCAAAAGCCTGCACCGCATCCGTATGAAATAGCGCCTGATGTTTCTCCAACCGCTCACCAATCGCCCGAATCGGCTGAACCGAACCAATCTCGTTATTCCCATACATCACAGAAACCAGAATCGTCTCACTTGTAAGCGCCGCATCAAAATCCGCAAGAGAAATAATACCATCCTTATCCACTGGTAAATACGTCACATCAAATCCTTGCGTCTCCAAAAAGCGACACGCCTCCAAAACCGCTGGATGCTCGATTGCAGTTGTAATAATATGTCTACCACGATCACGATTCGCATACGCCGATCCAATTAACGCGACATTATCTCCCTCGGTACCGCCACTCGTAAACACAACCTCACGCTCATCTGCTCCAATACTCCCTGCCACAATCGCGCGTGCCTCATCAAGCGCCTTCCTAGCATCTCTCCCTGCATAGTGAATACTAGAAGGATTGCCATAGTTATTCGTAAAACTAGCCAGCATCGCCTGCACAACCTCAGGATGAATCGGACTAGTCGCTGCATGATCTAAATACACACGTCCTATCATAAAATCGCTTCTTTCTATATTAAAAACTATCAACTAGCCTTTAAAAGATATTTTTTTATAATCTATCCTATTTTAGCAAGAAACGATGCCAAAAGCAAAAAACCAAGATATCCCCTATCTAAAATACAATAAGAATTTTGTTTAAGTAAATTTGGGATTATTAAGGTCAAAAATATTGTAATTTATATTGCACTTAAAAGTTAATTACTGCACCCTCTAATATTGCTTACTCATCCATTGTTCTAGTATTATTCGATATTTGAGCGAGGGCTCATTTTTGTTTTGAATTTATTCCTGATTTTGCGTTCTAAGAGCCGCTGGTGGATTACCTGCTCACTTTGTTCGCATGCATATTGAGGGCTCTAATTCAGCAAGAGATGCTTCATAAGAGCCACAGCAAAATCACCCCACTTATGAAACGTTAGAAGCCCGTTCAAAAATGGAGTGCTCAAATTGTATTTTAATAATAAAGAAACCCCAATCGTACCGTCTTAATACCATTGTTTGAACCCGCTATTAACAGCAGGTGGGTGCTCTGTCTGACGGTTTACAAGTCCTCGTGAAAAGGCATGTGCGCTGCGCCCGAACTTGGGCTCCCTAGGTAGATCAAATTGTTCGGTTCAATAATATAGGCACCATAACGAATACATTAGGGTTTTCTTTATTGAACTAAGAATACCACATAAGTATGGATATTTCAATTTGGAACACTTATTTCAACAAAAAAGATGTATTTTTTTGTACTAAATTAACATCTAGAATGTAAGCGCTAATCGTTACACCCGTTCCGTTATTTCTTATTCTGATTTATTTTCTCATAAACCCCAGCAATCATCTGCTCATACTTTGAGGTCAATTTCGGTTCATAGTACTTCGCTTTTAAAAGTCGATCTGGTAAATACTGCTGATCAACCCAAGCATTCTCATAACTATGCGGATATTTATAATCCAGCGCCCGGCCAAGTTCCTGCGCTCCAGAATAATGCCCATCACGTAAATGATCTGGTACCTCACCGCTTTTTCCAGCCCGAATATCTGCGAGGGCGCTGTCAATCGCCATAATAGCAGAATTCGATTTTGGAGATAAGCAAAGTTCAATAACAGCATTCGCAAGCGGAATCCGAGCCTCAGGAAAGCCAATTTTCTCAGCGGTCTGTATCGCGGATAAAGTATGTGTCGCAGCCTGTGGGTTCGCAAGTCCAATATCCTCATATGCCATTACGAGCAATCGCCGACTTATACTTACTAAATCCCCCGCCTCAATCAATCTTCCCATGTAATGAAGCGCCGCATTCACATCACTACCTCGCACCGATTTCTGAAATGCGCTCAAAACATCGTAATGCGCATCGCCATCTTTATCATGCGCCAAGCTCTTACGTTGCAAACACTCCTCAGCGACTTCTAGCGTCACATGCACTTGTCCCACATCATCGGGTTCCGAAGAAATAACTGCCAACTCCAATGCATTCAGCGCACTCCGAACATCACCATTACTCGCCGTCGCCAAGTGTGTCTTAGCATCCCCATCTAAAACCACCTCATACGCTCCTAAACCACGCTCCAAATCCACGAGCGCTCGGTCCATCGTCACCTCAATATCCGCTACTGACAAAGGCTTCAATTCAAAAATTTGCGTCCGGCTCCGAATCGCCGGATTAATCGCAATGTACGGATTACTAGTCGTTGCCCCAATCAAAATAATCTGACCGCTCTCCAAATGGGGTAACAGAAAATCCTGTTTCGGCTTGTCCAAACGGTGTACCTCATCCAAAAGTAAAATAACCGTACCGCTCATCTTCGCTTCTGCAGCAACAATTTCTAAATCCTTCTTATTATTCGTCACGGCGTTTAACATTCGAAATGCGTATTTTGTACTGCCAGCAATCGCACTTGCAATCGATGTTTTGCCAATTCCAGGCGGTCCATACAAAATCATGGAAGACAGCTGTTTTGCCTTTACCATCCGATAAATCACTTTATCCTTACCAACGAGATGCTTCTGTCCAACAATATCATCCAGCGACTTCGGCCTCATGCGATAAGCAAGCGGTTGAATAGCCATATTTCCCCCTCCAATCATTTAT
Organism: Listeria rocourtiae FSL F6-920; assembly: GCF_000525975.1. Taxonomy (GTDB): domain Bacteria; phylum Bacillota; class Bacilli; order Lactobacillales; family Listeriaceae; genus Listeria_A; species Listeria_A rocourtiae. The sequence goes on from NZ_AODK01000005.1 coordinate 79,037, forward strand.
CCTAATTATAACAGAAGAGCGTATGTTCTGTTATCGTTTTTCATCTATTTCATTAGCTTCTTGGCGCTTTTTACTATATAATTATCCTAATATCACAATTAGCTAATGATACATAGAAGATTCTTCTCAATTATAACAGAAAATCGCAACATTCATTTGGAGGTTATTATGAAAATCACAACAAAAGGTCGCTATGGCTTAACTATTGTATTGGAATTAACGCGATGTTTTGGACAAGGTCCCATTTCATTACGTTCCATCGCCGAAAAAAAAAAGGCTTATCAGAACATTACTTAGAACAACTAATCGGCCCATTGCGCAACGCAGGTATTGTAAAAAGTATCCGCGGCGCACATGGAGGCTATATCCTAGGTGATGAGCCTGCAAAAATTACAGCTGGAGACATTATCCGTACGTTAGAAGGTCCCATCGTGCTCGTAGAAAGTATCGAAGACGAAGAGGCAGCCCAGCGCGAACTCTGGTTGCGCATTCGTAATGCTGTCAAAGAAGTTCTAGACAGCACCACATTAGAAGATTTAGCCAGCCATGGTGATGATCCTCTATTAGATGGCTACATGTTTTATATCTAAAAATAAAGCGGTTCACATCAAAATGTGAGCGGCTTTTTTGTTTATCCACCTCTTCACTGCGCAAAACTATTTTTACATCTTTATGTCAATTCTTTTCTTGCAAAAAATGTACCTCAAATAAAAAGAAAATTGCAATTAAAACTCTAAATAATAATAAAAAAAATGATTGATGTTATATTATCTAACAAAATTTGAGTTTTCAAATAAAATCTCTTGCATTATTTTCAGTTTGAAGTATTATTATCACATAATAAAAAATTTAAATGTTAGATTATCTAACAAAAGGAGAATGCCATATGGAAGCAATATTTATGTTTTTTTGTACCTTGTTAGTTTGGCTGATGACACCAGGAATCGCTTTATTCTATGGAGGAATGGTTCGTCGTAAAAATGTACTTAGTACAGCAATGTATAGTTTTAGTTCGATGGCCATCATTTCTATATTATGGGTTTTTGTTGGTTATTCTCTTGCGTTCGCACCAGGAAACACTTTTATCGGGAGTTTTGATTGGACTTTCTTACACAGCGTTGGTTTTGAGGCTAATGCGACGTATTCCGAAACGATTCCACATACTTTATTCATGATGTTCCAAATGACATTCGCTATTTTGACTGTCGCTATTATTTCTGGCGCTTTTGCAGAACGAATGAATTTTGCGGCATACTTAATCTTCATTATATTATGGTCATTACTTGTTTATTCTCCTGTTGCCCATTGGGTTTGGGGCGATGGCGGCTGGTTGCGTGAACTTGGTGCGCTTGATTTTGCCGGTGGAAATGTCGTTCATATTAGTTCTGGTATTACTGGACTCGTACTCGCAATCATACTTGGACGCCGCAAAGAAGCTGAGAACTCCTCCCCACATAATTTGCCACTCGCGTTAATTGGTGGTATATTAGTTTGGTTCGGTTGGTATGGATTTAATGTTGGTAGCGCACTGACGATTGATAATGTTGCGATGGCTGCGTTCGTTAACACCAATTCAGCAGCTGCTGCCGGGATTATTGGGTGGGTCGCTGTCGAATGGATGATTAACAAAAAACCGACGATGCTTGGCACAATTTCTGGCGCGATTGCTGGTCTCGTCTCCATCACGCCCGCTGCTGGTTTTGTGACAGTCGGTAGCGCCTTATTGATCGGTTTCCTTGGCGGCGCAATTTGTTTTTGGGCAGTCTTTTGGTTGAAAGGTAAATTGAAATACGATGATGCACTTGACGCTTTCGGTTTACATGGCATTGGTGGTATTTGGGGCGGTATTGCTACAGGGCTTTTTGCCACTACTAAAATTAACGAACTCGGCGCGGATGGTCTTTTTTATGGAAATGCCAACTTGCTTGGAAAACAACTCATCGCTATCGGTTCAACGATCGTTTTTGTCGCAGTTGCCACTATCATTATTATCTATGTTATCAAAATATTCTTACCTGTCAGAGTAGATGAAGACCAAGAATACAAAGGGCTGGATTTAACGCTTCACGGCGAAAAAGCCTATCATGATTAAGGGGTGGTTCTATTGTCAAACTTAACAAAAATCGAAATTATTACACGTCCAAATCGTTTTTACGAATTCCAAAAAGCGCTCGCAGAAATCGGTGTTAGTGGCTTGACTGTCACAAAAGCACTGGGAACCGGCCTTGAAAAAGGCTTAATCGAGTTGTACCGCGGGAAAAAGAAGGAGAATAATGTCCACGAACGCATGAAAATCGAGATTGTCGTTAGTACCGTGCCTGTAGAAGCTGTGCTAGAAGTCGTGAAAAATACTCTGCGAACCGGCGAACCAGGCGATGGCAAAGTTTTTATTTATCCCGTTGCAGAGGTCATCAAAATAAGCACTGGTGAACGCGGCGTCGATGCTTTACAAGATCATCCAAAAGAAAACTAGTTATTTAGATGAGATAAGAATAAAGAAATAGGAACTAATTCTAAAAATACAATGAGAAATCGCATTTTCCCCTTCCCGAAATGAAAAACAGAGCTTATAATGAAGAAGTAGCTAAATTGGATGTTTTTTTATATATGAAGGAGAGATAGACAAAGATGCGAAAGGTCCCCTTTTTTACAATTATCGCGATTGTTTTTTTAGCAGGAGGTTACTATTTTCTGCAAAACTCCGCTTCCCCGATAGATGTTTCTTTTAATTTTCTAGTTACGCAGAAGAACAAGGACAATTCTGTTTCAGGAAATATTGAAGGAGCCGGTAGCAAACAAATAACGCTAGAACTTGACGAATCACAATGGGATTCGGTGAAAGTCGGCAATCGCTATGCTGTAGAAGCTAGATTTTACGACAAGCATGAAGTGAGTAACAAGGAAAAGAAAACATTAGAAGGTCCATTTTGGTCGAATGAAGCCAATACTGGAATATTAGCAAACGATGTTGAAGTCACGATGATTGACACATCCTCAAATTAAAAAAGATGTTAGACAACATCTCAAAACTGTAGGTAACACACTAAAATAGTGATGCCTACGGTTTTTTGTATGAAAAAAATAGGATTTCACACACAAAATCAAAGTGAGAAATCCTATTTTCTTATTCTGCTTTCTTCGCTTCAACCGCAAGTGCCAACTCAGCCAGCTGCGCCTGGCTTACCTCACTTGGAGCGTTCGTCAATGGATCTGCCGCGCTTCCTGTTTTAGGGAAAGCAATCGTATCGCGCAAGTTATTTCTGCCTGCAAGAATCATGATAATTCGATCCAAGCCAAGTGCAATTCCACCATGTGGCGGCGTTCCAAATTCCAATGCTTCTAGTAAGAAACCGAATTGCTCTGTCGCTTCTTCATCTGTGAATCCGAGCGCTCGGAACATTTGTTGCTGCATTTCTTTTTTATAAATACGTAGAGAACCTCCACCAATTTCATAGCCATTTAGAACGATATCATACGCTTCTGCCATCGCTTTTTCTGGCGCTGTTTCAAGCAATGATGCATCTTGCGGCATTGTGAATGGATGATGGGCAGAAACAAAACGTCCTGCTTCTTCGTCATATTCAAACAACGGCCAATCCGTCACCCATAAAAATGCTAGCTCGCTCTGGTCGATTAAATCGAGGTCTTGGCCAAGCTTCGAACGCAATGCACCCAGAGATGCCGCAACTACTTCTGCTTTATCAGCAACAAATAGTAACAAATCACCAACTTCTGCATCTAAAACATTAGCAACCGCTGCTTGATTTTCTGGTGTGAAGAATTTAGCAATCGGTCCTTTGAAACCATCCTCTTCTACTTTCATCCATGCAAGACCTTTCGCACCATATCTCCCGACAAACTCTCCAAGCGCATCAATATCTTTACGCGAGTAGTTCGCTGCCGCCGCTTTTGCATTGATAGCCTTTACTTCACCGCCGTTTTCAATCGCACTCGTAAACACTTTGAAATCAACATTCGCTACTGCTTCTGCCATGTTTTTCAGTTCTAAACCGAAACGAACGTCGGGTTTGTCACTACCAAAACGATCCATCGCCTCTGCATACGTCATGTGCGGGAATGGTTTATCGATTTTAATGCCTTTTGTTGCTTCAACTACCGCAACTAGCATTTCTTCGGTAATCGCTTGAATCTCTTCTTTCGTCAAAAAACTTGTCTCTAAATCGATTTGTGTAAATTCTGGTTGACGATCCCCGCGCAAATCTTCATCGCGGAAGCAACGTACAATTTGGTAATATTTATCAAAACCAGAAGACATCAATAACTGCTTCAAAATTTGTGGTGATTGCGGTAATGCATAAAAATTACCCGGATATACACGACTTGGTACCAAATAATCACGGGCACCTTCTGGTGTACTCTTAGTCAAATACGGTGTTTCAATATCAAAAAAGCCCATTTGATCTAATTTTTGCCGGAATGTTTTCGTTGCTGTATGACGCATCTGAAAAATCTGGTTCATTTCTGGGCGACGCAAATCTAAATAGCGATACTTCAAACGCAGTTCATCCGATACATTCACACCATCTTCAATATAAAACGGCGGTGTTTTCGAAGCATTCAATACTTCCAATTCCTCAGCTAAAACCTCAATTCGGCCCGTCACCAATTTATCATTTATCGCGCCTTCACTTCTCGCCGCAACCGTCCCGACAACCGTCACCACAAACTCATTACGAACTGTTTCCGCAATTGCTAAAGCATCCGCTGAAAAATCTGGATTGAAAACAACCTGGACTATTCCTTCACGATCACGCAAATCGATAAAAATAAGCCCTCCCAAGTCACGACGTTTTTGTACCCAACCATGTAATATTACTTTTTCTCCGATATGTTTCTCCGTTACATCGCCACAATATAATGTTCTTTTCTTCATTTGTTTTCCCCCTCTAATTCACGCGCTGCTTGTAAACCAGCCACAACAGCTACTAATTCAATTTCTGTTTGCTCGCCTGTTTGCATATTTTTCAGCTTGCCCTTACCATTCTCAAGCTCTGTGTCTCCTAAAACTATCGTGAACCTCGCTTTTTTACGATCAGCATCTTTTAACTGACCTTTCACTTTGCGACCCATATAATCTTTTTCTGCACTAAAACCACTTAATCGCAACTCATTGACCATTGTTACAGCTTTGATTTCAGCACTTTCCGTCGCTGTAATCACATAACAATCCAAATCGCGTGCAGCAGGAAGCTCAATCCCTTCAACATCAAGTGCCGCAAATAAGCGCTCCACACCTAGTCCAAAGCCAACACCCGGCGTTTCTGGTCCATCAAATTCCTGCACTAAGCCATGATAACGACCACCACCGCAAAGTGTGGATTTCGCACCAAAGCCTTCTGCCGTACTCATAATTTCAAATGTAGTATGATTGTAATAATCCAAACCACGAACTAGCGTCGGATCAACCGTATAAACTATACCTAACGCATCCAAATACGTTTTCACCTTCGTGAAATATGCAGTCGATTCTTCGTTTAAAAATTCCAAAATCGACGGTGCTTTCGCGATAAGCGGATGTGCATGATCCACTTTACAATCTAAAATACGCAATGGATTTTTATGCAAACGTACTTGACAATCTGCGCAAAATTCATCGATTTGTGGCTCGAAATGCGCCACGAGAGCATCTTTATGTTTTAAGCGACTTTCTTTATCGCCTAGACTGTTGATAACTAGTTCAATATTTCGCAAACCTAGCTCTTTATAGAACGACATCGCCAAGGAAATAATTTCTGCATCGATTGCCGGGTCATTACTTCCAAGCGCCTCGAGTCCCATTTGCGTAAACTGGCGCTGTCTCGCACCTTGTGGACGTTCATAGCGAAACATCGGACCTGAATAATAGAGTTTCACGGGTTGGTTCACTTGGCCAAATAGTTTATGCTCTACAAATGCACGAACTACGGATGCTGTACCTTCTGGACGCAATGTCAAACTTCTGTTTTTCTTATCTTGAAACGTGTACATCTCTTTCGAAACGATATCCGTTGTATCTCCCACGCCTCGTTGGAATAATTCTGTATGCTCAAAAATTGGTGTCCGAATTTCTTCATATTGAAATTTCTCACATATCGATTGGAAAACGCGTTCTACATAATGCCACTTTTCTACTTCTCCCGGTAAAATATCGCGTGTTCCTCTTGGCAATTTCATTTGCATGCCTTATCCCTCCTAAAATTTGCGAATAGTTGCGTTGGGGTTGAACTGAGTTTGAGTGAACAGTCAGTGTGTATCTTCGGTTGGTTTGTATAGTAGTTATTCCCATTAAGCGACACTGGGGATTACATGCTCAACTGCGTTTGCCTGCACATTGTGGCTCTTGCATCTCTAACTCTTCTTTGTGGTTCCTCGGTTCTTCTTTGTTTTCCGGCGTAAGAGCCACTGGTGGATTACATGCTCACTTTTTTCGCATGCATATTGAGGCTCTAATTCAGCATAGGACACTTCGTAAGAGCCTCAACAACAAAAAAACCCCATCCCTCGTCTTAACTAAATAAAACAAGGGACGAGAGTTAACCCGTGGTACCACCCTAAATTGAGGACAATAATATTCCTCCACTCAAAACAGTTAACGCCTGTCAACGTTCTTACTTACTAAGCGCCTCAACGCCGTTTAGCAAGAAGCCTCTGGAGTGTCTTTTCGACATTTTAACTGCAATCGGTCTCCCAGCCTAAGGACCCATCTCTCTTTACCAGCAAATGCATGTCGTACTTTTCTCCGTCATCGGTCATCTATTAATTACCCTTAAGACTACTAGAATTTGCCTCAAAAGTCAATAATGTTTTGAAAAATAATCGCGAAAATATAGGTTTAATGTTTCATAATGGCTTGTTTTATGATAATCTTTTTATAGGTAGATATTTTTTAGGGGTATAGGTGGTGCACATTGATGAAAAATAAGTTCCTGTTTATAACCGTGCTCTCGTTCTTGCTTATCGGAGCCGGCATTTTGTCTACAATTGCGATGGCAAATGCGAACACGGTACAAGTAAAAGCGGAAGTTTTAAACGTCAGAAGCGGACCAGGACTCGCATTCGACGTCACATCTCAAGTAAGAAAAAACGAAATTCTAAATGTTATTGATGAAGAAAATAAGTGGTATAAAGTTCGCCTTGAAAACGGGCAGAGCGGTTACGTTGCAAGTTGGCTCGTGCAAAATGTCGATGTCAGTGCATCTAGTAACAGTCTCGCTACCGTCACAAGCGATGGTGGCTTAAATGTGCGGAGTAAACCTTCCACCAATGCCACTGTCCTTGGAACTCTAAAAGGTGGCGATCAAATTACTGTCACAAGTCAATCAAATGGCTGGACACAAATTCAATATCAAGGTCAAACCGCATGGGTTAATTCATCGTATATTAAGATGCAGGAATCTGCGACAAAAGAATCCAAAAATCATCTACAAACCGTTACAATACGGTCTAATGGCACAAATATCCGTTCTGGACCTGGTCGAAATAACGATACGATTGAAACCGCCGACGCTGGAACCGTCTATAATATCGATGGTGTTCAAGGCGATTGGTATCAAATCACAACATCATCAGGTAAGCAAGGTTACGTAGCCAACTGGGTTGTCGATGTCTCTACTTCCAAAACCAAGAGTGCGCCAAAATCTAAAACAACATCACTGGCCGAAGCAACAATTGTTATTGACCCTGGTCACGGAGGTAACGATCCTGGCGCTCAAGGACAGAACGGTACCGTTGAAAAGAAAGCAACCTTGAAAACAGCCAAAGCCGTAGCCGCACGTCTAGAACAAAGCGGTGCGAAAGTGATTTTAACGAGAGATAGTGATGAATATGTATCTCTAAAAGATCGCGCCAGAAAAGCAGAGAAACATAATGCCGATGCCTTCATTTCACTTCATTTTGACTCCGTAGAAGATGCAAGCGACGCAAGTGTCAATGGACAAACAACTTATTACTACAAAAACAAAGACCAAAGCTTGGCAGAAAGTATTAACGAAAGCCTAGCAAGTAACTTAACAAGCAAGAACCGAGGTACACGCTCAGGTGATTTCTACGTACTACGCGAAAACACACAGCCATCCGTATTACTGGAGCTAGGATATTTAAGCTCAAGCATTGACGAACAGAAAATGAACTCCAGTAGCTTCCGAGACGACGTGGCCAACGCAATATTCGACGGACTAAGCGGATATTTTAAAAACTAGGTACTAAAAAATGCTAAGACAAGCTTCCAAGCTTTGCCTTAGCATTTTTTAATACTTACTATTTTCCTAGTAACTCCAGCGAATCTAAAATAATCGTCACCGGACCATGATTCACAATACTAACATCCATCATTGCCCCAAAAACCCCAGTCTCAACAACGATTCCCTCAGCCCCAAGCAATTTATTAAACAAGTCATACAAATCTGACGCTACATCAGGAGACGCTGAATTCGTAAAACTAGGTCGCCTCCCCTTCTTCACATCTGCATATAGCGTGAATTGCGAAACACTAAGAATTGCACCGCCAAAATCTTGAATCGATAAATTCATTTTGTCTGTATCATCTTCAAAAATACGCAGTCCAAGAATCTTCTTCACAATATACTTCACGTCTTCTTCCGTATCATCATGTGTGAAACCAACCAGCAGGCAAAGCCCGCCAGCAATTTCCCCTACAATTTCATTATCAATCGTCACACTTGCTTCATAGCAACGTTGCGCCACAACCCGCATTCTAAAATCCCCCAGTCAGTCTTAATTCATTAAACGTCTAACTGTATAGACATCAGGAACTTGCTTGATTTTGTCGACAACCCGTTGCAGATGATTAATATTATGAATTTGAAGCGTTAATACGAGCGTCGCCATTTTGTTATTATCTACTTTTGCGTTAACACCATTAATATTGCTTGTCAGACTGTTTACGACTTGTAAAATATCATTTAGCATACCATTGCGATTATAGCCAAACACCTCGATATCAACGTTGTAATCGGTTTTAGCAGTCATATCCGCGTCTTCCCACTCAACATCAATCAATCGTTCAGTATCTGGACCTGTCACATTCGGGCAATCTTTGCGATGAATCGAAATGCCACGCCCCTTCGTAATGTAACCAACAATTTCATCTCCTGGTACCGGATTACAACAGCGCGATAAACGAATGAGCAGGTTGCCAACACCTTGCACGACAACACCAGCGTTATGTTTGATTTTAAGTCTCTCATTATTACTATCCGCCGGGTTTTTCGCTTTTGCCTCCACTTTATTTAATAACTTCTCTGTTTGCTCCTCAAGTTCCCGCTCACGGCGTTCCTTCTCTGTTAAACGGTTCGCCACCTGAAGCGCCGTAATTCCGTTATAACCAACCGCTGCAAATAAATCATCTTCATGACTAAAATTCAAACGTTCGGCAAGTTTATTAATATTCTCTGTCGTCATCACTTTCTTAGGCTCAAAATCAAGCTGACGCAATTCCTTCTCTACCATATCGCGACCTTTTTCAACGTTTTCTTCCTTCGCTTGACGTTTGAAGAACTGACGAATCTTGTTTTTCGCTTGCGATGTCTGCACCAGTTTCAACCAATCACGACTTGGTCCATACGAATGTTTTGATGTCAAAATTTCAATGATATCGCCTGTTTTTAATTTATAATCAAGCGTAACAATCTTGCCGTTGATTTTGGCACCAATCGTCTTGTTACCAATCTCGGTATGAATCCGGTAAGCAAAATCAAGTGGTACAGAACCATTTGGTAGCTCGAAAACATCTCCTTTTGGAGTAAAGACATAGACAACATCGGTAAATAAATCAAGTTTTAACGATTCCATAAATTCTTCAGCGTTCTCTGACTCATTCTGGTATTCAATGATTTCACGGAACCAGCTCATTTTATTGTCAAAGGACGTTTTCGAATTGATGACTTTTCCTTCTTTGTAAGCCCAATGTGCCGCAACCCCATATTCCGCGATTTGGTGCATTTCAAGTGTCCTAATTTGCACTTCTAACGGTTCACCTTGCGGGCCAATCACCGTCGTATGAAGCGACTGATACATATTGGACTTCGGCATCGCAATATAATCTTTAAAGCGTCCCGGCATTGGTTTCCAACGTGTATGAATAACACCCAAAACAGCATAACAATCCTTTATGCTATCAACCAAAATACGAACCGCTAGTAAATCGTAAATTTCGTTAAATTGCTTGTGTTGCTCTGACATTTTGCGATAAATGGAATAAATATGTTTCGGACGACCAGTGATATCTGCCTTAATATGCAATTCATCCAGATTCTCATTCACACCATCAATCACATCACGCAAATAACGCTCACGCTCTTCCCGCTTCTGCTTCATCAAATGTACAATACGATAATATTGTTGCGGATTCAAATAACGTAAAGCGGTATCCTCTAATTCCCATTTTACGCGAGAAATCCCCAAACGATGAGCAATCGGCGCAAAAATTTCTAACGTCTCATTAGCAATACGGCGCTGTTTCTCGACAGGAAGATGCTTTAACGTGCGCATATTATGCAATCGATCTGCCAATTTCACGAGCATCACGCGAATATCTTGTGCCATAGCGATAAACATTTTGCGGTGATTCTCTGCCTGTTGCTCCTCATGCGATTTATATTTAATTTTCCCGAGCTTCGTTACACCATCCACAATCATTGCAACTTCTGGGCTAAACGCCTCTTCTAAATCTTGCAAAGTAATCGACGTGTCTTCAACAACATCATGCAAAAAACCAGAAGCAACGGTAGCTGGATCCATCTCTAGCTCCACTAATATTCCTGCGACCTGAATAGGATGAATAAAATAAGGTTCTCCCGATTTGCGGAATTGATCCTTGTGCGCCTCACGCGCATAGTCACAAGCTTTTTTGACAAGCGCAAGATGCTCCTCATTCATATAATGAGAAGCCATTTCAATTACTTGATCCGCTGTTAAATTTTTGTTCTTTAGCCATAGTCCCCACACCCTTTTCATCCACGCTAGCTATAAGTATGTAAAAGCACTCACGAATGAGTGCTTTTTAAAATTATTCTTATTTGATATTATAGCATGTTTTACACGACTCATAAAGTAATTTTGTTGCTAGAATCAGAAAAAACGTTTTCCGACAAACATTTTAGAAATTCATCAAAATCAGACGGTCGTAACCTTCTAATTTTTTATGACCTTCAAGCTCTGTTAATTCAATGAGAAAGGCACAACCAGCTACAATGCCACCAAGTTCTTCAACAAGCTTAATTGTTGCTTCAATCGTACCACCTGTCGCTAACAAATCATCTGTGATAAGAACGCGTTGTCCAGGCTTGATTGCATCTTTATGCATCGACAGTTTATTCGTGCCATACTCCAAATCGTACTCCATATCAACCGTTTCACGAGGTAGCTTATTCGGTTTACGAACTGGCGCAAAGCCAATTCCCAATGAATACGCAACGGGACATCCGATAATAAAACCACGCGCTTCTGGTCCAACAATAACATCCACATTCATTTTTTTTGCGTATGCAACAATTTGATCCGTCGCAAATTTATACGCCTCACCATGACTCATCAACGGCGTGATATCTTTAAAAACAATACCTTCTTTTGGCCAATCGTTTACAATCGCTACATAACTTCTTAATTCTTCTAAGTTCATTTTATTGTTTCCTCCAAAATTGAATTCCCCTTCGAATTCATCAGCTTCTCTATCCAATCATACAGTTCGTTATAATTGGAGTAGAGTAATTTCTGTTCCATCGCCATTTGGGATACCCGAGCTTTATAAACTTCCGAGTCCTCCAAATTACGTTTTTCCCCAACTTCTGTCAATCTAATCACGCCATCTTCCATTGTAGCAAAATTTAGATCAAAAAACACGCGCGACATAAAATCAACTTGATCGTCCGTCCAACTAAACTGCTTACAAAGACGTGACATGTTTTGAGCAAGCGGGAAAGGCTGATGTTTCTTGAGCACCGCATACAGTTGTGCAAAATGTTGACGGCTAGGCATCGAGACAATTGCATTCCCATTTTTAGCCTCCACGTGTAAGTAAATTCGATCTGCCTCCGTTTTCATGACTAAGTTTTCCAATAACCCTACATCATCCGGCATATCTGCAAAAATCAAATCCTTTGTCGTCGCATCAAGACAATCATCCACCGACTGAATTTGCGTACAAATAAGATTCGCATTTGTCGCCAGTAATTTCTCACGCGTTCCGTTTTGAAAGCACACAAACACCTTGTCCGTCATACCATCCGTTTGTAATAATTTGTCCCATTCTGCGCGGCCTCTGACATCGAACAACTGCCAATGTCCTATTTTTAAATCAACAATCCGAAGTTGCGGTTTACGCATGTTATTCCATTCATTAATTGATAATTCGCCAACCACATCCACTTTTGCCATTGGAGAAATTTTCTCAACAAGCTCGCCAGTTCCAAATCCAACCGCATCAATCGAAGCACCAGAATCCGACGTAATAGCCGTTTTCAGATGATTCTTGTCCGCGCCAATCCGCTTCGTGCCACTCAAATGAACGCCTTCTAGCGCAAACACTGGTTTTGGATTATCCGTACCAAACGGCGCCAATTTGTTCAACTGCGCGATGAAATCAATCGTTACCATCTCCACTGGAATCGCTTCTTCCACACGCAAAATAGATACAAAATCATCTGGCGACAACGTTTCACGAGCCAAACGCGATAAATTCGAGCGCAAAGCCGCGACATCCGCGACATCGAGCGTCATACCAGCTGCCATAGGATGACCGCCAAACGCTTTTAAAAGCTCCTGATTCCCATCTAACGCTTGATATAAATGAAACGCCTCAATACTCCTCCCCGAGCCTTTTGCAACGCCAGTCACATCATCAATACCCAGTACAATCACCGGTCGTGCATAACGATCCACTAATCGCGAAGCCACAATCCCAACAACGCCAGGATTCCAGCCATTCTTCCCAATAACGAGCACTTCATTTCCTTCACCAAGAAATTCTGCCTCAATCATCGCAATCGCTTCTTCTGAAATCTTTGCTACAATCGCCTGCCGTTCCTTATTGGCATCATCGATTTCCTCTGCTAGAAATGCGGCCTCTTCGGGATCTTCGGTTAACAACAAATCCGCTGCCGGATCAGCAGGTCCCAAACGTCCGACTGCATTCAGACGTGGTGCAATTATGAAACCAATAGTCTCCTCATTCGCCTCAGAAAGTTTCACATTAGCCAACTTTGCTAAAGCAGCCACACCCAAATTCGCATTTTCACGCAAAATACGCAGTCCTTTTTGCACAAATAATCGGTTTTCATCCGTCAACGAAACTAAATCTGCAACCGTCCCAATCGCTACTAAATCTAGCAATTCTGCTGGCTCCTCACCTAACAACGCATGAGCCAGCTTATAAGCGACCCCAACCCCCGCTAAATCAGGGAAGGGATAATTGGACTCCGGATGGCGCGGATGAATCACAGCAACCGCCTCAGGCATCGTTTCTTTTGCTTCATGGTGATCGGTCACAATTACATCCAGTCCAATTGCCTTCGCATGCGCCATCACATCCAGTGCCGAAATCCCATTATCCACCGTAATCAGCAAATCAACACCTGAATCTTTTGCCTGCGTAAAAGCAGCCTTATTCGGACCATAGCCTTCCGAGAACCTATTTGGAATATAGAAATCCACATTCCCGCCAAGTCGACGTAGCGTTTTCAACAAAACAGTCACACTCGTCACGCCATCCGCATCATAGTCCCCATAAATAAGAATCTGTTCCTTCGCATCGATTGCCTGTTTAATACGGTCTACAGCAAGGCCCATCTCCGCAAACAGAAACGGATCATATGCCTCGTACTTATCCGGATTTAAAAATTTATCTAATTGACCAGCAGTCGTGACTTTGCGGCGCGCAAATAACTCCGCCATCGGTAACGAACATTTCAGTTCATCAGCCACTTGTTGCATCGCCACATTATCCGCTGCTTCCATCTGCCATTTATATTTAGAATGAATCATGATTTACCACCCCTCAACCTAACTCATTATACCCAAAAAACATAAAAAAAAACCACCCAAGATTAGGTGGTCTTCTTAATATACATCAAACAGTCGGTTTTGGCGCGCTCTCTGGAACTTCAACTTCCGAAACTTTCACTTTACGCGATTTTTCCGCAGCCAGTTTACGCTCTAATTCTTTTTTATCATTCTCTAGCGTTTTAATCTGCTTTTTCATCGCATTCACTCGAACGATATTTAAGCAGAAGAAAATCAGTCCGCCAAACAATACAGAGCCTAAAATCACTAAAATAAGTGGCCACTCCACTTTTGCAAACAAGAAACTTACCTGTACAGAATCTACATTCACAATCGCAAAAATTGCAATAATAATTGCCAATACGATTCCAACAATCACTTGCCATTGTCCTTTCATCCTAAAAACCTCCTTCATTCTCTATCAAAATACCCGCATAATAACGAGTTTAACCCCATTTAGGCTGTTCATAAAGCAGTGCCAAGTTCTTCAAATCACGCGAATCAAACTTAATATCTATCACCGCCGACAGCTCAAAATGAACCTCACCATAAGACTCCGCGTTATCATCCAAATCATCCATTACGATATGCTCATTCGCAATATGGCGCACATAGCCATTCAATGACTCACGCTCATCATCCTGATCCAAGTACACCGAAATCGTCAATTTTTGATGCATCGCTAACGTCAGCACATTTACCAGCAAATTTCCAAACGTACTTACCGCAAAATCCCCGTGCTGCTCCTGATTTAGTTGATATAGTTGCTCCGCTCGACTAGCACTCTGTCCACCGTTATCGACACGAAAAATCAAATCAAGCCTAGCAATCAAATACCCCGAAGCTCTAGCCTGCAAAGAAACAAGTCGCATAACGACATAATCCTTCGTCACCAACTGCACAAATCCACCATAGCGCTCATCTTTACTCGTCGTATCATTATAAATATACAAAATCGTCTGTGCTTTCATTGCGTTTTTCAATACCCGGCATAAAATCTCTCTGTCCATCAAAATCTCCTCATTTCTTTCAAATCATCTGAGGACGAGCGATCTTCCTATTTCTTCACATGCCTTTTTGTATGCATAAAAAATCCTCCTAAAATGAAAACACCCAAATCGCGCAGTAAATCAGCGTCAAACCACCAGTAATAAAAATCGATTTCATGACATACCAAGGTAAAATCATCAATATCAGCATAACCGCACCAACAATGATGGAAAAGAAAAACGAATCCCATCCATCAAAGCTTGGCCCACCACCGTCTAACCACCCGTTATGCCAATCTTTCGAATAAAATAGCCCCAGCACAACAAGCCCGACACCGATCGCTATTACAACTATCTGCCAAATCATGTTCCCATCGTACTCCTTATATTCCATAAAAAACCGAATGCTTACCTCACCTGAAATTTACTTCTCAGATAAGATACACATTCGGCATTAGACATTGTTGTAAGTCTTGCCGAAAATCCGCTTATCACAGATTATACGACTGGCTGGTCCGTTCTTGAACGTTTTTTCTTCTTCTGTGTTTGGATAACACCTTTTTTCTTCAATTCACGCTTCTTGAATACATACCACAATTGCATAGCCATAAAGATGGATGAGAACACACTGGATACTAATCCAACTAATAGCGCAATCGAGAAATTCAAGATAGATTCATTACCAAAGATAATCAAAGCAATAACCGTGAACAATACTGTCAAAATAGTATTGATTGAACGGATAAACGTTTGACGTAAACCATGATTAACTGCAAATGCAATATCCTCTGGTTTTTTGAAACGGCCCATTTTGTAAGAAACATCCCGAATCCTGTCTGCTGTAACGATTGTATCATTGATGGAATAACCAATAACAGTCAACACTGCCGCAATAAAAGTCAAATCAACTTCAAGTCGGAAAATACTAAAGAAGATGAAAATCATAAAAGCGTCAAACAGTAACGAAAGAATTGTCGCGACACCCATCGATAATTCGAATCGGAAGGCAATATAAACAACGATTAGCAAGGATGCAATAGCAAGCGCCCACAGGCCGTCTTTCGCAAGTTCTTGCCCGACAGTTGGCGTTACCGTACTAATATTAGGCTCTTCACCGTACGCTTTCGTGAAGTGCGTTTTAAACTTAGCAACCTCATCTTGCGTTAGCGCACCTTTATAGCTAATAACCGCCGTCTTATTATTATTCTGGAACGTAATATCATCAGAAGGCATATTAATTTCTTTCAAGTCTTTACTAATTTGCTGCTCCGTTAGCGCACTTGTCGAACTTACCTCTGCGCGCGTACCACTTGCAAAATCAATACCTAGATTCATCTTGAATACTGATAAAATGACAATACCAGCAACAACAATAACAGCAAAAGTCGTCAAGAAAGCACGATGATGTTTCACAAAATCATATCTATCAAAATGCGTTTTCAAGTCGAATGTTTGTTTACCTTCATGTAAATCATGAATATCTTTACGACGAACTGAAAATAAGCCTGGTTTATTATTCAACGCGTTGCTACTTACTAGAAGTCCCATAAGTGCTCTTGAACCCCAAACAGCAGTCAAGAAACTTACCAAGATACTAATAATCAAAACTGTCGCAAAACCTTTAATCGAGCTTGTTCCAAAGTAGAAAAGAACTCCAGCAACAATCAATGTTGAAATATTCCCGTCAAAAATCGCTCGGAAGGACTCTTTCCCACCTGTATCGAATGCTGTTTTTGTAGATTTACCAACCTTGAGTTCTTCCTTTATCCGCTCGTAGGTAATAACATTCGCATCCACTGCCATACCGATACCGAGAATTAACCCAGCGATACCTGGTAAAGTAAGTGTTGCATTCAATAATCCTAAAACTAGCAATACAATATACGTATAAGCTACAAGCGTAATAGAAGCGATAATACCTGGTAAACGGTATACAGCCATCATGAAGATAAAGATTGCCGCAACACCTATTATACCAGCTAAGATTGTTTCTGCTAGTGCATCTTGACCAAACTGCGCCCCAACAGATGTAGAATAAACTTCTGTTAGCTTAACTGGAAGAGCACCAGAGTTCAATAGATTTGCTAATTCTTTCGCAGACTCCATTGTAAAGCTACCAGAGATTTCGACTTTCTTCGTATCCAACTCACGATCTACGTTCGGAGCAGATAAAAATGCAGGATTTTCTTTCACACGTTCTGTCTTATACTTCAAGCCCTCTTTCCAATCCAACCAAATAACTAATTGATTGTCTGGAGCTTTAGCAGCAATTGTTTTTGTTACGTTAGCAAATTTATCCTTACTCTTAAGTTCTAGCGTAACAATTGCTTGATTTTTATCATTTGTGACAGCTTTAGCGCTACCTGGTACAAGGTCACTACCATCCATCATCAGCTTATCGTTAGCATCACGGAACGATAAAACTGCTTGTGTGGAAAGGATTTTACGTGCCTCATTTTGATCAGTGACACCCGCGAGTTGAACACGAATACGGTGACCACTTTCGATAGTAATTATTGGCTCATTAACACCTAACGCGTTAATACGCTGATCAAGTGTTGCCACAGTCTCTTTCATCACGTCATCTGTTACTTTGCTTTTCCCGTCAGCAGGTTTAACTTGATATAAAACCTCGAAGCCACCTTGCAAATCTAGACCGAGATTAATTTTATCAAGAACAGGTTTCATAGTGAAAATAACTGTTCCAAAAATAATTGCTACGATCAGGAAAAATGTAATTATCTTACTTTTCTTTATCATTTCTTTCTAATTCCTCCCTCATCTACTAACAACAGACACCTTTGTAGGCGCCATTACGCTATGTAGAATGCTACTCTTGACCATCTGTTGGTTGTGGCAAAACCTCTTCCTTCGCCACTTCCTCTGGTGGCCCCAATGTTATAAAGTCCATTAATGATGCTATCTTCATTTGTAAAATGTCGTGAATGCGTTGATGCAAACGCGGGTCGCCTTGATCCTTCCAAACAACTTCAACCAAAAAAGACCAAATATGTTCTGCTTCAATTTCGCGGTAACCCATAAGTCTAAAGTCTTCCACACGAATTAAAATTGCCGTTTCCAACTGGTCGTACCATTCTTTGTCGGATCCCATTCTCATTCTCACACCTTCTTTTTCAAACAACATAGATTCATTTTATCTAATTATGAAGTAAATGGGAAGCATAATCTTCGAAAAAGATAATCTTTCTTTACAACCGGTTCAAAAAAAGCACGTATTTTAGTGAAAAATCATTTTTGCACTTGGCGATATTCCTATATACCCACTTATCTAAAAGAAAAAACAAGCCACTTCAAGGACTCTCATCCACGGCTTGTTTTTTTCAAAAAAAGAAAACTTATTTTTTCTCAGCTTCTACGTCCGTTGTTACTTCTTCAACTTCTGCTTCCACTACTTCTTCCTCAACTGCATCTGATTTCGCTAAAACAGTACGAACTGCATTACGATCAAATGTTAGTTGGCTACCCGCACAATCAAGTACAACATTCCCATCTTCAATTGCTACAACTGTTCCGTGCAATCCTCCGATAGTAATGATTTTATCACCTTTAGATAGACCGCTTTGCATCGCGTTTACTTCTTTTTGACGCTTTTGTTGCGGACGAATAAGCAAGAAGTAGAACAATACGATCATTAGTAGTAACGGTATTAACATTGCCATGTCTTTATTCAGCTCCTTTCATTTGTATTCTATATTAGAAATTTTTCGCATTCGGACCATTGAGGCCATACTGCTCAAAAAATTCTTCCCGGAAATCAGCAAGCCGATCATTCATAATAGCGCCACGAACTTGCTCCATTAAGTGTAACAGAAAATGTAGATTATGATAAGTAGTTAGTCGAATTCCAAACGTTTCATCACAACGAATTAAGTGACGAATATAGGCACGCGAGTAATTTTGACATGTGTAACAATCACAATTCTCATCAATTGGGCGAAAATCTCGCGCAAACTTGGCATTTCGAACGACCAAACGACCTTTACTTGTCATGCATGTCCCATTTCTCGCTATGCGCGTTGGAAGTACGCAATCAAACATGTCAACACCACGAATGACCCCATCAATGAGTGCATCAGGTGAACCAACTCCCATCAAATAACGTGGTTTATCCGATGGTAAAAGAGGCGTTGTGTACTCCAATACTTCATTCATAATATCTTTTGGCTCACCAACCGACAACCCACCTATTGAATAACCTGGAAAATCCATCGAAACCAAATCACGTGCACTTTGCTCACGTAAATCTTTGTACGAACCACCTTGCACAATTCCAAAAAGACCTTGGTCATGAGGTCGCGCATGCGCTTTTAAACCACGTTCAGCCCAACGAGACGTTCGTTCGATTGATTTCTTCATATAGTCATGCGTCGCTGGATACGGTGGGCACTCATCAAACGACATCATAATATCTGCTCCAAGCGAGTTTTGAACTTGAATTGCTTTTTCAGGAGAAAGGAACAATTTATCACCATTTAAATGATTGCGAAAGTGAACGCCTTCTTCCTTGATATCACGCATATCGCTCAAGCTAAACACTTGATAACCACCTGAGTCCGTCAAAATCGCCTGATTCCAGTTCATAAATTTATGAAGACCACCAGCTTCTTCAATCAAATCCTCACCCGGGCGTAACCACAAATGATACGTATTGCTCAAAATAATACCCGAACCCATCGCTTTTAGTTCTTCTGGAGACATTGTTTTAACCGTTGCGAGCGTCCCCACTGGCATAAACATAGGCGTGTCAAAAGAACCGTGCGGCGTATGAATTTTGCCTAGACGGGCACCAGTTTGCTTATCTGTTTTTATTAGTTCATAGGTAATCGCAGCCATTTTCTACCTCTTTCTATTTGTTATATCCAAACCTTAGCATATCTAAAAAAGCACCGAAAAACAAGCCTTTTCTAGCAAAAAGTTAAATTAAGCATAAATAAACATCGCATCACCAAAACTAAAGAAGCGATATTCCTGCGCAACCGCATGTTCATAGGCAACCATAATTTTTTCTCGATCCGAAAGTGCACTTACAAGCATAATCAGTGTTGATTTCGGCAAATGAAAATTCGTAATCAGCGCATCGACCGCTTTAAATGTGTAGCCCGGCGATATAAATATTTCCGTCCAGCCACTATCTTCTTGCAGTTTCCCATCAAATTTCGTCGCAATCGTTTCCAGCGTTCGAATGGAAGTCGTCCCAACCGCAACAATTTTGCCACCAGATGCTTTGACGTCTTGTAATTCGTGTGCTGCCTCCGCTGTCAGACGGTAAAATTCCGAGTGCATTTTATGATTCGCTGTATCCTCAGCATCTACAGGTCGAAACGTTCCCAGCCCAACGTGAAGCGTCAAAAACACAACTTTCACGCCTTTTTTGCGAACCTGTTCCAGCAAATCTTGTGTGAAGTGTAATCCAGCTGTTGGCGCTGCTGCCGAACCATTTTCACGCGCAAAAACAGTTTGATACCTGTCCTGATCCGCTAACTGCTCTTTAATATATGGTGGCAAAGGCATTTCGCCTAAACGCTCCAATATCTCATAAAAAATACCGCTATATTCAAACTGCAAAATGCGACCGCCATGCTCTAGTTCTTCCAAGCAGACCGCTGAAAGTTCACCATCACCAAACTGAATACGCATCCCTTTTCGAATCCGCTTTGCTGGCTTCACAAGCGTTTCCCACGCATCGCCTTCTGTCTGTTTTAACAACAAAACTTCAATATGTGCACCCGTTTCCGCCTTTTCCCCATGAAGTCTTGCTGGTAATACACGCGTATCGTTCAAAACTAGCGCATCACCCGCATGCAAATGCTCCAAAATAGCTGGAAAATGTTTGTCCTCTATAGCCCCTGTTTCCTTATTCAATAGCATCAAGCGACTTGACGTCCGATCAAGCAATGGCGTCTGCGCGATTAATTCCTCTGGTAATTCAAAATCAAAATCCTCTACTCTCATTCCGACACACCTTTTCATTCACTTTTCGTTAAACCTAAATGCTCGTAAGCAGCGTCCGTCACCAGTCTTCCCCGTGGTGTACGCTGCAAAAAGCCAATCTGTAACAAATATGGCTCCTGCATATCCTCAATTGTTTCACGCTCTTCACCAATGCTCGCTGCAATCGTATCCAAACCAACTGGCCCACCACGAAACGAGCCAATAATAGTTGCAAGCAACCGCTGATCAATTGTATCTAAGCCTCGCGGATCTACTTGCAAAAGCGTCAATGCTTCGCGCGCCAAACTCTCCGTCACCAAACCATCACTACGAACTTGTGCAAAATCACGCACCCGTTTCAATAGCCGATTCGCAATCCGAGGGGTCCCCCGTGAACGTCTTGCAATCTCAACTGCTCCATACTTCTCCACTTCCGTGTCCAGAATATCCGCCGTCCGTGTCACAATCTCCGTCAACTGCTCTTCCGAATAAAATTCCAAATGATCAATCACGCCAAAGCGATCACGTAAAGGTGCCGATAATTGCCCCGCACGCGTCGTCGCTCCAATCAACGTAAAAGGTGGTAAATCCAGCCGCACCGAACGTGCCGTAGGACCAGTTCCAATCACAATATCCAAACAATAATCTTCCATCGCCGGGTACAAAATTTCTTCAATCGAACGGTTCAATCGATGAATCTCATCAATAAATAACACATCTCCTGGCTCAAGCGTTGTCAAAATCGTCGCTAAGTCCCCAGGGCGCTCAATCGCGGGGCCACTCGTCGTCCGCATTGCCGTCCCCATTTCATTTGCAATCACCATTGCCAACGTCGTCTTGCCAAGCCCTGGTGGTCCGTACAAAAGGACATGATCCAGCGCCTCTTCCCGCTGTTTCGCCGCCTCAATAAAAACTGCTAAATTATGCTTCACTTTTTCTTGCCCAATATATTGCGCCAAGGTCTGTGGGCGAAGACTTTTCTCGAAGGAAATTTCCTCTTGACTTACATTCTCACCAGAAATGATGCGGTCTTCCATATCACATTCCCCTTCCTTACTTCGTCATGAGCTGTAGCGCCAATTTAATGTAATCATTGCTCGTCAACACTTCTTTTTCCAATTTCGGCAACACTTTTTTCAGCTCCCTCGTACTGTAACCAAGCGCTTCAAGTGCCAAAACAGCCTCCTCAAGCGCTGGCGGCAATCCATCAGAAATATCCTTCGTCGCCTTCTGAACCGTAATTTGATCTGCTGCTACATCGGCAAGTTTTCCTTTTAAGTCCAGAATAATCTGACGCGCCGTCTTCTTCCCAACACTAGGGAACTTGGTCAAATAAACATCATCTTCCGCCTCAATCGCTGAAATAAGCGGCACAGGGTCACCCGCAGCAATAATCGCCAATGCACTTTTCGGTCCAATTCCAGACACGCCAAGCAATTTTTTTAAATAAATAGCGCTCTTCTGACGTCTGAAAACCAAACAACGAAATATTATCCTCACGCACATGCTGATATAAATAAACCTTGGTTTCCTTCCCTTCCAAACTTGAGAAAGAAAAAGGATTCCCAGTAATAATTTGATAGCCAATATGACCCGTCTCAATCACAATATACTCCGGAGAAATATCCGTCACTGTACCTTTAATATATTCATACAAAGAAAATGCCCCTCCATCTAAAAATAAATTCACTCCCTCCATGATAGCATAAAAAAGAACATTTGTACTATAAAAAACAGCTTTCCTGATTTTTGAGTTCCCCAAAAGCTAGAGTAATTAAAATAAATGAAAAAGCTTATATGATCTCTCCTAAGTTTTAGAGAAAGATACATATAAGCTATTTTTATCCTAAATGCGTAATATTCTCTGCAATCAACGTAGCGGATGCGTCAAATTGCCCTTGTTCCAGCTCATTTAATGACAATTCAATAATTTCCTTCACGCCATCCTGCGCCAAAACAGCGGGAACACCGATTGCGATACCATGTTTACCATATTCCCCATCTAAAACGCAAGAAACCGCTAAAGCGCGATGACTTCCGCTAAAAATATTGCGACAAATCTCCACAATGGTTCCTGCAATGCCATATTCCGTGCATCCTTTTTGATGATATATCTCAAAACCAGTATCTCTTGCCCGATCACCAATTTCTTTCAAATTGAATTCCGTGCCAAATTTCTCTTTACTATAGGCGTTAATTGACTTGCCATAAACCGACGAATGTGACCAAACCGGAAACTGCGAATCGCCATGTTCTCCAAGTACAAAAGCATCAATACTTTGCGGTGCTACATCTAGCTGCTCTGATAGCAACCGACGCAACCTTGTCGTATCAAGCCAAACACCTGTACCAATCACCCGATGACGCGGCAATCCAGAAAGTTGCCACACCTGATACGTAATAATATCAACTGGATTCGCTGCTACTAAGAAAATCCCCTCAAAACCGTTCGCCATCATTTCTGGAATGATATTCGCGATAATCCGTGAGGTACTTTTTAGCTCATCCAGACGCGTTTGACCTTCTTTCAGCGCCCCAGCTGTCACTGTTATCACTGCGATATCAATGTCCTGACACTCTTTTGCCTCACGGACACTAATCTTCATCATACCATGCGTAAAAGCCGCCGCATCTGCTAAATCCTTGCGATGGCCTTCTACACGCTCCGTATTTAAATCAACAAGCACCAATTCCTCACAAATATTTTGATTCACAAAAGCGTGTGCCGCAGCTGATCCAACATTCCCAGCACCAATAATCATCACTTTTCTTGGCTTCATCCCAATCATTCCTTCCTAACACAATTCTTGTTCCCATTTTACACAGAAACAAGATGAAATGAAAGTAATCAATTCCACTATTTTTGTACAGCTTGCAACATATCCACTTGCGTTGCTCCCGCTCCGATAACTACATCCTGCAATTGATATACAAAATACCCACTCAAACCTAATAATAATGATCCTAATACTGCACCCGTAACAACTAATTTTTTCATCTTCATTCCCTCCATTCATCTAATTTATAAAACTATTCTACCAACAAAATAAAGGATTTTCCTGCGATTCAGATGACATCTACCTTACAATTTTGACACAAAAAGGGGGCTAGACCATAACCCAAATAAATCGGCTCTCAAGCGCTCGCATTGTTGGGATTGTTCGAATAGGTGATGAGTTACAGCCCCAATATGCCTATGAGCAATGCTCATAGGCGGTCCTTCCAGATTTGTGAACAAGAATGCTGTTCTTTTCTACGGTTCTTCTACGCTGGCGCTACGCATAACTTCTTACATGGTCGAGGATGAGACCCTCTCCCTGTTTTCAGTCATCACATACACCAGTATGCTCCGCTTTGTTGGGACTGTTCGAATAAAATGAGTTACAGCCCCAATATGCCTGTGAGCAAAGCGAACATGCAATCCCTTTTTAAATCCCCTTGAATACAAACGCTTTCGCTCGATTTGTGCCAAGCAAGATTTACGTCTTACCCGAAAAAAAAGGGAGTCGTGATATCTTGCTTATTTTTGGTTAGAAATATGTTTTGTTCCGCCTTCCATCCAATTAAAAATCTTCATATGGTGGTTTACGCGATACGCACATAATACCTGAAATTAGCAGTAACACGCCTGGAACAATCCACAGCAATTGAATGAGGATAAAGCCCACGCCACCAACAATAATTAACATAATACCCCAAAGCTTAGGGTTAGCTTTAATCAAACACGCTGCAACAATCGCAAATACAGACATGAAAAACACGAGCACACCAGCTGCCATCATACCAACACTGAAAAGCCCTTGAAAAGTGTCTTCTGGCACAATAGCCGCAACTCCGATTATAAAAAAAACCAAATATAGTTGCTGTAATCGATGCAATCACACCAGTAATCCCACCAACTAATCCTAACACAAATTCTGCTGTTCTATTCATTAAGTTCTCCTTCTTATTTACAAATTTAAAACGTCATAACTATAAAATAAGGTTACACTAATATCCTGACTCTGTAAAGCCACTCAAAGTAAATCAGCATTTGTGTAAACTTCCTGCACATCATCCCTCTAACGCATCAATCATTCGCTCAACCTGCTCTTTTTTATCATCCGACAACTCAATTCACTACTTGAGGAATCATCGACAACTCAGCCGTCACAAACTCATAGCCCACGATACTGAGCGCATCTTTGACACCCGTAAAAGCCGCAGGTTCCGTATAAATCTCAAGCTTCGTCACTGACAATCACGCCATCCGTACCAGCCTCTATTGCCTCCAGCATAAACGTGTCTTCGTCTACCTCCAAACCTTCACGCTCAATCACAATATACCCTTTGCAATCAAACATATAGGCAACACTTCCCGTCTCACCAAAGTTACCACCATTCTTATTAAATGCCACACGCACATTCGCCCAGATACGATTCCGGTTATCCGTTAACACATGTACCAACACCGCAATACCACCAGGTCCGTAACTCTCGTACGTAATCTCATCATAATGCCCGCCACTTTTATTCCCAGCTGCTTTATCAATCGCTCGTTTAATGTTATCATTTGGCATATTAACAGCCTTAGCCCTATAGACTACAAGCCACAACGACGCATTCGTATCTACATCTGTGCCACCATTCGTCGCCACAAAAATTTCCTTTACCAACTTCTGAAAAACTTTGGCTCGTTTGGAATCTTGTGTATTTTTTCGCCCTGAATATTTTTCCACTTTGAATCGCCATGAACTATTACACTCACTTAAAGATTTTGCTTAAAAATCTAGCCTAGTTCGCATGAAACTTCAATGAAAACGATATACACAAAAATCACACCAAGCCCATTTGTGCGGTTCGACGTGATTCTAATTTTTATTTTACTTTTACAGGTAGCCTATATACATGATATGTTCCCAATGTCCGGGTCTTTCCACCAAGTAAAGCAATTTCCTCCAAAGCATTTTGGACTAATTTCGCCTCACCATCAGAAAGCAAATCAATTAAGAAGAAATACTCACCAAGTGACGTTTTTAATGGTCGGGATTCAATTTTACTCATATCAATGTTACGCCAAGCGAATGTTGCTAACACTTTATGAAGCGCTCCCGGCATATTATTTGGTAGAATAACACTGACCGAAGTTTTCTCTTCTTCACGATCCGGTAAGGCAATACTCACAGGATTTCGACTTAAAACAACGAATCGCGTTTGATTCAACTCGATATCCTGCGCATTTTCCTGAACGATTGTAAGTCCATATTGATTAGCAGCCATATAAGGCGCGATAGCCGCTACAAGCTCATCCGGATGCTTGCTCACCCATTCTGCCGCGTAAGCCGTAGAAGGAGTCGTCTCTCGCTCCACTCCGTACAACTCGGTTTGTAAAAACGTATGACATTGCGCAATTGCCTGAGGATGTGACATCACCTTTTGCACAGAATGCCAAGTTTCTTTATTATTTGGGTGGACCATGAGATGTTGCGCAATCGGAACGACAATCTCCGCTACAATTGGCACGCTCGAAATATGGAATAGGTAATCTAGCGTAATATTAACCGTTCCCTCAAGCGTATTTTCAATCGGAACGACTGCTACATCCACATTTCCTTTTTCAATCGCCATGATACAGTCCGGAATCGTTGCATAAGCGATTGCCTCTCCATTCGGGAAAGCACTAACCGCAGCAGAATGCGTAAACGTCGCAACCGGCCCCAAATAACCAACCTTCATAAAAATGCCTCCCTTTATTAATCGATGAATTCAAATTCGAAGTCAAACAGACGAACCGTTTCGCCGTCTTTCGCACCACGTTTACGAAGCGCATCATCGACACCCATCGCACGTAGCTGACGAGAGAATCGTTGGATTGAAGCATCGCGCTCAAAATTAGTCATGGCAAATAACCGCTCTAGCTTCTCACCACTTAGCACATAAACCCCGTCTGGATCACGTGTAATTTCAAAATCAGGCGCCTCCGCTTGATATTTATAAAGCACTGTTTCCTCTTCTTCCTTCTCAAGCAACTCATCAAGTGGAAATTCGGCTGTCGTTTCCAGTTTATCTGCAATTGTAAGCAATAACGGATTCAAACCAGATTTTGTCACCGCAGAAATCGGGAAAATTGGAACCTCTTCCTTCAATTTTCCTTTAAAAATTTCTAACTGCTCGTCAGCGCCTTCCACATCCATCTTATTCGCAACAATGATTTGTGGGCGCTCCATCAAACGCAAATTATATTGCTCTAATTCGCTATTAATCGCCAAATAATCTTCGTATGGATCACGACCTTCAGAAGCTGACATATCAATCACATGAACAATAACACGCGTTCGCTCAATGTGGCGTAAGAACTGGTGTCCGAGTCCAACACCTTGGCTAGCCCCCTCAATTAAACCTGGTAAATCCGCCATAACAAAACTACGACCATCGCCAGTATCCACCATTCCTAAATTCGGCACAATTGTTGTAAAATGATATGCCGCTATTTTCGGACGAGCCGCAGAAACGACAGATAGCAACGTCGATTTACCTACACTTGGGAAGCCAACTAAACCAACATCTGCCAACACTTTCAATTCCAACTGAATCGATCGTTCTTGCCCTGGTTCACCATTTTCCGATAACTCCGGCGCTGGGTTAGCCGAAGTCGCAAAACGTTTATTCCCACGCCCGCCACGCCCAGCTTTTGCAATAACAGCTTGTTGACCGTGTGCAACTAAATCGGCGATAACCTCACCAGTATCAATATCGGATACGACTGTTCCTTGTGGGACTTTAATAATTAAATCATCCGCGCCACGTCCATGCATACTTTTGCTCATGCCATGCTCACCACGCTCCGCTTTAAAACGGCGCTGATAACGAAAGTCAATCAACGTACGTAAACCCTCGTCTACCTCAAAAACAACATCGCCACCATTACCACCATCGCCACCAGCTGGCCCGCCATTTGGAACAAACTTTTCCCGACGAAATGCAACCATTCCATCGCCTCCGTCACCGGCTCTTACATATATCTTAACCTGATCTATAAACATAATCATTCTCCCGTCCAATTTTATATCATCTCTTCATTATAACTAACTTTACTTGTATAGTCATCCTTTTTCGAAAAAATTTTACATTGGAGGGGTTTTCAAATGCTAAAAAGAGTCTAAACCTTAGAACTAACTGGTTTAAACTCTTTTTCAGCTTTGTTGTGGTTCTTAAGAAGCGTAGTTCGCTGATTTAGAACCTCAATATGCATGAGAACAAAGTGAGCATGTAATCCATGCGTTACATCATGTAAAGCGCTATCTAACACTTACAGCTTTTCTTATTTAAACGCTTGTGCTGCTTTTACAGCTTTCTTCCAACCGCCGTATAATGTAGTGCGCTCTTCTTCTTTCATCTTCACTTCAAATTCCTTATCTAGCTTCCAATGTTTTTTAATCTCAGTCTTGTCTTTCCAAACGCCCACAGCGAGGCCTGCTAAGAACGCGGCACCGAGTACAGTTGTTTCACGATTTTCTGGACGCTCAACTGGTACATCCAAAATATCTGCTTGGAATTGCATCAAGAAATCATTAGCACAAGCTCCGCCATCCACGTGCAGTACTTTCAGCTCAATACCAGAATCTTTTTCCATCGCATCTAGCACATCTTTTGTTTGGTACGCCAATGATTCTAATGTCGCGCGAATGAATTGCTCTTTTTCTGTTCCACGGGTCAAGCCAAATACCGCACCACGAACATCAGAATCCCAATATGGCGCACCCAAACCAACGAATGCAGGCACTACATAAACACCGTCAGACGACTCAATTCGAGATGCGTAATTTTCCGAATCACCTGAATGACGTAGCATCCGCATGCCATCACGCAGCCATTGAATCGCCGAACCCGCAACGAAAATACTGCCTTCTAATGCATATTCTACTTTCCCATCAAGCCCCCACGCCAGCGTTGTCAACAACCCCGTATCCGACTTAACTGCCTTGTCACCCGTGTTCATTAACAAGAAGCAACCTGTACCATACGTATTTTTAGCCTCGCCTTTTTCAAAGCAACCTTGTCCAAATAATGCCGCTTGTTGGTCACCAGCAATTCCAGCAACCGGAACCTCTTCGCCAAAGAAGTGATATGGTACCGTTGTGCCATAAACTTCCGAAGATTGACGAACTTCTGGGAGCATAGCTTTTGGAATATTCAACATCTTAAGCAACTCATCGTCCCACTGCAAATCATAAATATTATACAGCAAAGTCCGCGAAGCATTCGAATAATCCGTCACATGCGCATTACCACCAGTTAATTTCCAAACCAACCACGTATCAATCGTTCCGAATAACAGCTCACCATTCTCTGCACGTTCTTGCGCACCATCCACATGATCTAAAATCCAACGAGCTTTCGTCCCTGCAAAATAGGCATCAATCAACAATCCTGTTTTGTCACGAACGATATCATTGTAACCGTCCTCTTTTAGTTGATTACAAATATCGGCCGTTTGACGAGACTGCCAAACAATCGCATTATAAACCGGATTTCCTGTTTCCTTATCCCAGACAACCGTTGTTTCACGCTGATTCGTAATCCCGATACCAGCGATTTCCTTCGATGAAATATTCGTTTTCAGTAACACACCCGCGATAACCGCTAAAATCGATGCCCAGATTTCATTCGCATTATGCTCCACCCAACCTGGCTTTGGAAATATCTGCTCAAATTCTTTCTGCTCCACACCGATAATTTCGCCCGTTTCATCCACTATCATCGCTCTTGAACTCGTAGTACCTTGATCTAATGCTAAAATATATTTCTTCTCCATCTAAAATTCCCCCTTCAAAATAAGTATGTCATTTTTTCTAATTTTGTCACGCTTTTTGCTTTTTATCAAGTTGCATAGTGAAAAGTAAAATAACAAGGAAAACTGCTACAAATACCCACAGCCAAATCCCGAAGTCTTCATTAACAATCGCATTATAACCAAGTCCACCAAGCGCACCGCCAACAACCGGCCCTAACACAGGAACCCAAGAATATTTCCAATCAGAATCACCTTTCCCAGCAATAGGCCAAACAAAATGCGCAATCCGAGGTCCGAGGTCACGGGCTGGATTAATCGCATACCCCGTTGTCCCACCAAGCGACATCCCAATCACCACGATAAGTCCACCAACAACTAGTGGATTCAAGCCATCAGAGAAACTATTGGCACCAATCGAAAGCAATCCAAAAATTAAAATGAACGTCCCTAACGCCTCACCGAAAAAATTTGATGTATAATGACGTATCGCTGGTGCCGTGGAGAACACCCCTAATTTTGTAGGTTTATCCTCTGTTTTTGCCCAATGTGGATAATAATGAAGCCAAACAAGCGTCGCACCAATAAATGCACCAATAAATTGCGCAGATATGTATGGAATGACATCTGCCCAAGGAAATTTACCTGCTAGAGCCATTGCAACTGTAACCGCTGGATTCAAATGCGCCAAACTCATGTAACCAGACACATAGACACCCATTGTAACCGCTAATCCCCAAGCTAAAGTGATGACAACCCAACCACCAGCCTCAGCTTTTGATCCTTTCAGTGAAACGCCAGCAACTACGCCTCCACCAAATAAAACTAGGATCATTGTACCCAATAACTCTCCTAAAAACTGTGTCCCAATACTCGTGTCCATTTATTCCCACTCCTTTTGGTTTTTTGGTCTAGACGCCACAACATAACGCGCCCCTTGTTACTTATCGACCGCAAACCTGTCTTCATTTATTTCAAAAAAAGAATGACAACCAAAACTAAGCACCGCATAAAAGCAGACTTATAGACGTTTTGATTGTCATCTCTTCTCCTGACAAAATATTAACTTAAAGCCATTAAACCATATCAAGAAAACGCTGTCAACACATTCGCCCCGTAAGATTGTTTGTGCTTTATTGCACTTGTCTATGGACTATACCCTAAGAAATTGGACACGTAAACATAGTTTTTCAAAAAAGATAGTAAAAATATCGTTTTGACAGCTAAGTCAACTCTTTATGCCAATAACTACAAATAAAAAACTCCCTCAAAAAAGGGAGCTCTTAAAATTCTTATGCTTCTTGTGCTACTGGATAGACACTAACTTTTTTTCTTGTCGCGACCCATACGCTCAAAACGTACAATGCCGTCCGCTTTAGCGAAAAGAGTATCATCGCCACCGCGTCCAACGTTAGTTCCAGGATAAATCTTTGTTCCACGTTGACGGTAAAGGATAGACCCACCAGTCACGAATTGGCCATCAGCGCGTTTAGCACCTAAGCGTTTCGACTCGGAGTCACGTCCATTGGATGTAGAACCACCGCCTTTTTTATGGGCAAAATGTTGAATATCAAATTTTAACATGAAAATTCCACCTCCTACTTTTTGGAGTTAATCATAATATAATCAGGATAGCTATACGCTAAAGATATCAATTGATGCTCCATGCCTTCCAGCAATATTTGAACAGCATCATCAGCTTCTATGTTCTCAGGAACGGAATAGTAAAGATAACCATCATCTTCTTCCATCACAGGTTCGACTCCCATTCTTTCACTAATCGCATTTACCATACCAAAAGCAATCGATGTAGCTCCTGCACATACCAAATCTGCACCTTGTTCGGCAAAATTAGCATGTCCATCCATCTCAAAAGCAACGACTCGTTCCTCATGCCGAATAAAATCTACATGAATCATACGTATCATCCCCTTTACAAATTAAGCGTTGATTGCATCAATCGTTAATTTCGTATAAGGTTGACGATGACCTTGTTTTTTGTGATAGTTCTTTTTAGGCTTATATTTGAAAACAGTCAATTTCTTAGCGCGACCTTGTTTTTCAACTTTTGCTGTAACTGTTGCACCGTCCACGAATGGAGCTCCAACTTTAACAGCGTCACCACCAACAAAAATAACCTTGTCAAATGTCACCACATCACCAACTTCACCTGCTAATTTCTCAACATAGATCTCTTGGCCTGCTTCAACTTTAACTTGTTTTCCACCTGTTTCAATAATTGCGTACATACTTGCACCTCCTCATATACTTAGACTCGCCATCATGAGGGGATTGTCAAAAACAATACTTAGCCCTATTCTGAGCGGTTGTAGCATGGTGCGCTACAAACATAACATTAGAATAATACCATATAAAGAAAGCCTATGTCAATAACTATCATTCATGTTCGACTTGTGAAATTCGATAAAACGGGCGTACTTCATCCGTAATCATCCAATCGATATCACCATCAAACCTAATTTCATCCAAAAAGGCATCCATCACATCCATTGTTACAGTCACAGCCACATAAGATGGATCACTTGCAAAAACCCCCCTAAGTTCCCGTTCCATTTGATAAATAAGTGTCTGAGCAGAAGAAACATATCCGTTTCCATTACATGTTGGGCAAGCACATTGCATCTCCTCAAGAAGCGATTTCTGCCGTTTGCGTCGTGTCAACTGCATCAAACCATTCTCTGAAAGTCCTTCTACCCGAACAGTCGTCGTATCCTTCTTTGCTACTTCCAGCATTTGTTCTCGTAGCTTATCCAACTGCTCTCGGTTCATGCCCCCAATAAAATCAATTAAAATAAAACCGCTCATATTTCGCAATTTCATTTGGCGACCAATTTCTTCAATCACAGATGAATTTATTTCAAATGCCACCTCATTCATGCTTTTTTTCGATTTGTAATTAGCAGAATTAACGTCGACTACCCACATAGCTTCTGTCTTTTCAATCACAATAGAAGCACCATTCTTTAAAAAAACTGTTGGACGAAACAATCGATTAACAGCAACCTCTAAATTATACTCCGAGAAAATTCCTCCTTTTCCGCGAAAATAGGCTACGTTAGTAAAAGTTTCTCCTAATTCTTGATAAAGCCTTACATCGTCGCAAATAATTTCTGTATCTGCATCCACAAACGGCTTGTTTCGCAATATCGAAGGAATACTGACCGTAACTTCATGAATTTTACGGCTTGTTCCCTTAGCTTGTGCTATGATTGCTTCCATTTCACGCCTAGCTTTCAAAATATCCTCTTTAATTTGATCAATCTTCGTATCAACCGCAACTGAACGCAGAATTACTCCCTCATTATCTAGTAACAAGGGTGATATATGTTGTTGAAGTCTGACTTTATCACTTTCTTCTATCTTTCTAGAAATGGCTAAAAAAGCTCGTCCATAGCTGTATACGACTGATCCAGACGATATCTCAATCACTCCAGTCAATAGCGGGGCTTTTGTTGTATTTCCTTCTCGCTTCACCTGAACCATCAATTTTAGCCCCTCATGTATTTGGTAACTATCTGGAAT
The DNA here is from genome assembly GCF_000525975.1 of Listeria rocourtiae FSL F6-920. Classification (GTDB taxonomy): domain Bacteria; phylum Bacillota; class Bacilli; order Lactobacillales; family Listeriaceae; genus Listeria_A; species Listeria_A rocourtiae. The sequence goes on from NZ_AODK01000005.1 coordinate 112,307, forward strand.
ATCTTGAAGATGAATAAAAGCATTTTCCTTGATACCAATATTCACAAATGCAGCATTAATTTTCCTATTTATTTTCGTAATCGTGCCTAAATAGATATCCGAAACTTGAGGCTCAGCAGATGGTCTTATAATATCTAATCCTACCAACAACTTCTCCTCCAAAAAGGCGATTCTTTTTTCTTTGCCCACAGCGTTTATAATAATTTTCAATGCCATGCCTCCCAGGCGCAATATTTTTTTTATGTTCCGATACCATACTGCTATAGATGTCCTAGATACGTCATATTTGTCTGCTAGCGTCTGTTGATCAAAATTCTTTAGCTCTACATATTTATTTACAATAATTGCATATTCCGCAGCACCAACAATTGATTTATAATTGATATTTCTTTTGAATGTATTTGGGTATGTTGCAAAAAGGTTTTGTAATAAAGCCTGTATTTCGGTAGCAATTTTAGTCCCATAGCCCCCCATTGCTAATCGGGTGTATGCCAAAACCTCTGTCTCATCAAATGTCATTGGTTTACTATTTAGCATAGGTTCTTCCATCGAAGTACTAATTGCTTTCTCCCAAGCTAATATTTCATTTTTCTTAACGCGATAGGAAATCGCCAAAATCTCTATGAATTTTTGCCTATCCAACGGTGTTAGAAACATGTAATTGGTCGTTGCAACAACAGCCCTTATCTCATCCTCTGATAACGATTCAGCATAGGTTAATACATGGCTAATAATTTCAAGACTTGCCTGTTTCTCTTGTTTTTCAACCGGCAGCGGATTACTACCACTATACTTTTCCATAATATAATTCACATTCGCAGCTTTCCGTTTATCCATAAAACTTCCTCCTGTAGAAAAAAAGCTGGTTATTAAGTGAGATACGTTAGCACCTTCATTAATAAATCCAACTTTTATTTATGCCTCATCAATTATTTCCAAATAAAGTCTTTAACCGACTGAAAAAGCCTTGTCTTTGCTCATCAATGGACATCAATGGAATAGACTCACCCAATAATCTACGTGCAATATTCCGATATCCAATACTCGCCTTATTACTTGCCTGCATTGACACAGGTTCACCACTGTTAGAAGAGCGAATAACCTCATCATCGTCTATGATAATCCCAATTAACTCAATAGATAAATGCGTGGTAATCTCATCAATATCCATCACATCACCATTTCGCATCATCTGTGTTCTGATACGATTAATAATCAATTTAGGAGCTTCAATATCCTCTTGCTCTAACAAACCAATGATTCTATCTGCATCACGCACCGCTGATATCTCTGGTGTCGTTACTACTATTGCTCGATCCGCACCTGCAACAGCATTCTTATACCCTTGTTCAATCCCCGCTGGACAATCAATAAGAATAAAGTCATAATCTGGCTTCATCTGAGCAATCAGCTCTTTCATTTGTTGACCAGTTACCGCACTTTTATCTGTGGTTTGTGCTGCTGGTAAAAGAAATAGCAAATCCTCAAATCGCTTATCTTTAATGACTGCTTGGTGTAATTTGCAACGCCCTTCCACTACATCTACAAGATCATAAATAATCCGGTTTTCCAACCCTAAAACAACATCTAGATTTCGAAGTCCGATATCCATATCGACTAAGCACACTTTCTTGCCCTGTAATGCAAGCGCTGTACCAAGGTTAGCTGTCGTAGTCGTCTTACCAACGCCGCCTTTGCCCGAAGTTATAACTATAGCCTCACCCATGATTATTGTCCTCCTTGAAAATTAGAGATTTCTGGTCTAATTTTTCTTAAAATATGCAAGCTATCAATCGCCAGCTCACCTTTATCATCAATATATGCGGTAAGAATATTCTCTTCCACTCGATCTTTGTTCTCTTCACTGTCAAAACCATGAATTTCACCAGCAATTCTAATTTGCGATGGATACTGAAATTTCCCAGTCACTACTGCCTTAGAATTGCCATCAAAACCGGCGTGAATAATTCCCTTTACATTTCCGAGAATGAAAATATTACCTGTCGCACGGATAGAACCACCCGGATTAACATCACCAACAAGTAATAAATCGCCAGGAACATTAATTATTTGACCAGAACGAACGACTGTTGCGAGTGAAAAAATCTGTTCCTCCTCTTTCCATTTTTTCGCGTCTTGCTTACTCATCACATTACTAGTAAATCCGCTAACTTCCATGGCGCTATTTTCCTCAATAATAGCCATAATACTTCTTTCCTCATCTTCTGTAAAAAGGCGATTCCCTATATGTACTTGAACAGCCAACTTCTGATCCCGAGATACTATTTTTTGCTGATCCTTAAGGTGTTGCGTTAACCCTTCTTCCAGTTCGACAATACTTGCTGTATCACTTAAAAAAATGCTAATACCGTCTTTCGTCCCTTTTATTCGGACATATTTTTTCAACTTACCCTCACCTCACAGCTCCTATAATTTAGTATACATCCAGATTCAAAAGATATCCCTTTATAGCAATAAAACTATATCAATCTGTACGCTTATTAAAAAGCGTACAGATTGATATAGGTTTCCCATCCTAACCTATCTCCCACCATTTCTTTCCAGCTTAAACAGAAAATTTCTAAACGGGAAATATATAACCAGAAAGAATGCCAGGTTTAATAAAATCGTAGTCCACAGACGTTGATCAACAAAGGTAGCAAAAACCATATCAGTTCCACCAATAAGAACGTAAAAACCGTATACTAGACACTCGGTTAGTATCACATTAAAAACTGCAACCAAACCTACTAACATAATGTTGCTTTGCAAGACCTTCATAAATTTATCCGTCAGATATACAACTAGGGGGAAAATAGCAAAATAAATACCTAAAATCCCAGTGTAATAAATGTCAAATACAATTCCAAGTATAAATGCGTATATTAATGTAACATTTCTGTTATAAAATGTCGCCATCAAAACGAGCATTACGATAAGAAAATGCGGGATGAAAACTCGTTGCTCGCCAAAGAATGACTGGCTAAACAACATACTAGACACGCCTTCTAAAATAAAAACCGCGATTGCAATAAGTGGCATTACAACTACTTTTCTCATATTCATCAGGATCCAGTTCCTTCCGAATCATCACCATCCAATGTACGTTTCAATACAATGACATGACTTAAATCGTATAAGTCGGCACCTGGCTTCACTAGCGCAGTCTGAGACAATCCCATCTTATCAGTTTCCACTTTTTCAATTGTTCCGATAAAAATATCCGATGGGAAAATTCCGCCTAAGCCGGACGTAACTACCTTCTCACCTTTAGTGAACTTCTGATCTACAGGTAATTGTTTCATTTCTAATAACCGTTGCTCTGCATCATAGCCATTAATAATCCCATACGCCGATGATTTTCCTTGTACTATAGCAGAAATTCTGTTTCTATCATCTGTGGAACTAAGTAATTTCACAGTAGAAGACTTTGCACCAGTCTTTGTGACTTTCCCAATCATCCCCTCAGGAGTACGGACTGCCATATTAGGTTTCACGCCATCGACAGAACCCTTATCAATCTGAACTTGTGTGTTCCAATTATCGGGATTCCTAGAAATAACTGTGGCGTTGATTGGTTCATAATCACTAAGATCAGCTTCAATATCTAATGATTTTTTTAACGCTGCATTTTCTTTCGTTAAATCTGATACTTTACTTTCAAGTTGCGCCAATTCTTCTAAACGTTTTTTTTTAGGTGCTCATTTTCTGTATATGTGTTCTTTAAGTCTTTTGCACTATCAAAAAAACTTGCAACAAAGCCAGCTGGTTTAGAGACAATATTTTCTCCAAACCCCGCAACATCTTTCACAAATTGCTCTGGCCAAGAAGCTTTACTTTTTCCACTCAGTGAATATCCTACCAAAGCCACTAAAACAATAATGGATATCAACAAGATAATTAAACGTTTATTTAAGAAAAACTGTGGCATAATGAACACCTCGTCTCGTCAATCCTCTTCTTTTACAACTATGCAATAGGCTCCACAAATCCACCAAAAATTGCTGATCTATATCAGCCCATTTTTTTCTTTTTGTATAAATCCATATTTTCTAGTGATTTTCCTGTTCCAATTGCAACACAATCAAGTGGATTTTCAGCAATAATAACTGGCATTTTCGTCTCCTCAGCAATCACCGAATCTAAATTACGAAGAAGTGCTCCACCACCAGTCAAAACAATCCCTTTATCCATAATATCCGCAGAAAGTTCGGGTGGAGTGTTCTCCAATGTGCTCTTGACAGCATCGATGATAGAAGCTACTGTATCTGCTAATGCCTCACTTATCTCCTCAGGCGAGATTTCAATTGTTTTTGGTAGACCAGTCACTAAATCACGACCGCGAATACTAAACGATTCTAGACCTAAGTTAAGTGAATCAGCCGAGCCAATCTCCATTTTTATTGTTTCAGCAGTACGATCACCAATTAATAGATTATATTTTTTACGTATAAAATTAATAATGGCATCATCCATGTCATCTCCTGCAGTCCGCTCTGAACGACTAGTCACGATACCACCAAGTGAAATAACAGCAACCTCTGTAGTTCCTCCGCCGATATCTACAACCATACTACCAGTTGGATCCCATACAGGAAGACCCGCACCAATCGCTGCTGCAAACGGCTCTTCAATTGTGTATGCTTCTTTAGCACCGGCTTGGCGTGTAGCATCAGTAACAGCACGTTTTTCAACGCCAGTGATACCTGATGGAACACAAATCATAACACGTGGTTTACTAGCACTTGCACCTTTACTAGCTTTTTGAATGTAGTATTTCATCATCGCTGCTGTTGTATCATAATCAGCAATAACACCGTCTTTCATTGGTCGAATTGCCACAATATTCCCCGGTGTTCTACCAATCATATTCTTCGCTTCGCTACCAACTGCGACAATTTCTTGCGTATCTTTCTTCATTGCTACAACAGATGGTTCTCTTAAAACAATACTTTTACCCTTCATGTATACTAAAGTGTTTGCAGTCCCTAAGTCGATTCCAATATCTTTATTTCCAAATCCAAACATTTATTAATCTCCTTTTCTCTTCTTAATTATCACTTTGTTCATGATTGCTGTCTCTCTATTAACTTTAAATAGTTCTTAAATTCCCAGCCCCAAAGTATTGTCTTTTAATAATCAGGTATGCTGATATCCCTTGATGTTTTATGTAAAAACAGATACACATAAACAACCATCTTATTATAACATAACTAAGAAGAACAGACATTAATTTTTAATGAGATACTTGAAATATTTATCTTTTCTTTAAAAATAACCCTCTTGCTTTAGACTTATGAATGTATTATTACCGATAATGATATGGTCTATTAGCGGAATTCCAAGCAAGTCCCCCGCTTTTTTTAGTCGTTTGGTCACAGTAATATCTTGTGTTGAAGGAGTTGCGTCTCCTGATGGGTGATTATGAAAACACATAACACTTGCAGAAGAATATTTCATCGCTTGTTTGAAGATTTCTCTTGGGTGGACAACACTACTATTCAAACTACCAATAAATATAGTTTCTCGGTGAACTAATTTATTTCTCGTACTTAAAAAAACGCAGTGAAAATGCTCTTGTGATAATAAGCTCATTTCTTGCATAACTAAATCTGCCCCATCCTGTGGTCCACGGATAACAGGACAAGTACTTACCTTCTGGGCACCTAGACGTTTACTAATCTCAATTGCTGCTAACATTTTTGCGGCTTTTGCAAGGCCTATTCCATTAATTTCTGTCAATTCTTGCAATGTGATTTCTCTCATGTCTGCTATTTCTGAATACTTCGCTACTACTCTATTGGCCAAGTCTACGACCGACTCCTTTCTACTACCTGTTTCAAGAATGATTGCAAATAATTCAATATTAGATAGGCTTGATACCCCTTTTTTTTTGGAGTCGCTCTCTCGGCTTCTCAGTGTTAGACATTTCTCTTATAAACATTTTGCTTTTCCACCTTTCATTGACGTAAAAAAAAAATTTCCAGAAAAAATCATTTGCTATTGGACAACATAAAAAACCAAATAGTATAAACGGAACAAAGGGTATTCGATTCATCATTATCCCCCTTTTAAAAACAGATACTACACTCATTGAGAGTGCTCCTGAGAATACCGCAACAATAAATATAAATATCACCTCTTTCAAACTTAGAAAAAAAACAAAGTAATATTAATAATTTTATATCACCGAAACCAAATCCTTTTTTGACGCACAAGTAAAGGCCTATAAATATAACCGCTCCGGCCATTAATTGATACATTTGTTGCAAAAGAGTGGAAACATCTGTATATCCATAGTACACAGTAAAAGAAATAAGATATAGGGAAAGTATTGAATTGGGTATATAGAGATAAAACATATCACTTACGAACAGAATTAGTAACAATGAAAAGATAAAAAATGTATAGATAAAAAAGGATCTTCGAAATTATACAGCTTATACAAAATACATACAAATAATGGTGCTAATACCTCCACAGCAAGGTAACTCCAACTCATAGGTTTATTACAGCAACTTGTTCTACCTTTAAGAAAAATAAATGAGACAATGGGTAGCATGTGTACTCCTGACAATTTTTCACCACAATAATCACACTTTGAAGATACTCTGAGTAAAAATGGCTTCCGAGGAGGGTAATTTACTCCTATTACGTGTGAAAAGGACGCAAGGACTGTGCTATACGCAGATAAAATAATGTAAATCATGACACACCTCCAACTTCTTGGATATAAATGTAGCACGATAATATTTTATTGTCATATGGTCAAAAAACTTTTTTTCATAATAAAAAGCCTCTAAAAAGTAAATTACTCCTAGAGCAAAATAGATTATTACAAGAAAAAAAAGTATCTTAAAATACTTATCTATATATTTTACTTTTAGTATAAATAAATTTAAACTAACAAAAAAAGACCCTTCGAACAGAGCCTTTTTTTTCCGAGTTTAGTATTTTAATAATTTTTTTCTAACCTCTGAAATAAAATAAAGTGAACCAGTGACAAGAATAACTTCCTCTTTTTCGGCTTTGATCCAGTTTCTTAATATACCCTCCCAATTTTCAACAGAAGCAATGTTATTAGTATTTGCAATTTGATTTATTTCCTCTATGGTTAGAGATCTGGGGTAATCAAAAGTAGTTATAACAATCTCCACGTCTTCTATTCGTTTTAATAAGTCAATCATTTCTACAAAAGATTTATCTCTCATTGCTGTAAAAAGTACTTTTACAGGAGCTCCTCTAAACTTTATAGCCGAATTCACCAGCACCTGCATTCCCTCCAGATTGTGGGCACCGTCCAAAAAAACTAATGGTAAATTATTTACCTGCTCCATACGTCCAGGCCACTCAGCTAGCTTCACGCCCTGTTTTATAGCATCTTCTGTAATTGCAAATCCGCTTTCCAGCAAAAGTTCTGATGTTTTTATTGCAACCGCAGCATTATTCAACTGATGGTCACCTATCAACCCAACCTCTATACCTCTTATTTCTTGAGTCGACGTTCGATAGTTAAACATTTCATTCGCTTGTTTTTGCACAAAGAAATGAGTACTCAATTGATATAAATCCGACTGGAAAGATATAGATTTCCCCTTATACATCGCACGAATTTCAGGCTGTAGCACACCACTGACGACTGGAATGTGCTTTTTTAAAAATACCAGCCTTTTCTTTGGCTATGCTTTGAAGTGAATCACCTAGAAATTCCATATGATCCATACCTATAGTGGTCACTACAGAAATCAGAGGAGTAATGACATTAGTTGAATCAAGCCTACCGCCAAGGCCAACTTCGACAAGCCCAATATCAATGTTGTCATACTCAGCAAAATATAGAAACATCATTACCGTAATTATTTCAAATTCAGAAGGATGCCCAAATTCTGTTTTATCAAGTTCGTCAGCCAAAGGTTTTATTCTATTGCACAGCTTGACAATCATTTCATCAGCAATCGGAATGCCATCGACACTAATCCGCTCATTAAATATTTCAATATACGGTGAAGTGAATGTTCCAACCCTGTATCCAGATTGTTCTAAAATATTACGCAAGAAAGTTAATGTTGACCCTTTCCCATTTGTTCCAGCAATATGTACCCATTTATTTTTGTTTTCAGGGTGATCTAACTTGGCTAACATCCATTCCATCCTCATGAGACCAGGTTTTATTCCCATGCGCAAAGTTCCATGAATCCATTGTAGTGCATCAGTATAGTTATGAAAACTCATACGTATCCTCCTTATTTAATAAAAATCAGACCCTCTGCTTGATTGGTTGCACAGAAGGTCTGAAATAGTTCATTTAGTTGTTTTTTAATGAATTAATTCTTTCTTCGACCAGTAATCTTTTCTCCATGTAGTCTTTTTCCTTTGCTCTCTCTTCTTCAATGATATTTTCTGGCGCTTTTGCCATGAATTTTTCATTAGATAATTTACCTTGCACTCGCGATACTTCTTTTTTCCATTTTGATAATTCTTTTTCTAGACGTGCAATTTCTTCTTCAATATTGATAAGGCCTTCTAGTGGCAAATATATTTCTGCTCCAGAAACTACGGCTGTCATCGCTGTTTTTGATGGTTCTATATCAAAAGAAATTGTTATAGTTTCAGGATTACAGAAGCGTTCAATATAAGAGATATTCCTCTCTAAAATAGCCTTATGTGTATCTGTTTTTGGTTTTAATTGTAGCTTGATTTGTTTGCTTAGCGGTGTATTTACCTCTGCTCGAATATTACGAACAGCTCGAATCACTTCTACTAGCAACTTCATTGAATCCGAAGCATCCTTATCAATTTGTTCTTGCTTTACTTTTGGCCAAGAAGCAATGGTAATAGATGTTCCTTTATGAGGTAAGTTTTGCCAAATCTCCTCAGTTACAAATGGCATAAATGGATGTAGCAATCGCATAGTATTATCTAAAACATAAGCTAGAACAGATTTTGTAGTATGCTTCGCTGTTATGTCATCTCCATATAAGGATATTTTTGCAATTTCAATATACCAATCACAAAATTCATCCCAAATGAAATTATAAAGTGTGCGACCCACTTCGCCAAATTCATATTTTTCAGCTAGATTTGTTACCGTCTCAATTGTCTCATTAAGTCGAGTTAGAATCCATTTATCACTTACTTCTGTCACATTATCTAAATCAATGGCTTCATATTTCATGCCTTCCATGTTCATTAATGCAAAACGTGAAGCATTCCAAATCTTATTAATAAAGTTCCATGTAGACTCTACTTTTTCAAAACTAAACTTTAAATCTTGTCCTGGTGCAGTTCCAGTAGATAGGGTATAGCGTAGTGAATCAGCGCCATACTTCTCAACTACTTCTATTGGATCGACACCATTTCCAAGTGATTTAGACATTTTCTTGCCGTCAGCATCCCTAACTAGACCATGTATCAAGGTATCTTTAAACGGTCTCGTATCTACAAATTCTACTGATTGAAAAATCATTCGAGATACCCAGAAAAAGATAATATCATACCCTGTTACAAGCGTGCTCGTAGGGAAAAATTTCTGAAAATCACTATTCTCCTCATTTGGCCATCCCATTGTGGAAAAAGGCCATAGCGCAGAGCTAAACCATGTATCAAGTACATCTTCATCTTGACTCCAATTCTCGATATCCTTAGGTGCTTCTTCGCCAACATAAAGTTCACCTGTTTCGTTGTGATACCATGCTGGGATTCTATGTCCCCACCATAGTTGACGAGAAATACACCAATCATGAATATTTTCCATCCATGACAAGTATGTTTTCTCAAAGCGATCAGGGATGAAGTTTACCTTTGAATCAGGGTTTTCTTGTAATTTAACAGCCTGTTCCGCTAGGGGCTGCATCTTTACAAACCATTGCATTGATAAATATGGTTCCACAACAGCTCCCGTACGCTCTGAATGACCAACAGAATGCAGGTGTGGCTCTTGTTTTATGAACAAACCTAGCTCTTTAAAATCTTCCACAATCGCTTTTCTTGCTTCAAAACGATCCATTCCATTATATTTGCCAGATGCTTCATTCATCGTCGCATCTTCATTCATTACAATAACTCGCGGTAAGTCATGGCGATTACCAACTTCAAAATCATTTGGATCATGGGCAGGTGTGATTTTTACAACGCCTGAACCGAACTCGCGCTCCACATAATCATCTGCAACAATTGGGATTTCTCTTCCAATTATAGGCAGTGTAATTGTTTTTCCAATAAACGCTTGATAACGCTCATCCTTAGGGTGAACAGCAACAGCTGTATCTCCTGGAATCGTTTCAGGCCTTGTCGTCGCAACCTCAAGGAAACCTGAGCCATCTGTTAGCGGATACTTCAAATGATAAAATTGGCCTTCTACATCTTGATGAATAACTTCAATATCTGATAATGCCGTCTTGGCAACTGGATCCCAATTGATAATGTACTGTCCACGATAAATCAGTTTTTTTTTCATACAGCGAAACAAATACCTTTTTTACAGCATCAGATAAGCCTTCGTCAAGAGTAAAACGTTCTCTGGAATAATCTAACCCCAAACCAATCTTTTTCCATTGTTCTCTAATAAAACCTGCATACTCTTCTTTCCAATCCCACGCTTTGGAGATGAATTTTTCACGACCTAAATCATAACGTGAGATATCACTTTCACGTAGCTTAGCTTCTACCTTAGCTTGAGTAGCTATGCCTGCGTGGTCCATTCCTGGTAAATAAAGCGTGTCAAAACCTTGCATTCGCTTCATGCGAGTTAAGATATCTTGCAGCGTAGTATCCCAAGCGTGTCCTAAATGCAACTTTCCCGTTACATTTGGAGGTGGAATGACTACTGAATACGCTGGCTTGTCATTTTTTCCGTCTGCTTTAAAAAATTCTTGTTCAACCCACCAGTCGTATCTGTTTTTTTCAATATCTTGCGGGTTATACTTTGTTGGCATATTTAATTCAGTCATTACTTTTCCTCCTACAATTTAAATTCTTTTTTAGCACAAAAAAACTCCTCTCATCCATAAAGGACGAAAAGAGTATTTTCCGCGGTACCACCTTTTTACCGTACGAAAAGACGGCACTTTATTCATTTAACGAGAGAAAGTTTCCCGATATTCCCTACTACCTTTTCAGGAATACTGCTCAGAGGCTACGTTCAAATACTTTTCTTAGAGACTTACACCAGCCGCCTCCTCTCTTCAAAAGAAAAAATAATTTACTCTTCCTCATCTTTGCATTTACGAATATTAGATTGGAATCATTGTAACAAATAAAGCATGAATCGTCAACGTAATGCTCTCATAGATGCCTCTATTGCTTCTAATGTTTTTTCAATTTCTACATCCGTATGTTCGGTGGAAATGAATAACCCTTCATACTGAGATGGAGGTAGAAAAATACCATTGTTGAGCATTTCTCGATAGTAGTTAGAGAAATAGGTTAAATTTGATGTTTTTGCTGTATCATAATTAATGACTTTCTGATCTGTGAAGAAGAAGCCAAACATCGAACCAGCACGGTTAATAGCAATCGGAACTTCGTATTGCTTAGATAACACAACTAGGCCTTCTTCAAGCTTGTCAATCAATGCTCTAAAATTGTCATAGTGATGTGGTGTTAACTGTTTCAGCGTCGCGTAGCCAGCATTCATCGCTACCGGATTTCCAGATAACGTTCCCGCTTGATAGATAGAACCTGCTGGAGCAATGTGCTCCATAATTTCTTTTTTCCCACCGTAAGCGCCGACTGGAAGCCCGCCACCAATTACTTTTCCAAGACATGTGATATCTGGTGTGACAACATACAGACCTTGTGCACTATAGAAATCGACTCGAAATCCTGTCATGACTTCATCGAAAATAAGTAGACTTTCATATTTGGTTGTTATATCGCGCAAACCTTCTAGGAAACCCTCAATCGGCGGTACGACACCCATATTACCTGCTACAGGCTCGACAATAACAGCAGCAATTTCTGCACCGTATTTTTCAAAAACGAATTTTACGCTTTCTAAATCATTATATGGAACAGCAATCGTGTCTGCAGCAAGTCCCGGAGTTACACCTGGTGAATCTGGCAAACCAAGTGTTGCGACACCTGAGCCGGCTTTTATTAACAATGAATCTCCATGACCGTGATAACTTCCTTCGAATTTAACAATTTTATTTCTCTTAGTGTATCCTCTTGCCAATCGAATAGCACTCATGGTTGCTTCTGTACCAGAGGATACCATGCGTACCATTTCAACAGATGGGACGCGCTCCACGACAAGTTTTGCGAGCTCTGTTTCAATTTCGGTTGGTGTTCCAAAACTTGTTCCTTTCAGTACTGCATCTGTAACCGCTTTGACGACATGATCATTTGCATGGCCCAATATTAATGGTCCCCATGATAGTACGTAGTCAACGTATTTGTTACCATCAATATCTGTTAAGTAGGCACCTTTTCCATGCTCCATAAAAACAGGATTAGCATTCACCGATTTAAAAGCACGAACTGGACTATTAACACCGCCAGGCAAAACTTTTTCAGCTTCTTTAAAGGCTTTGACTGAATTTGTATATTGATTCATTTAAGCATCTCCTTTTAAATAACGGGCAACATCTTTAGCGAAATAAGTGATAATCAGACTTACACCCGCGCGCTTCATACTCGTTAGCATTTCCATAACGATTCGTTGTTCATCAATCCAACCATTCGCACTTGCTGCCTTTACCATTGCATACTCACCGCTTACATTATAGGCCACAACGGGAAGATTTGTCCGATCTCGTACATCCCGGACAATATCCAAATAAGAAAGCGCTGGCTTGACAATCAAGAAATCAGCCCCCTCTTGCTCGTCGCTTTGCGCCTCACGTAGCGCCTCAAGTCTGTTTGCTGGATCCATCTGGTACGTTTTACGGTCGCCAAATTGAGGAGCACTATTAGCCGCATCGCGAAACGGCCCATAAAAAGCAGAAGCATACTTCACTGCATACGACATGATTGGAATATGTTGATAGCCAGCTTCGTCTAAGCCATCACGAATAACTTTTACAAAGCCATCCATCATATTAGATGGTGCAATGATATCAGCCCCTGCTTCCGCTTGACTAAGTGCTGTTATTTTAAGTAACGCTAGTGATTTATCGTTTTGTACTTCTCCATTTTCAATAACACCGCAATGTCCATGATCTGTGAATTCACAAAGACACGTATCCGCAATAACAAGCATTTCAGGGGCTATATTTTTCACTAGTCGGGTGGCTTCTTGGACGATACCATGCGAATGATATGCGCCTGTACCAATATCATCTTTGTCATTTGGAAGACCAAATAAGATAATTGCCTTTATACCAAGCTTTATGAGTTCAGCGACTTCTTCTTCCAATTCATGTAAAGGAAATTGAAAAACACCTGGCATAGAGGTCACTTCTGTTTTCGTATTATTACCTTCCTTGACAAAAATAGGATAAATTAAATCATCAGTTTGTAGTACTGTTTCGCGAACAAGGTCACGCATTGCGGCACTGCTCCTTAACCGACGATGTCTATCAAAACTTTGGTTCATAGTTATAGTTCTCCTTTAATTAGAATTTCGCATACTTCGCGCATCGTGTAATTTGTTGGTGCGTATGTCACTGCAAAGTCAGACGACTCGATTGCCCTTGTTGTAACAGGGCCAATGGATGCAATTTTTAGTTTAGCAATATCGCCTGTGTAACTTTTCAAAAAATGATGCCACGCCGATGGACTTGCAAATACTGCAATATCAATCGGTCTAGATTTCATAACTCTTTGCAGTTGTTCCTTAGCCCTTTCTGGAAAAACTGTCTCGTAAATGACACACGATGTCACTAGGTGTCCAGCATTCTTAAATTGCCGCTCTATTTCATCTCGTGCAATATTACTTTTCGGGATAAAGATTTGTTGCTGATTTAAATCGAGCGCTAACCACTCATCAATAAAAATATCTGTTGTAAATCGCGTAGGCTGAAAATCTGGATTATATTGGTTTGATGCAAGCATTTCAGCGGTTTTTTCACCAATGACCGCTATTTTAACATGGCTAGGAATTACCGCCTGCTGCTCAAAGAAATAGCACACCGTATTCGCGCTCGTGAAGACAATCCAATCGTATTCTCCTAGAGCCATTTGGCACTTACATGACCTAGTCTTAATCATTGGAACAACAGAGACTTGAAACCCCGCACGCTCTAAATAAATTTGCGATACTTCATTTTTCCCATCCTCACGCGTTAATAAAATATGTTTAGACATTGTCTCTTAATCCTTGAATAATCTCTTTTGCACCTAATTTAATGAGTTTCTCTGCCACGATTAAACCTAGCTCTTTTGGGTCTTCGCCTTGCTCAGTTATTTGATAAAAGGTTTTGCCATTAACGGAGCTAACAAGGCCTTTCAATTCTATACAGCCATCTTTCGTAGTCGCATATCCAGCGATTGGGATTTCACACCCTCCATCTAATGCTTTTAGAAGTGTACGTTCCGCTTCAACTGCTCGACTCGTTTCGGTATCTTGTAATAGCGATAGCATGTCTCTTACAAACGGATCATCTTCCCGGCATTCAATTGCAAGCGCCCCTTGACCAACAGCAGGAAGGCATACGGATACATCTAAGAAAGTATACTCTTGCTCCAATTTATCAAGCCAATCCATGCGTTTCAAGCCCGCGACAGCTAAAACAATAGCATCAAAGTCTTCTTCTCGTAATTTTCTAAGTCTAGTATCGATATTCCCTCGAATGGGCTTAATCATTAAATCTGGGCGAATGTGCAATAGTTGGGCAGCTCGTCGCAAGCTGCTCGTCCCAACAACTGCTCCCTCTGCTAGCTCGTCCAAACTTCTTTGTTCTTTAAAAATAAGGCAGTCTAATGGGTTCTCACGTTTAGGAATCGCTCCAATCACCAGACCTTCTGCCAACGTTGACGGGACATCCTTCATGCTATGTACAGCAAAGTCAATCCGCTTTTCGGCCAATGCATCCTCTACTTCCGATACAAAAAGACCTTTGCCACCAACTTTGCTTAATGTGACATCCAGTATTCGATCGCCTTTTGTCACAATTTCCTCAATTTCAAAGCTTGCATCAGGAAATTCTTTTTGAAGTTTGGCAATTACCCATTTTGTCTGTGTTAAGGCAAGCTGCTACGCCTTGAACCAACAATAATTTTTCGAGTCATGCTCGTTCACCCACTTTTTCTTTTGTTATTTCTTTATTCTCTGTTTTTTGAAGGTCAAATATATGTTGAAAAACCTCAATATCATGAGCCGCATCAGGGGTTGTAGCCATCTCTTTTAACTCTGAAATTGGATGTTTCAATAACTGATTAATAATGCTCTTCATATGCTTACCAATGATAACTTGTTCGCGATCAGTTAAATTTGGTAATTTATTGGAAAGACTTTGCATTGTTTCTGCCTGTAATCCCAATGCTTTTTCGCGTAAATCTTTAATAATCGGAACAACACCAAGCTGCTTTTGCCATTCATAAAATTGAATACAGGCCTCCTCAATCTGTTTTTCAATTTGTATTACCATCGCTTGTCGTTGCTGTGTATTTTCTTGAATAACATCACCTAAGTCATCGATGTCAAACAAAGTCACATTGGGAACATCTGCACATGTTGCTTCAACGTTACGCGGCAAAGCAATATCAACAATGATAAGTGGGTTCTCGCGTTCTGCCATAGCATCAGATACCATGTTTTTCGTGATAATTGGTTTCGTTGCTGAGGTGGACGTAATCAAGATTTCTGCGCGTTTCAATTGTTGATCCAAGGACTCAAAACCACACCAATGCACGCCCAATTTTTCTGCTATATTTTCCGCTCGTTCGCTCGTTCTGTTTAATAATGTCACATTCGAAATTTTGGCTCCAAGCATATTTTGAATAGCTAGTACGCCCATTTTGCCAGCACCAACAATAACTGTCTTTTTATCTGCCACAGTTGGAGATACTTTCTTTAGAACTTCTACCGCCGCGTAGCTAATTGATACGGCATTTTCATTGATTTTCATCGTATGATGGATATTTTTTGCAAAATGAACAGAATCTCGGAATAGCTGGTTTAAAATAGTTCCAGTGGTTCTATTATTTTGTGCGCTAGTAAAGGCGTCTTTCACTTGACCAAGAATCTGTGTCTCACCAAGAATCAAAGAATCTAAGCCACTTGTTACACGATACAGATGCTTCACAGCTTCCTCTTCTTCAAAAAACAACAAATAAGGCTCCAAAATTTGCATATCCATTTGGAACCAATTCGCCAAAAATCGTTTCATATAGTATCTGCCTGTATGGATTTGATCCACGACAGCAAAAATTTCTGTACGATTACATGTTGAAATAATAACATTTTCTAAAATGCTTTTTTCTCGTTGCAAGGAAACCAATGCCATCTCCTCTTCTTCTGGATTGAAAGCTAACCGTTCTCGTATTTCAATCGGCGCGCTTGTATGATTTAGACCGACAGAGAGAATGTGCATCAATAAGCCCCCTTTATATTAATAAATTCAAGCTTCATTCTAACACTTTTTAAAATAGCCGCCAACTTGTGCGCTTGTGAATAATCAAAAAATTATTTCATAAATCCTTCTATTAATTCCCAAGCCTCTTCTTTGCCCATTTTTGTTTCAGATGAAAACATCACGAAGCCGTCTTCTGGATCGAAATCCAAAGCTTCCTTGACGATTTTCATATTTTTATGCCACTTGCTACGCGGAATTTTATCTGCTTTTGTCGCGATGACGATAGCAGGTATCTGGTAATATTTCAAAAATTCATACATGTTTCGATCATCTTCGGTCGGCTTATGACGCAAATCAACAATCTGAATAACAGCTTTTAATGGCGTTCTACTCGTCATATACGTCTCAATCATCTCGCCCCACTTTTGGCGTTCTTTTTTAGAAACTTTAGCGAAACCGTAACCTGGAACATCAACAAAGAAAAACGAGTCCTCAATTTTATAAAAGTTCAATGTTTGTGTTTTTCCAGGTTTTTGTGAGATTCGAGCCATGCTTTTACGACGAATCATCGTATTGATGAAAGAGGACTTCCCAACATTTGAACGGCCCGCGAGCGCAAACTCTGGCAAACCGCCTTCTGGGTACTGCTCTTTCCAAACAGCGCTTATTACAAGTTCTACATTATTTATATTCATAATTTCCACCTTTATCTAAAATGATCTTTTTTAAGTATAACGGAATTACGTCAATTAAGCAAAAAGGCTCTCCACAGATGGGAGAACCTTGCTTAGAAATTATAATTGTGATACTTCTGCTTGTACGCGTGCAATGAATTCATCTAGTGGTAAAGTTTCTGAGTCTTTCTCACCATATTTACGTACATTGACTGCGTTGCTTTCCACTTCTTGATCTCCAATAACAAGTGCATACGGGATTTTCTTTGTTTGGGCTTCACGTATCTTATATCCTAGTTTTTCATTGCGCTCATCTACCTCTACACGGAAACCAGCATACATGAGCTTATCTTTAAGCGCTTTGCTGTAATCCATATGTGCATCGACGCTGACTGGGATAATTTCCATTTGAATTGGGGCTAACCATGTTGGGAATGCACCTTTATATTCCTCAATCAAGTAAGCTACGAAGCGTTCCATTGTAGATACGACACCACGGTGAATAACGACTGGACGGTGTTTTTCGCCGTCTTCGCCAATATAAGTTAGGTCAAAGCGTTCTGGGAGCAGGAAATCAAGTTGAACAGTAGACAATGTTTCATCTTTGCCAATCGCAGTTTTGACCATGACATCAAGTTTTGGCCCATAAAATGCCGCTTCACCATCTGCTTCATAATATTCTAAGTTCATGTCATCCATTGCATCTTTTAACATGCCTTGCGCTTTTTCCCACATAGCATCATCATCGAAGTATTTCTCAGTGTTTTCTGGGTCACGATAGCTTAGACGGAAACTGTAATCTGTGATGGCGAAATCTTTATATACAGCTAAAATTAGCTCAACTACGCGTTTGAATTCATCTTGTATTTGGTCTGGACGAACAAATACGTGAGCATCATTCAGTGTCATTCCGCGAACTCGTTGAAGGCCAGATAGAGCTCCACTCATTTCATAACGGTGCATCATGCCAAGTTCCGCAATACGGATTGGTAATTCGCGATAACTATGAATATCATTTTTATAAATCATCATGTGATGCGGGCAGTTCATTGGTCGCAGTACGAGTTCCTCATTATCCATTTTCATTGTCGGGAACATATCTTCATGATAGTGATCCCAGTGACCGCTTGTTTTGTAAAGCTCCACATTCGCCATGATTGGAGTATACACATGGTTATATCCTAGACGCTCCTCTTTGTCAACAATGTAACGTTCGATAACGCGACGGATTGTTGCACCCTTTGGAAGCCATAGTGGTAACCCTTGACCAACTTCTTGGCTGTTTGCAAATAACTCGAGCTCTTTACCCAGTTTGCGATGATCGCGCTCTTTCGCCTCTTGTTGCATACGTAAAAATTCTTTCAACCCGTTTTTATCGAAAAAGGCAGTACCGTAGATACGCTGTAACATCTTGTTATTACTATCACCACGCCAGTAAGCTCCGGCTACACTTAGCAATTGGAACACTTGAATTTTACCAGTAGATGGAACATGGACGCCACGACATAAGTCAAAAAATTCGCCTTGTGTATAGATAGTAACTGTTTCATCTGCTGGGATTGCTTCAATAAGCTCTAACTTATAATTGTCGCCGATTGCTTTGAAACGTTTAATAGCTTCCTCACGAGAAACTTCTTCGCGCGTAATCGGTAAATTTTCACGAATGATGTTCTGCATTTCTTTTTCGATTGCTGGGAAAGTTTCTTCACTTATTGCTACTTCTGTATCAACATCATAGTAGAAACCCGAATCGATTGCGGGGCCCACTCCGAAAGTAATACCTGGATACAAACGTTTAAGGGCTTGAGCCAGCAAGTGAGCCGAACTATGTCGCAAAATTTGTAGCGCGTCTTCATGATCTGGAGTCACGATTTCGATTTTTGAATCCTCAAGAATCGGTGTTACTAGGTCAATCAAAGTTCCGTTCACTTTACCTGCTAACGCTTTTTTCTTAAGGCCAGGACTAATAGATGCTGCGATGTCTGCTGTAGAAACGCCAGCCTCAAATTCTTTTACTGCACCATCTGGAAATGTAATTTTCATTTTCTTCGACTCCTTCTTCAAATTTTTAGACGAAACGCGGACTTTTATACGCACATTCTAACTTTTAGGGAACAAAAAAGACCCATCCCAAGCTTGTGCAAGGGACGAGTCTTTCAACACGTGGTTCCACCCAAGATTCAAGAATTCCGAAAAATCCTTCTCTTGTCACAGTTAACGGTGTGATCCGTCTCAAACTACTCTCAAAAACAACTTGATTTCGAATGAAAAGTTCAAAGGGGGTCACTTTATCGGCTAATTAGGAGGGTCTCAGCAATACCTCCTTCTCTGTGAATCAGACACTAATAAAATGTTGTCCTTATCAATACTTGTTTCATCATTATCTGTATAATAAATCGGATTGAACGAAATGTCAAGCTTTACCCTAAAACTCTAATAACGCCGATTTCTGCCGTCTAATTCAATTTCTTGGGATAAATAACGAATTCGTTCCATGATACGGCGCGCTTTCATGCGTTCTTCTGTGCCATTATTCGAAAACATCAAGTGATTTTCTAAGTGCTCCATGCTGTAGTTAGACGAAAAAAATGTTGGAAGCTCTTCTTGCATCCTGAATTGTAAAATTGCTCCAAGTACTTCGTCGCGCGTCCATGTCGTCATTGATTCTGCGCCAATATCATCTAGCATCAAAATATCAGTTTCTTTCGCAAATTGGATTTTTTCGCCGACACTATTGTCTGCAATGGATTGCTTAATTTCACGCATAAATTCAGGTAGATAAACGAGCGTTGTGGAAATTCCTTTTAAGGCAAGATCTTTTGCCATTGCGCCAAGTAAATAAGACTTTCCAGTTCCAAAACTCCCATGAATGTAGAGGCCTTTTTGCATTCCCATGACATCTTTTTTATAAGTACTTAAGAATTCCCCTGCCGCTAAAAATGCTGCACTACGCGATTCGTTATCAATAGTAAAGTCATCTAGCGTTGCCTCCATCACTTGTTTTGGCATATAGAGCGAACGAATGCGTTTTTCTATCGCACGCTGTCTGTCAGCTTGGATCTTCTCTTCAGTTGGATAATATGTGACAGTAATATAATCACCATTCAAACTAAGGCGTGGTGCATATCCTGGCATCAATGTATCTTCTTTATGTTGAAACTTCTGGTGCTCTGTCATAAATTCATAGAGCTTAGATAAGTTCTGATTGATAATTTGTTCGTTTAGCTCTGAATCGTGCTCTTTTAGAAATCGCCTCACCGGCTCGTATGCAAAAACTTGTTGTTTCAAAGCTTCATATTGTTTCTCAAAATCGCGTCCTTGGAAGAGCTGACCGAGCGTTCTTTCAATTTTATCCACCTTCGTCACCTACCTTCTTTCAAGCGTTTTTTTCATTTCTTCTACTTGTTTGTCCAGTGCCGATTTTTCACGAACAGTCATTTCTTTTTCCACTGGCTTCATTTCTTCTTTATCAAACCAATCTGGCAAAATTTCTCTACGCCCAGTCTGACTAAATTTACGATTATTATTTTGATAGCTAGTCGGTGCCTTTTGCTTACCTTCTTCTTGTAGCTTCTTATACTTCTCATGTTCTGCCCATGCCATTTCCATCGCTTCTTTGGCAGTCTGGACTTTTTTTTTTTCGTTTCCAGTGCGCTGCGATAGTCATCATATAGTTTTTAGAAATTTTTCCCGTCTAATCGCAGTAAAACATAT
>NZ_AODK01000006.1 GCF_000525975.1 Listeria rocourtiae FSL F6-920
ACGTCTTCTGTGGACGATTTAGTTGCGCTTATCGGACCACTTTGTATCGCGTTCGCCATTGGAGTTACAGGAAGCGTCGTTTTTTCGGCCATTTTGGGGAAAATTCTTGGATATAGTCTGGCGATGTCGATGGCGATTGGGCTCACAACGCTTTACGGTTTTCCTGGAACGATGATTTTGAGTCAAGAGGCCGCGAGAAGTGCTGGTGAAAATAGGGATGAAATCGCGGCGATTGAAGGAGAAATATTACCGAAAATGATTATTGCTGGGTTCTCGACGGTGACAATCTTATCTGTTGTGGTGAGTAGTATTTTGGCGGAGTTTATACATTAGGAAGGCTAGTGAAAGCAGCTATCAAAACCACTTTATTTGGTGTGATAGTTGCTTTTTTGTTATGATTGGATGCGAATGGAGGGAAAAAGCGTGAAATTAGGTTATGCGTGTATTAATATGTCGATGCCTTCTAAATTTCGGACGTGCCGATTGCGGACTGTGGAGGAGCAGGGGCTGGAAAAGGTGAAGGAAATCGCGGTACATAATTTAGCGGAGGTTATTCGTGTCTTGGAGTGGAATGCGACGCACGAGATTTATTTTTTCCGAATGTCGAGTGACTTGATTCCTTTTGCGTCACATTCGATTATGACGTGGGATTGGCAACAAGATGCGGATATTTTGGCGTTGACGGCGGAGATTAGTCGGTTGCGAGAGCTTCACGGGATGCGGTTATCAATGCACCCTGGGCAATATACGATTATTAATTCGCCGCGCGTGGATGTGGTAGAGAAGGCGATTGCGGAGTTAACGTATCATCAGCAGTTGCTAGACTTGGTTGGTGGAACAGATATGATTTTGCATATTGGTGGGGCTTATGGGGATAAGAAAACAGCAAGTGAGCGCTTTATTCAGGAATACAACGGCTTATCAGATGATATTAAGCGGCTTTTACGTTTGGAGAATGATGATAAGATATATACAGCGAATGATGTTTTAGAAATTTCCAGAGCTACGGGCGCAACTGTTTGCTTTGATATTCATCATCATATTTGTAATCACGAGCAGGATGCAGATGCGGTGCAAATTGTGACGGATGTTTTTAAAACGTGGAAAATGACGCCAAAAATGCATATTAGTTCTGGAAAAACGGGAAGTGAGGACAGATCACATCATGATTTTATTCATTTGGAGGATTTCCGGCGGTTAATGGGGTTATTGGCTGGTCGAGACGCCGATATTATGTTTGAGGCTAAGCGCAAGGAACAATCAGTTTTGAAGTTACGTGAGGAGTTGTGATGGAGGTTTACGGATGGATGAAGTCATGGTAGAATGTAGATGAATGACTGATGGAGGCGAAAATGCGATGGCAAAACGGACTCGTGCGGAGGAATTAATTTTTACGCGGAATAAGATTTTGACAACGGCTCGTGACTTGTTTATGGAGAAGGGTTACCGAACTGTGTCAACGCGGGATATCGCAACGCAGTGCCAGATGACCCAACCAGCGCTTTACCATCATTTTAAAGATAAGGAATCGCTCTATGTGGAAGTTGTTCGGCAGTTGACAATCGAGATTCACGCGGATATGATTCCAATTGAGCAGGCGGCTTTTGAACCTAAAGTACAGTTAAAGGCCATGTTGATGATGCTAATCGAGAATCATCCAACGAATATTGTTATGATGATTCATGATATTTTGAATGAATTGAAAAAGGAAAATCAGTTTTTGATGTTCCAGTTATGGCAGTCTACTTATTTGGACCCGTTTAAGCGGCTTTTTACGCGTATGGCAGAAGACGGAGTGCTGCGTGATGGGGTGACAAGTGAGACGGCCGCACGTTACTGTTTGTCAACGATTAGCCCGGTCTTTGCTAGTGATAGCCCGTTTCGTACTGGTTCAATATCGGATCGTCTAGATGAGCTGATTGATTTTATGATGTTTGGGATTTGTAAAAAAGAGGTATAAATGAAATGTCTCTTTTTTTTATAAATAAATATTTATCGATTGATAAACGAAAATATTTATCGTATGATAAGTGAAAAGGATAAGGGGGAATTTGAAATGAGTCATGGTATTTTTAGTAAGGTTGCAAATGCGGTAGGTGGGAAGCGCGGCAGGTGGATTACGCTTGCTATCTGGATTTTAATTGTGGTTGCTTTACAAGTTTTTTTACCGAAATCGGCGGATTATAAAGATGATGCGGCACCCGATTTAGCAGCTTCGGAACCCTCTGTCGTTGCACAAAAAGTGATGGATGAACAATTTCCAATGGGAGAAGGTACGCCGGCTTTAATTACATGGTTTCGGAGCACAGGTTTGACGAATGTTGATTTAGCGCAAATTCAAGAGTTTGCTAAGGAGTTACAGCAAAGCCCGCTGGATCATCAGAAAACGGTAGTTCCGTACGATAAAATGCCACTTCCTGTTTTGAAGCAACAGGTTTCTAAGGATGGTACGACATTTATTCAGACGGTTTTGATGGATTCAGCAGCTACTTCCGATGAACTCAAAACAAGTTTTGAAGAGTTGGAGAAAACGGCGAATGGGATTTTTGCAGATAAGCCGTTTGATCAGAAGGTGAGTAGTAAGGATACATTGACGGCTCGGACGACTGGACCTGCGGGCATTGGTGTTGATGCAACGGAATTGTTTAGTGATGCCGATGTGTCGCTATTAATTGGTACTGTGTTGCTCGTTTTAATTTTCTTACTGGTGATTTATCGTTCACCAATCTTGGCATTTATTCCGCTTATTGCAGTTGGATTTGCTTATTTGGCAGTGACGCCGATTATTGCGCTACTTGGCAAAGAAGGCGTGATTACTTACGGGTCACAAGGACTGTCGATTATGACCGTGCTTCTTTTCGGAGCTGGGACGGATTATTGTTTGTTTTTGATTGCGAGATTCCGCAGTCAGTTGCATCATGATGAGAACCGATATACAGCGTTTAAAAAGGCTTTTAGCAATACAGCAGGGGCTATTGCGCTAAGTGGGTTCACGGTAATGGCGGCTTTGCTAATTTTACTTGTCGCAAAATATGGTTCCATTCATAATTTTGCGGTTCCGTTTAGTTTGTCCATTTTGATTATGATGATTTCTTCGTTGACATTAGTTCCAGCGCTACTCGGTATTTTTGGCCGAATTTCATTTTGGCCATTTGTTCCGCGTACAGAGGAGATGTCACGAGTGCGCGCTGCTAAAAAGGGAAAAACGGCGAAACCTCATCGCGAAAATCGTTTTTGGCATCGTGTCGGTGAAATGTCAGCGAAACACCCGATAAAGACATTCGTGATTACAATTTTGATTTTAGGTGGATGTGCGATTTTTGCGACACAGGTGAAATATACGTACGATACGCTCTCGACGTTTCCGAAAGATATGCCGTCACGTGAAGGTTTTACGTTGATTAGTGATCATTTTGGAGCGGGGCAATTGGCGCCAGTGAATTTGATTGTTAAAACGAACGGAGAAAAGACAGATCTTCGGACTAATTTGGAGAAAGAGGATGGCGTGGCTAATGTTTCTGTGGGGATTCCAAGCACAAAAAATCGGGACTATGTGATGTATACGATTGAGCTTGCGGATAATCCTTATAGCAACGCGGCGATGGATGTGATTCCGGATATCCGTGAAGTGGCTGAAACAACGCTTAGCGATGCTGGGATTTCGAAAAATAATGTTTGGATTGCTGGGCAGACAGCGACACAATATGATTCGCGCGCAGTTACCAAGCAGGATGAAGCTTTGATTATTCCACTTGTTATCGGCCTGATTGCGTTGTTACTACTCGTTTACTTGCGCTCGGTGACGGCGATGGTTTATCTTGTTGCAACAGTCTTGCTTTCATTCTTTAGTGCACTAGGACTCGGTTGGCTCATTATTCATTATGTCATGGGGGCCGATGCTATTGCTGGTTTGATTCCGATTTATGCGTTTGTCTTTATTGTTGCACTTGGCGAAGATTATAACATTTTCATGATTTCTAGTATCTGGAAAAAAAGTAGGGAACTATCGTTGCGTGAGGCAATAACAGAGGGTGTTGGACAGACTGGTGGTGTGATTACATCGGCAGGAATTATTTTGGCAGGAACATTCGCTGTTTTGACGACTTTACCAATTCAATTGCTCGTTCAATTTGGTCTAATCACAGCGATTGGAGTTTTACTTGATACGTTCATTGTGCGACCATTCTTAGTTCCGGCGATTACGATGTTGCTTGGAAAATGGGCATTCTGGCCAGGAAAAGGTCATAAGAAAGAACATTGATGCTTGTTTCCTGCCCTAAAAAGTATATAATGGATATATTAAACGGGGGTGGGTGTAATGATGAACATCGTGGATATGCACTGTGATGCTCTTTATAAGCTACAAGCAGGTGTAGGAAAAGTCATGTTTCAAGATTCAGAGCAACTGGATGTTAATTTTGAAAAGATGATTGCAGGTGGCATCAAAATGCAGGCTTTTGCGATTTTTCTGGAGCCAACAACACCTGTCGAACAGAAATGGAAGAAAGCGATTGAGCAAGTGAATATCTATAAACAGCATGTATTGCATCGGAATGGCGTGATTAAGCCGCTTCGACAGTGGTCTGATGTGGATCGTGTGCCAGAGGAGAAGATTGCAGCATTTTTGACATTAGAAAGTGTGGAGCCGATTGGGACAGATTTACGAAAACTAGATCAAATGCTAGATTATGGCGTGCTTTCGGTTGGTTTGACCTGGAATAACGCTAACTTGGCGGCGGATGGGATTGAAGAATCGCGCGGTGCAGGTTTGACGGATTTTGGCAAAGCGATAGTGGCTAGACTAAATGAACGAAAAGTATTTACGGATGTTTCACATTTGAGTGAGAAGGCGTTCTGGGATGTGATGGAGCTTGCAGATTATCCGATTGCGAGCCATTCCAATGCAAAGGCAATTTGTGCACATCCCCGGAATTTGTCGGATGACCAGATTAAAGCTTTACTTGAAAAAGATGCGATGATTCACATCGTCTTCTATCCATTGTTCGTGAAGGAGACGGCTGATACTGTTTATATGGAAGATTTAATTGCACATATAAAGCATATTTGTGAGCTTGGCGGTGTACGAAATATTGGCTTTGGTTCGGATTTTGATGGAATACCGTATCATATTGAGGGGCTGGAAGATTGTTCGAAATATCCGGCATTTATTGCAGAGCTTAGAAAGCATTTTACGGAGCAAGAGATTAAAGGATTTTGCTACGATAATTTTATTGCACATTTGCCAAAATAAGATAGGTGGGCTTGGTTTTGTAAAGCAAAATTTTCGTCTTACTTCAAACTTAAGGAGTAAGACGATTTTATTTTGTTTGCGCTATGTCACAGATGTAGTTCTTTATTTGGGGTTTATCGACTTTGGGTGGACGTGTTATAATAGATGGGACGAGTATAAAGTAGGAGGAGTTATCTCATGAGATTAGAGTCCAATTTTGTCCAAAAGCAGCAACAGACGCAGTCAATGAAGTTGATGATGACCCAACAGTTATCGCAATCCATCGCGATGTTGCAGTTCAATATGGAAGATTTGGCGGCTTTTCTGGAAGATAAGGCACTTGAAAATCCTTTGATAGAGGTAATACCAGGTGTAGACATGGCTTCTGATTATACATTAACGACGATGCGCAAAAAAGAGCACCTCACAGGAGCTGATGATGTAAATTGGTTGGAGCAAATTGCAGATACGACGATGACACTTTCAGATGCTTTGAAGGAACAGATGCAGTTTTTGGAAATAACGAGTCAGCAGAAATTGGTGTTGTTGTTTCTAATTGAAAGTTTGGATAATAATGGATATTTGCGGACAGAGTTGGACGTCGTGGCTTCGGCGTTACTGATGTCTGAGAGCGATGTTTTGGAGATGCTAGCGGTTTTGCAGAGTTTGGAACCAGCTGGTGTCGGTGCGCGTGATGCCAAAGAATGTATTTTACTGCAAATTGAGCGTCATGAAAGAGCGCCGGATAAAGCTTATGATCTGATTCATGATTATTTTGATGACTTTGCAAACAAGCGTTGGAAAAAAATTGCGGATGGATTGAGTATTGAAATGATAGATATTCAGGCAATATCGGATTTTATTGTTACACTTAACCCGAAACCTGGTGCAGAATTCGAATCAGAACGAGTGCAATATGTTGTGCCTGATCTTGTTTTGCAACGAAACGGGGATGAATTGCAGGTCAAGGTCGCAAAGCAATTTTTGCCGCGAATGAAATTTCAAGAAGGTTATTTCCAAATGATGCAGGCGACGCAGGAAAAGGATGTTGCAGCATTTTTGAAGGAGAAGGCTGGTGAGTTTGAGTGGTTGAAAAAAGGCTTGGAGCAACGAGAAAGCACGATTGGCCGTGTTGGTGTTGCGATTGTGGAGCATCAACGGGAGTTCTTTTTACATGAGGAAAAGCATTTGCAACCATTGACATTAAAGGAGATTGCGGAGGAAATTGGGGTACATGAATCGACGGTTAGTCGGGCAGTGAATGGCAAGTATATGGAAACGGTTCACGGTGTGTACGAGTTAAAGTATTTCTTCTCATCGAGTCTGATGAAAAAAGAGAGCGAGGAATCCGGTGCTGGCGATGTTTCAAGCCAGAGCATTAAGAAGTTGATGCAGCAATTTGTGAATAATGAGAATAAATTAAAACCACTTTCTGATCAAAAAATTGTGGAGATGCTGGACGAGCAAGGTATCCAAGTTTCTCGCCGAGCAATTGCTAAATACCGTGGTGAGTTGAACATTTTATCCTCATCGAAGCGTAAAAGGTTTGCTTGACCTCTTGTTATCTATTCAAGAGGTTTTTTAGTTGGATTGTTTTATGTTTTAACACAGTCATTCCGTGGAATATAGTAATGTGTCTTTTTTAATAGTAGGGATGCA
Source organism: Listeria rocourtiae FSL F6-920 (assembly GCF_000525975.1). Classification (GTDB taxonomy): domain Bacteria; phylum Bacillota; class Bacilli; order Lactobacillales; family Listeriaceae; genus Listeria_A; species Listeria_A rocourtiae. The sequence goes on from NZ_AODK01000006.1 coordinate 6,890, forward strand.
GTGTTAATAAATCGTGAATTTTTCTTTAATATAGTAGCTTAACGCTTGAATTTTGAACTAATCACTGGTAGAATGGTTGTTGTAGGGTAATGAAATAACTACTTGCTTTATGGCAGGCGATTTACGAAAGAGATGGGTTAGTTTAGAAACGAAAAGATGACTGGTTCGATATTTATCGGCAATGGTCACAATAGTTTACTAGCAAAGACTTAGTTCTCTTGTTTTTTTAGTTTTATCGGGACATCTTATGACTAAGCGGGTCAAGAAGAGTCCAAGGTGGTTAGGAGACTTTGAAATGTCAGATATTATTAACATTCAAAAGAAATTATTACCCGACATGCTTCTAGTAATGCAGAAGCGCTATCAAATTTTGCGCTCGATTTATTTTGCGGAACCGGTTGGTAGACGGACACTCGCCCAAATGCTTGGTATGAGTGAGCGGGTACTGCGTGGTGAGGTAGAATTTTTGAAAGCACAGGGGTTAATTGGCATTGCCCCCGCTGGGATGACAGTGACGAAGGATGGTCTGGTTGTATTTCGCGAATTAGAATCCGTTATGAATCAGTTGACGGGAATACATACAATGGAAGATAGACTGCGCGAGAAATTAAAGATCAAAGCTTGTTTTGTGGTTCAGGGAGATAGCGATGTAACGCCGTGGGTCTTGGAAGAAATGGGACGTGTGGCACTCGAACAACTGGATATATCGCTCACAGAGAAGAAGAACACGATTGCTGTAATGGGTGGATCAACAATGGCAACGCTAGCCGAAATGATGACGCCTGATTTTGCGAATGGGCGCGAGTTGCTTTTTGTCCCAGGGCGTGGTGGACTTGGTGAGGACTTGAATAATCAGGCGAATACGATTTGTGATAGAATGGCAACGAAGACGAATGGGAAACACCGCATGTTTTATGTACCGGAACAGCTTGGTGAAGAGGCGTATCAATCATTAATGAAGGAGCCTGCAATTCAAGAAGGATTGCGACTCGTTCAATCAGCGAATGCTATATTGCATGGTATCGGTGATGCGATGACGATGGCACAGCGTCGACACACGAATGCCGAAACAATGCAAAAAATCACAGACAGACAAGCTGTGGGTGAAGCATTTGGTTATTACTTCAATGAACAAGGAGAAGTCGTGTATAAAGTTCCAACATTTGGCTTACAGTTTGAAGACTTACCTCGCATACCGAATATTATTGCGTTAGCAGGAGGCACTTCAAAAGCCAAAGCAATCAAGTCGTATATGAAAACCGCTCCGGCACATACGATTTTAGTAACAGACGAAGGAGCAGCAACGATGCTTTTAAAAGGGGAAAACACCCTTTTGAAATAAAAAATTTCATTATTTTCAAGGAGGAAATTGACTTATGACAGTTAAAGTTGGTATTAATGGTTTTGGACGTATCGGACGTCTAGCATTCCGTCGTATTCAAAATGTGGAAGGTATTGAAGTTGTGGCAATCAATGACTTAACAGACGCTAAAATGTTAGCTCATCTGTTGAAATATGATACTACTCAAGGTCGTTTTGATGGCGATGTTGAAGTACATGATGGTTATTTCAACGTGAACGGTAAAGAAGTTAAAGTTTTAGCTAACCGTAACCCAGAGGAATTACCATGGGGCGAACTAGGTGTAGATATCGTTCTTGAGTGTACTGGTTTCTTCACTGCGAAAGAAAAAGCAGAACTACACATCAAAGCTGGTGCTAAAAAAAGTTGTTATCTCAGCTCCTGCATCTGGCGACATGAAAACAATCGTATACAACGTGAACCATGATACTTTAGATGGAACTGAAACAGTTATTTCTGGTGCTTCATGTACTACTAACTGTCTTGCTCCAATGGCTAAAGTATTAGAAGACAAATTTGGTATCGAACAAGGTCTTATGACTACAATTCACGCTTATACAGGTGACCAAATGACACTTGATGGTCCTCACCCAGGTGGAGACTTCCGTCGTGCGCGCGCTGCTGCAGAAAACATCGTTCCTAACACGACTGGTGCTGCTAAAGCAATTGGTCTTGTGTTACCATCACTTGTTGGTAAATTAGACGGTGCTGCTCAACGTGTTCCAGTTGCAACTGGTTCTTTAACTGAGTTAGTAACAGTTCTTAACAAAGAAGTTACTGTTGAAGAAGTGAACGCTGCAATGGAAGCTGCAAGCGATAAAGATACTTTCGGTTACACTAACGATCCAATCGTTTCTTCTGATATCGCTGGAATCACTTTCGGTTCTTTATTCGACGAAACGCAAACGAAAGTCCTTTCAGTTGGTGGCAAACAATTAGTTAAAACTGTTGCTTGGTATGACAACGAAATGTCTTACACTGCACAATTAGTTCGTACACTTGAATATTTTGCTAAAATTGCTAAATAAGATTGCTAAGAACTAAATAATAAACAAATAAGCGGGAACAGGTCTTTTGTTTCCGCTTTTTATTTGAAAAGTATGGAGGAAAAGTAATATGGCTAAAAAAGTTGTGACCGATTTAGACTTAAACGACAAAAAAGTTCTAGTACGTGTTGATTTTAACGTTCCAATGAAAGACGGTAAAATTACCAATGATAATCGTATCGTAGCGGCGCTTCCAACGATTCAATATATCCTTGAGCAAAACGGTAAAGCAATTCTTTTCTCTCATTTAGGTAAAGTGAAGACAGAAGAAGATAAAGCGGACAAATCGCTTCGCCCAGTTGCTGAACGTTTGAGCGAATTATTAGGTAAGGAAGTAAAATTTGTACCTGTAACGCGTGGGCCTGAACTGGAAGGCGCGATTAGCGAGATGAAAGACGGCGACGTTATTCTTTTCGAAAATACGCGTTTTGAAGATATTGATGGCAAAAAAGAAAGTAAAAATGATTCTGAGTTAGGCAAGTATTGGGCTTCTCTAGGTGATGTTTTTGTTAACGATGCGTTCGGAACAGCTCACCGTGCACATGCTTCTAACGTTGGAATTGCTTCTAACTTAGATTCAGCGGCAGGCTTCCTAATGGAGAAAGAAATCAAGTTCATCGGTGGCGTTGTGGATAACCCAACACGTCCACTGGTTGCAATTCTTGGTGGCGCAAAAGTTTCCGACAAAATCGGCGTTATCGAGAACTTAATCGAAAAAGCAGACAAAATTACTTATCGGTGGCGGAATGGCATATACATTCTTCAAAGCACAAGGTAGAGAAGTCGGCATTTCACTTTTAGAAAAAGATAAAATCGATCTTGCGAAGAGCTTACTTGAAAAAGCAGGCGACAAATTAGTGCTTCCAATCGACAATGTTGTTTCTCGTGAATTCAGCAATGATGCACCATTCCACACAGTTGACTCGAACCACATCCCAGCTGATGAAGAAGGTTTGGATATTGGCCCTGCAACAGTAGAACTTTTTACAAAAGAGTTACAAGGTGCGAAAACAGTTGTTTGGAACGGTCCTATGGGAGTGTTCGAAATGAGCAACTTTGCTAAAGGAACAATTGGCGTTTGTGAAGCCATCGCAAATCTTGATGACGCAACAACAATAATCGGTGGTGGAGATAGTGCAGCAGCAGCGATGGACCTTGGTTACGCTGACAAATTTACACACATTTCTACTGGTGGCGGAGCTTCTCTAGAATACCTAGAAGGTAAAAAGCTACCAGGCGTTGAATCTATTAGCGATAAATAATGTTTGAAACTGTTAGCCTCTCGTGTTTCGCGGGTTAAAATAGTATCCGTGAACCTCAGCGTGTCGACAAATGCCTAAGTTTTAGGCAAAGCTGGGTACCGAACAGAGCATACTCGGGTATGCGCGACTACCGGAACGGAAGGTTTAACGGCAAAGATGAGCGTTTGTCGACGCGCTGCAAAGAGAAGGGATGGTCAACTATATGCGTAAACCAATCATTGCAGGAAACTGGAAAATGAACAAAACGGCAGCGAAAGCTGGACAATTTGCTGAGGACGTCAAGTCTAAAGTTCCAAGTAACGATGTTGTGGATTCCGTAATCGCAGCACCAGCATTGTTTTTACAAGAATTAGTTCGCTTGACGGAGGGAACTGATCTTAGAATCGCAGCGCAAAATACTTATTTTGAAGACGAAGGTGCATTCACTGGTGAAATTAGCCCATTTGCTGTTGCTGATTTAGGTGTTTCTTATGTTGTTATTGGGCACTCTGAACGTCGTGAGTATTTCCACGAAACAGACGAAGATATCAACAAAAAAGCACACGCAATCTTCAAACACGGGATGACTCCAATTATTTGCTGTGGTGAAACTTTAGAGCAACGTGAAGCTGGTCAAACAAACGAATGGGTGAGTGGACAAATTCGCGCAGCACTGGAAGGTTTGACAGCAGAACAAGTTGCTAAATCTGTCATCGCTTATGAGCCAATCTGGGCAATCGGAACTGGTAAATCTTCCACAAGTAAAGACGCTAATGACACATGTGCTGTTGTTCGTCAAACTGTGGCAGAAGTTGTTTCCCAAGAAGCAGCAGACGCTGTTCGTATTCAATACGGCGGTAGTGTAAAACCTGAGAACATTGCTGAGTATATGGCACAATCCGACATTGATGGAGCATTAGTTGGTGGGGCAAGCCTTGAGCCAGCTTCTTTCTTAGCTCTATTGGAGGCAGTGAAGTAAATGGCAAAATCACCTGTAGCTATTATCATTCTTGATGGTTTTGGTTTAAGTAACGAAACAATTGGGAATGCTGTTGCGCTAGCTAATAAACCTAATTTTGATCGCTATTGGGAAACTTATCCGCATGGACAGCTAAAAGCATCGGGTCTAGACGTTGGTCTGCCAGAAGGGCAAATGGGTAACTCGGAAGTAGGGCATACCAATATCGGTGCTGGACGTATTGTTTACCAAAGTTTAACGCGTATTGACAAAGCAATCGAAGAAGGCGAATTTGCCAAAAACGAGGCTTTAAACAATGCATTTACACATACAAAAACGAATAATTCCGACCTTCACTTATTCGGCTTGTTATCTGATGGTGGCGTGCATAGTCACATAAACCATCTAGTGGCATTACTTGATACAGCAAAAAAAGAAGGTGTGAAAAATGTCTATATCCATGCTTTCCTTGATGGTCGAGATGTACCACCACAATCTGCTGTAGGGTATCTGGAAGAGTTACAAAAAGCTATTGCTGAGCTGAGCTATGGTGAGATTGCAACTGTTTCTGGACGCTTCTATGCAATGGATCGTGATAAACGCTGGGAACGTGTTGAAAAAGCCTACAATACAATTGTAAAAGGGGAAGGCGCACAATTTGAGGATCCTGTGAAGTTGGTTGAAGCTTCTTACGCAGACGGTAAAAATGATGAGTTTGTCGTTCCAGCTGTTATAGCGAAAGATGGTAAGCCAGTCGCTACTGTGAAAGATAATGACGCTGTTATTTTCTTCAATTTCCGTCCTGATCGTGCCATCCAACTTTCAAATGCATTTACAGATACGGAATGGGAACATTTCGATCGTGGACAAACGCATCCAAAAAATATTAAATTCGTAACGATGACACTTTACAATCCAAGTATTGTGGCAGAAGTTGCTTTTGAGCCAACGCCGATGACAAATGTTATTGGGGAAGTTTTATCTAATGAAGGTTTATCGCAATTGCGTATTGCTGAAACAGAGAAGTATCCTCATGTTACATTTTTCATGAATGGTGGGCGCAACGAAGAATTCCCTGGTGAAAGCCGGATTCTAATTGACTCGCCGAAAGTAGAAACGTACGATTTGAAACCTGAAATGAGCGCTTATGAAGTGACAGATGCGTTAGTGGAAGATATCAAAAATGATAAGCACGATGCCATTATTTTAAACTTTGCTAATCCTGATATGGTAGGTCATTCTGGTATGGTTGAACCGACAAAAAAAGCCATTGAAGCAGTGGATGAGAATCTTGGACGTGTTGTTGATCTTATTTTGGAAAAAGGTGGTTCAGCCATTATTTTCGCTGATCACGGTAATGCCGAAACGATGACAACACCAGAAGGTAAACCACATACAGCTCATACGACAGTGCCGGTACCAGTCATTGTTACAAAAGCTGGTGTAACATTGCGTGAGGGTGGGCGTTTAGCCGATGTAGCTCCAACAATGCTTGATCTTTTAGGCGTGAAAAAACCAGTAGAAATGACGGGCGAAAGTTTAATTCAAAAATAAACAAGTCTTGCTTTGCGTTTTTGACTAAACAAGGCTAAAATAAGAAGGTAAGCAACCGGTAATTCGGTCACTTCCTTACAAAAATTCATTTTTAGAGGAGAGTATAAATTATGTCTATTATTACTGAAGTATACGCACGTGAAGTCCTTGATTCCCGTGGTAACCCAACTATCGAGGTAGAAGTTTACACAGAAACTGGCGCATTTGGTCGCGCATTAGTTCCAAGTGGCGCATCTACTGGTGAATATGAAGCAGTAGAATTACGTGACAACGATTCAAACCGTTACATGGGTAAAGGTGTTTTGAAAGCTGTTGAAAACGTAAATGACATTATTGCAGACAAAATTATCGGTTTTGACGTAACAGATCAAATTGGTTTAGACCAAGCAATGATTGAGCTTGATGGTACTGAAAACAAAGGTAAATTAGGCGCAAACGCAATTCTAGGTGTTTCTTTGGCAGCCGCTCGCGCAGCAGCAGAAGAATTAGGCCTTGAGTTATACGAGTACATTGGTGGTGTTAACTCGAAAGTATTGCCAGTTCCAATGATGAATATCGTTAATGGTGGCGAGCACGCTGACAATAACGTAGATATTCAAGAATTCATGGTTATGCCTGTAGGAGCTAAAACTTTCTCTGAAGCATTGCGTATGGGTACTGAAATCTTGCATCACTTAAAAGCAGTTCTTAAAGGTAAAGGCCTTAACACTGGTGTTGGTGATGAAGGTGGATTCGCCCCTGACCTTAAATCTAATGAAGAAGCTTTAGAAACAATCATCGAAGCTATCAAAAAAAGCTGGCTATACACCAGGTGAGCAAGTTAAATTGGCTATGGATGCTGCCTCTTCTGAGTTCTATAACCGTGAAACTGGCAATTACGAGCTTAAAGGTGAAGGCGTAACACGTACTTCCGAGGAAATGGTTGCTTGGTATGAAGAGTTAGTAAATAAATACCCAATCATCTCTATTGAAGATGGTTTAGACGAAAACGACTGGAAAGGTCACAAACTATTGACAGAACGCCTTGGTGATCGCGTACAATTAGTTGGTGATGACTTGTTCGTTACAAATACGAAGAAACTAAAAGAAGGAATTGATAACGGCATTTCTAACTCAATCCTTATCAAAGTTAACCAAATCGGTACGCTTACTGAAACATTAGACGCTATCGAAATGGCTAAACGCGCTGGTTACACAGCAGTTATTTCCCATCGTTCAGGTGAAACAGAAGACAGCACAATCGCTGACATTGCTGTTGCAACAAACGCTGGACAAATCAAAACAGGTGCTCCAACTCGTACGGACCGTGTTGCTAAATACAACCAATTGCTACGTATTGAAGATAACCTAGGTAACTTAGCTCAATATCACGGCGACGATACTTTCTACAACTTGAAAAAATAATCGCTATCCAATTTAGGGCCTCCAGAGTGTTTTCTGGGGGTCTTTTTTTTATGTAAGGAATTATATAACTTACCTGTACTAAAAATAAAAGCAACTTATAAAGTGCAATAACAGATAGGATACAAAATAAATTATTTCTAGTTAGCAAGATACTATTGCATTCTTGGAGCTAATATGCAATTTTTTTGCTATAATGACCTTACTAAAAGGTCTGGTGATAATGATGAAAGCATATGTAAATGGAATAGAACTCTCATATCATATTTATGGTAGTGGTGAACCGCTTGTTTTGCTACATGGAAATGGGCAGAGTCATGGTTCTTTGAAGCGACAAATAGACTTCTTTCGAAAAAATTATCAAGTGATTACGGTGGATTCTCGTGGTCATGGCAAGTCAGAGCTGGGTTTTCGGCCACTTGATTTCCAGATTATGGCGCTGGATATTTTATGTTTATTGGACTTTTTGAAAATTAATAAGTATCGAGTCATTGGATATAGTGATGGTGGTATTATTGCGTTAGAGATGGCGATATATCAGCCGAAACGGCAGAAGCAGATGGTTGTGATTGGGACGAATTATGATGCGAGCCAGATTAAATGGTGGGCGAATATTTTTACGTTCATTGTTTATTTAGTCTCGATTCTTTTAACACCCTTCAGTTTCTTTTTTAGGCGTATTAGGGCGCAGATGAGGTTAATGATTTTTCATCCGCATATTAAAGAAGAGGATTTAGCTAGGATCTCAGCGCCGATGTTAGCAGTTATGGGTGAATATGATGTGATTTCAAAAGCGGATGTTCAGAAAATGGTGAATCTTGTTCAGCGCGGAGAGATGGTTGTGATTCATAATGGCACCCATTTTTTGATTCGGCAGAAACCGCGCGAGTTGCATAAAATTATTACTTCTTTTTTTGACAAAGATGTGACGCAAATATAGGGATAAAGTCGGTAAATAATGTTTTTCTATAGATTTAATGAAATTTAGATTGACAGTTTCTCTGTTTGGCGTTATCATATGTCTATTGTATAAATTACTGACCCCAAAAACGGCAATTTTGAATAGCGCTGAAACCTTTGATACCAATGGTTTTCAGGTTGCGAATCAAAAGCTGGTAATTCACGCGAATATGGCGTACAATGAGGGCAAGTTAAGGAAGATGGAGGAGTGCAATTAATCATGAGTACGGATCGTAGCTTTCTTTTAAAAGCAGGCAGTCGTGCTGTTTTATTACTGCATGGATTTGCAGGAACGACAGAGGATGTTAGAGAATTAGGGGAATATCTAGCAGAGAATGGTTATACAGTGTATGCACCAAATTATCGCGGTCATGGCGAAGAACCAGCAATTTTCCTAAAAACCACACCAGATATGTGGTATGAGGATGCAAAAGCGGGTTATGAGCATTTACAAGGCTTAGGATATCACGAAATAGCAATAGTAGGTGCCGCAATGGGTGGTGTTTTTGCTCTAAAAATGGCAGAAACATTCAGTCCGAAAGCAATCGCTCCGCTATGTGCAAACGTGAATCGTAAAATGCGATATATTCCAGTGGAGAAATATTTATTAAAGAGTATGAGCAAAATGGGTATTGCAGATGGTGAAGCAGAGGTAATGCTCGCCAATTATGCACCTGAGATAAAAATAATGACAGATGCGCGTTCTGCATTTTACAAAGCAGTGGCGACGGATATTGAGCGAATCGAAGTACCAACGATGATTGGGCAAGGCTGTCAAGATGAAGAGATTTCAGCTGATGACGCGAACTATATTTTCAAAAATATTCACTCGGATGATAAACAATTGTGTTTCTATGCAGGCTCAGGTCACGATATTACAACGGACTGTGAGAGAGAAATTTTGGCAGAGGATTTAGTTTACTTCTTGGATGACTTAATGTGGTTAGAAGAAATTGTTGTGTAAGATTTGTGAGGAATGCCTGAATGTGAGGTGTTCCTTTTTTGTTAGTTGCTTTGGCTACTGATAAGTCGTATTATTAAGGGAGAATAGAGAGGAGGATGTGAAATGAGTGCACGTTTTAATTTAGCAAAAGAAAATTCGGAAGCTTACGCAGCGATTGGTAAGTTGGATACATTAGGTCGGGAGAGTAGCATTCCGAAAAAGTTACAGGAATTGATCAAGATTTATGCTTCGTGTCTAAACCACTGCGCGTTCTGTATTGATATGCACACGAAAGAGGCTTTGGAAAATGGTGAGACAGTGCAGCGTGTGATGGGCGTGAATGCTTGGCGCGAGGCTCCTTTTTATTCGGATAAGGAACGCGTGGTATTGGAGCTTGTTGAGGAAGTAACATTTATTCATCAACATGGTGTATCTGACTCGGTTTATGCAGAGCTTGAGAGGTTGTATAGCGAGAAAGAGATTGGCGAGTTGTACTTATTGATTGCGACGATCAATGCTTATAATCGACTGGGAATTATGAGCCAATTGCAACCAAAAACAGATAAATAGTCTCTATGAGAGGATTTACTATTTTTGATGGTGAATCCTCTTTTTAACGCTTTACCTTCTATACAAAATATGCTATCATAAAAGGTAGTCAAAAAGAGGACGGTTTTAGGAGGAAAGAGCATGAATACAGTGTTAACAATTTTATTAGTTATTGTATCGATATTGTTAATAATCGTAGTTGTTCTTCAACCAGGTAAGAGTAACGGGTTATCCGGAGCTATCTCTGGTGGAGCAGAAGAACTATTTGGTAAACAAAAAGCAAGAGGACTCGAACGTATTTTACATCGTACAACGATTGTTTTAGCAGTAATCTTCTTTGCAATATTGATTGCTTTAGGATTTTTCTTGTAATTATGAAAAGTGACGAACTCCACCTGAATTTTGCGGGTGGAGTTTTTGGTGCTGTTGCTGTTGCGGGCTATGCCCGTTACAGCAACAGTATGAGTGAGAGCGTTAGCGAGCATTCGTTCACTAGTGTCGGCAGAATATGATGGGACTCCAAATACAGATTCTAGTACGCAAAATCACTTGCTAAGTCTCGATGCTTATTCTCAACACCTTCTTTTTGAATTTTGCGGGTGGAGACGGTACACTGGGTGTAAGGATATTTTTAGAATGAAGGGGATTTTTTGATATGAAAATGAAGGCGCCAGAGCCATTTTTATTTGAGACTGGGAAACGGGCGGTATTGTTGCTACATGGATTTACGGGAAGTTCTGCAGATGTTCGAATGTTGGGGCGTTTCTTGCAAGATAATCAGTACACGTGTTATGCACCGCAGTATAAGGGGCATGGTGTATCACCGGATGTATTATTGACAACCGGGCCTGATGATTGGTGGCGGGATGTTCTTGCGGCTTATGATTATTTGAAATCTCTGGGCTATGAGGAGATTGCGGTGGCTGGACTCTCACTGGGAGGGCTTTTCTCATTGAAACTGGGGTATAATCGACCGCTTAAGGGGATCGTTGCGATGAGTACGCCAACGCGGATGGATAGTTCATCGCCGATTATTCAAGGTTTTCTGGATTATGTTCGTAATTATAAGAAGTATGAGGGCAAGTCGCCAGAGCAGATTGATGCGGAGATGTTGGCATATAAAGATGCACCGATGGATACGATTGCTAAATTGAAAGATGAGATTCAGGATGTTATTCCGCAAATTGATATGATTTATACACCAATTATGGTCGTTCAGGGAAAAAAAGATCAGATGGTGGATGTAAATGGTGCAGAATTGATTTATAATAAGGTAGAGTCAGATCAAAAGGAACTGAAATGGTACGAGAATTCTGGACATGTTATTACGATTGATAAGGAAAAGGCTCAGTTGCAAGCTGATATTTTAGCCTTTTTAGATAAGCTGGATTGGCATGTTTAAGTTTTACGAAGAGAGAGGAGGGAAACAATGAAGAAAATAGAGGATAAGATTTTAGATTTTATGAAGGAATCGCCGAAAAAGACGTTTTCGCTGGATGATTTAGAGGCGGAGATGGGTTTGCGGGATGCGGACGATTTTAAGGCGATGGTGAAGTCGCTTGTAGCAATGGAAGATCGCGGGGATGTGATTCGAACCAAGAAGAACCGTTATGCATTGCCAGAAGAGCTTGATTTTGTGAAGGGAACTTTCCGAGCGCATGAGAAAGGCTTTGGATTTGTACTTCCTGAGGATCAAGAAATGGATGATATTTTTATTCCGCCGACGCAGGTGAACGATGCGATGAATGGGGATATTGTTTTTGCTAATATCACGAAGATAAAAGGCGATAATTTAGCAGAGGGTACGATTCATAAGATTGTAGAGCGGAAGACCTCGCAAGTGGTTGGGACGTATATGGAAGACTTGATTGGTGATCCGATTGTGATTCCTGATGATAAAAGGACGTTTGGTCAGGTGGAAATTGATTTGGCAAATGGTTTGAAGCCTGTGGATGGTCATAAGGTGATTGTGGAGTTGACGGAGTACCCGGAAGGCCGTCATCGTGCGCGGGGAATCGTTAAAATGATTATTGGACATCGAAATGATCCAGGCGTTGATATTTTGTCGATTATTCATAAGCACGGAATTCCGATTGCGTTTCCAGATGAAGTGATGGAGGAAGCTAATAAGGTTCCGGCTGAGATTTCGGAGAGTGATATTGGGGCGCGTCGTGATTTGCGTGATCAGGTTATTATTACGATTGATGGTGCGGATGCGAAGGATTTGGATGATGCGGTTACAGTGACGCAACTTCCAAATGGAAATCATAAACTAGGTGTACATATTGCGGACGTTAGTTCGTATGTGACGGAGGGATCAGAGCTAGATCGTGAGGCAGCAGAGCGTGGCACAAGTGTATACTTGGTGGATCGGGTTATTCCGATGATTCCGCATCGTTTGTCTAATGGGATTTGTTCGCTGAATCCGCATGTGGATCGCTTTACGATGTCGTGTGAGATGGAGATTGATGCGTCTGGAACGGTCGTTTCGCATGAGATTTTTGAGAGTGTGATTAATACAACGGAGCGGATGACGTACACAGATGTCAATGACATTTTAGTGGCGGAGGATGCTGGATTGCGTGAAAAATATGCGCCGATTGTGCCAATGCTTGAAGATATGTACGCTTTGTCCAAAATTTTGAATAAGAAGCGGGATGCGCGTGGTGCGATTGATTTCGACTTTAAAGAGGCGCGTATAGTCGTGGATGAACAGGGACATCCAACTGGGGTTGTGACGCGAGAACGTTCGGCCGGTGAGCGTCTGATTGAGGAATTCATGCTGGCAGCAAATGAGTGTATCGCGGAGCATTTCTTCTGGATGCAAGTACCGTTTATTTATCGTATCCATGAAAACCCACGGGAAGAGAAGTTACAGCGTTTCTTCGAGTTCATTACGAACTTTGGCCTAGTTGTGAAGGGGACGGCAAATGATGTGCATCCGCGGGCTTTGCAGCAAGTTTTAGAAGAGGTCAAGGGAAAACCAGAAGAGATGGTTGTTTCGACAATCATGCTTCGATCCATGCAACAAGCGAAGTATGATACGGCAAACTTGGGGCATTTCGGACTATCAACGGAGTATTATACGCATTTCACATCGCCGATTCGTCGCTATCCAGACTTGATTGTACATCGCTTGATTCGGGAGTATTTGATTCATGGAGATATTGATGATGCGACGATGGCAAAATGGGCGGAGCGCCTCCCAGAAATTGCAGAACATACGTCGAAAATGGAGCGCCGGGCTGTAGAGGCTGAGCGTGAAACGGATGAGCTCAAGAAAACAGAATACATGGTAGATCATGTGGGTGAGATTTTTAAAGGCATTATTAGTTCGGTGACGAATTTCGGCATGTTTATTGAGTTGCCAAATACGATTGAAGGTCTTGCGCATGTGAGTACAATGAAGGATGATTATTACCAATTCCATCAAAATCAGTTGGCAATGATTGGTGAGCGTACTGGTCGTGTGTATCGAATTGGTGACGAGGTGGAAGTCGAGGTTACGAAGGTAGACGTAGATCACCGCGAAATCGATTTTGCACTTCGTAGTCTTGGTAAGGAAACGCCTGGCTTTAAACGAGGCAAGAAGACGGTGGAGGTTTCGAAATCATTTAAGAAAAATAAGAACCGTCCTAATGGCGATAAAAAACGGAAGGACAACGATTCATCGCGTAAGAAAGGAAAGCAGAGCGGTGGGGATGTTGGACAACCGAAGAAGAAAAAGAAGAAACCATTTTACCAAGGTGTGGCTAAAGGCACAAAATCGAAGAAGTCACGTCGTTAGGAAGGAAGATGTATTATGCCTAAAGGTGAAGGACGTTTATTAGCGCAAAATAAGAAGGCGCGTCATGATTATGCGATTGAGGAGACTTTTGAAGCTGGAATTGTGCTTCAGGGAACGGAGATTAAGTCGGTACGTAATGCGCGTGTGAATTTGAAAGATGCTTACGCGCGGATTGATCGTGGTGAAATTTTTCTGCATAATATGCATATTAGTCCGTATGAGCAGGGAAATCGCTATAATCATGATCCGCTGAGGACACGTAAGTTATTGTTACACAAGAAGCAGATTAGTAAGCTGATTGGTGAAACAAAAGAGGCGGGTTATTCGATTATTCCGCTAAAAATGTACATCAAGGATGGCTATGCAAAAGTGTTGATTGGTGTGGCGAAGGGTAAGAAGAAATACGATAAACGCCAGGATTTGAAGAGTAAAGAGGCGAAACGTGATGTGGAGCGGGCATTTAAAGAAAGGCAGCGTTAAGATTAGGTGATTGGATAGATATAGATATACGGATGAGACATCTATATTTATACGGAAAAGCTTAGTATTGAACGGCGGAAGGTAAGTCACGTTATCAAGATTTGCTCTAGATGATGTGTACAATTGGCTTTAACTTGCCAACTATGAGCTGTTCGTGTATAATTTTAGATACTGTCACGTTTGGTGTTTCGCTTATAGGAGCATTTTTCTCGTGGTACGCCGTAGATTCGGCAATATCACGGGGACGTTACGGATTCGACAGGGATAGTTCGAGCTTGGATTGCGAGTCGGGGGGATCGGCCTCGTTACTAACGTCAAAGCCAATAATAACTGGCAAAACTAATAATAACCTAGCTTTCGCTGCCTAAGAACAGTCGATAGCTGATCCTCCGTGCATCGCCCATGTGCTACGGTAAGGGTCTCAAATGAAGTGGGATACGATTCTAAATCTCTGTCTGGGGTTTGGAAGGAGAGCACAATCAGACTAGCTTTATGGAAGCCTGTTGTCGGGCTGATGTATATGCGAAAATCTAATACGATGACTACGCTCGTAGATGTCTAAGTGCCGTTATTTCTGGACGTGGGTTCGACTCCCACCGTCTCCATTACATGGGGAAACGCTTGAAGCATTGATGTATCATGTGCTTCAAGCGTTTTTTTGTGCTTTGATTTTTTAATATGAAGTTTACTCGAATTTGATTTAATCTTAGCGGCTTAATATTTTTTATTTGAGCAGGTAAATTACACCTTACCGCAGTCTATTCGATACTCTCATAGTTGTAAATAATACCTTCAACAATATTTCAGCGCTACTGAGTTAACTAATAGTGTAAATAAAAATTTATCTTGTTGACACCTTTTTGAAGTACAAAAAAAACAACTTTTCTTTCAAAACTTAATCGAAAGAAAAGTTGTTTCGCATAGTTAATTTATACAGATTCCTAGTTAATAGCTTATTTACTTTTTACTGAAGAAGCTTTTGCAAAATCAGCTTCGATTTTATTTAACGATGTGTTCATGCTATCTTGGAAAGCTTTAGAATCTAGTTTACTCACTGCTTCACGAATCGCATCAATATCACTTTGAGTTACTGATGGTTTAAAAGTTACACGCTTGAAGTTTGTATACAGATTGTTAATTGATCGAACTACAGTTTCATAGGAATTATAAGTAGATTTTCCAGTCAAATATCTTTCTGCTAGGGAAATATAATTTAAACTAGAGATTTTATCTAAGCTATCAGGAAGTTTATTAGTTACATTTTTTACGTAATCAATATCTTGTTTTGAAATATTTGATTTTAAGCCATTAATAGTGTAATCCTTGCCAAGAGTGAAGAAATTGCTTATCATAGCACTGACTTGTTCTTGTGATGGAGAAGAAGCTTTAATGAAGGCAGCTTCAGCTTCATCTAACATTGTGTTCATTTTATCTTGGAAAGCTTTAGAATCTAATTTACTTACTGCTTCACGAATCGCATCAATATCATTTTGAGTTACTGATGGTTTAAAAGCTACACGTGTGTAGTCTGTGTATAAATCTTCAAGTGAGTTTTCTACAGCTTCATAAGCATTATAAGTAGCAGTTCCAGTTAAATATCTTTCTGCTAGGGAAATATAATGTAAATGAGAAATTTTAGTTAGGCTATCGGGAAGCGTATTTACTACATTTTTCACTAAATCAATATCGTGTTGTGTGGTGCCTTTTTTTTAAACCAGTTATATAGTACTGTGTTGCATGGACACTGAATAGATCATACACCATATTATTGATTTGTTGTTGCGATGGTGCAGTTGTTGCTGTTTTGGAAGTAGCTGCATGGACGATGTCTCCAGATGAGAAACTCATTCCAATAACGGAAGCCACCGCTGTTGATGCTAATACTTTTGCTAATTTTTTTGACATGTTAAAACCCCTTATACTTTTAGTTTTTCTTAAATAAATAGATATCTAAGAATGTGAAGGAAACCTTCGTATCTTATTATAAAGAGTTAATAAGTGAACAAATATAGCTAAAATTAAGCACTTTGATTTTTTTTTACGTATAGTAAATGATATACGTTCACATTTTTAGTTTTTTGAAAGCATAAAAAGTTGAGCTGTATAAATAATGTTCATAATATACAGACTATGACGCATGATATTTCAAAGTCATGGCCATGTATGGATAATTGATGATAGGGAGGGGCTATAAAAAGAAGTTATGCAAAAGCTGTTCTTGTGTGACCGGTAGTGTAGAGGTGATAAAAAACTTGACCAATGGGATTGCACGTAAGGTAATAGCTGTCTCGTCATGCGATAATGGTGCGTCAGGGAATGCTCTTTCTGTAGCCTTTTTTATGAGTTGAAAACGACCTCTCCATCTAAATTCTCGCAAGACTTGCAGTAGAAACATAATAGCACCAACTGCTAAAAATAGTGTTAAATATAAAATCTATTGCAAAACTTATAGGAGAATCTATTTTTACAGTATGTATAGCGCTTCATTAATAAAAAAGCATCGAAAACGGGTTTATACCGGTTTCCAATGCTTTTAACACTATTAATTAGAAAAATGCCCTTTTTTCTTTTTGTAGAGGTATATAGGTAGTCCAATTGCAGTTAGTCCAAGTCCAATTCCAGCGTTCATCGGTTGTGTGAACAAGGTGTTGATAACAATGAAGGCGCCACCTAAAATCGCAATGATTGGTATCACAGGATAAAATGGGACTTTGTACGGCCTAACTAGCTCTGGTTCTCGTTTTCGTAGTACAAAGACGGCGATGAATGTAAGTGTATAGAAGATCCAAATAACGAAAATGAGCATATCGGTTAGTTGATTGAACCCACCACTGAAAATCATGGTGATAGAAATAAGTAGAATTACGATTCCACCGTTGTAAGGAACGCCGCTTTTAGCACCAAGTTTCTTGAACCAATTACTAAATGGTAGCTGGTTTTCTAGAGACATCGCATATGGAATACGTATTCCAGTCATTGTATAGCCATTAATAGTACCGAATACGGAAATTAGAATCCCAATTGTGATTAATTTACCACCAATAGAGCCAAAAATGATATTTGCAACATCGGATGCTGGTGTTGCTGTGGCAGCGAGTGCGGCAGCAGGCATAACGAATAGGTAGGCAATATTAATCAATAAGTACACCAACATAACGCCGGTTAGTCCAAATACGATTGCTTTTGGTAAATCTTTTTTCGGGTTTTTCATTTCGCCGGCAATGTTACCGACGTGAATCCAGCCATCATAGGCAAACATGGTTGCTACAAGACCTGAACCTAAACTTGTCAAAAATGGATGATCCTCAACGCTTATTGGGAATAAACGGAATGCAACATCTCCCTGATGAAAGAGTCCAAAAATAATAATTAAGACAAGTGGTACGAGTTTACAGATTGTTGTGATTGCTTGGAATGACCCAGCGACTTTTGCTCCGATAAAGTTCATGAGCATGATGAACACGGCAGCCCCGATAGCTACTGGAACAATGATGCCGTCTCCTGTGCCAAAAAGGTTAGCGACTTGTGTTGCGAAAATGATAGATAGTGCTGCAATATTTGCCGGGAAGTAGATGACGGTTTGCGCCCAACCAAGTAAATATGCGGTTAATTTGCCATATGTTTTTTGAAGATAAATCATCATTCCACCAGTTTGGGGGATTGCTGCGGAAAGTTCGGCCGCGGTTAGCCCTCCACAAATAGTGATGACGCCGCCCAGAATCCAGGCTAGTAAGCCAAGACTCGCAGTTCCTGTTGCAGAATAAACCGCTTCTGGTTTGAAGAATACACCGGAACCAATAACAGTTCCCATAACAATGGTTAGTGCTGTAAAAAAGCCAATCTCTTTTTTTAGTTTCTGATTTTCCATATGTTTTCCCCTCGCTTGTTGCGTGGAATTGGCACTCTCTTTGAATGCTAATCCCACGCCACAGTTGTTTTATTAAAAATAGAAATTTATTAATGCCTCACTACTGTATCATTTTCTAGCTTTTTTGTCAGCTTTTCCAGCATATCTTTTGTCATACGGTCTAGGTCATATTGCGGGTCAAAATCCCATTCGTTTCTAGCACAACTTGCGTCTAGTGAGTCTGGCCATGAATCGGCAATCGCTTGGCGGATGGGATCGACATCGTATTTCATTTCAAAGTCAGGAATAAACGTACGAATCGATGCAGCAATTTCTTCTGGCTCGAAGCTCATCGCGGTAATATTAAATGCATTGCGGTGAACCAAGCGTTTTGGATCCGCATTCATAAGTGTGATAATTGCATCGATAGCATCTGGCATGTACATCATATCCATTTTTGTGTCTTTATCAATGAATGAGGTGTAAGACTTATTTTTCAGAGCTTCGTAGTAAATATCTACGGCATAATCAGTCGTTCCACCGCCTGGAAGTGTTTTATAAGAAATAAGCCCTGGGAAGCGGACGCCACGCGTATCTACGCCAAATTTTTGGAAATAGTAATCGCAAAGTAGTTCACCGCTTACTTTTGTTACACCGTACATCGTTGTTGGACGTTGTAACGTATCTTGAGGCGTATTATCCGCTGGTGTACCTGGCCCGAACGAACCAATGGAGCTAGGGGTGAAGAATTTTAGTTTGAGTTCACGAGCTACTTCCAAAGCGTTAACAAGCCCACCCATATTGAGATTCCATGCAAGTTGTGGCTTTTCTTCTGCAACTGCGGAGAGCAATGCTGCTAAATGAATAATCGTATCGACTTCATATTCACGGGCGATATCCATCATTTTATCTTTATCAGTTACATCTAGAATTTCAAAGGGACCGCTTTCAATAACTTCATTGCCAGCAATACGGCGGATGTCTGTTGCAATAACACTATCCGTACCATTCTCGGCGCGTAAACGCATTGTTAATTCGGAGCCGATTTGACCTAGACAACCAGTGATAAGTACTTTTTTCATAAAAAACCCTCCATTGTATTAGAAATCGTATTTATATATGTTCTTTTAGTGGTATAATTAAGTTTGGTGTTAGAAAGAGTAATCGGCTGGGTGCACATTGGGACGAATGTACACTCAGTTGCTCTTTTTATTTTCGAATCACACAATTTGAGTGAATTGTTTGTTTTAGGTGGGAACGAAAGTATGTTTGACATCACTTTCTCCCAACCTGTTTTAAATCACTTTCAGTTCTTTTCCTACTTTTTCGTATGATGCCAAGACTTCATCGAGCATTTCTTTCGTATGGGCTGCGGTTGGCATGTTACGAACGCGACCAGTACCTTTTGGAACTGTTGGGAAGACGATGGATTTTGCATAAACTCCTTCTTCTAGTAAGCGGCGAGAGAATTGTTGTGTCAAATTTTCGTCGCCAATGATGCACGGTGTAATTGGCGTCTCGGAGTACCCAATATCAAAGCCTAATTTTACTAATCCAGCTTTTAAGTAAGTGCCATTTTCCCATAGTTTTTCCATGCGTTCTGGGTCATGCTCCATGATATCGATAGCTTCGATACAAGCGGCAGCGGCTCCAGGTGTTAAGGATGTGGAAAATAGAAACGGTCTAGCACGAACTTTAAGCCAATCAATGAGCTGTTGTGAACCTGCCACGTAGCCGCCGACAACACCGATTGCTTTGGATAGCGTGCCCATTTGGAAATCAATTTTATCAGACATGCTAAAATGTTTCACAGTTCCTGCACCTTTTCCCATCACACCTGATCCGTGCGCGTCATCTACATAAGTAATCAAGCCAAATTCTTCTGCGATAGCAACGATTTCAGGGATTTTGGCTACATCGCCATCCATGGAAAAAACGCCATCCGTGATGTACATAATTTTCTCATATTGACCGCTTTCTGTTGCTTCTTTTGCGACGCGGCGAAGATCAATCATATCTTGATGTTTGGCGCGCAATATTTTGGCACCAGAGAGGCGACAACCATCGATGATTGATGCATGGTTTAGTTCATCAGAAATGATGGCATCTTTTTTCGTCATAACGGCAGATATTGCCCCCATATTACAGTTGAAACCGGATTGGAATGCAATAGCGGCTTCAGTGTGCTTGAATTCAGCGAGTCGTTTTTCTAATTCATCATGAACGGTCATCGTGCCATTAATCGTGCGGACAGCTCCAGCTCCAACACCATACTGTTCGGTCGCTTCGATACATTTCTTTTTCAGACGGTCATCATTTGCAAAGCCTAAATAGTTATTGGAAGAAAGATTGATTAATTCAGCGCCATTTATTTTGATTTTTGCGCCATTCGGACCCTCCACGGTGTCAATGGTGTTGTAAAGTCCCTGATCTCGCAATGCTTGTAATTGTGGTTCTAGAAAGTCTTTTAAAACTGTCATGTGAGAGATACCTCCTAAGAAATTTATTATATATTATCACGTGCCCCTAACATCGGATGGGGTTTGATAGTAGGGGACGACGCGGTAATGCCGGAATAAAATTAACAATCAGTTACGATACGGTTGATATTTTTTTGTTCTAAAAACTCTTGAAGTATCGATAAAAAAAAGGTTTTTTAATTTTTTTCTGGATTTCCAGATTCAATCATCGTGCTTGCGATCTCGTCCTCTGTCAGCATCGTAATTAAGTAAGTGAAAATCTCGATTTCTTCGCGGGATAATGTGCTTGGAAGCAGGAAAACGAGAATGTTTGTAATATTGACTTTGCCTTCTGATGCGATATGCATTTCTAAATTGTGCTTTGAGTTGAAAACGTGAATCGAAGCGCTTTCTACCTCAGTATTGATAAGAAACATGGCTGTATTTGCCCCACAAGCTAAGACTTTACGTTGATTTTCGTGTTTGTTTAGCTCGTTATAGAGATGATCAGCTGCGAGATTAGTTTTGTGAGCTATTTCTTGACTGAATCCACGGAGATTATCTTCCAAATTTCGTGTCATCACACTACTCATTGTAAAATGAGTAGCTTTGATGAGCGGGATAATTAGCTTGTAGTAGGTTTGCATGGCAGTCAAGCTCGATAATGCCATCTCGAAATCGGTTGTGATCAAAGCATCCATTGGGAAAGCCTCATTTTGCTTGCGGTTTGCGATTTTTTCGAGCTTCTTATTGATGGCATTGATTTCATTATCCGTGAAAAAAATGCTAATAAATTGATAATCCTGTGTGAAATCCTCTAGATGAGATGTGGAAAGAATCATATCGTATTTTTCTAGATTTGTTTCTTTCATGAGATCTATCGGCGTGATAAACTTCATTTTCTTTAATTTAGGTAAACGCTTCCTAAAGCGTGCTTGGAGCCAAGTATTGACCCCACTGCTACGAGAGGTCACGATAAGTGCGCTGTACGGTCGCATATTTTCAGAATGGATAATTGCTGCTTCGAAATGGAGAACGATAAATCCGGTTTCCTCTTCGGGAATTTGTTTAAATGGATAGATGTCACATGCCGCAGTATGAACAATTTTAAAAAGATCTGGAAACTCGGCTTTAATCATTTCGAGTAGTGGATTACTCATCGGCATGTTTTTCTTCAATCGAATGATAGAATACTGGATATGTTCAATAAGTCCTTTTAAAACAGTGATTTGCGATAAGGGTGTGTCGATTTCTTTAGCAACACGGGAGATTAGCTTTTTCGCGATTCGAATAGCTTGTACTTTTTCGTTGCGATAAAAAACATCTTGGCCTCGACGGATTTCTGATTCCAGAACTAGCATCGTGAGCTCTGCAATTTCACTATCAGGAATCTTTGCAAAATCAGGCAAACAATCTCGTAAAATTCGTTCTGCAATGTCGTATTCTGGATATTCTTGGAGAAATACATGATTACCGTCGCTTTTTGCGATAACTTTCCCTTTTGGAATTTGCTGAATCGTAATCATGAGGTAGGTGAGCACATTTATGTAAGAGTCATTACTAATTTCATAGGATAGCTTTTTCATCCATTTCGTGATTATAGAATCGCACATTTGCAAAAGCGATATATCGATGAAATCCGCGATTCGCTCATCAATGTGTTCATAGTTATCATCTAGGATATCGCAAAACATTTTGTAGAGCTTAATCTTTGGAACAGTCATTACTAGCAGTTCGCCGAGAAGTTCACGTTTTTCTAAGATGGAAGATTCAAGTTCGACTCCTATGCCACGCTTTCGCTTGATATGGATTTTACCATTCCAATCTTCTTCAAGGCGTGTTAAATCACTGCTCACAGTCGCAACGGTGACAGAAAGCTCGTTGGCAAGCGCAATCAATTTTACAGGCTCAGACTCATTTAAGAGTACCCGCAAAATAATTTGTTGCCTTTCGAAAGGGGTAAATTCGTTATTGACGAGATCTAATATGTTTTTTTGAATGCGTTCACGATGGATAGATGCGCCGGTAACTGTAAGTTTACTTCCATGTTTAACTAAATTTAGTTTGAATTCCTGTAGTGTTTCACCGACTTCTTTTAAATCGCGACGCACGGTCCTTTCGCTGACATCTAAGTCTGACGCGAGTTGCGCAATCGATATGTTGTCAGGAACCGCTAATATTTTTTCTAAAATGATGCGTGAACGTGCGGATAAGTACATTATGTTTCTTCCTTTCGCAGAAAATTTCCCGATTGAAAGTTGCATTTGTGGTCATTTCGCTTGTTGCTAATATTCATTGTCTATCTTTATACTATGACTACGCTTGCATATAAGCAATACAAACATATTGCTAATTTGTCCAGTTTTGAAATAGCGAAGTTGGACAAAGTTATATCAAGCCATGAAATGAGTACTTTGATTGATGTATGTAAGCATTGGTGTGCAACGCTTTTCGGGATTTAGGCTTTTTCAAGCTTGTGAATATGTCTTTTCTAGTGAAGTTAGCGAATAATAATGGACACTTTCGCTCCAAAGTGGGTATACTTATAAATAAGAAGTGTGATTCATAGAGGAGTGAGTGTAATGAAAGTACAATGGCAAGTAATAGTTGGGATTATTATCGCTATTTTGATTATCGTGTTCGGAACAACAAATATGGGTACAGTAGATGTTCAATTGCTATTCTGGACAGTCCAGTGGCCGCTTATTGTCGTGATTTTGGGCTCGGTTGTAGCAGGAATCTTGATGGTGTATTGCTTTAATTATTACAAAGCAAGAAAGAAGAAAAGAGGCGCTAAATAAGAAAATACAGACAAAAAATCTCCAAAGGTTAGTCACTAAACCTTTGGAGATTAGTATTTTACTTTAGAATTTTTCGATGGAATTGTTGATGGGAGTCCTGCACTTGTTGATGCGGTTTCCCATGTAAATTATTGGCGAATGGCTTTTTCTCTTTGTCATGTGGAAGAGCGTCACTAATTTTTGGCGTGTGAATCGCTTGCGAGGTCTGACTTTTCTTAGAATTGGTCATTTTTTTAAAACCTCCTTTGTGTTCCTTACCCTGAGAAGGGGGAGTTAAAACACGGATTCTGGAATAGAAAATAGGGTTGGGTCTGTCTCTTAGTCATAGAGGCATTTTTTGTTTGACCCTATTGGAATATGACCTTGACAAGCATGAATCTATCTATTAGAATAGATTTTATAAACGATAATGAAAATCATTCTCAATTATAAAGGTGGGTGATTGCTTGAAGAGAGCGATACTTATTATTGTTTTTCTGTTATTGGCGCTACTTTCGGTCTTTGTCGGTGTACAGAAAATTTCTATTTTACATATTTTTTGTTTGACGCGAGAACAATGGGATATTATTTTGATAAGTCGGATTCCTCGGCTTGTTAGCATTATTTTGGCTGGTGCAGGTATTAGTATTTGTGGAATGATTATGCAGAGTTTGACGCAGAATAAGTTTGTCTCGCCAACGACTGCAGGCACGATGGATGCTGCGAGGTTGGGGATACTGGTTTCTTTACTTGTTTTCACAACGGCAAGTCCTTTAGTGAAGATGGGTGTGGCGTTTTTGTTTGCGCTTCTAGGGACATTTATTTTCATGCAAATTTTGGAGCGGATTCCGTTTAAGGATACGATTTTTATTCCACTAGTGGGACTGATGTTTGGCGGGATTCTCAGTTCGATTACGACTTTTTTTTGCGTATAAGTTTGATTTGATTCAAAATATTTCTTCTTGGTTGCAAGGCGATTTCTCGATGGTGCTAAAAGGGCGTTATGAATTGCTTTATGTTACAGTTCCGTTGCTTGTCATTGCGTATTTGTATGCGAATCAGTTTACGGTCGCTGGGATGGGCGAGACGTTTTCACGGAATCTGGGCTTGTCTTATAAGGCAATTATGCGGCTTGGATTGGTGATTGTTGCTTTTATTACGGCTGCTGTTGTGTTGACGGTCGGTATGATTCCTTTTCTCGGATTAATTGTACCGAACATTGTGTCGATTTATCGTGGAGATAATATAAAGAAGACTTTATTTGATACGGCGATTTTTGGCGCGACTTTTTTGCTGTTTTGTGATGTGCTAGGTCGGGTGATTATTTATCCATATGAAGTGTCGATTAGTTTGATGGTCGGTATTATTGGGAGCGCCATTTTTATCTATCTGCTAATGAGGAGAAAAGCGTATGCGTAAAAATTTGATTTTAGCAGGTATTGTTGTGGGTTTGATGGCGGGTTATTTATTTTTGTTCATGGGTGGAAGTCCGGCTTTTGCGCTGGAATTAAGGTCGACGAAGCTTGTTGCAATTGTTTTTACAGGGATTGCGATTGCGGTTTCGACAGTGATTTTTCAGACGATTACGCAGAATAAAATTTTAACGCCATCGATTATGGGGTTGGATTCGTTATACATGTTATTGCAGACGTCGCTCGTGTTTATTTTTGGTTCTCAAGCTCTGATGAGGGCTGGGAGTGGGCGCTGGAATTTCTTCTTGTCGGTGATTTTGATGATGGGGTTTGCGCTTGTGCTGTATTGGTTGATGTTTAAGCGGAATGGGCGAAATATTTATTTTTTGTTGCTGGTTGGGATTGTGTGTGGGACTTTTTTCGGTAGCTTTTCATCGTTTATGGAGATGTTGATTGATCCGAATGAATTCCAAATTGTGCAGGATAAGATGTTTGCGAGTTTTAATAATGTAAACACGTCGATTTTATTGGTTGCCATGCTTATTTTTGTGGCTGCGGTGCTTTATTTATTACGGTTTGTGAAGTATTTGGATGTGTTAGCGCTTGGTAAGGATCATGCGGTGAATTTGGGCGTTCCTTATAACAAAATTGTTAAGCAGTTGTTACTTATTATTGTAGTGTTGGTGTCTGTTGCGACAGCCCTTGTTGGGCCGATTACATTTCTAGGATTGATTGTGGCGAATGTGGCGTATCAATTTTTGAAAACGCATCGGCATGTGACACTACTAGTTGGGGCAAGCTTGATTAGTTTGGTGGCGCTTGTCGGTGGACAGTTGTTGGCGGAGCGGGTGTTTCATTTTGATACACCGATTAGTGTGATTATCAATCTGTGCGGTGGTGTTTATTTCTTGTACTTGCTTTTGAGAGGGGCAAAATTATGATTGAAGTGCGGAATTTGGGCAAAAATTATGGAACGAAAACGGTTCTTCAAGCAGTTGATTTGGTGGTTCCTGAAAAGCAGATAGTGTCTTTTATCGGAGCGAATGGCGCAGGGAAGAGTACGTTGCTTTCGATTATTGCGCGGTTAATGAAAGCGGATAGTGGTGAGGTTTTGGTAGACGGTGTAGCGCTGGGGGATTGGAAGTCGGATGATTTGGCAAAACGGCTGTCGATTTTGAAGCAGAGTAATCATGTGACGATGCGTTTGACAGTACGAGATTTGGTTGCACTTGGACGTTTTCCGCATTCAAAAGGACGGTTGCAAAAAGCAGATGAGGCATTTATTGAAATGGCGCTTGATTATATGGAGTTGCAGGATTTGGCGTCGCGCTATTTGGATGAGCTTAGTGGTGGTCAGCAACAACGGGCGTATATTGCAATGATTATTGCGCAGGATACGGATTACATTTTGCTGGATGAGCCGCTCAATAACTTAGATATGAAACATTCCGTACAGATGATGCAGTTGTTGCGGCGCTTGGTGGATGAGCTAGGCAAGACAGTGTTGCTAGTTCTACATGATATTAATTTTGCATCGTGTTATTCGGATACGATTGTGGCTCTGAAAAATGGAGCAGTTGTTGCGAATGGGCGCACGGAGAATATCATTCAGGAGGATGTGCTGGTGCGCGTCTTTGATATGCTAATACCGATTTCATTGATTAATAATGACCGAATTGGTGTGTATTTTAAATGAAGGAGGTGAGTAGGCAAAAAGGTTGGTATGACATGGAATAATAGTTTTAAAAATAGATAAATAAGGGTGGTTAAAGTAGATGAAGAAATTACTAATGGTCGCGATGTTAATGCTTTTGGCGGTGTTTGCGGTTGCTTGTGGAACGGATGAGAAAACAAGTGCAGATGAGGAGAAGACAGCGAAGGAACTGACAATCAAGCACGAACTTGGAGAAACAAAAGTAAAGCAAAATCCTAATAAGGTAGTTGTTTTTGATTTTGGGACATTAGACACGTTGAAAGCACTTGACCTGTCTAAAAATGTTGCTGGTTTACCGAAACAATCTTTACCGAAGTATTTAGATGCTTTTGCGGGGAATAAATATATGGATCTTGGCGGTTTGAAAGAACCTGATTTTGAAAAAATAAACGAGGCGGCGCCAGATTTGAATATTATTTCTGGTCGTCAATCCGATTCTTATGATAAATTTTCTGATATTGCACCAACGATTTATCAAGGTGTGGATACAGCAGATTACATGAAGTCGTTCCATGCGAATGTGAACACGATAGCGAGTATTTTTGGGAAAGAGGACGAAGCGAAGAAACGGTTGGAGGCAATCGATAAGCAAGTTGCTGATGTGAAAGCAAGCGTGCCAACTGGTAAGACAGGACTGATAATTCTAGCTAACGATGGCAAAATGAGTGCGTACGGTCCTGGCTCGCGTTTTGGATTGATTCATGATGTGCTTGGCGTGACACCAGCTGACCCGAAAATTGAAGCGTCAACACACGGGCAAAGTATTTCATCTGAGTATATCGCGGAGAAGAATCCAGATTATTTATACGTAATTGATCGTGGTGCCGCAATCGGTGGGGAATCATCGGCGAAATCGGTGGTGGAGAATGACCTTGTGAAGAAGACGAATGCTTATAAAAATGGACACGTTGTTTACTTGAATCCAGAGTACTGGTACCTTTCTGGTGGCGGATTGGAGTCTGTTTCGGAGATGGTGAAAGAAGTTGGCGATAGCTTTAAACAATGAAGAAAGATGGGCAATTAGGAAGAAACTTTCTTTGATCATATGTTTTAAAAGAACCATAGTAAAATTGAAAAGGAAGTCAAAGTGTAGCTCCTAGATTCTCTAGGAGTCTTTTTATGAAGTTTTCTTTAAACTACAAAGGGGTAGTCAATTCGTGGCGCCAGAGGATTGCCAATATGTGCGCCATGGATGAAGCTAGGTTTAGCTCCTAGTAAAATTGTGACTGAAAAAGGAAATGAATAGATTGATTTTTATAATAGCTGTACGTTTTTCTCTGCTGTGAGAAGAGCTAGAATAAATAAAGGATAATGAGCTAGATGCTTCTAAGGAATCTAGTTTTTTTATATTGGAATATTTTAAGATGATTAATTCAGTTATTGACAGCCAAAGTTTCTGAGATAATCCACGTTTAAAAATTTTTTCTAAGGGTATATTTCATTTTGAATAGTTCATTTGTTTTTTTTGCTAAATATAATCGGTAAATCATAATTATTATTAAATATGAGGGCGAGAGAAATTAGGAAGTCGTAAACTAGATTTCAAAAGAAGGATAGACACGAAGTATTGACAAAAATTAAAAATCGTAACTGTTACACCTGCGATGATGGTATGAATGGTAATTTGTTAATCAACAGTTTGTCAGCTAGTATGTCTTTGTTACGTCAATTTAGAAGAAAATCATAATAATAGCATTTTTAATACATAGAACGTCTGGTCTCTCCTTTTCTTATCGATTTAGAGGGGCTAATTTTATGAAGGGGAAATAGAAATGAATTCTGTAAGTGGTACTGCCATTATTTCAACCAGATTACATCAAAGAAAGAATGATAAGTTAGTTTAACATAAACTAGGAGTGAAAAAAATGAACAAAAAGCATAACCGTTCTTGGTTTTCCATCGTACTTATTCTTTTTATTTTTATAGTGGTTCTTTCTGGGCCATCTGCTTTTGGGGAAAAGGAAGTGGTGCCAAAGCCCACTGCGGCGATTTCACTCGGAGCGAGTTCGCTAACTGGAACATATACAACGGGAAGTTACGGGCAAGGTACGATGCGCCTTGTTTATCAGTATGCGCCCTTGGTATCGCTAACACTAAATGAGGTTCCGCTTGTTATCATCCAAATTCCGAGCGAAATTGGTGACCAATTAGCAGGCAATTCGACGAAACAAGCCGCTTTTTTGAAAAGTCTAACTGGAACGGTTACTTATCCGCTTAACACGCTGGCCAATCAGAGTTTTGATATTCAATCTACGAGCAGTAATGTCGTAAAAACGTATGATGAAGCTATGCATGCTGTTGTTTTCACGTATCCCCGGAGTACGAATCTTTTAACGATCACGAATATGTGGAAAGTGGACATGACCATCGATGCCGGCGTCCTGTATAAAAATAGTATCACGGTTCCGCAAGCTTACAATAGCACTAACTACACTGCAAAAGGGACACTTGTAGCTGCGACGGAAGGTATTGTAATATCAACTGTAAACACCAAAACGGCAACGATTCCCAGCGCAACATTTGGCATTGGTAATTATCCAGTTTTGAACATCACATCTCCAAAATTAAACGACACGATGCAGCATCTTGGTACGATTATCAGTGGTACCGCCAACCAAACTCTTGATGCTAACTACACGTACACCGCCGATATAACCTACAAAACACGAGCAGGAACCATCATAAAAAAACGCCAATTTGCCAGTCGCCGCTAATGGAAGTTTTACGACAACGCTAGAGACACCGTATGAGTACGGAGACACAGCGACTGCTATTTTAAAAGCAACATCCAAAATAAATACGGACGCTTACGAATCGCAACCAAGTCCACTCATTACCGCTCAATGGTCTGTCCAGCCTGCCATTATCACATCGCCAAAAGTTGGTGATACAAAAGTGACAGGATTAGCAAACGAGACCAATGCTGGTGTGTATAAAGCGCATGTCACAATTAACCAAATAAGCTACGATACCCCGCTTCAATCCGATGGTACTTTTGCACTGACAGGTATACCGGCTTTGCAATCCGGTGACCAAATAAGCGTTACGATAGATGGTTACAGTACAAGAACTGGTGAAAGGCTCGTATCCAGTACTGCGACCACAATAACTGTCATCTACAATATGCCAAATCTTGCAATCAGCCAACAGTTCGAACGTAAAAACGCCAACGACACATGGGAAATAGCAACCAACACTGCATCTGACCAAGAAGTTAGGTATACAATTACAGCGACACTGCAAAATAGTAACGCCGTCTGGAATAAGCAAAAGATTACAGTCAACATTCCAGTGGGGCTTATTGACTTAAAAGAAATCACGCTCACTAAAATAAGCAATAACGTAGAAACACCACTCATAGCTCCAACACTGATAGACGATAACACAAGTCCGTCTTTAAAATCACTTTTTAGTCAAATAAACAATAATCCTTTAACCATTCAAGGAGATAAAATTCGCATCCAATTTAGCGCAAAAGTTATCCGAGAAGGCTATCCAGCGTCCCTAATTAGTAAAGTGTGGCTAAATGGCGAGACCGATAACACTGTCCCGATTCCAGAACAAACAAATAGCCTATCGATACCAATTACAGATGGCACGTTAAAACTCATCGAAGTTCCAAGCACTATAGCGTTCACTAACATCCCAGTTCCCAGTAAGCCACAAACATACAACCGCACAAACACAGCTGGTACAATCAAAGTCCGCGACGGTCGCGTCAAAACAACAACATGGCAGCTATTCGTCCGCGAACGTACGCCATTGACAAATGCCAACAATCAACAGCTCCAACAAAGCATTATCTATAGTCAACATGGTACCGATACACTGCTAAATACAGAAAACCAGCCTATTTTTACACATAAGGCCGAAAATAATCAAGTGTACGAATTAGCATGGCAAGCATCAGACGGAATCCGTCTAAAATTAGCGCCGAATCCAGCCATCAAGATTAATCAGCATTATACCGGTGAACTAGTATGGACATTGACTGACACCCCCTCGTAATTACACTAGGATAAATACCTGGTTAATTAAATAAAAAGATGAAAGTAGGAAAGAGAATGAAAATAAAGATAGCCTATGTAAGTACAATTATGGCAAGCAGTTTAGTCATTGGTGGTATTTCTGCGACCGCCGCAACAGCTGGAAGTATGGACTCAATCACAGATGCAACTTTTACTCAAGATAAAACGGTTACAACGCCACTTGATCCAACAGATCCGAATACACCTGTTACTCCCGTTGACCCAACAGATCCCATTGATCCACATGCACCTGGAACAAGTGGTCCACTAAGCATCGATTATGTCTCCAATTTTCATTTTGGAAGCAATGTTATTAGCCCGCTTAGCAAAACATATTACGCAAAGCTTGATAAAGTGAAGGTGGCGAGTTCTGGCAATATTATCAGTGTTCCCAACTTCGTACAAGTGACCGATAAACGAGGCACGAATGTCGGTTGGAAACTCACTGTGAAGCAAAATGGCCAATTCAAAACACAAGATGCCGCGCCACAAACGCTAAATAACGCTGAGTTAAGTATTGTGGCCGGTACACCAAAATCACTGACAGATGCAGCCTACGCACCGACAACTTCTATCGCAACACTTGATCCTACGGGTGCAGCATCATCGGACATAGCCGTGGCCGCGGCTGATAAAGGAATGGGGACATGGGCTATCGCATTCGGTGGTGACGCAACCACAGCCGCAACAGCTGTAAGTCTAAAAGTACCAATGGGAACTGCAAAAGTTGCTGATGTACCATATAAAACGACACTTACATGGAATTTAGAAGACACACCCAATTGATATGCAGATGTTGGGGCTTGTATCTAGCGGCCCCAACATGAATATGAACAAACAGAAAGAAGGTGTCCTAATTGAAAATAAAAAGCCTCATTATATTGTTCCTACTAACCATCATTCTAATCACACCAATTCGAGCACAAGCCTCTGAACTCGGATTTTCCGTCCAGGCGTTACTCCCAGAAAACCAAATCAATAAGTTACATACCTATTTTGACTTACTGATGAAACCTAACCAAAAACAAACAATCCAAGTCGCGATAAAAAATGATAAAAACGAAGATATTCAAGTAGAAGTGAACGCCAACACCGCGATTACGAATAGTAATGGTATCATTGAATACACCGACACAAACCCGAAGCTAGATGACACATTAAAAACGAGTTTTGGCAACATCGTCCAAACCGAAAATCTCATCACTATCCCCAAAAACAGCACGAAAAACGCTTCATTCACTATCCAAATGCCACAAGAGCCCTATAATGGGATTATTCTCGGTGGGCTTCATTTCATGGAGCAAGAAAAAGCGACGTCAACGAAAAACAAGGATAGCCTCCAAATTGACAATCGCTATTCTTATACAATCGGCGTTGTATTGCGAGAAAATCAAGGCGAAATAGCGCCAGACTTAACCCTACCAGCCGTCAAAAAAGGTCAAATACTTGGACAAAACACTGTTTTCACCAATCTAAAAAATCCGAAAGCAGCTATATTGAGCAATCTATCTATCATCGCAAGTATCTACAAACAGGGCGAAACGAGCCCAATAAAGCGGCAATCTACCAAGAATTTACGAATAGCGCCAAATTCCAATTTTGACTATGCTATTAAATGGGACAATCAAAAATTCAAGCCAGGAAAATATAAAGTAGTGATTGAAGCAACGGGGCAAACAAAAAACTGGGAACTACAAAAAAAACTTCACCATTACCTCTAAAGAAGCAAAGGCATTCAATGAAAAAGCCGTTAATTTGAAACAAACAGGCATCCCGATATGGATATATATTACGGGAACAGCACTTTTAGTATTGATTGTCGGATTCGTCGCGTTTAACATCGGAAAAAGAAGGTGAGGTATAGAATATCAACGGGAGAAAGTGTGCGTTCTTGAAAAATATTTATATCGGTATGTAGTCGTATAGATTTTAGCTAAACAGTAGTGTAAACTGAGAATATCGTATAAATGGTTAGATAATTATTACCCAATCTGTTTATGTGGTTTACACTATACAAGAGAAAAGAGGTTTAAGAATGAATCCAGAAGTAAGCACTTTTATTGAGAATCTTAGTCAATCGTGGCAAGTAGAGGTAGCTGGCACGTTACGTCAGTTGGTTCATGAAGTTATTCCGGAAGTCGAGGAACGAATACAATACAAGAAACCCCATTTTTTAAAAAATGGGCATTATGCAGCGGTTATTTCCCCCTCTAAGGATGCGCTTGCCTTTATGATTATGAATACGTCTGATTTGGAGTTTCCAAAGAATTTCGGCGGACCAGAAGAAAGAAAATGGTTGAAGATAAAAGAAGGCGATACAGTCGATTATGACTTATTGAGAGGATTCTTAAAAGAAGCATCAAGTACGCTCTAAGAATGAGATCAGCAAGAAAAACGGACAAGCAATAGTGCACGATAAATTTCAACAGATTTAAAAGAGCGCATTCAGGATTGTCAAAGTTGACACCATGGATAAGCTTTTTTTTATGTCCTAACTGTATGCATGATGAGCCTAGCCATGAGGTGTCCTCAACAGCTAAGCTTATAGTATGTTGCACCATCATTCTCATACCCAACAGATGTCTATTTAGCTTTATATTCTTCTTTCAAAATACTGTAATAAGCATCATCTACGAATTCCTCCTTCACGTAGCGACTTTTTCTAATTGTCCCTTCATAAGTCATACCTAGGCGTTGCATCACTTTTCCAGAGGCAGGATTGCGCACGTCATGCATCGCAAAAACGCGCTCTAGTTGTAGCGTTTGAAAGGCTAAATCAAGAATAGCAAATCCTGCCTCGGTCATATAACCATGTCCCCAGTAGTCTTTATTTAAAGCGTAACCGAGACAGCCGCTCCGGTTCATTGGGTCGATTCGAATATCGATTGTACCGATAAATTTACCAGTTGTAGCGATTTCGATACCATATTTTCCAGTAGGAGTCGCAACGAAAAATTCAGCTATTTTTTGGCGCGTGATTTCAATCGTTGGGTGTGTATCAAAAACAAAGCGTGTATTGTCATCATCTGAGGCATATTCAAACATATCTTTCGCATCGGCAAGTGTAATCGGCCGTAGAATGAGTCGTTCGGTTTTAATGAGTTGATGTTCCACTAATAGGTAAGTAAAGCTTTCCATTTTCGTTCACTCCTTTTTGGTATTTTTGCCTATTTTAGCACATATACATGAAGGTTTGAACCCCGTATTGAAAGTTTTTAGCTATATGTTAAGATGTAGTTATCCTATAAAAAGAGGTGTCTAACATGTTAAGCGAAAAACTTGGAGAATTGGTAACACCTGAAATTGCCACCAGTATCTTAGCAACGAAAAGGGAACGTGTACTATTGTCTTGTGAACCAGCAAATAGTCTTGGGTTGGTCGTCAGTAAGGCTGGTGGGCGCGGTTATTTACCTAAGAAAATGGAGTATCCAAAAAATGAAGATGGTACCCCTTTAACTCTGCTAGCACAGATTAATTTTTCTGAAATGCCGAATTTGGAATGCTTTCCAAAGACAGGTTTATTGGCGTTCTATCATGATTACTTGGATGATTTAACTGGGCTTGACTTTGACGACCAGACGAAGCAAAACGGTTTCCGTGTTCTGTATTTTGAAACGGTAGATGAACCTAGCTACTCTGTTGAAGAGCAGGATGCGCTTTTTGAGTCTGTAGATGAAGCTGGTGTTCCGGTTGTGGATGGGGAATTTTGCTTACGTGGGGTGCTCGCAGAACAAGTAATTTTGAAAGACAGTTATGATTTTGAGAAAGCTTATGGTGGTAGTTTTTATGAGTTGTTAGATGATTGGACTGGCGAGGATGAACGTAAAATTGACAGCTTATATGAATTAGATAGCAGCAGTAGTCAGTTGGGTGGCTATCCATTTTTTACGCAAGAAGATCCGCGATTAGGCGAGGAAAAAGCGTATCACGATACGTTGCTGTTTCAGTTGGATTCAGATGATAACATTATGTGGGGCGATATGGGAGTTGGCAACTTTTTTATTAATCTGGAGGATTTAAAGCGAAAAGATTTTTCGAATGTCTTGTATAACTGGGATTGTTATTGATTTTTTGAGCTTGAGCGCCGTAATAGGTTGCCGAGCTTTTTTTTATTCTATTTCAAAACCTTAACATTTCTTTAAAAAAAATTTTAGTAAGCCTTGATTGTTGGGTGGTATGCTAGGAACTATAGAAATATGAGGAGGAGATAGGATGAAAAAGTTAACAATATGGACAGTTCTACCGGTGCTATCCCTTTGTGCGGCAGTCGTGATGTATTATCTTTGGTTTCAAGGATGGTTGCAATTTTATTTAAGAGATGTGATGCAGACAGTGGATCACATGGGTTATATAACAGTTGGAGTGACGGCGCTGATGCTTTATTTTAGCGCGGTACAGCTGGTTAATTGGAGAATTAATAAGACGTTGCTCGTGTTGACATATATGATTTATTTTGCAATTATGATGGGACTTCTTTTTGGGAAAGCATCTGGTGCGCAAGGATTTTCGATGGATACATTTGGTTTTGTGGATACTTTTCTTGCTGGGAATTTGCGAGTGATTACTATTGGAAATGTGCTTGCTTTTGTACCAATTGGTTTCTTGATGAAGAAATTATCACCCCTGATGGCACTGTTTTCAGCGGGTATCTTGATTTTTATCGTGGAAGGATTGCAATATGCGTTACATGTAGGGTATTTTGATACAGGAGATCTCTTTTTAAATGTGTCTGGGATTATGTTTGGATACGTGATAATACGAATTTTTGCAAGTTCGCATAAACAGATGATCGAACAGGAATGAGTGAGTAGGTATGCAGATGTGGAAAAAAGTGATTTTGGCTTTGTTGGGAGTGGGCATTGTTTATGTTGGTGTTGTACTAGGTTTCATGTACAGTGGAGCGCGGGCAATACCAGCTTCAAACCCAGATACAATTGTGATTTTGGGATCAAAAGTCATCGATGATCCGGCGCGACCAATGCCTGTTTTGCAGGAAAGATTGGATGCGTCGATTCTGTTTATTGAGGGACATGAGTCGGCAAAAGTGATTGTTTCTGGCGGGCAAGGTGAGGATGAAACAGTGTCAGAGGCTAGTGTAATGAAGGATTATTTAGTGGAGCATGGCATTGAGGCATCGCGAATCGAGATCGAGGATAAGTCGATGCGCACTGATGAGAATTTGGCGAATAGCAAGGCGGAGTTTGAGTTGGGCAAAACGGTGATTGTGACGAGTGATTACCATTTATATCGCGCGTTAATGCTTGCCAACCGGCAAAATATTGACGCAACGGGACTTCCTGCGAAAACGCAATTCGGTGCGCTTGTAAAAGGTGTGCCACGCGAGATTTTATCGATTACGTACGCTTGGCTTTTCGATTGGTAAAAATTTTTTGAAAAAAGTCATTGACATTCACGTTACGTCAAGGTGTAAAGTAGAGTTATCAAGGAGGCGAGAGACGGATGGAATACACAGTTCAGAAGTTAGGGCTGCTTGCGGGAGTTAGTACGCGGACGCTGCGTTATTATGATGAGATTGGAATTTTGAAGCCGGCGCGAATTAATTCATCGGGATACCGAATTTACGGTCAGACCGAGGTGGATAAGTTGCAACAAATCCTGTTTTATCGTGAAATGAATGTGAGTTTAGAGCAAATCAAGGCAATTCTAGAACAGCCTGATTTTGACGAGGCAGAAGCACTTAGAAAACATCGCGCCAGCCTGCTTGATAAACGAAAACAATTAGACGAACTGATTTGCAATGTTGAGAAATCGATTGCGCATTCGGAAAGGAGAATTACAATGACAGATCAAGAAAAATTTGAAGGTTTTAAGCAAAAAATGATAGATGACAATGAAGAGAAATATGGCGAGGAGATTCGTGAAAAGTATGGCGAGGAGCAGATTAATAAATCAAATGCCAAGCTTAAAGGGATGAGCGAGGCCGAGATGGAGCGAATTAATCAGCTTGCAGAGGATATTTTGGCTAATTTGCAGGTGGCATATGAGACGGGTGACGCGGCAGGTGAAGAAGCGCAAGCAGTTGCAGCGATGCATAAAGAATGGTTATCGGCATACTGGGATACGTATAGCAAAGAAGCGCATGCGGGGCTTGCACAGATGTACGTGGATGATGAGCGTTTCACGGCTTATTATGATAAAAAGCAACCTGGTTCTGCGGCATTTTTACGCGATGCAATTGTCATTTTCACGAGTAAGTAATATAATGAGAGGAGCTTCCAAGCACATTGATGCGGAGGCTCTTTTTCATTTTGGAGGGATTTTGATGATTGAAACAGATCGACTTATTTTTCGCGAATTAGATCAACTGGATTTTGCGGATTTGTGTGAGATATTGCAAGACGATATAACGATGATAGCTTACGAGGGTGCTTTTACGGAAGAAGAAGTGCAACGCTGGCTTACAAAGCAACTGGATAATTATGATCGTTGGGGATTTGGACTTTGGGCAGTCATCAATAAGGATAGCGGTGAATTTGTCGGGCAAGTAGGTTTGACGATGCAATGGGTGGAGGAAGAGGAAATGCTTGAAATTGGCTACTTGTTGAAACGGAAATTTTGGCATCAAGGTTTTGCAACAGAGGCGGCGCTTGGCTGTAAGAAATATGCGAAGGAAATGCTCGGTGCAGAGCTCGTGACATGCACGATCCGAGACACGAATTTGGCTTCTCAGAAAGTCGCAGAACGTATCGGTATGACGAGGCATAAGCAGTACGTGAAATATTACAAAGGGATGCAGATGCCGCATTATTTGTACTACTAAAAGAAGAGCGAGACATTACTCCCGATTTTTAGTACAATAGAAGAAAGTGTGAAGAAGGAGGAAAGCATGAAAAAAATATTATGTATGAGTCTCATTTCATTACTTCTCGTTTTAATGGCGGCATGCGGTCCTAAAGATGTTAATTCTTCTGGAGACACTAGTGAAAAAACTAGCAAACAAAAGATATCTGGGGAGGCTGCTGTTTTAACGATTACTGATATGGCAGGAAGAACGATCAATTTTTCAAAAAAACCAGAACGAATTATCACGCTGACTAATTCTGACATGGGGATTGTTTATGCACTTGGTGGCTCGGTTGTTGGTCGCCAAACGATGGATGCTAGCGGTGTGGAGCCAAGTGCTGCATTAAAAGCTACCGAAGTCGGTAATACACATGACTTAAACTTGGAAAAAATCGCATCCTTGACGCCTGACGTTATTGTCGCAAGTTCCGAGCAGAATTTGAAAGATGTGCCAGCACTAGAAGGCATTGGTGCGAAAGTCATTTTGACAGGTGCTAATTCCATTGCCGAGATTAAGAAACAAGAAGTAATTTTGGCCCAATTATTAGGCAAAGATGCGACCGATTTACAAAAGGAGATTGACCAAAAAGTCGCTGAAATAAAGCAAGAACAAACAGGAAAGGCAGTTCGCGCGTTGCTCATACTTGGCGCGCCGGGTAGTAATTACGCAGCATTGCCGAATTCGCTAAGCGGGGATATCCTCGAAAAAGCAGGTGGCATCAATGTAGCAAAGGATTTTAAAGGGGTCGAGAATTTCCCACAATATGCATCGCTTAATATCGAAAAAATCGTCGAGTCAGATCCAGAGGTTGTTTTCTTAATGATTCACGGTGGCGATGAGAAGGAAACTGAAATCGCGTTCCAAAAAGAAATGAAGCAAAACGATGCGTGGAATTCCACGACGGCTGTAAAAAACAACAATATCGTTGTGCTTCCTGCAGATCTTTTTGGTACAAACCCTGGCATCCGTATTACAAAAGCGCTTGACTACATGGCAAACGAACTGAATCAGGTTAGCAAATAATGCATGATCCACGTAAAAAAAAGAAGAATCATTACATTTATTATCACGATTTTGCTACTCGTTGTTGTGTTCTTTTATGGCTTGACGACAGGCTCAGTGAAGGTGAGCTACTCCGAAGTTTGGCAAACGTTGATGGGACACGGCGATGACCTTTCTACTCAGCTTATTTGGAATCTACGCTTACCACGGATGTTCTTAGCATTTCTTGTCGGATCTGCACTCGCGATTGCTGGCTGTTTATTACAGGGCGTGATGCGAAATCCACTTGCTGATCCAGGCGTGATTGGCGTCTCAGCCGGCGGCGGACTTGTGGCGATTGTCTTGACGATTGTATTACCAACTTTGAGCCAATTCGTCCCACTAGGCGCGTTTCTAGGGGCATTTGGTACCGCATTACTTATTTATGCTGTTGCATGGGATAAAGGAGTCGCACCATTACGTGTTATTTTATCTGGTGTTGCTATCAATGCTTTCATTGGCGCGATGACATCAGGAATTATGGTTCTTTACAGTAACCGCGTTCAAAGCATCATTTCCTGGATGACAGGAACGCTTTCTGGGAAAAGTTGGTATCATCTCAACCTTATTTTGCCATACATGCTCGTTGGATTCGTGCTTAGCATTTTCGCGATTCGTTCATCAAACGTTTTACTGCTCGGTGACGATGCAGCAAAACTCCTCGGATATTCTGTTGAGAAACATCGCTTTTTCATCATCATGTTGGCAGCCTTTTTAAGTGGTGTTGCGGTGAGCGTTGCTGGACTTATTGGCTTTGTCGGCCTCGTTGTCCCGCACATTTTCCGACTTATTATCGGAAATGACTACCGATACCTACTTCCAATGTCGGCAATCGGTGGTGCCTTGCTTGTTGGATTTGCAGACACGGCTGCACGCAGTTGGTTTGGTTCAATTGAGTTACCAGTTGGTATTCTGCTAGCTATGATCGGCGCACCATTCTTCCTATTCCTACTACAAAGAGGGAGGGTTGCATCATGACAGCCATCACAACATTACAAAACGTCACTTTCACGCGCAGGCGTTCCTTTGAGATGAAAAACCTTGAACTTGAGATTCCAGAAGGTAAGATAACCACTATTATCGGTCCAAATGGCTCTGGAAAATCAACCATTCTGCGTCTCATCATGCGTTTACTCGCACCAAACGAAGGTAGGATAATGCTTCATGGCACAGATATAAACGCCATTAGCGCAAAGAAATTAGCGCGCGAAATGACGATGCTATCACAATCACCAGACGGCTTAATCGATGTCGTTGTTCGTGACCTTGTTAGTTATGGCCGGATACCGTACAAGTCATGGCTTGGCACGATGGAAAAAGACGACGAATTAGCTGTTGATTGGGCGATGAATGTTTGTAACTTAGAAGAGCTAGCGTATCGTCCACTACACACGCTCTCAGGCGGAGAAAAACAACGTGCTTGGCTCGCAATGGCTTTGGCACAAAAAACACCAATCCTGCTACTTGACGAACCAACAACCTATCTTGATATTTCGCATCAACTCGAATTACTTGATCTTTTAAAACAATTCAATCAAGATTTTGGCATGTCGATTATTCTTGTATTACACGATTTAAATCAAGCCGCAGGATATAGCGATCACGTCATTGTTTGTGAAGAAGGAACCATCAAGAAAGCAGGCTCACCAGAAGAAATTTTCACCAAACCTTTATTACGCGATATTTTCAAAATTGAAGCAGAGATTCACCCAACCGAGCGCGGTTTGCGAGTACTCCCAATTGCATCAACGGCATTTCAAACCAAAAGGTAAAGATAATTTAAAGATTTAGAAAGCCTGGTTCTAGGAAACGAGACAGTACAGCGTGTCGACAAGTGCTTAGTTTCTAGGCAAAAGCGAGTACCAGCGTGGAGCCTACTTGGGTACGTGAGCACTGGAACGGAGTTTTTAACGACGAAAATGAGTGTTTGTCGACACGCTGAGTAGCCTGTTTTGTTCTCTAGGACCATTTTTGATGCATTAGAATTCAATGAGAAAGCTTCCTATCTTGCTTGAAATTTTATATAATAGATGGGTTGGCATAGTATAAAATAAATGGAGGATAAGCACATGAAACAGAGTCGAGAAAGTAGCACCAAGTTAGATTATTCCATCATTTTAATC
Organism: Listeria rocourtiae FSL F6-920; assembly: GCF_000525975.1. Lineage (GTDB taxonomy): Bacteria > Bacillota > Bacilli > Lactobacillales > Listeriaceae > Listeria_A > Listeria_A rocourtiae. The sequence continues at coordinate 47,378 of NZ_AODK01000006.1, forward strand.
GTAATGTGCCTGTGCCTTATCGGGATTGCGGCTATCTATATCGCAAGTTTGACGAATAATCAATACGCAATCGATTTCCTCATTAGGCAACTTGTTTGGCTTGTCGTGGGGACCATTATTATTATAATTATCGTAAAATATTTCGATTATGACAGACTGCAACAAACCGCGTATTATTTATACAGTTTCGGTCTTTTTTTTATTGCTACTCGTTTTTGCACCAGTTATCGGCATTGAACGAAAAGGTGCACAAAGTTGGGTTGGAACAGAAGCGATTAACATCCAGCCTTCTGAGTTAATGAAAAGTTTCCTTATTGTCGCGCTTGCCAAACTCATCTGGGACCACACGAAAAAAACACAAACGCGAACAATCAAAACGGACTTCCATCTTTTTGTAAAAATCAGTCTCATGACCTTGGTTCCGATTGCACTTATTATGCTACAATCGGATTTAGGCACTTCGCTTGTCCTCATTTCTATCATGGTGGGGATGATGTTCATATCCGGAATTACGTGGCGCTTATTGTTACCAGTCTTCGGAGGTATCGCAGCAATTGGCACAACGCTAATTATACTCGTGATAAAAAGTCCGGCCACACTAACGGCACTTGGTTTTGAGAAATATCAATTCAACCGTATCACCTCTTGGCTAGAACCAGAACAAGATCCATTAGGCGCAGGAATGCAACTGTTGAAGTCGATTCGTGCAATTGGTTCTGGAGAAATACATGGAAGTGGCATCGGATATGAGGCTATCGAAATCCCAGAGAATCATAACGATTTTATCTTCACAATTATCGGTGGGGACTTCGGCTTTGTTGGTGCATGTGTCCTAATTGTGTTATACTTCTTATTAGTTTACCAAATTATTCGTGTAGCCTTGGATATTGGGATTCCTTTTTATTCCTATATTTGTACGGGCGTTGTGGCGATGATTTTCTTCCATGTATTACAAAATGTTGGTATGACGATCGGTATGTTGCCGATTACGGGTATTCCACTGTTATTTATTAGCTATGGTGGCAGCGCGATGCTCGGTAGCTTAATGGCGATAGGCCTTGTGTTATCTGCACGTTACAATGCCCCAAAAGCAATGGATCTATAAATTTTTAAAAACTGTATGGAAAAGAGTAACAGCGGTTTGGAAAAGTAACTTATTCCATCCAGTAAGGAGCGCTAAGAATGAATTCGCAAAACAAAATGTCTGCGAGAATTGATTACGGTCTCGTGTTGTCCCTGATGTTATTAAGTGTGATTAGTATGGTTTCGATTTACAGTGCACAGTTAACAAATGAGCAATACAATGCCAATTTTGTTATGAAGCAAGCTGTTTGGTTTGTTGTCAGTGGCTTTGCAATTTTCGTTATTATGCAATTAGATTATGAACGATTGACCAAATGGGCTTACTATTTTTACGGCCTAGGTTTATTAATGTTGGTTTTCGTATTATTTTTCGGGAAAGAAGTAAACGGTGCGAAAAGTTGGATTATTATTCCGTTTCTAGGAAGCCTCCAACCATCTGAGGTCGTGAAAGTTATCCTTATCATTGTTCTCGCAAAAGTGATTTGGGATCACAATCGGAAGCACAAAATGCATACTGTTAAATTTGATTTCCTGCTACTAGTTAAAATGGGAATCATTACAGTTATTCCAATTGGTTTAATCATGTTACAGCCCGACTTAGGGACTGGACTTGTTTTCATCGCGATTATGTCAGGTATGATTTTAGTATCAGGAATTACTTGGAAACTCATTGTACCCATTTATGGCTCAATTGTTGCTATTGGGGGAACATTACTATACTTAGTACTCTATCATGAAAGCTGGCTTGTAAAATTAGGTTTTAAATCCTACCAATTTGAGCGGATTCATACGTGGATTAATCCTGAATCGGATCCTCAAGGCGGTGGTTATCAAGTGTTGCGCGCAATGACGGCAATTGGTTCTGGGCAAATTGGCGGAAATGGTGCTGGGTACAATGCCATCGCAATCCCCGAAAATCACAATGACTTTATCTTCACGGTTATTGGTGGTGATTTTGGATTTGTCGGTGCGAGTATTTTGCTTGCGATTTATTTCTTGTTGATTTACCAAATTATTCGTGTGGCACTTGATATCGGGATTCCGTTTTATTCGTATATTTGCACGGGTGTTGTCATGATGATTATGTTCCATGTTTTTGAGAATGTTGGTATGAATATCGGCTTACTACCAATTACAGGTATTCCATTGCCATTTATCAGTTACGGAGGCAGTGCGCTCCTCGGAAATATGATGGCGATAGGACTTGTGCTTGGAATCAGGTACAATTACCAGAAATCGATGTTTACAGTGAAAGAAGAGAAGCTCGCTGAATAAGTATAAGTTATTTACTCTCAGACTGTAGAAAAACTATTTCGCATGATTTTCCACTAAACAACGAAATGGAGCGTTAGTCGGCACACTGGCCTTATCTAAAATGATGGATAAGGTCATTTTTTATGCATTTTTCAGGGAACTATTTGTTATTGTCACCAAAATCCATTATGATAGAGTTAGCATTACAATTTTGGGAGGGGAATAACCAATATGATAACTTTTTACTGGTATCCGAAATGTTCGACGTGCAAGAAAGCAAAACAGTGGCTAGATGAGAACAAAGTGGCTTATAATCAAGTAGACATGATTGAAACACCGCCGAAAAAAGAGGAATTGCAAAAATGGTTTGCAGCTAGTGATTTAGGAATTCGCCGTTTCTTCAATACAAGTGGCATTTTGTATCGCGAAATGGGCTTAAAAGATAAAGTGGACCAAATGACAGAGGATGAAGCGTTTACATTACTCGCTACAGATGGTAAACTAATTAAGAGGCCAATCGTTACAGATGGCAAAAAAGTGACTCTTGGTTTCAAGGAAAGCGAATTTGTAGAAAACTGGAAGTAAATACTGACTTGAAGGGGGATTTATTAAGATGAGTTTACCAAAGGATTTACGTTATTCAGAAGAACACGAATGGGTGAAAGATGACTCGGGAAATTTTGTTATCGGGATTACAGATTTTGCGCAAGATCAATTGGGTGACATTGTTTTCGTGGAGTTGCCAGAAGTTGGCGATACGATTACACAAGGTGATTCCATTGGAAGTATTGAATCTGTTAAGACGGTATCCGATTTTTATGCTCCAATTACTGGTAAAGTAGTTGCTGTGAATGAGGAATTGGAAGATGCCCCAGAATTACTTAACTCCGCACCATATGATGCGGGTTGGTTATTGAAAGTGGAAGATGCGGACGAGGCTCAAGTTGCAGCATTGCTTTCAGCGGAAGATTACGAAAAAACATTAGATTAATAAGGATACATAGAAGACCCTGCTTGCATGGATGCGACGGGGTTTTCTTCTTTTGGAGGGGCTTGATTTGGTAGATTTGTGGAATAAGCAGCAGTTGATGGCACGGATTGAGGATAATGAGGATTTTGCAGTTTATTTTTATACGCCAATGTGTCTGGGCTGTCAGCAAGCGATGAAGTTGGTGGATATGGCAGATGATGCTATGCCTGAACTTAAAATCGGAAAAATGGATTTGAATTATGTTCCGGAATTGGCCGAGCGTTGGGCGATTACGAATGTGCCTGTTTTGCTTATTTTTAAGCAAGGTGAGTTGGCTGCAACGAGCTATCGGACCGGGAATATGATGGAGGTTTATGATTTTTTGAAAGGATGAGTGAACGCAGGGATGAGATGATTCTCTGTTTTTATTTCGATTTTTGGGTCTAATTGGATATAAAAGGATTATATTTTTAGTTAGACCAACAAAATTTCGTATCTGATATAGAAATGCACTACCTAAACAAGATTGCTATAGACCCACATGAAAGGGTTATGGTACTATGTTTTAGGTAGTTATTTATGTTGACGGGGGTAAGAAATGAGCAATTCTAATTTGACTATTCTATCGGTAATAAGTAACTTTGTTATCGTTGTTTTGAAATTTATTGTGGGTTTTTTGACGGGATCAGTGGCAGTTATTTCAGAGGCTGTGCATTCATCAATGGATTTGTTTGCGTCGGTAATTACATTCTTCTCGATTCGGATTTCGAGCAGGCCGGCGGATGATGATCATCCTTACGGGCATGGTAAGGCGGAGAATATTGCGGGGACGATTGAGACATTACTTATTTTTGTAGCTGGTATTTGGATTATTTATGAGTCGCTGAATAAGTTTTTTTAATCCGCATGAGATTAGGTTTCCAGCGCTTGGTATTGCGGTGATGTTGTTTGGAGCTGCTGTGAATATTGTCATTTCGCGGATCATTAAAAGGGCAGCGGATCGAGAGAATTCGGTAGCGATGAAGTCGAATGCGCTACATTTATATACGGATGTGTTCACATCGCTGGGGATTGCATTTAGTTTGCTGCTCGTTCATTTGACGGGATGGTTATGGCTTGATCCATTGATTGCGATTTTGACGGCGTTTTATATCATGTATGAGGCTTGGAAATTGTTGAAGGAGTCGTTTCCACCGTTAATGGATAAGCGTTTGTCACCGAGCGAGGAAGCAGAAATTAAGCGGATTATTATGACGCATCAGGCTGATTTTATTGAGTTTCATGATTTCCGTTCGCGTCGTGCTGGTGCGCAGGAATACATTGATTTTCATTTAGTAGTCGCGAATAACCAAACGATTGAGCAGGCGCATTCGCTGTGTGATGTAATTGAAAAGGAAATTTACGATTTTTATGCGAAGGCGCAAGTGTTGATTCATTTGGAGCCGGAAGAGGAAAAAATTTTGACGAAATGATGGGTGCCTTATGTTACAATACTTGTAAGCGAGATAAAAAGTGAGGTGGCAATAGAATGACATCAATTTTAATTGCGGATGATGATAAAGAAATTGTGGATTTAGTGAAATTATATCTTCAAAATGAAGGTTATACGATTTTTGATGCGTATGACGGCGCCCAAGTATGGGATGTAGTACAGAAAGAGCAGCTGGATTTGGTTGTTTTAGATATTATGATGCCGAAAATGGACGGTCTAGAAGTTTGCCGTCTGATGCGTCAAGAGGGGATTACGACACCAATTTTGATGTTGAGCGCGAAGGCGGAGGATAATGATAAAATTATGGGTCTCTTGACTGGGGCGGATGATTATATGGTAAAGCCGTTTAACCCGTTAGAGCTGTCGGTTCGCGTGAAGGCGATTTTGCGACGGGTGCAGTTGATGAGGCAAGGACATTTGGGAAGTACACCGCTTAATCAGCTGGTTTTAGGGCCAATTGTGATTGATCGGGAATTGCATACGGTGATGGTACATGAGAAGGACTTACATTTGACGACCTCGGAATTTGATATTTTATTTTTGCTTGCGAATGAGCCTGGTCGTGTTTTTAGTTCAGAGTTGATTTTTGAGCGAATTTGGCAAGAGAAAGCGCTTGGTGCGAGCAAGACGGTGATGGTTCATATCAGTAATCTGCGCGATAAATTGAGAGACGCAATGGATGGGGAGAATGTGATTAAAACCATCTGGGGAGTAGGTTATAAAATTGAAGTTTAAGCAGTTCATATGGCGAATTTGGCAGCAAATGTCCTTACTGCAAATTGTTGTTTTAGCATTTTTATCTTGGTGGGCTAGTGTTATTACATTGCGGACGATTGGCTTATGGCTGGTTTCTGTGACGAGTGATTCAATAGTGTTGACTGGAACTACAACGCGGTTTATTGATTTATTTGGTTATGGTCGGTATGATAGATTGCTTAATTCACCATGGCTCATCACGGTTAAATATCTTGGCATTCTGGCTGTTGCGTTCATCTTTTTCAATTTTTTCTATTGGCTTTTTAAGCAGAATTTACTCAGAAAACAGTTGCGACAAATTAATATAGCCATTCTTCAAGATCAGCCAATGGAGCAGGAGAGTTTGATTCCAGAGATTATACAGTTGGAGGAAAGCGTCGAGAAAATGAGAGAACATCAGGCAAAGTTGATTGAGCAAGAGCAAGAGGCGCAACAAGCTAAAAATGACTTAATCACAAATGTGTCGCATGATTTACGTACGCCGCTAACATCGATCTTGGGTTATTTAAGTTATATTCACGAGGATAGGTATCGGGATGAGGTGGAGTTACGTCATTATACGGAACTCGTATATGGCAAGGCGCAAAGGTTGCATAAATTGATTGATGACTTGTTTGATTATACACGACTTGAAAGCACAGAATTTCATATTAAGGAAGATATGTTGGATATGGTGGAATTACTGCGCCAATTGGTTTCTGAGTATGAGCGCTCTGCTGTGGAGAAAGAAGTGCGCATCGTTGAGATGTATGCTGTGGATAATTTGAAGGTCAAGGGTGACGGAATGCAAATTATGCGTCTATTCGAGAATTTGTTTTCCAATGCGCTTCGATATGGTGCTTCTGGGAAGAAAATCGATATTAGTGCGAAAAAAGAAGCTGGAATGGCAATTATCGAAGTTTCGAATTATGGGACAGAGATACCGGCCAGTGACTTGCCGCAATTGTTCGAGCGCTTTTATAAGGTGGATAAGAATCGTACAACGGTAGGAACTGGACTTGGACTGGCAATTGCAAAGTCGATTGTTGAGCGCCATGGTGGACATGTTTTTGCAACGAGTAGAAAAGGAAAAACAACTTTTACAGTGAAATTGCCGATTAGTGAGCGTTAGTTTTTGAGATTCAGCGTATAAAATAATTTGTTTTCTTACAAAACTGTTATTTTAGGCGCTGAATCTTTAGTTTTTCTTTCTAATTTCTTGCCTTCCATTTTATTATTTTCAGATAAGATGTATTAGGAGGAGGGGAAATGATGAAAAAACAGACGCTTGTTCTAATGTTGGCTTGCTTGACGATAGTTGCTATTTTAGTTTTTATATTTTTTATGAAGGATACACGTGCTAAGCCATTATTTGAGGCAACGAGTGCGCTTGTTCTCGATGCGAAAGAGGATAAAACGCTTTTGTCACAAAACGAGAATAAAGCTGTCCCAATTGCTAGTTTGACAAAATTAATGACGACTTATTTGGTTTTAGAGGCGGTACACACAAAAAAGCTCGCTTGGGATGAGATGCTCTCCTTACGTTATTTGGATGATCCCCAGGCGGTGAGCCTTTACGCTAAAACGGGAGTGAAATACTACACGGCACAGGATTTATTTGCAGCGATGTTGATTATGTCGGCAAATGATGCTGCAGAAGCGCTCGCAAGTCAGGTAGATGAGAAGAACTTTGTAGACAAAATGAATGCAAAGGCGCACGAGTTCGGGATGTCAGATAAAACTCATTTTAGTAGTGCAAGTGGGCTAGATGAGGCAGGAGATATATCCGTATCCACGGCGGCTGATTTAATGATTTTGACGAAGCGATTACTAAAAGATTATCCAGAGGTGCTGGAAACGACATCGCGTTCGGAATATGTGATGCAAAAAGGAGATTCTATCCAGACGACCAATAAAGTACTGGCAGATGGTCTTGTGCAAGGTATGGATGGCTTAAAGACAGGATATACAGATCAAGCCGGTTATTGCCTTATTGCAACGGCAGTTCAGAATGGCAAACGAATTATTTCGATTTCATTGGGTAGTAAAAATGAAAAAGAACGAATGAGTGATGCCCAAACATTAATAGATTTTGGTTTTTCAAAATAAATTCTCAATTGAATCTTGACAAATCCGACTAAAAACATGTAATATTAATAAACACAAGGCGGGCAAAATGTGGACGCCTTAAAAAATAATCTTATCAAGAGTGGTGGAGGGATATGCCCAAAGAAACCCAGCAACCTAAGTGGATGTTCAATGCATTCATTGCAAGGTGCTAATTCATACAGAGCGTTATGTTCTGAGAGATGAGAGAAAAGCGTAAATTATGTAATTACACCTTTCTTCGCTCAAAGTAGCAAGAGAGGTTTTTTGTTTTTAGAAAAAGATTGAGGGTGGAGTTTACTTTGATAAGGCTTAAAAATGTTGCGAAGGATTATAAGGTTCGGAAAAATAATGTCAGAGCTGTAAACGATGTAAGTCTAGATATTGAGAAGGGTGAAATTTTCGGAGTTGTTGGATATTCGGGTGCAGGCAAAAGTACACTAATTCGAATGTTTAATGGTTTAGAGTTGCCAACAGAAGGCACAGTGGAAGTGGATGATTTATTTATTTCCAAAATTAGAGGGAGTAAATTGCGTAAGGCACGTCAGCAAATTGGAATGATTTTCCAACATTTTAATTTACTCTGGTCACGCACGGTATACGATAATATCGCTTTTCCTTTGGAGATTGCGGGAGTTCGTGGCGAGCAACGCCGTTCTCGAGTGAATGAGCTGATTCGGCTTGTCGGCTTGGAAGGAAAAGAAAATGCGTATCCGTCAGAATTAAGTGGTGGACAGAAGCAGCGTGTTGGGATTGCACGTGCGCTTGCAAATAACCCGAAAGTCTTGCTTTGTGATGAGGCAACATCAGCACTTGACCCTCAAACGACTGACGAAGTACTGGAACTATTGCTAGATATTAATCGTCGTCTGAATTTAACGATTATCGTGATTACACATGAAATGCACGTTATCCGCAAAATTTGCAATCGTGTAGCGGTCATGGAAGCCGGGCGCGTGGTTGAACTTGGCGATGTAATTGAAGTTTTCCAACATCCGAAAGAGTCCGTGACGAAGCGTTTTGTACGTCAAGTAACGGAGTCAGATGAAACGGAAGAATTGATTCATCTGTTGCTAGAAAACTATTCAGAAGGTAAGCTTGTGAAGTTACTTTTTGTTGGCGGGACAGCGACACAACCAATTATTTCGCAAGTGGCGCAAGATAATAAAGTGTTACTCAATATTTTACATGGGAACCTGACGCAAACGCAAAATGGCGCGTACGGGACTTTATATATTCAAATTCAAGGTGAAGCGTCGCAAGTAGACGCCACAATCACTCGGTTACGCAAGCTTGAGATAGAAACGGAAGTGATTGAAGGATGAACGATTCTACAGGATATTTCGCAAAGGTTGATTGGGACATGATGAAAACGGCCACAGAAGAAACGCTCTATATGACGCTAGTTTCTCTGGTAGCAGTTTTTATTTTAGGGCTTGCTTTGGGGCTTGTTTTATTCTTGACGAACCGAAAAAAGGACGCTGGATCAAGGACGGCGTATTGGATAACGGCCATTTTGGTCAATGTGTTCCGCTCGATTCCATTTATTATTTTAATTGTGTTATTACTTCCGATGACAAAAACACTTGTCGGTACGATTATTGGACCAAAGGCGGCGCTACCAGCCTTGATTATTTCGGCGGCTCCATTTTATGCGCGCATGGTTGAAATTGCGTTTCGCGAGGTAGATAAGGGCGTTATCGAGGCAGCAAAAGCAATGGGAGCCAATTTATTCACGATCATTGGTAAGGTTTTGATTCCAGAAGCTTTGCCGGCGATTATTTCAGGTATTACGGTGACGGCGATTTCACTGGTTGGCTTTACGGCTATGGCCGGCGTTATCGGTGCAGGAGGGCTTGGGAACGCGGCTTATTTAGAAGGTTTCCAACGAGCGCAGCCGGCAGTCACATTAGTTGCAACTATTATTATTTTAATTATAGTATTTGTTTTCCAATTCATTGGAGACATCTTGACCAAATGGGTCGACAAACGATAAGAAAAGGGGAGTTAATAGATGAAAAAAGTTTTATTAGGATTATTTACACTGACATTGGTATTAGTTTTAGCGGCTTGTGGCGGAGGTTCGAAAGATGACGCGAGTGGCGATAAAGGAACAACGCTCGTTATCGGTGCTTCTAACTCACCGCATGCTGTTATTTTAGAAAAAGCGAAACCTATCTTGGCAAAGAAAGGTATTAATCTTGATATTAAAAAGTACACGGACTACGTAATGCCAAATGTGGCGTTAGATGAAGGCGACTTGGATGCGAACTATTTCCAAACGATTCCATACATGGAGCTTGAAATGAAGGAAAAAGGTTATGAATTCGTGAACATGGGTGGCATTCATATCGAGCCAATGGGTCTGTATTCTAAGAAAATTAAGTCACTAGACGATTTACCGAAAAATGCGCAAGTAATTATGTCCAATAGTAAGTCTGATTGGCCGCGTGTTTTAGGAATTTTGGCTGATAATGGTGTAATTAAATTGAAAGACGGTGTGAAGCGTCAAGATGTGACGTTTGATGATATCGTGGAGAATCCAAAAAACATTAAGTTCAAATATGACGTGGATGCGGGTTATTTGATGACAGCATACAATAACGAAGAAGGCGATATTGTGGCGATTAACTCTAATTTTGTTGTAGATCAAGGGATGAATCCGAAAGAAGATGCGATTGCAATTGAGCAAACAGATTCTCCTTACGTGAATATTGTTGCAGCAAAAGAGAAGAATAAAGATAACAAAGATATTAAAGAATTAGTAAAAGTACTACAATCAAAAGAAATTCAAGATTTCATCACAAAAGAGTGGAAAGGTGCAGTCGTGCCGGTTTCTAACTAAAAGCTCCAAAAAATCGTTCTGCCTAATGAAATAGGTGGGGCGATTTTTTGATGAATGGAGAAATAGTTAGAAATATGCTAAGTTGGACTTATGAAATGGATGGTGGCAGTAGATATGATTAAAATTTTAGTAGTAGATGATAATTCTTTTATTACCGGTGGGTTAGAAATTATTTTGGGGACGATGGATGGAATGGAGGTTTTAGGTGCTGCGGAAAATGGTGCGGAGGCAGTGGCTTTTTGTCAGACGCATGAGGTGGATGCGGTACTGATGGATGTGCGGATGCCGGTGATGGACGGGGTTGAGGCAACGAAACAGATTACGGAAACGACGCAGACGAAAGTAATTATTTTGACGACGTTTGATGATGATGCTTTTATTTTGAAGGCAATTGAAAATGGTGCAAAGGGCTATTTGCTGAAAAATAATGATCCGCAAACGATTCGGAATGCAATCACTAGTGTTATGCAAAATCAAAGTATTATGCAGGATGAAATTTGGGATAAAGTGAAGTCGGCACTTGTTAGTGAGGTAAAACCGGATTTAAGTAGCTTGCAGTTAACGGCTCGTGAGTTGGACGTGATGAAGGCAGTCGCTAGTGGTTTGTCAAACAAGGAGATTGCTAAAAATCTATTTATTTCGGAAGGGACAGTTGCCAATAATATTTCAGCTTTGCTCGGAAAATTGGGACTGGACCACCGGACGCAACTGGCTATTCTTTATTTGACAGGGCGTGTTGGGGGCGGTGAAGTGTGACAAAATGGAAGATAATGCTCGATGTGGCTGTTTGTGTATTGCTGATTGCCTATTTGTTTGAGATGGATGCGAGAGGAACTCTTATAGCACTTTATTTACTGCATCTTTTATTATATGTGTCAGTGATGTTGTTATCTTTTATTTTGGTACGCTATAGGACAGAAATCCGTATTATTTTGATTGTATTTGTAGGTATCACGGGTTTGTGGTATTTGCCGTTGTTAGTTTTATTACTGCCATTTTGTACGTTGGCACTTTGGCTACAAGGAAGGAAATTAAATGTTGGTTGGATATGGGGAGCTTTGATTTTGACTGGACTTCCGCTTTTTTGGGGCGAATTTCTTCTGATTTATACGGGAATTAGCGTTTTTGTAGGGTTATTTTATTGGTATTTGAACCGGACAGCGTATTTATTAGAGGATTTGACAATTGACAATGACGAAATGCGGGTAAAGCTGGATGGTTTTGTTGCAAGGCTTGAGGCTGCGGAAACAAATGGACTCAGGCAGGCGTATTTAGCAAAATTGGAAGAGCGGAATGCGTTGTCGCATGAGATTCACGATCAGCTGGGACATTCATTGACTGGTGGTTTAATGCAGTTAGAGGCGGCTAAAGCGCTACTTCCAATTGATCTTGAAAAGGCTACGGAACTGCTGAATAATGCGATTGTAATTAATCAATCAGGAATTGAAGAGATTCGAAAAACATTAAAAATGACGAAGCCAGCGCAAGAAAGTCTGGGTGTCAATCGAATAAAAGCGCAATTGGAAGCTTTTGAGACGCAGTATGGAATTCGAACGATTTTTCAGATGCAAGGTGTCGTTGGAAAAATATCACAAGGAATGTGGTATGTGCTAATTCAAAATGTGACAGAAGGGCTTACGAATGTTCTAAAGTATAGTCAAGCAACAAAGGTAGAAGTGTCCTTAGCCGTTTTGAATAAATTCGTGCGCCTCGAGTTTCGGGACAATGGGATTGGCGCGATGTCGATAAATAAAAGTCTAGGCTTGACGGGAATGGAGGAGCGAACGGCGAAACTGGGAGGCAAGTTAATTATTGATGCAGCAGATGGTTTTGTTATTGTGACCATATTGCCCATTCCGTCTGAATAAATTCGTGGGATTTTCACGGGAAGAAAATGAGTAATTGCACTGTTGTGATGCTCGTTTTTTTTCTATACTAGTAAGTAAGATGATCATGGAAGTGAGGAAAAGTTATGAAAATCGTTGAAATTGAGCAGTTGACGAAGAAGTTTGAAAAAAAATATTGCCGTAGATAATCTGGATTTGACAATTGAGGAGGGGCAGATTTTTGGTTTGCTTGGTCCTAATGGTGCGGGGAAAAGCACAACGATTAGTGTTTTGTGTGGACTTTTGAAGAAGAATAGTGGACAGATTCGTTTGTTTGGAGAGGATCAGGAGCAACACAGTTTACAGATTAAGCAACGGATTGGTTTGGTGCCACAAGAAATTGCGCTGTATATGGATTTGTCGGCTTTTGAAAATGTGCGCTTTTTTGCGGGATTGTATGGGCTTCGTGGCAAAGAACTGGATGCGGCAGCGACGACTGCTTTGGAGTTTGTTGGTTTGGCAGATAAGGCGAAGGATAAGCCGGGTACTTTTTCAGGTGGGATGAAGCGGCGTCTAAACATTGCGTGTGCGATTGCACATAAACCGGAGCTAATTATTATGGACGAGCCGACAGTTGGTATCGACCCGCAGTCTCGGAATTATATTTTGAAGTCGATTAAGAAATTGAATGAATCGGGATGCACGATCATTTATACGAGTCATTATATGGAAGAAGTTGAGGAATTGTGTGACTATATTTCAATTATTGACCACGGGAAAGTGATTGCAGAGGGCACGAAAGAGCAATTGGTAAGCCTTGTTTCGGACATCAAAGAAATGCGTTTAATCGTGGATGATGTGGCAAAAATTGATTTAGATGTAGTACGGGAGATTTCAGGTATTCAAGCGGTGGAAGTAATAGAAGGTAATACGCTGAAGATCACATCCAGCAGTGAAGTAAATAATTTAAATACAGTATTAGGTGCGCTAATTAGCCAGTCAGTTGAAGTGATTGAGATGAACCAACAAACGCTGAATTTAGAAACGGTCTTTTTGAATTTAACGGGCCGGAAATTACGAGATTAGAGAGGGAGTTGAGCTTGTGATGATGATTTTTCATATTATGTTGAAGGCAATCAAGCTAACACTACGTGACAAGGGCTTTTTCCTCTATATGATGATTTTCCCATTAGCGTTGATTTTGGTGCTGGGAAGTGTGTTGCAAAATGCTTTTAGTAGTGATGTAGAACTGGATAAAATCACGGTGGAATACACGATACAGAAGGATAATCCGCTAGGTAAGGCATTTGATTCGTTTGCAACGGAGGCTAGTGGAAAGCAGGTGACGTTTAAAAAAAGCGGACAGTGCGAAGTCTGGCAAAGAAGCGGTTGAGAACGGTGATGCTGTGGGCTACGTGGGCGTGAAAGATAATTTGACGGTGACAACGAATTCGCCAAGTCAGATTGAAATGAGTGTGCTCGATGGCTATTTGAGTGGTTTTACATCGCAATATCGATTGGCGAGCACGATTATAAAGGTGGACCCAGCGCAGGCTAATGTTTTACAAAGCCCTCCGCAAGCTTCTGATTCCGCGATTCAAGCGGAAGAATTAGCATCAGGCAATGATATTAGTGCTTTCGAATATTATGCAATTGCGATGATTGCAATGGTCATGATGTTTGGGATTAATAGTGGCATCAATGTATTTCGTGAGGAAAAGGTGCGGCATACGGATGTGCGCTTGTTTATTGCACCGATTAAGAAGTCGACTGCGATTATCGGGAATTTCCTTGGTGCGATTTTTATGCAGACGGTCTCACTCATTTTGCTGATGGTCATTTCCGATTTGTTTTTCGGCGTTAATTGGGGCGAGTATAGTCTAGTTATTTTTGTGATTTATTTTAGTTTATTATTCTTATCAGTGGCGCTTGGAATGGCGGTTGATGTGTTTAGTAATGGAAATCCCGCGGCGAATGGAGCTGCGACAATTATGATACAAGTATTTGCTTTTCTGGGAGGCGCGTATTTCCCAACTGGCGATGGGCTAATGTCAAAATTATCACCAATTGGCTGGGTTCGTGTTGGCGTCAAGGATGTATTATATAATCATGATTTAGTTGCAGCGACGTTTCCAATAGTGGTAAATTTATTAATAACTGGAATTCTTGTGGTTGGAATGAGCTTGTGGATTAGACGAAAGGAAGTGTATTAAAATGCAGCAAATTGGTTGGATATTCAGGCATAATTTGAAAAGTCTTACGCAAAATAAGGCAAAGCTGCTCGTGATTATAGGGTTGCCGATTTTAAGTATTTTAATCTACTTTCTTTCATACGGGGCTCAGTCTGAGACAACGGCATTGAAAGTTGGTCTGGTGAATGAGGACCCAGGTGTTTATACGACACAAATGGTGACTTGGATGAAGCAAGATAGCGATAGTATTCAGTCTATTTCGAAGGCATCTGGGGATAAGAAATTAACTGGTGGACAATTGGATGCGCTCGTTATTTTTGAAAATGGTTCGGAGGACAGTATTGCGGCGCTTAATCCACAGCATATTAAAGTAAAATCGATGCAAGGTGATGCGGTTAATAACACAGTAAAAAGAACAGTGGACGCCTCGCTTAGCAATATTATGACGATGATTCAGGCGAGTGAAAAAGGCGGGCAAGACTTTTCGAAATATGTGACGACGTTTGATCAATCTAAAGTAAGTGTGACGCAAAAAACGACGAGTAATCAGCAGGACATCGTATTGATGATGTCGACGCAAATTCTCGGTTTTCTATGTATGATGTTGCTTTATGCGGCTGGTAACCTGGGTGAACTGATTTTGCAAGAAAAAGAAGATGGCACGTTTTACCGTTTGATGTCAACACCGCTTAGCAGTAAAGCCTATTTATTTGGAAATGCTCTATTTGCGCTAGCAGTCGTTGTGACGGAGATTACGATTTGTTTAATGGCGATGCGATTTGCATTCAAAATTGACCCAGGCGTATCCTATTTTGCACTATTTGGTGTGCTATTCGTCTTTGCAATTATGGCAGTCTTGCTGTCATTGGCACTTGGATTTACAGCGACGAGCAGAAAGAGCGTCAGCGGCTTACAAATGATTTTATTTACACTTACAAGCTTGCTATCGGGCGCGCTTATTCCAGTTCAAATCATGCCAGCATTCATGCAAAAAATTGCAGAATTCCTGCCACAATATTGGGTGATGAACGCGATAACGACATTACAAGACAATGGCAATTTAGCATCAATTAGTTTGAACATCGCGATTATACTAGGATATGCTTTGCTATTCTTTTGCATTGCAAGCTATAAATTTACGAAAAATAATCGAGTGAGTTCTTTTATATAGGGAATATGGACTCTGAAGTAGAAAAATCCATCTAGGTATAACAGCTATCCTTGACCAGTATAGATAGTCTGGATAAAAGGAGGGTATTTATGCATAAAAAGATAAAAAATATAATTTATATATATGTGCCCATACTATTTGTTGGAATAATGATAGCATCAAGGTTGGAGCCTTGGATAGGAGAAAAAGTTGTAACAATAATACAATTTATACTGTTTTGCATATGTGCGCCTATTATTATATGGATGAGATGGCAAAATAGAAGGATGGATAAACAAAATGAAGTTAGCTAAAATCTTGTCATTACCAATTTGTAATAGTTATTTTTTATACTGGGAGCATGTGATGGAAAAAATGATTACGGTTTAATAAAAGTAGACAAGGAAAAGAAATAGTCTCGTTGTTATATCAACTAGAGGTGTTCACTATGTTTATGAATTAGTTTCCAAGGATAACGGATAATAAAGTTGGTGAATAATCACAAAGAAAGGATGCACTGTAAATGGTTGTATCCTTTCTTTATGTGGCCAAGACGTTGGGAAGAATGCTCCAACAGAAGCAAGGGGAGTTTATATATGAGGCTATGACCGTCAAGCCTTTGGTTTCTGGGCGAAGTTTATGCCGTGCAGCAAGACAGAATGCGAGCGCATCAGTTTATTCACAAATAAGCCCACAGAGTAATGCTTTTTTAATACAAGAGGTTCAAAAAGTCGCTGAGGTGCTGGGGCGAGCGCCTTTATCGACGCACGGTGAATTCCCTTACCGAATGACGGTAGTTCGATGCTTTCTTGCTACAAGAACTGCAACGAGTGGCTAAGGAACTTGGGCGGACACTGGTTTACACAACATCGAAAAAAGAATTTGCCTACATCAGACTCGCAACGAAGCGATTTGGTACGTGCTAAAATTTTATAGAAGCGGCAGGACTAGAGGTAGCTCCGCGTACCAAGCCAACGAAACGGGCGCGATGACCTAGGTTGTCAGAGGGCAATACTAGGTACGACTGTCAAGAATGGTAAGACTTTAAAACAAGCAGAGGGAAGGAAATTTGCTACAGCGTGGAAAAGGAAAGCCTATGACAAGGTGATGAATAATATTATAAAACAATTATTTTAGAGGAAGCTTAATATGAGAAATAAAGTAAAGCATATCATTGATGAATGGGATCCAATTGAAGTACTCCCATTCGCTCCATCAGATGAATATGAATCAGAAATAAATCAAATTGTTCGCTTTTTAAGTGGGCATGAGGCTACAGATTTTGAACTTGCCAATAAAATTAAAAAAAATTTTTATAAATGCATTTGATGATTTTATAATTCAATTTACAGAAGAAGAGTGCCTAGCTATTGCTAGAAAAATTTTAAATGAATAAGTTGTCTGTAACCACTAGATTGGATAAATGTCAATAAAGTAGGCATTTAAATAACAAATGATAGCGATAGTTACTATTGTCACAACAAGGATTGAGGGTCCGTAATCTCTTTATAACATTAACTGAAGCTGAGTTAGGCGAAGATGTAATTATGTATAAGAAACTGTCGAAGAAATTTTTAGAAGACAGCGAATAGTAAAGAAGGGGCGCGCTGAGAGGTGAGGTCTGTTCTTTTTTAGGAACGTCCATAATTTAAGATATCGAGACAACACAAAGGAAGAGTTTGTTCCAACTTCTCTTTTGACGTCTAGGAAATAGTCTATATAGCGAATTGCAGATGACTATAATAAATGAGAACAATAAATGTTTCTTTGTTGAAAATGTTGTTCTTTGATATGGCTCATATTGTGCTATGATAATTATGTGCTGCGCAGTGCATAGATGTGTCACATAGTTTTTAGGAGGAATAGACAAACATGAAAATGAAAAAACAATTAGCAAGTGTATTAGTAGTTGCAGTACCGCTTTTAATAGGGAATAGTTATGATGTAAATGCAGCAATTCAAGATAATTCCAATGAACTGGATGCAAGTTACGTATCTGAAAAAAAACACGGATGCACTTTTTGTAAATCTGTTTTCATTTGGTAAAGATAGCACGATTACAGGATATGTTTCATCGGATATTACCGATATTGGTATCGAAATTAATGGAAAAGATATTGGCGGAATTGGTATTGTACCAGGTAGTCAGACTTTTACATTACCAGATTTTCTAGTTTCTCAAATTACCTCTTTAGAAGATAACGTTACGCTTGTAGGGAGAACAGCACCTTCTGGTGAAGTCATTGCTAGACAACAAGTTGTTATGATTGATGGGACGAACGAAAACACGGGTACATTGAGCCCTACTCCATTTTTGATAGACAGAATGAGTACACTAACGGGAAGTTTTACTGGGAACATTTCGACAGTTGCTTTGCGTATTAATGGCGTTATTCATGAGCAAGTAGATGTAAGAGGAAATGGAACTTTTTCATACCCTACTACTATCTCGAATCTAGAGGATCGTGTAGATGTACTTGGATACAATGAAAATGGCGTTTTAGTGACAAGTGCTAGAGTCTTACTGGAAGAACGCGAATCTTATGATAGAATTTTGTCTGCAAATCCAGAACGGTTGCATGAGCAAGCAATCTGGGTAACAGGTTCTTTTTCTACAATCGCTGAATCCAACAAATCAATTAAAATAATAGTTCCTGAAATTAACGGTGTCAGAGATTATTCGCAGTTGGAATTTGTAGATAGTCCTAATCAGAATGGCGCTTTTGATATCAGAGTTACTGGTGTGAGCCAGGGTGATTCGATTAAATTAATTGGATTAACTGCCAACTCAGTAATAGCAGATGTTTTTGAATTGACTGGAATTTAAGTTATACATGGAAACTGTATTAATGGCTACTGCATTTTTAGTAGCTGTTATACAGTTTTTTTGTAATAAAGAGAAAGAGAAAGAGGAGGTGGATTTCTCTTTTTTCTCTTTGGGAGAAAAAAGTTATCTATTGCTAAGAAAGCTTCGTGTGGCTTGTTTAGAGCAGGTTGATAGGCACTATATTAGCTTCATTCCATTATTTAAATACTTAATCCGAGGGAGTTTATTGCAAATTTTTCTTTATCAGTACTGATTTTGAAGGTGAGTGATTGGTACACGTATGTGATAATACTTGGAGAGGTCAGAAAGTGATGTATTCAATGGTTCTTAGACCTGATGATAAAGATAGAAGGAGGAGCAAGATGAAGCTACTTTTATTTATTGCTAGTTGCTCTATTGTTATTTTGTCTACATTAAATGTCCATGCAACGGAAACAAAAGAATATAAAAGTAGCGGACAGGTAGGTTTTTTTGGAGAATATATATATCCAGAGGAAGAGTTAGCACCCGGTGTTGATAGTGATATAGAACAGACGGCAGGAAAGAAAATAGAAAAGATTGTTGTTTCGGAGGACTCCGTTACATTGCCTGAAACAGGAGATACATTTTCTATTCATAATCAATGGATTGGTTTCGTATTGTTGGGCTTAGCTTTTCTACTTCTCAAAAGAAATAAAAATAATGGAGGTTCAGTTAAATGCAATTGAAAAATGTACTAATTTCAACGGTAGCTATGAGCGTGATAATATTATCTCCTCTATCAGTACTTGCCACTGAGTATGAATCAAATGGTCAAATCGAGTTTATTCCAAATACGGATTCAGTAAGCCCGGTAGACCCAACAAATCCAGAAAATCCAATTGATCCGCTTGATCCGCTTAGTCCAGACGGAAAACCGAATGTAGGAACAACAGGACCGCTTAGTATTGACTATGCTTCAAGTCTTGATTTTGGGACAAATAAAATTTCGAATAAAGATATGACATATTATGCAAAAGCTCAGGAAATTGATGGGGATGAAGATGTGCACCTTCCAAACTATGTACAAGTTTCCGATAATCGAGGTACAAACGGTGGCTGGGCCTTGACGGTCAAGCAAGAGGGGCAATTTAAAAACAACAATACACAGAATAAAGAATTAATTGGTTCGCAGATTCAGTTACAAAATGGTGAAGCAATTAGTAATGCAGAAAACATGCAAGCGCCGAATGTTTCTCAAAATATTATTTTAAACCCAGATGGCGCAGCAGCTCTAGTTATGGAAGCCGAAAAAACAGCAGGTGCAGGAACGTGGCTTAGTCGTTGGGGTGGCGTTGAGGAAACTGTGAATGATGCTGGCGAAACCGTATATAAAACAAAAACAATTTCTCTCAATATACCGGGTAAAACACCAAAAGATGCTGTAAAATATAGCACTACATTAACATGGAATTTATCGGATATTCCAGATAATAAATAATAGGAAAAGCGAGGAAAATAAAAAATGAATCTTAAATTAAAAACAATGATGGCAGCTAGTTTAGTTGCAGGTCTTACTTTAGCAGGAACAACAAATATAGTGGAGGCAGCGACTTCTGGTAGCACATTTTCTAATGCCATTATTAATTTTGAACCAAGCACAGACCCGACAAGTCCGATTGACCCAACAGATCCGACAAATCCAGTAAGCCCGATTGATCCAACAAACCCAGGTGGCCAGCCAAATCCAGGTACGAATGGCCCATTAAGTATTGATTTTGCATCGAGTTTAGATTTTGGTACACAGAAAATAACATCTTCTGATAAAGTTTATACAGCGGCTGCACAAGCGTTTAATGACCGTGATTTAGGACCGAATTACGTCCAAGTAACAGATAATAGAGGAAGCGAAACAGGATGGGCACTAAAAGTACAACAAGATGGCCAATTTATAACAGAAGATGGGCAAGAATTAACGGGAGCAGAAATTACTTTTAACAATGGTGTTGTGAGTACAGGATCTGTCTCTGCTAAACCCACGCATAAAGCTAGTTTCACTCTAATTCCAGATGGAGATGCGGAAAGAATTATGGAGGCTGCTGAAGGACAAGGCGCAGGAACCTATATTTTAGCTTTTGGAAATGATGCTAGCGCTGCAGGCAGTATTGAACTATCCGTACCAGGTAGCACAACTAAATATGCAAAAGACTATTCTACAAAATTAACATGGACATTAGAAGATACGCCAAGCTCTATTGAGCCGTAAGTAGGATATTGAAATAGATTTAAAACGAGGTTATGCGAGTTCTTCAGGTTTTACTAAGTGAAGAACTCGCATCATTGTAAAAATAACAAAAAAGAAGTGCGGTTGTTAAAAAGAAGGGCACTCTTTCAGAAGGGACAAAAAAATGAAAAAATACAGTTTATTTCTTAGTTTGTTGATGTTAGTGATGATTAGTTTATCTCCGGCTACTAGTTTTGCATCTGAGTTTAATTTTGCTGTGACAACCGAAATCCCTGATAATCAAATCGATAAATCCAAAACGTATTTCAACCTATTAGTCAATCCAGGTGAAAAGCAGACATTGAGTATCAAATTAAGAAATGACACTGATAAAGAGGTGGTAATTGAGCCACAGATTCATTCAGCAACAACGAATATGAACGGCGTTGTAGAATATGGAAAGACAGACTCAAATCCAGATAAATCACTTAAGTACAACTTGGCTGACATACTTACAACAAATAAGGAAGTTACAATTCCTGCTAAAAGCGAGAAGAAACTAGAAATGAAACTAAATGCTCCTACTGACGAATTCGAAGGCTTGATTGCTGGTGGCATTACACTCATTGAAAAGCAATCAGAGGCAGATAAAAAAAGCTTGAAATCAGAAGGTTTAAGCATTGAAAATAAATATGCCTATGTGGTAGGTGTGACTTTACAACAAAACAAAGCCGAAGTAAATCAAGACTTAAAATTAAATAGTGTTAAAGCTGGCCAAGTAAATGCTCGCAATGCTATTTTAGCAGAGCTTCAAAATCCAACACCGACATACTTGAATCAATTTGAAATTGTAGAAGCGAAAGTGACGAAGAAAGGTCAAGTCAAGACTTTATTTGAGACAGATAAGCAACATATGCAAGTGGCTCCGAATACAAATTTTAAATTTCCAATCCCGCTTGAAGGAGCCTCTCTTGAACCAGGTAAGTATACGCTGCATTTAAAAGCAAAATCATCTAAAGAGGCATGGGAATTTAGCGGAGATTTCGAGATAAAAGCTAATGAAGCAAAAGCCTTTAATGAGAAAGACGTATCGATTCCCGAGAAAGAAATGAATTACTTGTTGGTTATCATTATTGGTATTGTACTATTAGTACTAGCGTTATTTATTATTATTTTACTAAAAAGAAAGAAAGACGACAAAAATAAAGGTAGTGATAGCGAATGACAAAGAAAAAAAATATTAATTATGTGTATGCTTGGATTCCTCACATTTACAAGTATGGATGTATTCGCAAGTGATACTTTTAAGGCGGAAGAGACAGAGTATCCAATACAGATGATAGTAGAGAACCCAACAGTTACGGTGAATGAAGAGACGATTATATCTTTAAAAATTAGGCAGAGAATGAACATAGAGAAACTTCAATTAAGCATTCCTGAAAATATGGTATTAGATTTGGATAAAACCAAGAAAAACAATGAAAAATCGTTGTTGGCAGTAACATACGACGAAGAAAAGCAACAAATGATACTAGCAGCGGGAGACTCTGGCGAAATACTAGAACAAGAGTATGAACTCATTTTAATTGCAAAGGATAAAGGATTATCAACTTTACAAATAAAGAATTTAAATAATCTAGTGGTTTCCAATGAGCTGCTTATTACACTCATTAGCGCTGAATCACAAAGTTCGGTATTAGAAACTAGTCGGAGTGAACCAGTGACAGCAACTACTGATCGAAGCTTTCTAGAACATTCCAAACATGGACTGTTGAATGAAGATGGGCAGTATGTTTCGGGTCAGCCTTTGTCTTTTGCTGAAGCGACAGTTATATTAGCTCCTGTAGAAGGGACATCGGGACCAACAACTATGGCTTTCGACCAATTAGATAGTAGTGGATACAAGAATTCTTCAGGGCAATTAGAATTAAATAAGGATTATAGAATTGATAATTATGCAGTATTCAGAGGGCAACCGGTGGATATCATGCTAAATTTTTTCGAAGCCTGATGATGCTGCGATAACACCCACTGTAAGCTTAAGTTTAGCGATAAATGCGTTCTTTCCAAATTTGCCACCTACTCTTAATTTAGTACTTGACAAGAGGATAATTGGTGAGAGTGTTGACTTTTCAATAACAGCGGTGAAGCCAGGAACCGAAGAGAAAATTAATGCTCCTATTTTCTTGGGTGCTAATTTAGGAACGAATGCTAACAAAGGGGAGATAGAGTATTCGGAATCCCAAATAAATGGGCTATTCGCGGAAGAAAAAAAACGCTAGCTCATTATTTTTTGGAAATGGGGCTGCTGGTATGACTGAATTTCGATTAGGTACTGGAACGAGCGGTTATACAGGAATCCATATGTTAATTAATGCTCAAAATGGTTTAAATGGACGATTTAGAACGTTACGAGCATCTAGATGGGGGGTTGGAATAATCACTAACGATGCTTTTAGTATTGTACAACTACCATTTTCGGATCCAGAATTCTATGGATTGACAGAGGATGACGAAGATACTGCGCGTTATATGTTTGAGATGGAGCTCCCAAAACAGTTTTCAAAAGAAAAGTACCCAGAAGATCTTGTTATAGATATTGATTTAAATTCCATTAGTAAAAAGGTGGATACTTCGGAAATTAAAATAATAGATAAGAATAGCAAAGAAGACCTTACTGCTTATTTTGAGCTTTCGGCGGATGAATATGGGGTGAAGGCAAAAATAGACCGCTCTAATCTGAGTGAAATCTCCAGTTTTAATATGATCCAACTTCAAATAGAAGCACCAGTGGACTTAACTCACCCTGATTTAATGAATTATTTCAATGCTCAAACGGGATATTTAACAATTCCTGCTACTGCGAAAGTTGATTTTTCAGAAGAAACGTTTCCAGCTGAAGCAGAGGTCAAATTGCGCAAACCGTTTGCTGATGGAGTCAAACAAACCGTTGCTATAGATAGCGGTACAGCAGATTTAAATCCCGAGGAGGTTATCGAAAATATTTGGAGTCCTATTGAAAATGATACCATTCAGGTAGTCGGATTTAAGGACGAAATGGTATTTAGCGAACTTGGGGAAACAGAAATAACAGTTATTATTCGTAGTGAGACGACAGGACTTGAATCGGAAATAAGTGTGCCAGTTATTGTGGTCACGGGAGAGCTGAAATTTAGCTCCAAGCCAGATCAAATTTCATTTGGTACAATCCCTATTCAGTCAGCGGAAAAAGAGTATTTTGCAACGGATTTTGATGAAGATTTAACTGTTGGGGATACTCGTTATAAAAAAGACTGGAAGGTAACGGTTCAATTAATAGGTGGGCTTTCTTTAGAGGGGTCGAATACAA
Organism: Listeria rocourtiae FSL F6-920; assembly: GCF_000525975.1. GTDB lineage: Bacteria > Bacillota > Bacilli > Lactobacillales > Listeriaceae > Listeria_A > Listeria_A rocourtiae. The sequence continues at coordinate 71,389 of NZ_AODK01000006.1, forward strand.
TTCTCCATGATGCTATGTACTATACCAATACAGATGGAGAAAAAACATTGCTTTCCGTAATCCCTACTTCTGTTAAGCGTGTAGCTCAGAATGCAGAGCAAAGCACGGTAATATCAGATTCTTGGAAGAGCGGACAAAACGGGATATCTATAAAACCCCGTCAAGGACAAGTGAAATCAGGAAAATACTCAGCTTTGCTAATATGGATGCTTGAGGACACACCATGATGGCTTAGATGGGTCAATAAGGGGCTTGTTATTTTGCCGAAGAGACTATTTTTTTTTTAGATGCGCTAAGAGGTATTGCAGCAATCACAGTTATCATCACTCATTTTGCTGAAACCTATGCTGGGGAGTCATTATTAAAAGGAATATTTCAACCGTTTGGAAGAAGTGCTGTTATTCTGTTCTTTCTGTTGAGTGGTATTTCTTTAAGTATGAGTTTTCAAAGGAAAGTATCATTTTCTTGGCAGGACTATATATCATATTTAGTAAAACGCTTTTTTTAGAATCTATCTGCCGTTTTTTGTAGCTATTTTGATAGCCCAGGGAATCTTCCATATTTTGCAACCTCAAGGTATAGCTGGATTATCAGAATGGTTTAACCTGACTGGAACAGGTACTGCCGATTTCCGGATTTTAGTTGGAAATATTTTCATGACAGGCAATTATGTGAATCGAATTGATCCAGTTATTTGGTCGCTGATTATTGAGCTGAGGATATCTATTATTTTTCCATTGCTATTTTGTATAGTAAAAAAATATGAAGTTCTTGGAGCTACTATCTTGATGGCGATAACACTAGTATCTGGTGTGAGTGTTCTATATATCAGCACTCAGAATTTTTTGCTGGGTCAGACCATTTTTCATACTGCTTTTTTCGTGTTAGGAATAGTCATTAGCCTGCATTGGTCACATATTAAAAACATGAGCAAACAGATGTATTGTTTAATCTCCATTGCTTCTCTATTGCTATATTTTCATGTTGTCATCTTTAATTTGGTTGGAATACCAACGATTCAAATCATTTCGGATGTAGTTATTGGCTTAGGTTGCATGGGCATAGTACTCGCTTGTTACGAGTCAAAAACGGTGCAGGAGCACTTAACGAATAGAATTTATCAAGGGGTTGGAAAAATTTCATTTAGTATCTACCTCGTACATTGTATTATATTTATCCCTATGATTTATATGATGCAGCACATGAATATCGCAGTTCCGATAATTCAAGGCATAAGTATACCAGTGATTTTTATATGTGCTTCTGTATTTTACTGCATTGCCGAACATCCATTGAAAATACGGGGACAGTCATTAAGTCGTAAAGTTGAAAGTCGAACACGTAATAGAGGTAGAATATTGGAAGAGGAATAGTCCCTAGCTTAGCTGAATTAGGGACTATTCTAATGGTGAAAGAAGTTCGGTGTAGCGCATACATGAGTAATTAATGGGCGCTACTACCATACTGTTTAAATATATAGTAAACAAAAAGTTTGTAAGTCTAGCGAATATTTTAATTTCGTTAAGACCACAGGCTTTTTTATAGTGGGTCCACAAGAAAAAGTCGCATAGTTTGCTGTAAAGAGAGCAATATATAGCAAAATGATGATCAGGATATTCGGCTTATTTCTATGAACATAATTAATTTTCCATGCTGTTAGGTATGATATATCAAAATCAGCGTACTTTTCCTAAATTAGCAAGTAAAATGATTCATTTTTTGCGCGATAGTCCCGAAAAGTGAAGTTGTTTAATTTCCATTTTTGGTATAAATTCTCTGTAAGCTCTGATTTAAAATAACATGGTTAATTAGCGCGGAATATTGTTATAAATTTTTTTTCGGGAAGGTAAAAAAACACGAAGAAATGGCTATAGCAAAGCTACATAGACAGAGGAGGGGCTTGGATAAATAGTAGTGAGGGGTGAGATTAATGATACATTTAAGAAGGAAGATATGGAAAAAGTATAGAACAACAGAGCCGTTGGAAATTGCAGAATCATTAGGGCTAGAAATCCTATACGTGGAAACGGAGCAACTGAGTAAATTGGGGGATAAGATCACGAATTCGACTGTTGTAGTAGATAGCTCGCTAAATGAACGTGAGGAAACCCAGCTTATCGCGAAAAAAATCAGAGAATACCTAATTCAAAATCCAAATGCATTAGATTAACAACGCAAAGTATAATTTTTAACAAAAAAATGGACTCGATGAGAAAAAAATGGTTTTGAAAAAGCTGTTGTCAATCGATATAATTGTAATTGTTCCACAGCAACCGAAAATATTGATTATTTTTCAGTCAGCAAGAATATAATGAAATCTACTGGAACGCAGACACATTGTTTTACCAAAATAAGAATGAATAGAATTTGGAGGATGTCATTTGAAAATGAAGAAGTTAGTAGTAGTTTTTCTTGCGAGTATCATTGTTACTGTTGTTTTAGGGGGTTGCTCAAGTAATAGTGTGGTGGATGATTCTGAATGGAACACTGCGAAGAAAACAGGGAAATTTGAAATACAAGTAACATCTGCTGAACTGATCGATAATAATTTAAATACAGATGTTGGGCATGAGACACTTAAGCTGGCTGTACAAGCTAAGAATATTAGTAAAGAAGCTGTACCAATCGGATCTGGCGACTTCTATCTTAAGGATGAAGATGGGAAAAAATATACATTTACAGGCAGCGAGAGTAGTTTGGGTGATGTCGTTAAGGCGGGGAAAACAATAGAAGGATACGGATATTATTCTATTCCCAAAGAGAGTAAAAAAATGATGATTGTTTATAATCCCTTCCAGTCAACAGATCAGCTTAAGTGGGAAATGACTGTTCCAGGTAAAAAATGAAAAAAGAGCAATCGTTACAGAAAGTTATGATGTTTAGTTCTGTTCATACGTTTAAGGATGCTCGAATTTTATTCAAAGAGGCTTATACATTGTGTGAGAAATATGCAGTAGATTTTTATGCTATTGGCAATGTAGGCGAGGTTAAAGCGTACGAGAAGAAAGGCCTAAAAATCCATCTTTTAGCTAAAAAATCTCGATTAAAGCGGTTTTTAACAATACTTGAAATAAAAAAGGCTATTAAAGCCAGTGATGCTAAATATTTTCATTTTCATGATCCAGAGTTGCTCACTTTAGTTCCATTTATTCGTAAGATGAAACCAGATGGCATTATTATTTATGATATGCACGAGAACTTCCCAGAAGCAGTTAAATCGAAGAACTGGCTGCCAAAATCAATCAGAAAACCTTTAGCTAAATCAATTCAAAAAATCGAGAAACGCTTAATGAGGAACCTAGACGGTATCATTTTTGCAGAAGAATCTTATAAGAAATATTACGAGCATGTTAAAGCAGACAAAATAGATATTTATAATTATCCAACTCATATGGCGAAGAACATTGATAACAAAAGTGCTAAGCCACTTACGATGATTTATATTGGAAGAATTGCCAAGGTACGGGGTATTTTTGAAATGTTGGAGCTAGTAAAAATGTTTCAAGAAGAGGGGACAGAAATAAAGTTGCAGCTCATTGGTTTGGCAGATAACGATTTATTACAGGAAATGCAGGCTTTTATTCAAGGCAACAGACTAGAAAAAATGGTTGAATATTCCTCATATATTGAATACTCAAAAATAAAAGAATACTATTCAAAAGCGGATATTGGACTTTGTTTACTCCATCCGATTCCTAACTATTTGGAGTCACTAGCAACAAAAATATTTGAATACATGGCTATGAGTTTGCCGATGGTTGTATCTGACTTCCCAGCCTGGAAGAAAGTAATCACGGAAAATGATTGTGGTTTAGTCGTTAATCCGTTAAACATAATAGAGGTTAAGAACGCGATACAAAGATTGATGGAAGATAATTGCAAACGTAAAGAACTAGGTGCGAATGGCCGAAAAAATTATATAAAGAAGTATAACTGGGATATAGAAGGCGAAAAGTTAGTGCAATTTTATCGCAAATTATCAAATGAAGTATGAGAGGTGCTAGCTTGAATAAAGATTTGCATATTAGTAACATAGTGCAGCAATTATTAAAAAAAATGGTATATCGTTATGGGAATAGCCAGCTTGTTCGTACTTCTTGTCTATGTTACACAAAATTATTTAGTTGAGCGGCAGTATGAAGCAAAGACCGAACTACTAATTCTTCCAAATAAAAATAAAGCAGAAGAAAATAATGATGCCAATGTTAGATTAAATATTCAACTTATGAATACCTACATGAATGTGATGAAAAGTTCAAATACTATTTCTAAAGTCAAACAAGAATTAGGATTAGATGAGTCTGTCGAGGCACTACAAAAAAGGCTTGTTGTTGCAAGCGATGAAAATTCTTTATCTGTTAATTTGAAAATCACGAGCAATACGCCAGATTCTGCAGCACAAATCGCCAATCAACTGACGAAGACAACGCAAAATGAGCTGAAAACTTATTTTCCAGATAATAAGGTTGTGATTTTAAATCCTGCAGGAGAAGGAAAGCTTATTTCTAACCGGTTGTATTACTTATTGGCGGGCTTTATCGGTGCTTGGGTAGGCGTTATGATTATTTTAATTGAAGTAGTGACAGCACGCGTCATAAGAAGTGAAGCTGATTTGAAGCAGTTTAAATTCCCTGTTTTAGGTGCGGTGGCCTACTCCGAAGATGAAAGGAAGCAATAAGATGGCAGAAGAAGCTTTATATAAAATTAATGTGTTGAATGCCAATAATTTTCGCGATTTACGAACAAATATTGAATATCAGCTGCAGCATAAAAAAGATAAATTTGTTGTTGTGACTTCCTCTAATCAAGGCGAAGGAAAAAGTTACTGTGCATTAAATGTGGCGCTAGCTTTTTCCGAAGCTAAGAAAAAAGTATTACTTGTTGATCTGGATTTGCATAGACCGAGGCTTTCAAAAAATTTGAGCTATAGTTATATGGGAATCGTGAGTATATATGAAGAGGCCCACGATTATAAAGACTGCCTGACATCTATTGCCGAGAATGTGGACTTTTTAACCGAGTGGCTATGTTCCTTTAAATCCATCAGAAATTATTTCCTCAGATATAGTCAGCAACACGTTACATCAGGCAGCTAAAGATTACGATATCATTATCATTGATAGTCCGCCAGTCCGTTTGTCCCCAGACACAAAGTTTATTATTTCAGAATTCAAAAATGTTCTTTTTATTGTGCGAGCGAATAAAACGCGGAACCATGAAGTGGAGGAGGCATTTGATAAAATGAAACTTATTAATCCATCTATTTTAGGGACTGTGCTGAATATGAAAAAGTTTTCTAAGAAAGAAAGAATGCTGTATGAATACAAATAAACTTAGCTTCTCGTTTACATCGTTTCAAAAAGTATTGGTAACTATACTACTACTTTCCATTGGAGTATTAGGTGCTATCCAACCAATATTTTACGTAGCCATAGTACCTATAACGCTCTTCTTTGTCATCACAAAATTAAATCTCTGTGACTTACTTGTTAGTATTTGGTGGACGATTGTCATTGCTTTGTTTTTTGGAGCATATTTATCCATGCCAGGGCTGGAAAGCATCTACTTGTTCCGCTTTTTACTACCGATGCATTTGGTGGTGCTACTACTGAACCAAGATTTTAAGATTAGTCAGCTTAGTCGATACCGCCCTTATTTTATCTTTTTAATCTTATATTTATTGACTAGCTTAATCTCCTTATTTTGGGCAGATTCGATACCATTAGGCTTTCGTTATTGCTACTTCGTTTTTGAAATATGCTACTTGTTTTTCCTCTGCTTCTACCATTTAGATTCAAAAAAGCAAATGAAGTACCTCACTCAAATAATAACCATCATTTTTATGGGAAGCCTAGTGCTTGGCTTGTTTGAAATTCTGACAGGATGGCATATGCGTTTATCAGCTTCTAATGTTTATATCACGACGACAAGCAAGTATCAGCCTACAGGGATTCTTTACAATACCAATGATTTTGCCCTTTTTTTAACAATACTGTACCCTGTCGTAGCTCATTACTTACTTCATATGAAAAAATTACGGACGGGCATCATGTTATACGCGGTGGCAACACTATTAACTTCATATGTTATCATTTCCACATATTCTCGGATTGGGATGCTAGCATTTGGTATTAGTGCAGTAATCATATTCTTTTATCGTTTCAGAAAGCAAGGTTTAGCAATCATATTTATGATGTTTCCAGTCGGCTTCTTGCTTCTTATACTCACCAGTTTTGGAGAGAAAATGATTGCGATTGTACACTCTGCGTTTACAGATAAATCAACATCGACTTTGGCACGCGAAAATTTATACACTCTCTTATTTCGAATTGCTAAGGAGAGTAACTTCCTTGGTATTGGGGCAGGAAATGTTCCTAAAAAATTAAACGCACTACTCCTTGGTTACAACGATGACGACGCCGATGCTTATACAACGGGACATAATTTTTGGTTGGAGACACTAGGAAATGTTGGTTTTATTGGTCTTTTGAGTTGCGGGATGATTTTTGCTTGGTTTATCTATCAGCTGTTGGGATCCGGTTATTTAAAATTTTCACCAACACCGCTACTCATATGGATGACATTTATCGGAGCTTCTATTGCACTTAGCACAATTTTGGAAAAAAGGTTTTTATGGTTTATATTGGCCATGGGAATTTGTATGTTGCAAGAAAGATTGAAGGAGGACAAACATAGTGAAACAAACAGACAAAACAAGAAAACGAACACTAATTATCGGGGCTGGTGAGGCAGGGAGGCTACTTATTCAATATTTACAAATGAATGTAAGCTGTAATTTTGATGTGATGGGTGTTCTTGATGATCAAGTGAACGAGAAAGCTGTACTTGGAATTCCTGTTGTAGGAACATTACAGGCTATCGGGTCGGTAGTTCAGGAAAAGCAGATAGAACATATCATATTAGCAATTCCATCACTGAAACCTAGAGAAAAGATTGCTATTTTAAATAGATGCTCTGAAACGGGAATTCAAACAGAAATTATGCCAGATATTGAAGCGATTATTCGAGGAGAAGGTTCCATGGCCGCCATTCAAAACATTGATTATGCAGATTTACTTGATCGAGATGAGGCGCAGCAAGATCACAATAAACTGACACCGAGGTTTGCTGGCAAGACGGTGTTAATCACTGGTGCGGGCGGATCAATTGGCTCAGAGGTTGTAAGGCAGGTCGCGAAATGTATGCCGAAGACGATTATCCTTCTTGGGCATGGCGAGAACAGTATCTACAATATCCATCGTGAAATGGCTGAAAAAATAGACAGTTTGCTTATTCCAATCATAGCGGATGTGCAAGATAAAGAACGACTCAGCGAAGTTTTTTCTAAGTACCAACCGGAAATTATTTATCATGCGGCTGCTCATAAACATGTTCCAATGATGGAGCTAAATGTACGTGAAGCTGTCAAAAATAACATTATTGGAACTAAAAATTTAGTGGATGTTAGTTACGAGAATCATGTGGAATTATTTATCATGATCTCAACAGACAAATCGGTGGAGCCAACATCTGTTATGGGAGCTACGAAAAAACTAGCCGAATGGATTGTTCAAACGAAGAATGAAGAAGAAGGAAGTGGCATTTATTCTATTGTACGGTTTGGTAATGTTTTAGGAAGCCGAGGCAGTGCCATACCTTTATTCTGGGAACAAATTAAATCCGGTAAAACAGTGACAATCACACATCCCGACATGGAGCGCTACTTCATGACAATTTCGGAGGCGAGCCAGCTTGTGATTGAAGCAGGTAGTGTTGCTAAGGGCGGTGAAGTATTCATTTTGAAGATGGGAACACCGCAGAAAATCATTGAAATCGTCAATAAATTAATTATTTTAGCTGGTAAGAAAAAAGAGCAGATTGAGATGAAGTTCATCGGATTAAGAGATGGCGAGAAAATAAAAGAAGAGCTTTTTGAGATGGAAGAAATTGCGGAATCTGAGGATGGTTTTGCAAAATTTTATTGTGGGAAATCGCGTGCACCAAGAAAGATGGAGAATATCGGGAAGTGGATTCATTTAGTTGAATTGATGAGTGAAGATGAAATGAGACAAGCGTTATTAAAATTTGCAAATGAACGCGCCGTTCTAGAAAAGGAGTATGTATAGAAATGATAGATATAACACATAAAACAAAAGAATTATTGATGCGAAAAATAAAAACCAAGCAAGCAAAAGTAGGGGTTATTGGATTAGGATATGTGGGGCTACCACTCGCAATGGAACTGGCTGCATCAGGTTATGAAGTGACAGGAATTGATATTGATCCACAAAAAGTAACGAGCTTGAATGATGGGGAATCACATATTTTAGATGTGCGGTCAGAAATTGTTTGCGATGCTGTTCGAAATGGCCGTTTTGAAGCTACTAACGATTTTTATGTACTAAAAGATTTAGATGCGGTAAGTGTCTGTGTCCCAACACCGCTTAATGAAAATCAAGAACCGGATATTAGTTTCATGACATTTACAGCAGAAAAACTCGTGAAGCATATGCAAAATCCAATTTTGATTTTGCTCGAAAGCACGACGTATCCTGGAACGACAAGAGAACTATTCGCGGATCGTTTTGAAGCAGCTGGAAAGCGTGTGAAAGAGGACTACTTCCTATGTTTCTCTCCTGAAAGAGTCGACCCAGGCAATGCTAAATTTCAAACGAAAAGTATTCCTAAAGTGATCGGCGGATTGACGACGGAATGTTCCGAATTAGCAGAACAATTATATGGATCAGTATTAGATCAGCTGGTTTTAGTGAGTTCTCCCGAAACAGCAGAAATGAGTAAGTTGCTTGAAAATACATTTCGTAGCATTAATATTGCATTTGTGAATGAAATGGCGATGATGTGTGAGCGGATGGGTCTGGATATTTGGGAAACAATTGATGCCGCAGCTACTAAACCGTTTGGATTCATGCCATTTTATCCAGGGCCGGGGGTTGGTGGACATTGTATTCCGCTGGATCCGATGTATCTTCACTGGAAAGGAAAGCAGAGTAAATTTTTCAATAAGTTCATTGAAACGGCGCAAGAAATCAATATGAATATGCCATATCGTGTTGTGGATAAGATTCGCGATGCACTCAATACGCATGGTAAGTCTTTGAAAGAAGCGAAAGTACTTCTTGTTGGTGCGGGTTACAAAGCAGATATCAATGACGTGCGCGAATCGCCAACGCTTGATATTTACGAAATACTTCGTGAAAACCAGACAAATATTGCTGTACTTGATCCGTTCGTAGCGCAATTTAAAGATAAGGATAAACAGATTGTCCCAGTGATTCAAAGCGAACGATGCGATTTCGCAGCCTATGATTGTGTTGTTGTGTTGACGAAGCACAGTACGCTCGATTATGAGCAGCTTTTTGTCGAAAGTAAGACGATTGTGGATATGCGTAATTTGTATAAAGCCGATTCTCAAAAAGTATTTAAAATTGGCGGTGGCAAATAAGTGGCAGATAAAATATTACTTTCACCACCGGATATGGCGGGCACCGAACTAGACTACATTAAAGAAGCTTTTGATACGAATTGGATTGCGCCTGTTGGACCTCATGTCGATGCTTTTGAAGAAGAGCTCGCGACTTATGTTGGCGCAAAATACGCGGTGGCTGTATCGTCCGGAACAGCTGGACTACACTTAGCCCTTCTCGCTGCGGGTGTTGGAGAAGGCGATGTCGTATTTTGCCAGAGCTTTACATTTGCAGCTTCGGTAAACCCGGTTCTTTACCAAAAAGCGATTCCAGTTTTGATTGACTCGGATTGCAACACGTGGAATATGTCAGTTGCTGCATTGGAACTCGCGTTTAAAACAAGAAAACCAAAAGCAGTCATCGTAACGCATATCTATGGACAAGCAGCAGATATGGCTCGAATTAAGCAACTTTGTGATGCTAATAACGCACTATTAATTGAAGACGCATGTGAATCTTTAGGAACAACATACGCTGGAAAACAAACAGGAACCATCGGAGATATCGGTGTATATTCTTTCAATGGCAATAAAATTATTACGACATCAGGTGGCGGGATGATTGTTACCGATAAGAAGGAATGGGCTGATCAGATCAAGTACCTATCCCAACAAGCTAAGAGTACAACGCCGCATTATTTACATGAAACAGTCGGCTATAATTACCGGTTGAGTAATGTTTTAGCGGGGATTGGCAGAGCGCAATTAACTACATTAGATGACAAAATAAAAAAGAGACGCGCGGCTTTTGCAAAATATCAGCAGGCGTTTCATGGTACAGAGGTTGAAATGATGCCTGTTGATCAAAATGGTGTTACTTCTAATCGTTGGCTTTCCGTTATTTTAATTCCAGACAAAAAACCACACGATTTGATGCACTTTTTGGCAAAAGAAAATATAGAAAGTCGACTTGTGTGGAACCCGATGCATCAGCAACCCTTTTTAAAGGATATTGATTTTGTGAAAATAGAGGATAAAGCCGTGTCGGATGAGTTATTTCAAAGTGGATTGTGCTTACCATCAGGAAGTCAACTACAAAAAGAAGAACAAGAGCGGATAATCTACTTGATTAAGAAATATTTCCGAGCAGGAGGGGAAGAGTAAGTTGAAGGTTCTATATATTCATCAATATTTTGCCACACGTGAAAGTGCAACAGGGACACGTTCTTATGAATTTGCTAAGTTACTACAGGAAAAAGGTCATGATGTCACAGTTCTAACAGGTGACTCGCAATTAGAACATTTGACGGCTGGTCAGAAAAGAATAGCAGCAACATATGATTTGGATGATATTACAGTTCATGCAATCAAGAATCGCTATGAAAATCATTTTGGAAAATGGCGTCGAATTTGGGCCTTTCTCATCTTCTTAATACAAGCTTGTTTTTTCAAGATGAATAAACAAGAATATGATGTTATTTTTGCGACCTCTACACCGCTTACTATTGCTATTCCTGCCATGTTTCTATCATGGAAAGCAAAAATCCCATTTGTGTTTGAGGTGCGAGATTTATGGCCAGAAGCGCCCTACAAGTTAGGCTATTTAAAAGATGGCTTGCTACTCCAAATTTTACGAAGACTAGAAAAGATGGTCTATATGAAAGCGAGCAAGATTGTAGCGTTATCTCCTGGAATGGCAGAAGGAATTTTACAACAAGGCATTTCGAAAGAGAAGGTAGTTGTTATCCCTAATAGCGCGGATTTGGAACTTTTTGATATAGAAGCATCCGACGCATTGCGCACAGAGTGGGGACTTCTAGACAAATTTGTTTTAGTACACGCAGGCTCACTAGGTGTTATTAATGGACTCGAGTATTTAATTGAGACAGCAAAATTACTTAGAGATAAGGGGCAGCATCACGTCAGAATTTTGTTAACAGGTGATGGTGGAAAGCGTATAGAGTTAGAAAAGTTGTGTAAGGATTATGAACTAGATAATGTTATTTTTACAGGGAAATTCCCCAAAAAAAAAAATCCCAGAACTACTTAGCACAGCTGATGCAACGATTATGTCAGTTAAAGATCACCCAGTTCTTGAGATGGCATCACCGAATAAGTTTTTCGATTCATTAGCAGCAGGAAAACCGACAATTGTGAATTGCGGGGGGTGGATGAAGGCCATGCTTGAAGAAACGGGAGCTGGTGTATATGTCGAACCAAAGCAACCCTCTGATTTAGTGCGAGTGATTGAGGTTTTATCACATGCAACGCCTCTTGCAGCTGAATTAGGTAAAAATGCGCGAAGGTTAGCAGAAGATCGTTTTGATCGCAAAAAATTAGTAAATCAATTAGAGCTTGCCTTAGAGCAATCTATCAGAAAGTGAGTTACAAAAATGAAAGTTTTATTTATGGTTTCCTCTTTTCCGGCCTTATCAGAAACATTTATTTTAAATCAAATAACGGGTTTTATTGACCAAGGACACGATATTTCTATCCTAGCGATGACCCGTGCTACTGGGAAAATTCATCCTGATGTGGAGAAATACGACTTGATGAATAAAGTTCAATTTGTAGATATCCCTAAAAATCCAATCGCCAAACTTGTTAAAGCCCTTATGATTATTCGAACGGTCCCTAAAACAGGTATGCGCCTCTTGAATCAAAAAAAAATACGGAAAATTCGTCTGGAGTTTCCGCCCCCTTCTTGTTTACCCCTATTTGAAGGACCAAACAAAGTATGATATGCTTATAGCCCACTATGGATCTAATGGCCTTATTTTAAGTATTTTAGAACAAAATATGGTAGAAAAAAGCTTTACCTTCTTTCATGGAAATGACTTGACTGGGTTTGTGAAGCGCTTTGGAAAAGAAATCTATGCGCCCCTGTTTGAGTCGCAAATAACCTTGTTACCTATCAGTAAGTTATGGCGAGAAAAGCTAATTGATTATGGTGCAAATCCTGAAAAAACAAAAGTTCATCATATGGGAGTCGATCTGACAAAGTTTCAGGAGTCTACATTCAAAAAATCTGACAAAGTAACGCTACTTGTGGTTGGTAGATTAACTGAGAAAAAAGGCATAGATATTGCTATTTCAAGCCTAAAATATTTACTAATGCTCGGCTATGAAGCGGAATTAAGGATCATTGGTGATGGTGAAGAGCGGGAGGAATTAAAAGCCATGACTGAAAATTTAAAAATTGGAAGCTAAAGTTATTTTTGCAGGGTGGTTAAACCAAGAAGAAGTTCATATGGAAATTGAAAAAGCAGATATTATTTTACAACCAAGTCGTACAGCAAAAAATGGTGATATGGAAGGTATTCCGGTTGCGCTGATGGAAGCATTGGCTCGAGGTAAGCTTGTTGTTACAACAAAGCACAGTGGGATTCCGGAACTTGTTCAAGATGGTCATAATGGTTTCCTAGCCCCAGAGAATGATTCCTTAATTTTTGCTGAAAAGATTGCGGATGCTTTGAACATGCCCTTAGTAAACAAAAAAGAACTCATGAAAAATGCGCGTCAAACTGTCATGGAGGAATTTAATATTGATATATTGAACATGCAACTTAGTGAGATGTGCGCAGGTCGTATCGATGCATAGTGGAATAAAACGATTCTTTCAATTTTCGATAGGACCAGTTGTTGGTGCAGCAATTAGTTTTATTACGATTCCGGTAACTACCTACTTTATTTCACCTGATGAATATGGGAAAGCCAGCATGTTCCTGCTCATCCAAATGTTAATCGCTACGTATGTCTATTTCGGTTTTGATCAGGCCTATACACGTGAATATAACGAAACTACGGAAAAAAGAAATTTAATACAAAATGCGATGGTAATACCGCTACTTATTGCTACGTTAATTAGTTTGTTGCTTATTTTCTTTAGGCGCTATATTACAGTCTGGTTATTCGATGAGACAGCTGAGACAATGCTAATTTACTTGCTTGTGATTAGCGTATACACTCTTGTTTTTGAACGTTTTTTCTTGCTCGCAGTTCGAATGGAAGAAAAGGCAAAGCGCTATTCCTTCTTAACAATTATGATTAGATTGATGGTTTTAATGGTAACCTTGCTGTTTCTCTTTTTTGGAACACGGGATTTCACAGTCGTAGTATACGGAACACTTATCGGCCAGATTATGGGAGATATTATCATTATTATTTTATCCACATCTCTTTTAAATGTGAAGAATTTCCGATTGGATAAAAAGCTTATTCGCAAAATGTTTCTTTTTGGTTTCCCAGTATTCATCGCTTTTACTATAGAAGCTATATTTCAGGCAAGCGATCGTTTCATCATTGGGGTTTGGTCCGATTATACTGAGCTAGGTCTCTACACAGCCGCTCTGAAAATCGTAGGTTTATTAAAAATTTTGCAGTCTAGCTTTACTAGTTTTTGGATACCAACAGCATATAGATGGCATGCCGAGAAAAAAGAAATGCATCATTTTCAATGGGTCAGTGATATGGTGACAGGTAGTTTTGCCGTTTTATTTCTGCTTATGTTGCTTGCAAAAAACAGCATTCTACTTCTGTTTACAGATGAGTATGCAGGGATTGTTTATATATTCCCATTCCTTTGTTTCGCGCCGATTCTCTATACTATCAGCGAAACAACAACACTTGGTATCGTGTTCAGTAGAAAGACCTATTTAAATATCTATGTATCTGTCGGGGCGGTTATAACAAATATTGTACTTGCTCTTTGGTTAGTGCCAATTTACGGAGCGGAAGGTGCAGCATTGAGCATAGGGATAGCCTACTTTGCTTATTATCTTCTGCGAACAATGCTTTCTAATCGTGAATGGTCAGGAATTCGCATGAAAAAGCAATTATGTACAATCGCACTTTTGTTTTTTGCTGGGATGTATAATACCTTTTTTACAGATTATATATATATCATTAACAGCGTCTTATTAGGGATTATCATTCTAGTTTATTTACCAATATTCAAAGAAATACTAAGAAGAAGGGGGTGAATGGGAGATGTATTTAAAAACTAGGCGATTATTTGATATTATTATAGCATTTTCCGTACTTTTAGTTTTGCTTATTCCTATGTTTATCGTAGCTTGTCTAAGTAAGTTTTTCATTGGTAATGCCTTGTTTAAACAAGCACGTGTAGGTAAAGATGAACGTATTTTTGTGATTTACAAATTTGCCACGATGAAGGATTTACGAGATGAAACAGGTAATGTACTGCCAGATGAAGAGCGGATGTCGCGCTTTGGGGTATTCCTTCGAAAAAGCAGTCTAGATGAATTGCCACAGTTTTTCAACATTTTAAAAGGAGATATGAGTCTAGTCGGACCACGGCCATTACTCGTTAGCTATTTAGATTTATATACGACTGAGCAAAAAAAACGCCATATTATTTTACCAGGGTTGACGGGATGGGCACAAGTGAATGGCAGAAATGCAATTTCGTGGGAGGAAAAATTTCGACTAGATATATACTACGTTGAAAATATTTCTTTTTGGATGGATGTAAGAATTATTTGCAAAACAATACAGAGGGTGCTATTCAGGGAGGGTGTCTCTAAACAAGGATATGCAACAACTTCTGTATTCGAGAAAATGACTAAAAATTGAGCTATAGGGGGAATGAAGATGGAAATGGACTTCTTTTTCTTTGCAGATAAGCCTGTATTTCAAGAAACAGCAGAATTAGTAGGGGTTAATAAAGTTTGCGGAGAAGATTTATTTATTATTGAAACTGGAGGAGTGAGTCTTTCGTATCAGGTAGATGATGTGGAAATATGGGTAGTGAAAGGTAGAGGGGAAGTTTTTCTACCTGATCATGCGAAAGAAGCTGTGTTTATTGAAGATACATTGCTTTGGAAGATACCTAGAAATACAATTGCACAATACCGAATAACAAGTAACGATTTAGAAAAAATGAAGTGTATAAAGAAAGAGTCATGGAAAAACTATTGTCTGACTAGTAGTTGGAAATCAGCATTGATGGATGTTTGGATTGACGAGTATGTAAATGAACCATCGCTAAAAGAGACAAAAAAGGCGTTTAACAATAATGTATTGCGTAAAATTGAGACTACATTTGATGTTTCTGCAAGTTCGATTAAGCGTTTTATGGCTTCTTTAGGCGAGAATGTTATAACGAGGAGGGACCAACAATTGCACATAGTGGATTTATCAGCACTGTGCAAGTGGATCGAACATAGTTACGATTTTCCAGAAGATAAGAGGAGGAGATTAAATTGAAGGATATTCATTTTGAGCTAATCATCGACAAGGCTGTGAAAAGAGAAATACTAATATTACAAATGTTAAATATGGCAGATACACCTGTAAGCACGTTGGAAATAGCAACGAAATTAGATGTATCCGTAAAAACAATTATTAGTGACTTACAAAATATTGATAATGCGTTGCCAACCGGTCTAAAGATTAAAAAGAAATATAATCTCTACTATTTAGAAAAAGACAAAATAGGGAATGAGGGCATCAATCAATTTATTATCGAGTTACTTTTTGAATCGCCATTATATAAGATTATCAATGCTCTTATACATGGTGAGTGTGTTACTGTGCCAGATTGGGCAGAACAACTGTTTATTTCTGAAATGAGTTTAAAACGATATCTAGCCTCGCTAAAAAAGATTTTAATGGGTTATAACCTTAAGCTGAAATATACACCAAGTATAGAAATTCGAGGCTCTGAAGTAGAGTGCCGCAAATTTTTCTTTGATGTTCTCCATTCTCATAACTCAAGATTTAGAGAGAAAGAAGAGTATGATATGCTCTATTCTGGTCTTATTGAGTATGCTCAAAGTCAAGAAATGAGTAAGGTGAAATTAGATTATCAACGTATTCTGAGTTGGCTCTTTATCGTGGAACATCGCATCCAGGATAGTCATTATATTCAGGTTCCCCAAGAGATAATTTCAGCGGTAACAGATAAAGATTCTTTTAAAATTTTTGCAAACTCGTATAATCATTTTTTGAAATCAGTCTTAAATATCAATCAAGTGTCTGTAGATGAACAAGTTTTTGCCTATGTAGCTATATTGGATACGGTAACATATACAGAACATAGCTCATTTAAAGCCATTAATTACCGACGTTTTGATCAAAATGCGGAAACGGAAATAGAAGCATTTTTGAAACCAGTACTGACTCTCTTTTTTGATGGAATTCCTCTATTCTATAGTGTATTCGAATCATATATATCAAATATTCTTCTTTTAGATAAATTAACGCCATTATTTGAAAAAAACTTAGAAGAGATTAAGGAAATGGTTTGTGAGAATAGCTTGTATATATACAAGCAATGGCTACTCGCGCTGGAAAATTCATCACTAAATATAGTCTATAAGGAAGATGTTGCGACTAGTCTAACAATGCTGACTGTAGCTTTTAAAAATGCGACAGTCAGCAAACAATACCATGTTGCGTTTGTATTGTCAGGAGAATCTACTTATTTAAGCTATCTTATTGCCCTAATCCGACTAAAGATACCAAATGTAAAAGTCAGTTTCCTATTAAACCAAGAACCTGATGCTACTTGGATTACAGACACGGATGTAGATTTATTTGTGGCAAATTTCCCAATGGATACAACGCTAATTGAACAAAGAGTATTCCAGCTATCCTACACACCGTTAGAACGAGATTGGAGAGAATTAAGAGAAATAATAATCAGCTAACTCTTAAAGGATTTTGGCAAAATATAAAGGAGGGGGTGCATAAACATTTTGAGCATAGGAGCCGTGGAACGCTCTTCTGCTTATCAATGGGGAGGTGATTGAACTGATATCGGAGTGCTAATTTATATCTCTTATTCCTAAAACTCTCCATTTTTTGATGTTGAATGAAATAATATATCGCTATATACTGAAAAAGTCGAAAGAAGATGTCAGACAGATTAATTTGGAAACCTTTTATCTTTCGTAAGCTAGTTAAGAAATACAATTTTAAAGGAGCAGAATAAATGCAAAGAAAAATGAAAAAAAATAGCAAAACCCCTGTTAGTAGCTACAATTATTGGTAGTCAGTTGGTAGCTACATTACCGGTTAATGTATTCGCTACAGAAGGCAATATTACAACAAAGGCAGCTGTTACAGTAGCTACTTGGGATACGCTTAAGGCAGCGTTAACTAATACAAGTGTGACTGAAATAGAATTAGGTGCCGATATTAAAATGGGTGGTAACGTCCTAAATGTTACTGGTAACAAAACAATCAGGGGTAATGGCTATACAATTGATGCTAATAAATATGAAATAAAATTAACAACAGCATCAGCAAGTGGGAGAATGGAAAATGTAAATATTATAAATACAGATCATTATGGACTTTTTTGGAGCTCTGCTCAAAACGTAGTAGTTACTTATAAAGATGTGACTCATACTGGTGCCCAGTTAATCTATCTTCCGAAAGGAGAATTGATACTAGAGGGAAATATGAAGAGTACAGTTCAAAGCACAACAAAAACAAGTCCACAAGAGGTATTCCAAGGAAAAAGATTGACCGTGAAATCTGGAGCTAATGTTGACTTTACAGATCATAGTAGTAGTATTGCTGCGATTCGTAGTGCTACATCAGGTGGTGTTATTACAATCGAAAAAGACGCTAGCCTGAAAGTGGTGTCTAATGCACGAGCTATATGCACTGGTTCGGATGCTGTGCTGAACAATTCAGGGAAATTAGACTTAACTTCAAATAATCAACAAGCCATTTACATGGGTGATTCTAATGTTACAATGAATATGCTCGCAGGAAGTCAGCTTAAAGCATTTTCCGGTAGTACTGGACATGAGGCGATTTCTGCAACTAATGGAACGATTAATGTTGAATCAGGCGCAGTTTTTGAGGTTATTGGGTCAGGTAAAGAAGGTGTTGTTCAAACTGGAGCAAACTTAAATTTGAAAGCAGGTTCAAATTTTTCGATTGAGAACAAAAATGCTACTGGACCAGTTTTTGCGGCTTGGAAAGGATCAACAAAGGTTAGCTTTAATTCTAATATAGGTATAAATGCTTGGATTAGAGGTACAGTAGTGGGGACACCTCATCTAAGGTATGATGATACCATTACAGCCTCTTTTGATTTAAAAGGATACCTTAACTCACAAACGATGACCAACCTAGTTACTAATAATAGTGATCTTACTGGAAAATTTTCGAGTGGTAATATTGGGAAAATACAAGGAGGGACATTTGCCAATAACACTTCTGTTGCCCCGCCAGTTATTAATGCATCAGATAGAACAATAACAGTAGGTGACACTTTTGATCCAATGGAGGGCGTATCAGCATTTGATTTTGCGAACAATGATATCACAAGTTCCATTACAGTTGTTCATAGCGCAGTGGATACAAGTAAACCAGATATGTATGGGGTTATATATCAAGTTGTAGATTCTAATGGGAAGAAGACCTCGAAAACAATTACTGTTACGGTAAAGGCGGCAACGAGTAAGCCACCGGTTATTGATGCATCGGATAAAACGATTACGGTAGGATCAAATTTTAACCCGCTAGCTGGGGTAACTGCAGCCGATGAAAAAGACGGGGATCTTACCGATGGGATTAAGGTTACCAAAAACGAAGTGAATAGCGCGTTAGTAGGAAACTATTTAGTGGAATATTCCGTTACTAATGCAGCTGGTTTGACAACGACAAAGACTATTACTGTATCGGTGATAGAGAAAACGAATACACCGCCAGTTATTTATGCGGATAATAAAAGTATCATAGTGGGAAATACATTTAATCCGCTAGAAAATGTAACAGCGACGGATGCTGAAGATGGAAATATTACTAATAAAATCATCGTTGAAAAAAAATGAAGTAAATACAGCATTAGTAGGAACTTATTTGGTAGAATATTCTGTAATGGATTCAGGTGGTTTGACAACACGCAAAACAATCACGGTTACAGTGACTCAAAAAATAGGAAAGCCAGTAATTAATGCATCTGATAGACTTATTGAATTAGGCTCTGATTTCAATCCATTAGAAGGTGTTACAGCAAAAGACGCTAATGGAAATGATATCACTAATCGTTTGGAAGTTTTAGGGACGTCAGTAGATACTTCAAAAGAAGGGAAGTATACTGTTGTATATGCTGTTAGAGACGGAGTCGAAGAAGTTTTTGAATCAATAATTGTTACCGTATCAGCAGATGTTGGGGAGCCAGTTATTAAGGCTGAGGACAAAGTTATTACTATTGGAGAAACATTTAATCCATTAGAAGACGTTTCTGTCGTAGGTTCTAAAGGTCAAACAATTGATGCCGAATTAACGGTGACTTATAATGATGTAAATACAACACGTGAAGGCAACTATAGTGTCAGTTATCTTGCTGTAAATAAATTAACAGGCGAACAAGCAACGAAAACAATCACAGTCTTTGTTACCGAAAAAAATGAGCCACCAGTTTTTCACTTGGATCAGATTATTACGATTGCTCAAGGTAGTTCATTTAATCCATTAGCTGGTGTGACAGCAACAGATATGGAAGATGGTGATATCACCGCAAATATTGAGGTAATTTTAAGCACCGTAGATACAAGCAAGGAAGGTGAATACATGGTTGTTCTATCAGTGAGTGATTCGAAAGGGATGACAGCTAATGCTACGCAGGTCGTTACTGTAAGAGCGAAGCCAGTGATCAGTGTACCGTCAGCAATTGTAAATGCATATGTAGGAGACGATTTTGATTTTCTTAAAGGTATAACAGCGACAGACCGAGATGGCAAGGATATCACGGAAAGTTTGGTAGTCAAGGGTCATACAGTGGATATGAGTAAACCAGGCGTTTATAATGTAGTGTTGGAAGCAACCGATACCTATAATATTAGTGCTAGTGAAATGTATATGGTTTTTGTCACAGAAGCTACTGCTCCAGTGATTGGAGCAACAGATAGAACACTCCAGTTAGGTGATGACTTTAATCCATTAGAAGGCGTAACAGCGACAGATATGAGAGATGGTGACATTTTAGCTAACATCGAAGTCGTAGAAAATACGGTAGATACCTCTAAACCAGGGGAATATAAAGTCGTATATAGCGTTACGAATTCATTTGACCAAACGACAACACTCGAAATTACAGTGAAAGTAGTAGCAGAAGAAACGACGGTACCAGAAGTATACCCAGTCACAGACAAGCAAACGAGTGTTTCTGGATTAGCAGAACCAAATAGTACAATCGTTGTGAAAGTAGGCGACACCG
This sequence comes from Listeria rocourtiae FSL F6-920, assembly GCF_000525975.1. Taxonomy (GTDB): domain Bacteria; phylum Bacillota; class Bacilli; order Lactobacillales; family Listeriaceae; genus Listeria_A; species Listeria_A rocourtiae. The sequence goes on from NZ_AODK01000006.1 coordinate 92,016, forward strand.
TAATTGGAGAAGGAACTGCAACAGAAACGGGAGCATTTGAGATTGCGATCGACAAGGAACAAGCCGGAGGAACCGAGATTTCCGTTACAGCAAAAGCACCGAAAAAAGTCGAAAGTGCTCCAAAAACAATCACAGTAGAGACGGTAGATTACGCACTAGACGTAGCAGCATTTGATATTGAACGAGACACGTATCTAACTGGTACAACAGGTGCAGACATTAAGGAAGCTCAAGTTTTTGTGAACGATACCCTTGTGAATAAATTAGATGTAGAAAATGGACCAATCAAAGCTTATCTACGTGGTAAAGTTACCTCCATTAAAGATGTAGTAGTAGTCCAAGGATTAAATAGCGACGGAGAAGTTGTAGCATCCGTGAATGTAGAATTGACATTCCAAGACTTTCAATTAACAGCACAAGATTACACAGTAGGTCAGAAAAATATCGCTGGAGAAGTTGGTGAACAAGCAACAAAAGTAGTACTCTATGTCGATGGAGTAGCTGAGCGAAACAGCCAAATTGATAAAGAAACAAACACGTATTCAGTAGCAGCAAATGACAAGGTTACAAATAAAGATCAACTTGTAGAGGTAGTGGCTTCAGAAGGAACTACAGTACTAAAACGTACGAAAGTTAATGTAGAGGATGTTGTAATTCATAATCCACCAGTCATTGAAGCAACAGATAAAACACTGGATTTAGAAGACGATTTCAACCCACTAGAAGGCGTAACGGCGACAGATGAAGAAGACGGCGATATTACAGCTAACATCGAAGTTGCAGAAAATACGGTTGATACCTCGAAAACAGGAGAATATAAAGTCGTATACAGCGTCACGAATTCGTTTGGTCAAACGACAACACTAGAAATCTCCGTGAAAGTAGTGGCAGAAGAAACGACAACACCAGAAGTATACACAGTCACAGATAAGCAAACGAGCGTTTCTGGATTAGCCGAACCAAACAGCACGATTATTGTGAAAGTAGGCGACACCGTAATTGGAGAAGGAACTGCAACAGAAACAGGAGCGTTTGAGATTGCAATCGATAAGGAACAAGCCGGAGGCACCGAGATTTCGGTCATAGCAAAAGCGCCTAAAAAAGTAGAAAGTGCACCGAAAACAATTACAGTAGAAGCCGTAGATTATGCATTAGATGTAGCGAAATTTGATATTGAACGAGATACGTATCTAACTGGTACAACCGGTGCAGATATCAAGAAAGCTCAAATTTTTGTGAATGATACACTTGTGAATAAATTAGATGTAGAAAATGGACCAATCAGGGCCTATCTACGTGGTAAAGTAGATTCAATGAAAGATGTTGTAGTTGTCAAAGGCTTCAATAGCAAGGGAGAAGTTGTAGCATCCGTAAATGTAGAATTGACATTCCAAGACTTCCAACTAACAGCCCAAGATTATACAGTAGGTCAGAAAAATATTACTGGAGAAGTTGGTGACCAAGCAACGAAAGTAGTCCTATATGTGGATGGGGTAGCAAAACGAAATAGCCAACTGGATCCAGAAACAAACACATATATCGTTCTAGCAAATGATCTAGTTACTAGTAAGGACCAACTGGTAGAAGTCGTAGCATCAGAAGGAACAACGGTATTGAAACGCACGACAGTGAATGTGGCAGATAAGCCAGCAAATAGCTATGTTTTAACTGCAACAGATTATACTGTTTCTAATCAGCTCATCTCTGGGGAATACGATGAAGCAGCAACAAAAGTAGTCCTGTATGTGGATGGTGTAGCAGTTCGAAATAGTCAACTAGACCCAGAAACAAAAACGTATAAAGTTGTAGCAAGTGACTTAGTTACGAGTGAAAAGCAGCATGTAGAAGTTGTTATGTCTAAAGGAACAACCGAATTGAAACGTGTAACGGTAAATGTTACTAAAGTATATAACCTAACGGCACAACAATATACGTTAGGTGGCACGTATATTCAAGGAGAATATGACAAAGACGCAACGAAAGTAGTATTGTACATCGATGGTGTTGCTAAGAAAAATAGCGCATTGAACACAGCTGACTTAACATACAAAGTTGATGTAACGAATCTTATTACAAGTTCGGATCAATTGGTAGAAATGGTTATGTCTAAAGGCACAGAGGAATTAAAACGGTTAACTATTGACGTAACAGAATAATAATGAAATTGCGACTTGTATGTAGTCAAGGAAAATGCAAATAGAGGATCTTAAGATAGATCCGAACGAAGCTCTTCTGGAATAAAAAATACGTATCGAAAATCTGAAATTAGATTTTTGATACGTATTTTTTGAACTTGTGATGTGGTGGTGTTGGTACAAAAAAAGGGGAAAAATATTTTTCATGAAATTCTAATCTGAATCACAGCTACTTTTTTTCTTTAAGATGTAATATGAATGTATAAGCTAACAACAAGCAAATCCATTTCATACTTTTCCCCTGAAGTTTGAAAATGTTAACTCCCTTTTTGACCGTCGCGGTTACTCCCTTTTCCGCGGTGGTTTTTTTGTGTGCTAAAAACATGTCTGATAAGGATATACCAGTATAAAATGGTCCTGAAATATGGTGTATATGTACTAGCTTATTAATCAAGAACTATTCGAAAAACAAAATTTCAAATTAGAAGATGCATCGACAACTAGGGAACTAGCGAAATCTAAAATATCAACACTTATAATACATGGAACGAGAGATCAGCTATTTCCTGTTGCTATGGCACGGGTGAATAATTTTGTGAATAAATTTATCAAGTGCAAAAACTAGTTTAAAGTTGTAGAGATGTTGGTCTCGAAGTATCAACGGAACAAAATTTCCCATATGATAAGGCGCTCAAGGAATCATTTTATAAAATACTAAAGAGAGCCTATCCATGATGCCAACTTTGACAATTCTGAACAAGCTCTATTAGAAATATTTAAATATATCAATCGGATACACTCTTCTTTAGAGAGTGAAACTCAGATATTCTCCTTATGCTCTCTGAAACGGCGAATACTATGATTTAAAACTTCTGAAAGAACAAGGCCTGCTGCAATCGCGCCAGCAACTAAGGCGACACGAACAGAGAATGAAATAGCTTCGAGATAATCACCAAGCACGAAGTTTCGAACGGCTTGATAGGCGAGTCCACCGGGTACAAGAGGAACGATGCCAGGAACGTTAAAAATGGTAACAGGTAACCTTTTTGATTTAGCGAAAAAGAAGCTGGCGATGGCAACCACAAAAGCACCAGCGAGCGTACTCATGGTCGTACCTGCGTCAAGATGCATTAAAATCCAATAAGTCATCCAGCCAAATGTACCCGTTAGACCGCATTCAATGAGTGATCTGCGGGGGACATTGGTGATGATTGCGAATGCGAGCGTGGCTAGGAAACTAAAAGCCAGCTGCATGAGTATAGTCCAAAACATTTTATTTTACCTCCTAGCTTGTGCCGTATTTGTTGAGGCTAAACGGGCTCAATCAGCGCTTTGTGTAATCCGGCTTCCAGAGCCAGCCTCTTGGAAATTTCGTGACCTCCGCAAAAACCAAAGGAGGGTTTTCACTGCGGCCTCTATGTTGTGGTTCTTAAGTAGCGTATTTTGCTGTTTTAGAACCACAATACAAGTGTGAACAGCGTGAGCATTTGTTCCATCTCCAGCACCCAGTTTGTCGAGGCTAACGGGCTCTGTCAGCACTTTGTTTTGTTTTAACCAAAGAATCGGAATACAACAGCAATCCCGATTCCAATCGTTCCGGCTGTTATTAGTGCCTCTGTCCCGCGTGCCATACCAGATAACAGGTGTCCTGCTAGCAAATCTCGTACAGCATTTGTAATCGGCACGCCTGGCACGAGTGGCATCACACCTCCGATAATCATCTTATCTAGACTCACGCCCCAGCCAATTGAAATTGTCAAAACGGCCAATAATCCAACTGAAAAAGCGGCTAAAAACTCGGCTAGAAATTTTACTTTGAAAAATTCTGTCCCGTAATAAAAAATCACAAATCCAATCGCGCCAATAATGCACGTCGTCAGTAAATCCTTCCAAACGCCACCAAAAATCATCATCAGGGTTCCACTAACAACTGCTGCTGCAACAATCTGCAACCACACAGGAAAAAATTTCACTTCTTTATCCAGCGCTCGTAATTGCGTATATAATTGACCTAATGTAATCTGCTTCATTGTAAATTCACGCGACAAATCATTGACTTTAGAAACTTTCTCCAAGTTAATCGTTCTCGCAGGTATCTGTTCCATTTTTACGGTAGAACCGCCGTGCAGAGCCATAAAAATGCCAGTCGGTGTCACGAAGCTAATCCCCTTCATCTCCGAACCAGCCTCAGCAATCCGACTCATTGTATCTTCCACGCGGTACATCTCCGCACCACTTTCCATCATAATTTTTCCGGCTAATAAACAGGTATCTAGCAAAAAATCTTGAGGAGTATCTTCCATCATTCTGACCTCCGTTCTATCTAGTCACTAATCCCATCCTAACGCAACTACAGCGATTTTTCTAGTCAAAATAAAAAGATTTTTTCGAAATACGATTCTACGAGGCGATTTGAGGGTAAATATCTGTTAGTATGAACTATGTGGAACATTACTTAAAAAAGGAGTTTTGGCAGATGAGCAGTATTGAATATGAAATTGTTGAGCATATTGGTGTTTTGTCGGAGAATGCAAAGGGCTGGCGCAAAGAGGTTAACCTCATCAGTTGGAATGGGCGCGCGCCGAAATATGATATTCGTGATTGGTCACCAGGCAATGAGAAAATGGGCAAAGGTCTGACACTCACGGAGGAAGAGTTTAAAAAAATCGCTGAATTAGCGAAATAACGGGGGAATTGTTTATGTTTGCATATGATATTTATGAGCCGATTGATCGGAAGGTAGAAGGTAAGTTTCCGACCATCTTTACACTTCACGGTATTGGAGCAGATGAACTAGATATGCCGGGTACGCTGGAGCCCGTCATGGATCGTTTTGTGATTGTTAGCATCCGTGGTAGTGTGCAACAAGGGCCTGGTTATTCCTACTATAAACCGGTATTAGACGGTGAACCTAGTGAAAAGACGGTTTCATATGCAGCAAACAACGTTCACGAATTTATTGAAATGATTTTGAAGCAGTACTCATCAATCGATCGGAAAAAATTATATCTATTTGGTTTTGATCAAGGTGGAATTGTTGCCATGACTGAGTTTGTAAAAAAATGGCGGAATGTATCACGGAGGCGTTTTTCTAAGCGTGAAGTTACCCACTTTTTTAGAAAATGGACCGAAAAACTTATTATTAAAGTCCAAGCGTATTTTTATAGGACATGGCACAAAAGATCCGCTTATTCCAGTTACAGAAGGTGAGCGGACGGCGAAATATTTTGAAAGCTTGAGTGACGATGTGACATTCCAGACTTTTGATGTGATGCATAATGTTAGTGAAGAAGAATCAGAAACAATCTTAGAGTGGTTTTTGAAAGAGGAAGTAGATAATCCAACTGTGAAGAAGGAAAATAGTTAAACAAACATGGAGGTACAGGATGAAAGCATTAGGCTTTACAGAGTACGGCGAACCAGAAGTATTTGAAGAATTAGAATTACCGAAACCGAAAGCAAGTGAGAAAGGGCTAGTAATCAAGGTTTTAGCGGCCGGCGTGAATCCTTACGACGCTTTGTTACGATCAGGTGCGATGCAAAAAATGCGCCCACTCGAGTTCCCGATTATTCCAGGAAGCGATATTGTCGGTGAAGTTACCGAGGTAGGCTCAAAAGTGAAAAATTACGCAGTTGGTGACGTCGTGATTGGTCATCCAGCAATTGGTGGTTACAGCGAATACGTTGCAACACCGAGCTATAACGTCGTGAAAAAGCCCGAGGAAATGAGCTTGGAAGAAGCTGCCGGACTCTCATCAGTCGGGATTACGGCTTACTATGCACTACAACTTGCTAAATTGAAAAAAGGCGAAAAGATTATCATTCTCGGTGCATCAGGAGCAGTCGGTTCCATTGCCGTCCAAATCGCGAAAGAAAAAGGCTATAAAGTGATTGGTGTGGCTAGCAGTAAAAACGTGGACTATGTAAGTGCACTAGGGGCTGATCGCGTGCTCTCCTACGATAAGGATGATTTATCCAAAGTATTGCACAATAAAGTGAATGTTGTGTTAGATACGAGTTTTGGGGGAAAAGCAGCAGCAGAAGGGCTACAGTATGTGAAAAAAAGGCGGACGTTATGTGTCGCTAACAAGTTTACCAGAAAATGCGGAAGAGAAGAAAGTGAAAGCAATCCGCATGAAGCGCTCGAAAGATATGAAGGACAAAGAAGCATTAAGTTACTTAGCTGATTTGTATCGCGCGCATAAACTGCAACTGAAAACAGCGGAAGTACTGACATTCGATTTAAGAGGCGTGATTGGGGCGCACCAGTTAATTGATAAAAAACAAGTGGCTGGGAAACTGATTTTGAAGTAAGGAAATGGTAAAAGAAGGTAGAGATTATGTTACCTTCTTTTTTGTAATCTTTAATTAGTGCAGCATTTCGCCTAAATATAAACCACTACAAGCTGCGTGTGATAGGGAATGCGTGACACCAGAACAATCCCCGATAAAATAAAGGCCAGAAACGTCAGACTCGAAGCTACTATTTGTTTGTATTTCTGGTCCAAAATATTTCGTATCGTAGCAGTATAATAAGGTATTTCCATCTATTTTAGACTGCATATTTTTCTCCAAGCAATGAAGAAAATCTAGCGTATCTTCCAACAAATCAGCTAAAATGATGTTTGCTGTGGTATCTGATTCGTACGGTACAGTTTCCTGAATGACCTTTACGGGCTCAAATTTTGAGGACAAGGAGTGGAGAGGGTAGCCAATGATTCTATCACGATTTTGGTTGATTTTAGCGAACAAAGTATTGAGATAAGTGTTCATCTGTGATTCATTGTCGAAATAGTAAGGACGAAAAAGTGTGAAGTTTAGGTTTTTACTCGGTGCTTCTTCTCGGCAGTTTTGTCCCTCAGGTGTGACCCGCCCATACAGCCTTCTTTTAATTACTCTTCCGTAGTTGTTCATACAATAACTATATAGATCACCCTTTTTCATTTTTACTTCTAAATGATTTTGTAGTAGCGAATCGAATGTTTCGCTTAAAGTCTCGATGCGAAAGCCGATATCCACTCGGTTATTTTGAGATACAAGTCCTAGTTCAGCCAAGCTCCTATCAAGAGCTTGATTCTTTTTTGAACCGGTGGCGACAATGACCTTTTTTGCGTGAAAAATATGATTTTCTGATGTTGTGACGCGAAATGCACCATCTTGTTTATCGATTCCTGTCACTGCGTTATTGAAAAGAAAGTCTACTTTATTGGCCAGGTAGGTAAAGATGTTATGGTAGACTTCTTTGGAAAGCGCGGTACCTAAATGTTTTGTAGGACACGCAAGGAATTTTATAGAGGAATTGCTTTGATTATTTGCGAGGGATTCGTATGTTAGGGCAGATTTCGCACCAAATGTATCGATGATTGATTCGACTTCTGACAGGTATTTAAGGACTAATTCTTCTCCGATTTTACTACTTAAATTTCCACCTAAATCAGGAGAGAAGTTATATTTTCCTTCTGACAAGCCTAGACCACCAAAACCGGAAGTGGAGGCTTTTACAAGACGAGATTCTATACTAGGTCCGGAATCAATGGTGAGGATTTTTTGATTAGTATGTAGCTTTAACATGGCGAAGGTACTGCTGACGCCAGAGCCGATTATTATTATATCGTACATGTTTTTGACACCTCCTTATTAATGTTAACTTATTTTATTTTTAGGTTAACATATTTAAGGAGACATTGCAATGCTTTTTGAAAAGCAGTTTAGCAATTATGGAAAGCAAGCATTTTATTTAGAATGCCTTATTTTAAATGCATGTGTATAGAAAAACAAATATATCCATGTCATTTTTGTGAACGTATTGGAAATTTATGAGAAAATATCTTAATTATTAGATGCGAGCAGTGCCAAATCTATTGTATGATAGATTTGTTAGATAATAGTATCTACATAGTAAAAAGTAAATGAGGTGATGATTTGAGATTGAAGGCTGTGTGCGAACTAAGTGATGAACAATTTCCACTAAATTTCAGACGTAAAATTTTGATGGTTATTAAAACAGGTATTGAGCGATCGCATCCAGAGATATTTGAAGAACTGTATGGTACCAATAGACCAAAAGATTTTACATTCTCTGTCTACTTTAAAGAGGGAATATTCGGAAAAGAAGGTATCGTTGTAAAAGGGAAACAATTAATTATTAATTTTTCAACGGGAAATTCTGAGTTAGCCATTGTTTTTTATAATGCATTTGTTAGTTTAAGAAATAATCCACTGAAAATTACAGAAAATTGTGAGTTAACAATTCGGCGAGTGGATATCGTTAAGGTTCCTCCAGTAGTAGAAGAAAGTATAATATTTAAAACGCTTTCACCGATTGTTTGCCGAGACCATAATAGAGAAACATTCAAAGATTGGTTTTTTAGTCATGAGGACGAGCAATTTGTATCACTACTAAAAAGGAATTTATTGATTAAGATGCGGGATAAGTATGTTGATTTTGTAGAAAAAGATATCGAGGCAATGAGGATTACTCCATTGAAAATGAAGAAAACAGTTGCTTTACATTATGATATTTCTATCGTTTGTTCTATTGGACTTATTGAGGTGGAGGCACCAAAATATTTGTTGGAAAATATGCTATCAGATGGGATTGGTTCGTTAGGTGGAACAGGATTTGGAATGGTTACTCAAGCATAGGAGGTGAAAATATGAGAGAAATTGAATGTCGAGCAAATGATTTTCTCTTCAACTCTGGACTTGTTGGACTTATCAACATTGTTGGTAAAGAAAATATTAGGATTGACGGGCAGAGTATCTTTTTCGATGTGAGGCTATTATTCAGGAAGTCAAAGAAGCATATACGAAGATAGATCAAATTATTACATTTTGTGATAGTGAACAAGGTAAGAAATATTTAGCTTCTAAAAATGTAATTTATACCATAATTAACAATGGATGGGATGACGTTTCGTTTCTGAACCCGCAGACGAAGGAGAGGGATGTGTATGTGGATTATCGGAAGACATTTATACTACCAGTAGAGAAATATTTTGAGATTGATAAGATAAATTTGAAGCATAATTGCTTTACTTGCAACAAACCTATAAAAAAAGATAAATTTACACTTAGTTTTTTTGAATAGTATTGGGTTTGATGTTGGAAAGAAATCTTCTCATGTATGGAATTTTTACAATGATGTAGAAATTTGTGCAGTTTGTAAACTAATCTATTCCTGTGTCCCAGCTGGATTCACGTATGTTTACAATAACGGGATTTTCATCAATGATTCGGTGGATATTGACACGCTATATGAGGTTAATAAAAAAGTTAGAAATGAGATTTTGCAACATCATGGGGAAATTTCGAATGCGGCTAGTCCTTACCGCGCTTTGATTGAAGCGATAACGAACCAGATGGAGGATAAACGGCATTATGAATTAGCGGATATTCAGATTGTTCGTTATGAAAATGATACGTACCGGTTTAATATTTTGTCGAAACGGGCGCTAAATATTTTTCACGAGTCTAAAAATACTTTAAAAGCTATTCAAAAATGCGGTTTTAAAGAAGGAAATCTGAACGTTAATTTTTATCAGGAGACGGTTCGGCGGTTGATGAATAATGAGAATTTATTTACATGTATTCATAAAACGATGTATTTGAAGGTGACGAATGTAAGCAATACCTATTATCATATGGGACATATTCAAAGCTTACTCGAAATAAATACGAATTTTTTAAAGGAGATAGAGGCGATGACGGAAATTTCGAATAAACAAATACGTTATATTAGCGCACGCGGGAACGACTTCCAAGAAGAATACCCAGAAAACAAGCTAGCAGGCTTTACTCACCAGATCCTTAATTCATTAAAAACAAATAATCGTGCTACATTTATGGACGTTCTTTTGAATGGTTATTCTTATATTGGAAAGCCAATTCCAGACTTTTTCCTAAATAAATTTACAGATGATGAGACATTTAAAACTATTGGTTGCGCTTTCGTTATTGGGGTAAAAAGTTCAACAATAGAGAATTATAATGTTTGAATTATATCGGACAGTTAGGGGTTCCGGTTCATATTTTTAATTATTACGGGTTTTATAGCGGGAGTTATTATCCACGTGAGGCTAATGTTTCTGGTGAGTTGTTAGTGGCACAGGTATCGCACTATGCGGATGAGTCGCGGCGACAAGAGGTGGCAATGCAGTTTGTGGAAAGTGCTTCTTTTAACATTTTGCGAAACTTAAGGTACTACCGGCAGCGCGGGAAAGATGTGGATGCTGCGATGGATGAGATTAAATCGTTGCGCAAGAGAATTTTGAGAACGCAAGATATTCAAGAATTGATGGGAATTGAAGGAAATATTCGCAAAGTGTATTATCGCGCGTGGCAGGTGATTATTAATCAGGAAATTGACTTTGAGAAGCGAGTAAAGCGTCCGCCGGATAACATGATTAACACGCTAATTTCTTATGTGAATTCACTGTTGTATTCTAGCTGTTTGACGGAGATTTACAAGACGCAGTTGAATCCTGCTATCAGTTATTTGCACAGTGCCTGTGAGCGTCGATTCTCACTTTGCCTTGATATTTCAGAAGTTTTCAAGCCACTAATAGCGGATCGATTGATTTTTAGTATGTTAAATAAAAATATTATTACAGAAAAAGATTTTGAGAAAGAAGCTAATTTTTGCTATATGAAAAAAGAGGCACGACAGAAAATTTTACAGGTATATGATATTCGTATGAAGGAAACAGTGAAGCACAGAGATTTGGGGCGTAATGTGTCGTATCGGCACCTGATTCGGCTAGAATGCTATAAATTAATCAAGCATTTGATGCATGATAAGAACTATGAAGGCTTTAAGATTTGGTGGTGAAGGGGATGTATATTATCTTGATTTATGATATTGCACAAGATAATGGCGGGGCTAAAGTTTCGCGAAATATTTTTAAGATTTGTAAGAAGTATTTAACGCATGTGCAAAAATCAGTTTTTGAGGGTGAGATAACGCCAGCCTATTGGCAAAACTACGAATAGAATTAGACAAATATATACGTGACGAAGAAGATTCCATCATCGTATTTTCGAGTCGACAAGAACGCTGGTTAGAGAAGGAGTTCTGGGGCGTTCCAGATGAAAAAACGTCCAATTTTTTCTGATACGTCTAAAATCTGTCGACCTCCGGTAGCGTAAAACTATAGGAGGTCGACAGATTTTTGTAGATGATTGGGGGAGAATAGGTTTGATAGATTTGAAGCAGATGACAAAGTAAATCGGAGGTAGAAATAGTGGATTTTAATAACGGTCGACAGATTTGGGGTTATGAGGTATTATGGGAGTAGGGCTGAAAAAGCACGGGTTTTTATCTAAGTAATGTGAAATGTAAATTAAAACGGGAGCAAACCGCGCACTCGGCCATCTTCGTTTTTATCTAATTAATTATAAATCTCTTTACTAAGTTGAAAATACATAGAAGAAAGTGGGATGAACATGTGGGCTCTCGTAAGCTTTGCTATGATAATAATTGTTATTCTATCCATTATTCCAATGACTATTATTGGAATTCAAAAAATGAACAAGGGCCAGCTGAACAACTATTTTGTGCATCGTATAGTAAGCGGTCGAATATGGCGCCATATTAAAGATGAAAATACAGTTACTGTTTTGAGTTTTACAGTAAAATGTTTTTTGCTGATATCGTATTTCTGTTTAATGGTTGGGATTTCAATTTTGCTTGTAGGGCTGATAGGAACACAGTATTGGAATTGGTATATCTGGCCTAGTCTGATTTGTTTAGCTTTTTGTTTTGTCGCTGTTGTATTTCAAGTCTTAGCAAACCGTACATTCAAACAAGACTGTGCAAATCTTGACATCACAGCATAAAATAAAAAGAACCTCCAATCAAGGCATTTCTATACGCCACGATTGGAGGTTCTTCTCATTTCACTTCTAAAAACAAAACTTTCAAATAATCGCCTTCTCTAAAACTACTCTGTGTCACAAAATCGGCTGGTAGTGTAAATTGCTCAACAATCTTGTATTCGCGTCCTTGATTCTTAAACGCTCCTTGCACTACTTGCTTGAATTTATCCATCCCATACCCGGCATAGTTGGTTGACGCGATAATAATGCCATTTGGGTTTGTAATCGCGATGCTTTCTTCCAGTAGTTTTCCATAGTCTTTTGCAACGCTGAATGTTGTTTTTTTCGTACGAGCAAAACTTGGCGGGTCTAAAATCACCATGCCAAATGCCAATGCTTTTCGGTTCGCGTATTTGAAGTATTGAAAAACGTCTTCGGCCATGATAGTGTGCTCGGCTGGATCAAGTTTGTTCACAGTGAACTGCTCGCGGGTTTTCGGAATGCTACGATTGGCCACGTCAACATTAGTTGTATGTATGGCACCACCGAATGCAGCGGCAATGGAAAAGGCTCCAGTGTAGGAAAATGTGTTCAATACGGTGCGTCCAGCGGCATATGTATCGCAAATCGTTTTGCGAACGTCGCGTTGGTCAAGGAAAATGCCAGTCATCGCGCCATCGTTTAAGTAAACCGCATAATTGATGCCATTTTCTTTAACGATAAGCGGTTCGGGAGCAATGTGGCCTTCCAAAAAATCATCGCTTTCTAAGTATTGACCTTTTGCATCAAAGCGCCGTTTTTCATAGATACCAAGCGTGTTAATCGCCTTCTTGAGGGCTGCTAGTAAGGTGGACTTCCACTTATAAATTCCTTGGCTATACCATTGCAAAACGAGAAAGCCGTCGTAATAATCGATTGTCAAGCCACCTAAACCGTCACCTTCGCCATTAAAAATTCGAAAGGCAGTAGTGGTATCATCATTGAAAAAGACTTGCCGTTTCACGAATGCTTCTCTAAAAAGTATCGTAAAAAAAGCTTCGTCCAGTGGCTGTTTTTCATCGTATGTGAGAATCCATCCAATCCCCTTATTCTGGTTTCCGTGATAGCCTTTTGCGAGGAAACGGTTAGATTCATCGACTAAACGCAGAATTGTGCCTTCTTCTATGTCGGGCATGGTTACCAAAGCTTCTTTTGTAAGCAATGGATAGCCTTTTATGTAGCTTTGAGCTGATTTTTTCTTTATTTTAACGGTTATTTCATTCACAATTTTCATCCTCATTTGTAAAGTAGTAACTCCACTATATCATAAAATAATCCGTAGAGATAGCGAGCATGTGATACAAAAAAGCAGAATAATTATCCTTACCCATTGACGAGGTTGGGACAATTATTCTGCTTTGTTTTATTTAGAAATTAGCCACTTTACCATAACCAACAAGGTATCTAGCCCAGTAACCAGATGACACATTATCAATTTTAACGCCATCGTTTTGTGCGTTAATCATTTTTCCGCCGCCGATATAAATACCAACGTGGGCAATACCGCTACCATAATCAAAGAATACTAGGTCACCAGGTTGTGCTTGGCTCGCGCTGATTTTTGTGGAAGCTGCATATTGAGATCCAGATGTACGCGGAATGGAAATGCCTTGTTTTGCAAAGACATATTTCGTATAACCAGAGCAATCGAATGTTGATGGCCCATTACCGCCCCATGAATAAGGCTTCCCAAGGTGTTTCTCCGCTTCGTTCATTAGTGCGCTGAAACTTGCAGTACCAGATGATGAACTGCTACTACCAGTATTGGAATTGTTATTGGAGTTACTAGTGTTGGAGCTTGAATTCGAGTTGCTGTTATTTGTATTGTTCGATGGTTTGCTAACGCTTGGTGCTGTTCCTTTTACTTTCAAAACATCGCCAACTTGTAGGTTATCGCTTGTTGCGTTATTTAGAGCTTTCAAGTTAGAGACCGTTGTGCCAAATTTTTGTGCGATTGTAAAGTAAGAATCGCCGCTTTGGACGGTGTAATTAGATGTGTTGGAAGTATCAACAGCTGGCTTGCTCGGTTTGTTGACGTTCGTTGTTGGTTTTGTGTCTGGTTTCGATACTTCTGGTGTCACGGCCGGTTTCTCTGTGTCTGGCTTGTCCACGGTTTCTTTCACTGGTGCAGAACCTTTCACTTTTAAAACATCACCGACAACAATAGTATCATCAGTTAGGCTGTTGATTGCTTGTAAGTTTGCTACGCTTGTGCCGAAAAGTGTTGCAATTTTAGAAAGCGAGTCGCCAGCTTGAACAGTGTATGTAGATGCATTTGTATCTACTTGAACGACTGGAGTCTCATCTTGTTCCACTTTTGGAGGTGTAACAGGAGCTTTAGTATCTTCTTTAACTTCTGATTCTGGCGCTGGTGGTGCAGTTTCTGTAACGGTTTCCGGTGCTTCATCTTTCACAACTGGAGCTGTTACTTCTTCTTTTTCAGTCTCTGGTGCAGGAGCTTGTGCTTTGCTTTGATCGACTGCAAGTGTTTGACCAACGTAGATCGAAGAGGAAGATAGATTATTCCATGCGATCAAGTTCTGAACGGATACGCCATATTTGGTTGATAAAGCCCAAAGTGTGTCGCCGCTTTTTACTGTATGTGTTGTCGCGTTTGCTGTAACTTCTTGTTCGACAGCAGGTTGTGTTACTTCTGCCTCCGCTTTTGGTGCGACTGGCGCTTCTGTTTGCTGCTCGGTTACTTCTTCTTGAACTGGTGTAGCTGGTGTTGGCGCTTCTTGTTGTTCTACAACGGGAGCGGTAGCAGCTGCGTCAGACAGGTATTTACCATTGACATAACCGGATTTTCCGTCTTCGTAAACGACCTTACTCCAGCCATTTGCTTCGGTTGTTTCAACAGTGACTTGTGTGCCACCTTTAATGGAAGTAATGATTCGATTATCAACGCTTGGACCTTGTCGAACGTTAAGCCATGTCGCGTTGACGGATTTCTTTGTTTCCTCAGTAAGTTGCGACACCTCTAATTTCTGACCTGGGAAAATGGTGTCCGAAGTTAGTTTATTTGCCTTTTTAATAGAATCAACGTCTGTACCTGCTTTTTGAGCGATTCCCCAAAGTGTGTCGCCTGCTTGTACGATGACCGTGTTTGCTGATGCGATAGTTGGTGCTGCGAAGGCTGTAACTGCGATTCCAGCCGTTGCCGTTGCGATTGCCGCCTTTTTCATATCTTTAAAACTCCTCTCTTACTTTTCGTTCTAGGTTTTTCTTTTTTTTATAATACATACTCATGTAATACCCATTCTACGTGGAATTAATTTAAATTACAAATACAAAAATAGGCTTTTAAAGGTGTTTTATGAACACGCGGGTGTTTCTGTAACATAGCTGTAAAGAAGAGAAATCAGAACGCATGTTTTATAAAATCAGAGAGCGCATGAGCTTGGGAAGTAGCCGGCCAACTTTAGGCATCATAGCTTTAGCAAACTTGCGTATGACGAAACCTATTGGTAATTTGCAACAGAAAAATTTAATCAAATTGTAACAATTGCTTCTCGAAGCTTCTAACTAAACATTAACTAGTACGAAAATTCTTCTGTGAATGCCTTGGTTTTGCAACACTTTCTAGGTTATAATGGGAGAGGATTAGGAGGCATAAAAATGGCACAATCATATGAGGATCGAAAAATAGTGAAGGCTTACCGAGATTTAGCTCGTGAGGTAGTGAAGCGGGAAGACCTATATAGATTAATGGATCAGTCGGCGCTCAGGGAGCAGACACAACATTGGTTGCAAAAGTTTAAGGAACGTGAAATCACGGAGCGAGATCGAATTTATATTTTTACACTTGTGAGAGAGGCTGCACGGAGAGTTGTCGGACTTGAGGCTGTAATGGTTCAGTTAATCGGGGCTTTCGTACTTGGGGACGGTAAAATCGCGGAGATGAAGACGGGGGAAGGGAAGACGCTCGTATCTTTATTTGTCATGTACATAGAAGTTTTGCGGGGAAATAAGGTTCATCTAGTGACGGCGAATGAATACCTAGCTAAGCGTGACCGTGAGGAGATTGGACGTGTGTTGGAGTACTTAGGACTGTCTGTCGGTTTGAATGTTTCTGGGCTTGAGAAGGAGCAGAAGCAGGCAATTTATAAAGCGGATGTTATCTACGGTACGGCGTCGGAGTTTGGTTTTGACTACTTACGGGATAACATGGTGCGTCAAATGGAGGACAAAGTGCAGACTGGGCTCGATTTCGTACTAATTGATGAGGCGGACTCGATTTTGATTGATGAGGCACGGACACCGCTCTTGATTTCAGATCGTAAAGAAGAGGATTTAACGCTGTATGAAATAGCGGATACGCTTGTGCGGACGATGTTGACGGATGATTATGAGGTCGAAGAGAAGAAGCGTTTTGTCTGGTTGCATGATGCTGGTATTGAGAAGGCAGAGCGTTTTTGGAAAATTGATTCGTTGTATGCAGAGGAAAATCAGCCATTGCACCGTATTACAACATTACTTTTACGAGCGCATTTTTTGATGCATAAGGATAAAGATTACGTTGTGTTGGACGGAGAAGTTTTGATTATTGATCCACACACGGGCAGAGCTTTGCCGGGCCGGCGATTTAATGATGGTTTACACCAAGCGATTGAGGCTAAAGAAGGCGTGGAGGTTCGCGAGGAATCACGGACATTGGCGACGATTACAGTACAGAATTATTTTCGGATGTACAAGAAGCTCTCAGGCATGACCGGGACGGCGAAAACAGAGGAAGAGGAATTCCGTCATATTTATAATATGGATGTTGTGGTAATCCCAACGCATTTACGAGTGAACCGAGTGGACAATAAGGACGAAGTTTTCTATACGCGAGAGCAAAAAGGAGAAGCAATCGTGTATGAAGTCTCGGGTCGCTACGAGCGAGGACAACCGATTTTGATTGGGACGTCTTCGATTAAGAGCAATGAATGGGTCAGTGAGTTACTTACAAAAGCAGGGATTCCGCATCAAGTGTTGAATGCAAAAAATCATGAACAAGAGGCGGAAATTATTGCGCGCGCTGGAAAACGTGGCATGGTAACACTGGCGACAAATATGGCAGGGCGCGGTACAGATATTAAGCTTGACAAAGGTGTCTATACGCTTGGAGGCTTAGCTGTGATTGGGACAGAGCGCCATGAAAGTCGCCGTATTGATCTACAGTTGATGGGACGTTCTGGACGGCGTGGGGACCCAGGCTTTAGTAAGTTTATTTTGTCGCTAGATGATGAATTAGTGGATCATTACGATAACAAACGTTGGGAAAGCTATATTCGCCGCACGAAGCAAAAATACAATTTTGATGATAAGCCTGTTCATTCACGAAAAGTACATCAGCTTGTGATTGAGGCGCAAAGACGTTTGGAAGGTTCGAACTATGATATTCGGAAGAGCTTGCTTTCGTATGATGAGGTCATTGATATTCAACGCAAAAAGGTATATGAAGAGCGGGATCGCTTGCTAAGTATCGATAAATTAGGCGCTTTTTCAGAACGAATTTTACGAGAAGTGGCAGAAGACGTTTTTTCAGAGCGTGAACCAGATTTAGACGCTCGTTATGCCAAAATGGGTGAGCTGCTAGGCGGGACAAAATTTCCAGCCTCGTTCGATCAAGTTACGTTGATGTCACAAGAAGAAGCTACAGAGGCCTTGATATTTTGGCATCGAAAACAACGCATGAAATTCCCAGCCGGCACCATTAATCAAATCGAAAAAGAAGTATATTTGAATCTGCTGGATCAAATGTGGGTCGTGCACTTGGATCAAATGGTACAACTTCGCGAAGGCATTCATTTGCGTGCTTACGGTCAACAAGATCCGCTCGTGATGTATCAAAAAGAAGGGGCAGAACTATTTAACAAGTTCCAAGATCGCTATCACTTCTATTTTGCGCACGCATTGCTAGAACTTGATCCAGAAGGACTCGTGGTCGGTTAAAATAGAAATACGTGATATTCCAAGGGATTACTTGTATAATAGTTCCCAAGATAAAGAAGGAGGGGCGGAAAATGAAAGAATCGATTTCAAAATTCAAAAGTTTCATCACAGAAAATAAGTTTGTACTAGGTTTGCTAATTTTCTTATTAGTAGCACTGGACGTCTATGTATTAACGAAAATATCCTTTATTTTTCACCCAATTACGGTGATTATATCCACGATTGCAGCACCAATTATTTTAGCGGGGATATCTTACTATTTATTCAACCCGCTTATAGACTGGCTAGAACGAAAAGGATGGAAGCGTGGTTGGTCAATCGCTTTACTATACGTTATTATCGCTGGAACTATCGTGTTGATTTTCAGCTTTATCGTACCGGCCGTCAAAGAGCAAATTGTAAGCTTGGTAAAAACATTCCCATCATATTGGGATAAAGTAGTCGCGAAGTTCAATGAATTCACTGAGTCACCACTGTTTGATCAAGTAAAAGACAAGGTACAGAACAATTTAAGCGATATCACGAAAACAATTTCCGAAAAAGGAGGCACGGTTGTAAGCAGTGCAGTGGATAGTATTGGAAATGTCGTTGGAACCGTAACAGAGGTAGTGCTTGCTATTGTGACAACACCGTTAGTTCTGTTTTACTTATTAAAAGATGGTAAAAAATTACCAGACTACCTATTGAAAATGCTACCCGTAAATTCACGCGCACATACACGTCAAGTACTACACGAATCCAACGCCCAAATTAGTTCTTACATCCGAGGTCAAATTATCGTTAGTTTTTGCATCGGAATTTTACTATTCATCGGGTATCTCATTATTGGCTTGCCGTACGCGCTCACCTTGGCAATCATTGCGGCGTGTACAAGTATTGTTCCTTACTTAGGGCCAGTTATTGCGATTACACCAGCGATTATCATTGCTATAGTAACCTCACCATGGCTACTATTAAAACTAATTATCGTTTGGGTTGTGGTGCAATTATTAGAAGGAAAATTCATCTCTCCGCAAGTCATGGGCAAAACGCTAAAAGTGCACCCAATTACAATATTATTCGTGATTTTGGTAGCCGGCAAACTGTTCGGCATACTAGGTGTTATTTTTGCAGTGCCGGGTTATGCAGTGCTCAAAGTTATTGTGACACATATGTTTACGTGGTTTAAGCGCGTATCAGGACTTTATGGCGAGCAACCAGAGAGTGAGTACTTGGAAGATGAACAGACAAAATAAAATCAAATGAAAATCTAATAGAAAGCACAATAAAATTTCATTGAACCTGTGTAATATAGAGAATGTAAATAAGGAAGACACAGTTAGTTTCCCCCTTTTTCTAACTGCGAACCTTGAAACTCCTTTTTGACCAGCTACCCCCTTGGCTGGTTTTTTTGTGAGTCAATGTATATATAGTTGTCCCTGTGCTAAGCTAAACATCCTAGTCGTAATAGTTCCTCCTATTCAACATACATAATACTATCTATCGTTGCATAAACATTCATTAGTTAGAATAATAATGGGTTTTTAAGAGCATGAAAAGTGGTGTCTAATGTGTGAACATAGCTATATTAACCTAGAGAAATATGACATAATTTTGATGACATACTTCTTAAGATAAAGGTAAGGTATATATAGGGAATAGTAAAATAGATAATTAGATTCCCACTGGAAATAACGTAGGTAGAGGGGTGTGAAAATAAATAAGAATCAAGCATATCCAGTGCTATTGTCGCCATTCTCTAAAATAAGAACTTAAGAAAAAACTTTGGGAGAAAGCGTATCTTACTTTCTATAAGAGCGATGTTGGTGCATAATAAAAGTGAACTATTTCACAACTAAAAAGGAGGATATGACTATTTAGCGTGAAAATTCATGTATAAATAGTGATTAATTTAACCATGAAAAAGAGAGAAAAATTTGGTTTAAAAGTTTTATCGGTGGCAATGATTGTAGCTTTAATGGTACCGAGTTCAATTGGGAACATTGCAATATCAGCAGAAACAGCTGTATCAACACAGACAGAGCAGGTAAGTGAGAAGACATTTAGTCATAAAGCAGAGTATTCCATCCAAAAGGGCGCAGATGATGCAGAAGTTACGGCTACAGCGGTCAATCTAACGAGTACTGGATTGGATTTACATGG
The DNA here is from genome assembly GCF_000525975.1 of Listeria rocourtiae FSL F6-920. Lineage (GTDB taxonomy): Bacteria > Bacillota > Bacilli > Lactobacillales > Listeriaceae > Listeria_A > Listeria_A rocourtiae. The sequence continues at coordinate 112,085 of NZ_AODK01000006.1, forward strand.
GCTTGTGGGAGCAACACAAACGACTTATTTACGATTTGCGGATGTCGTATTACCAGATGACGCTAAAATTTCGAACGCGTATCTTTCGTTTACAACAAGGGATGCATCAAATGCGAATCAGTCTACAACTATCAACATTACAGGAGAACTTGGATCACAGGCTACATTTGCAAGTACTGTTGCTTCTTTCACAAGCCGTCAATTCACGGAAACAGCGTTAGAGATGAGTACACCAGTTGTGGCGGTCAACACAATTTTTAATACGAACGATGTTGCTTCTATTATGAATGAAATGCGTGCGAATACAGCAGATATTAAAGATTATGTATTCAAAGTAACCGGAAGCGGTCTGGGTTCATTCGTTATGCGTTCTTACGAATCAAACGCAGCGATGGCGCCAAAACTAGTCTTTGAGTACACTTCTGCATCTGGTGAGTATAAAGCGAATATCGCCAGTACTACAGATGATGCCGAAGAGTATAGTGCTAATAAAGCAATGGATTTGAATTCGGCGATGGAAATTGGTGGTTACTACTCTACTACATTGACACCTGCTTACAAAGATATTTCGGCTTTCCGTTTTGCGAATGTCAACTTGCCGGAAAACGCAAAAATTGACGATGCTTATTTAGAATTTACGACATACGGCACGGTTGCAAATCGTGTTTCCAACATGTCAATCACGTCAGAACTCGGTAATTCCGCGGTCTATACGAGTACGGCTGGAAATATCAGCAGTCGCAACTACACAGGATCTAGCGTAAAATACGAACAAGCTTCTTTTACGGCAGCGAGACAGGTCATTCGAACGCCTAACCTTAAAAGTATTATTGATGAAACGCGTTTGATGGGTTGGCAAAATGGCCATGCATTAGCGTTTAAAGTAGAAGGGGATAATTATATTGGTAGCATCTATCCAGGTGGCTCTGCTGTGGCTTATCAGCCAAAACTAGTGATCAAATACAGTTACAGTGACGATGGTGTAGATGTTCTCAAAGACCCAGCGAAAATACAAAATATTTTTATCAATGAAGTAGCCAGCATGGGAACAGACGCGCGAAAAGATGGATGGATTGAGATTTATAATAATAATGATTTTCCCGTATTTTTTGAAAAGGATGTTTTTCTTTCAGATGAAGCGACTAACTTAGGAAAATCTGAGCTGGCAAACCTTTATATACAAGCAAAAGGTTATCGAATTGTGAAGGCAGATGGAACGACAAACAATGCATCGGCTAACTTCACATTAGGAAACCGCGATATGACGCTTTATTTAACGACGAAGTACGATGATAGTTTCCATCAACTAGACACATTCGACGTTAAGGAAATGGCATTTGGCGAGACAATGGGGCTGTTTAACGATACTGACTCGAGTGTCGTTACTTTCAAACCAGGAACATATGAAAGCACAAACAACGATGCGAAACCACTTGTGAACATTGCGTTAAGTCAAAAACCAGGCATGTACAAAACTGGTTTTGATTTAATCTTAACATCAGATAGCGTGAACACGATTAAATATACATTGGACGGCTCAGCACCGAGCGAAACAAATGGAATCACCTATACTGGTCCTGTTACGATTGATAAAACGATGACAGTAAAGGCCTACGCGTATAATGCAAAACAAAATAGTGGCGTACAAACCTATGTTTATTCTATTCGTGAAGATGTAGAAAATATACCGCTTGCTAAAAAAGAATTCAGTGTGAAAACTGGCTCTGATGATGCAGAAGTAAGTGCAACAACGGTTAATTTAACTAGCACAGGCCTTGATCTGCACGGCTTAGTAGGCGCAGTACCACAATCCACTTTTGTACGATTTACCGATGTGTCGCTGCCAGCTGATGCTGTTATTAGCAAAGCGTATATCAGTTTCACAACGCGCGATGCTTCTAGTTTACCAACGAATTTGACGATTTCTGGAGAGCTTGGTAGTGGTAGTGCGTTCAGTTCTACGGTCGCGACTTTTACGAATCGCCAAATGACGAATCGCTCTATAACAACAAGGACACCTTCCAAAGTTGCAGTGAATGAGCTCGTAAACACAGAAGATTTGGCACCTGTCATCGAAGAAATGCGTGCAGGAAACCCAGATTTGACTAATTTTGTATTTAAAATTGATGGTGATAAAACGGGATCATACCTTGCTCGTTCCTATGAATCAAACGCCGCCATGGCACCAAAACTAGTCGTAGAGTATTACTCTGGTTATGGCGATTTTACAGGTAAGATAGCGACTGCTTCGGATGATGCAGAAGAATATGGCACAGCAAAAGCTATCGATTTAGGTTCGGTTTTGGAGATTGGAGGCTATTACTCAACGAATCTCATACCCGCGTATAAAGAAACGGTAGGATTACGCTTTACGAATATTGCAATCCCAGAAACAGCCGAGATTGAGGATGCTTACATGGAATTCACGACTTACAACACGAACGCCGCAAAGGTGAGCTCAAACATAGAAATCCGTTCGGAACTAGGTAATCCAGAAACATACAAAGCCGTAGCAGGAAACATCACCGCGCGTGAATATAGCAATTTGGCAGTGAAATATAGCCAACCAGCATTTACGGCGAGCAACCAAATCGTTCGAACAGCAAATTTGAAAGATATCATTGACGAAAATCGTTTAGCAGGATGGAGAAGCGGCCAAGCGATGGCATTCCGTATCGATGGGGATAATTATATTGGTAGTGTATATCCAGGAGGCTATGCACAAGCGGCGAGGCTTATTGTGAAATATAAAAACAATGGCAAAGGTCCAGGAATTGACGGCGCACTGACAACACCAGACCAAATGAAAAATGTCTATATCAATGAATTATCAGCAGAAGGTACTGCGAATTCCAAAGCAGCGTGGATTGAGCTTTATAACGACAACGATGTGCCGGTTATTTTAGGTAAAGGTATGTATTTGAGCGATAAAACAAAGACACCTGACAAATTTGAGTTTTCCAACTTCCTTATTCCTGCAAAAGGATATCGCGTGTTATATTCCGATAAGGCGACTGAACTTGGAAATAATCATTTGAGCTTTGAAATCGGCGCAAGTGGTGACGTTATTTTGTCCGCCAAAGTAGGTTCGGCGATGAAGACGATAGATTCCATCAAGTATACGAAGCAAGCGTACAATCAAACATTTGGACGCAAGCCGGATGCAAGTACGAATTTGACTGTATTCAGTTCTGAAACATTCGCCAAAACGAACAACGAAGGACAAGAAAATTACACCGTACAATTTAGCAAAGAGCGCGGCGTTTATGACACCGGTTTTGACTTAACTTTGTCATCGAAGGAAGGAACAACGATTAAATATACAGTGGACGGTATTACAGATCCAAGCGCGACAAAAGGAACGATATATACTGGACCCATTACGATTGGCAAAACAACTGTTGTTAAAGTATATGCGTATGATGCAAATGGAAATAGTGGCGTTATTTCAAGTACCTACGTTCTGCGCGACAACTACAAAAATGAAGTCACATCAGGTTACCAATGGCAATTTAAGAATACAATCACAAGTGATGAGTATGCAGAAGCTATCGATGATTTCCCGATTGTATCAGAAACAGGTAACGCTACGGATTTGAATCCGACAACGTATGTACCAGGGACGTTTGAGTATTTAGATACACATATGAATAAAGGCGGTACAAACTATTTCAGCTATGCAGGTGCGAAAAAATTCGGACAAGTCAGTGCTAGTCAACTTAATTCAGGTGTAGCGGCTAAGTTTCACCGCGACTATGGTTCGAAAAAGGCAAAATACAATTTCTTTGAAGCAACACCTGCTGAAGCTTTTCCAGTCGTAAACAAATTTAGTAAGCTAGAGCTAAAAGAAGGACAAGATGGTCCACAAAATGATATTTACAACTTAGGCTATAATCGCTACGATGAAAAAGTAACGAATACACTGGCACAACAAATGAACAAAATTTCTCTACACGCGCGCTACGTACATTATTTCTATAACGGAAAATACATGGGTGTGAAAACGATGCGTGAAGCCTTTGGCCAGAATATGTTTGAAGAATATTTTGGTGGAAATGATGACGATTATACTAAAATCCGTTTTCAAGATGGCTATTTTGTGCCAGGAATTGTTGAAGCAGGGGATGGTGATACAGCTATTTTGACAAAAGTAAAAGCAGTTGCCGCAGCGAAAAACTTCCAAGAATTCAAGAACTATGTCGATGTGGAAGACATGATTAAGATGCACATTCTATTCATGTTTGTGGACACGGAGCGTGAAGTCGATGCGGTTGTTTCCAATGATATTTTGAATGGAAATGGTGTGAAGATGACATTCAATATCAATGATACAGACGGCGCTTTTTACAATAACGGTGGTACTGGAACGAGTTATTCAGCGCTTGCTGGTGGCGGTGGCACGTATCGCTTCAAGTGGATTGATTCGATTTCAAGACGTGGCGCAGGTGATTTCTTTGGTAGTTTCTCTGGAGATGGCCAAACAGCAACGGCTGGGAATCTAGAATTTAAAACGCTTGTAAAAGATCAAGTTTTAGCACAAATTGGTCCAGCGAGCGGTGATTTCGCTGGTGCAGACGGAGCGCCTTTATCAGTTGCAAACGTGAAAAAATTGATTGCAAGTAATCAGCAGGAAATCGATGCTGCGTATAAATTGGATGCGGCCTATATGGGTGCGAGAAGCACGATGTATAAGGACTGGTTAAACGTGCAAGTCAAAGTACAAAACCAAATGACCGATCGTGTACGATATTCGCTGGAGATGTGGGCAAAATACGGCATGGCGCACACATTGCAAGCTGTGAAAGTCGTGGCAAGTGATGGCGGAGTCGTGTTAGAAAACCCGAACGAGGGGACAGATATTTATTACACAACAGATGGTAGCGATCCAATGGGTGCCAATGGTGCTATGTCAAATGTAGCTACGAAATACGAAGCAGGAGCAGTGCTTGATGCAAACACAAAAATTACTGTTCGAGCATTTACAGCCAATAACTGGGGACCACTAACCAAATAATAGATTGGAAAAACCTTTTGCCTCCTGTATACTGTGAGGTAAAAGGTCTTTTTATGTGAGGAGGAGATTAAGATGAGTGTTGGCAAAGTAATCGTTGGTCTGGTTGCTATGGTTTATTTAGTTATTTTACTTAACATTATCTTTTATATGGTGCAAATGGAGACTGGGCTGGCATTCCCGGTTTGGATTCAAGTCGTTCTTGGCATGTGCTTCTTAGCGATTTCGGTTTCCAATTTGAAGGCGAAACATTATATTTTTGGAAGTCTTTTTGCTAGCGCGGTGATTTTGATTGGGGCAAGCGTTGTTGTGACGTATGTATTTGGATGATGCGATGGTATGAGATAGAGCACTATCGTGCGGTGGATGACAAATTCCACGCGAGATATAAGTTTAAACCATCCCCTTCGATTTTTGCAAAAGCGATTAAGCCTCGAGATAAAGCGGTTGTTTTTAAAGAATATAAGATTCGAAAGATGCTAACCTTTGAGGAAAATGATGGACTTACACAGGCTTATTTGGACGGTGAGAATTGGACGAAAGACTTGTTTTTGCGGTTTTTCGGGGAGGAGATGTACGCGCTTGACTGGTATCATGTATCTTACCGGTTTCTTGTGGATTCCGAGTATTCGCGCGGGGAATTTGGAGAATGGTGTGTGCCGTTTTTGCCGGATGGGGATTATTATTTCTTTTTGAATATGGATATGAGTTTAGCATGGTTGGGGCATCCATGGCGAAATACAGTGACCGTTGTTGGCGCGGAATTAGTGTCGTTTATTGAAGAGAACGGGTGCCCATTTTTAGAATGACCGCCTAATCGTGATGCAGAGTAGGCGGTCATTGTTGTTAGAAGAATCGGCGAATAATTGTTTTTAATGGTGGCATTTTGCTAAAACGATGATCTTCTAAGACAGATCTGATTTCGAATTTTGTGTAGCCAAGCGCTTCATCCATCACGATTTTTCCGGGAAGGGGCGCAGCATTTTTGTCTACTACTACGTCGATGATGACGGGACGGTCAGCTTTTCGAGCGGCTTCAAAAGCAATATCAAGCTCGGAGAAGTCCTCTACCCGGAAGCCAAGACCACCGCAGCTTTTAGCGAACTCGGCGTAGTTGATATCGGGGAGATCAATCGCATAATTTAATTCGCCGGCAGATTGTTGTTCGTATTTGATGAAGGATAATTCTTTATTGTTCAGCACAACGATAATCATTGGCAGTTTGTAATGTACAGCAGTAACGAAATCTTGCATGACCATCGAAAAACCGCCGTCCCCTGCAAGTGCAATAACTTGGCGATTTGGAAAGGCTTGTTTTGCAGCAATGGCGCCCGGAAGCGCGCATCCCATCGTGCCAAGCCAAGCGGAGATAAGAAAATCGTTATGATGATCTAATTGTAAATAACGCGTGCTCCAGACAGTTGAGGTACCCACGTCGATGGAAAATATCGCATCTTTTTCGGCAATTTTTTGGATATTGGCCATAACGGCTTCTGGTGCAATCGGTGTGCTTGTTTTTGCTTGATCTTCGCGAAGCCATTTCCACCAGTTTGCCATGTTTTCCTGAGATGCTTCGAGAAACTCGCGCTTCGCTATGTAATCTGTTGTTTCGATTAGAGCGGTTAATGCTTCTTTCGCGTCGCCGATAATGCCAACTGTGGCCGGGAAACGATGCCCAATTTTAGCTGCATCAATATCGATTTGGATGCAGGTGACGTCATGTTGTGGTAAATAATCGGTATAGGGATAATCATTACCAATCATGAGCAGTAAATCTGCTTCTTGCATAGCCTCATATGCGGGCTTCGTACCGATTTTACCAAGGTTGCCAAGGAAGTTCGGATGCACATCAGGCATGATTCCTTTTGCTGGGAGTGAGATAATGACAGGCATTTTTGTATGCTCGGAAAATTGGATGAGGGTCTCTTTGGCGTGTTTTGTGCCAACACCTGCTAAGATAATTGGATTCTTGGCATCATTAATAAGTTGGGCTGCGCGAGCAATGGTTTCCGTTGCGATTTCCGGATTCGTTTGATGGAAAACTTTTTGTTTTGGTTTCACGGTATTTTTAATTTCCATCAGTGGGATATTGTTTGGAATTGTTAGCACAGCAACTCCTTTTTTCTCGTAGGCGGTGCGAATGGCCTCATCTACAAGATCAGGCAAGGTTTCGGCGTCTTCGATGAGTTTGTTATAAACGGCGACATCGGCAAATAAGGTCGGCAAATCGACTTCTTGGAAATATTTTGTATTGGCGACGCTGGTTGGGACTTGGCCGCCTAGAACGAGCATTGGTACGCTATCCATTTTGGCATCATACATACCGTTTAGCATGTGAATCGCTCCAGGACCGCCAATAGACAGGGCAACCCCGATTTTTCCAGTGAGTTTGCTGTATGAGGAAGCAGCAAGCGTGGCAACTTCTTCGTGCCGAACGTGGATGAACTGGATGGTTTCTTGTTCGGCACGGAGCGCATCGACAACCGTATCAATCGAATCACCTGGAATTCCATAGACATGATTAATATCCCAATTTTTTAATGTGTTCACGAGTGCTGTACTTGCTTTGATTTTTGACATTTGTTTTGTCCTCCTTCGTCTTAATTATTCATACAATTAATGTCTACCCTACCTGTATGATGGAAAACTTTTTTTACTATTGAACATATTTGGAAAACTCGGTATGATGGGGAGTAAGAACATTTAAAAGGAGAGACATATGGGGAAAATTGAAGGCATTGTTAAGATGACAGATGAGTTGGAGTTTGATTTAATTCCGAATGCGAAGTCGGTGTATGAAGTTACGTTTGATTGGGCGTATAGTGAAGACGGACCTGAGGATTTATTAGCTATTTGTGGAAATGATGTAGCAACGATTATTATGGATTTTGATAAGCATTTGGAGGCTGTGCTTAAGGAAAGAGGAACGTTATATCATGTTTATGGGCACCAAATTTTCGTTCCCTTTCCTAGTTTACGTGATGCTACCTTTTTGATAGAAGGTTTTTATGTGAATAAAGGCGTGGAATATATGACAGTGTTTTTGATGAAGGAATGCCAGCCGAAACTGGATAAAGTGCAGTTGAAAAAGAAGCATGAGTGGAATCTAGCGTTTTATTTGCAAGATGATGCCGTTGCGTTATTTTTAATGGATGATCAGCGTGTAGCGTTAGTTTGTGCGCAAAATGATGCGGTTGCAGAGGATTTTAATGCTGTTTTGAGGAAGCGCATGGCAGGGGAACGAGTACCGCTCATTGATGAGATTGAAGAAGCGCCGATGCTAGAAATACCAGAGGAATTACTTTCAGATTTTAAATTACCACCGTCGTCTCAATTTAATCAGGTAACGGGGCAATTATTATCAGATCCATCGATTGTGAAAGCATCACGGGCCCGTGTTGAAATTGACGCTATTCATGATGAGGAATTGGTACAAGTTATTGTAACAGAAGATTTAGATGACTTCTTTAAAAAAGAGAAGATTCCATTTGAAAAGCAGAACGGTTGGCTTGTGTCTGGTGCAATTCCAAAAGCTAAACGGGAAGCGGTGTTATCAAAGTGCCATAATGAAAGTTTGACGGATATATCGTATTTGTTTTATGGTAGTGAGCCAACTGTTACGTATGAGAAAAAGCAGAATCAAAGTTTTTGGAATAAGTTGTTGACATCTTATTACTATCCGGTGTTTGAATTGAATGAGGACGGTAAATGCATCGTATTAGTGATGGATGGCCAGGTTGCAGTTTGTTTGGAATAGGCATTAAAAGGGATAGGAGAATGAGGTAAATGGACATGATTTTATGGGCGATTATTGCCTTCTTTACATTAATATTTGGATATTATTTAAGTATGGTGGCTTATTTTTGTGTGAAAGGGAAACCAGCAAAGATTGACGATGTCATTTTTCTAAAGAAAACGAAAGCGTTTCTGCGAGAAGAGACGGTGGATGCTACGAGTTTATTTAAAATGAAGCTAGCTGTTATCGTGCAGTTTTTGACATTTGTGGTATTGGCGGTGCTTTATTTTACGACAGATGGCTGGTCTATTGCGTTGATGATTATTTTTGGTAGCGTTTATTTAGGGACGAATGCTTTTATTGCTAAGTTGATTTGAGTTTTTATTGGAGGTATTAGTTATGGAACGCTATGTTTCAAAAAGCGCGACGCAGAAAAATGGTGCATCGCTTGCCGAAGTGGTGAACTTAGAGCTAGAATTGGGTGCGCAGTTTAGTTCGCAGTATCGAGAACGCGTACAATTAGTAAATGCATCAGAGTTTGGCGAATGGAGTTTGGCGAATGGAGTTTGGGATAAAACTCTAGGCGAGATAAAAATCGCTCTACCACTTCTTGGGTAGGACGAAAATTTTGCTTCATACAAATCGAGCGAAAGCGTTTGTTATTCAAGGGGAAATGAGGATGGTAAACTCATTCCATTCCTTTGCATATTGAGGTTCTAATTCGCTTTGCTTCAAAGAACCACAACAAAGCGGAGTGTACGACTGTACATGATGACTGAAAACAGGGAGGGAGTCTTATCCCCGACCATGTAAGAAGTTATGCGAAGCGTCAGCGTAGGAGAACCGTAAAAAGGGTCGCCTATTCGCGATGCTCATAGGCATATTGGGGCTCTAGCTCATTTCATTTCGAACAGTCGGGAAGGATTACATGCTCGCTTTGCTCGCATGCATATTGGGACTGTAACTCATTTCATTTCGAACAGTCCCAACAATGCGAGCGCTTGAGAGCCGATTTGTCTGGGTTATGTCTCAACCTCGGTTTTATCCTAGTCAGAATGATATCGATTTTTTATGGAGGAATTAAGAGATGGGAATACAAAAAACAAACGTTGGCAGAATCTTAGATCAGCGGAAAATAAAATATAAACTCTATCAAATTCCATTCCAAGATAAACATATTGATGCAGTTACAGTGGCGATAGATTTAGGTTTACCACCGGAAATAATCTATAAAACCCTCGTGACAAAAGGAGACAAAACTGGTGTTGTCGTGGCATGTATTCCAGGAAATCAAGAACTTGATTTGAAGTTATTAGCCAAGGTAAGCCAAAATAAAAAAAATGGAAATGCTACCAATAAAGGATTTAGAAAGCGTCACAGGTTACATACGCGGTGGTTGCTCGCCAATCGGTATGAAGAAACAATTTCCTACTTTTATCGCGGATGTAGCTGAATCACAAGAAAGAATTCTAATATCAGCTGGTAAAAGAGGGTTTCAAGTCGGGTTGAATCCGCAAGCTTTAGCAGAAGTCATACAGGTGCAATTTGTTTCCATCAGTCGAACTATGTAGACAAAAAAAAGATTCGAGTCAATGAGACTCGAATCTTTTTCATTGAAGGAGGAAGAGGGATTCGAACCCCCGCGCGGTCTTACCCGCCTGTCGGTTTTCAAGACCGATCCCTTCAGCCAAACTTGGGTATTCCTCCGTAAACACAAGACTTATTGTATCATGATTTTTTTCGTTTGCCAATACCTAAATTAAAAAATATGCATAAATATTTTTTTAGAAGCATACATTGGTAAGTAGTACAATTGCGGAAAGTTTATCAGTTCACATAATAGACTTATTTTAATAATATATATTACAAAAAATGTTGCATCTGATTAAAATTAAACGTACAATTATAGTATGTCTTATAACCAGAAGGTGGACTATAAATGCAAGAAAAATTGATATCTAATGAGATTACAAGGCTTTTTTCGAAGGAAATTTTTCGTTTTGCCGAATTTTGGTTTGATAATTATTACAGCACAGACATGAACGATCAAGTTTTGCAAGAGCACCCGGAATTTATACAACTATATCGGACTGCCATTGTCAGAACTGTCTCGAACGGCTTAAGGGCCATTAGCGGTGGTGGTTATTCTCAACTAGACTACTATAATCTTGGGAAAGCCGAAGCGCAAAATGGGCTCAAGAAGGAAGATGCGTTGCGAAATCGTGATTCCTTTGAGGCGGCAATGGAGGCCTTTTTAATGAAACGAAAACAAGAAGGTGCCATGGAAGTTACTAATCAAGAAATTAACTATTATTTAAACGAACTAAAGACATTTCACGATATAATCATGCCGTTTATTCTGCAGGGTTATAGCGATTATGCAAAGGAATAGGTACGAAGAAGATAGCGCCGGATTATGCTCAGGCGCTATCTTTTTGTTCAACTATTAATCGTTGCTTGGAGCCATATAAAACACTTCCCACAAATGTCCGTCTAGGTCTTGGAAGCTCCAACTATACATAAACCCTTCATCCATAAACTCATTCGACTCAGTTCCACCTGCAGCGAGCGCTTTTTTTACGAATTGGTCCACTTCTTCGCGGCTATTGACTGAAATTGAGGTGATTGCTTCTGTTGTTGTATGTGGATTAGCAATTTTTTTTCTTAGTAAAACCTTGGAAAAATTTCTCGGTTAGTAACATCAGAAATGCACCCTCATTAATAATCATACATGTAGCATCTTCATTGGCGAATTGCGGGTTGAACTTGAATCCAAGTGCCGTAAAGAATTCGATAGACTTATCTAAATCCTTAACTGCCAAATTGACAAACAGCATATTTGGTTGGACGGTCATATTCTATACCTCCTTGTATATTGATTTACACCTATTAATATACCCGAAAATCAAGATTTCAATTCATGAATAAAAGCGTCTAGGCGGTTCGTGCTCTGAACATTACTACTACAAGTGAGGCTATCTGCACAAATATACTGGCCAATCGCGCGAAAATTATCTGTGCTTCCTTTTGTTTTAATATCTGCTTTAAACAAGCCTACACGCTCATTTTGATGGCAAAATGCACAGATTCCTTTTTTAGAAGTAGGGGTGAAATTGCCTTGAATGCCAGTTAATTTTCCATCATGTTTAGCGATAATAAATTTTTTCTGAGCGCTAGTGTCGTTCCATCCAAGAAACACAAGTTGTTTTATTTCTTCATCAGACAGGGTAGGGAGCTTCAGTTTTTTTCACTTTCGGAAACAGTTTTTTAATTGTAGCATCAGTCACAAGAGGGAAGGGAATCAGGAATTCTTGTAATTTCGCACCAAAAGCTTCGAGTTCTTCCTCTGAATGAATATGGAATATTTTACCGATCAGTTGTCCCTGCTCCACCTCCAGTTCTTCAAAAATCGCCTGAGCCTTATCGATACACGAAAAACGTAGTGCATTCTTAACACCTTCATCGTTTGTATTTTGTGCACCGTAGAAAGCATTTGTAGCTTGTTTTAAAATAAAATGATAATTTGCATTTGTTATAAAAGCGTTCATTCGTTACATCTCCTTTTGGACTCCTTGGAAGAAAAATCGCTCGGTTAAAGTAACGATTTGATCTTCTAGGACGCCTTCTTTCAATAAATGAGCAATGATAGCAGGATCAAATAAATGAATAAAATACGCAACTAAAAAAGGGGTAGGGTAAACAGCATGGAGTAATTCCTGCTCCTGTAAATGCGTAAATAGAACACCGAGCTCCTCCGTTATCTGCTCAAAAAATTTTTACAAGTTCTGTTGTTTCGGTCATATTAGGTTTATTCTGTAAAACAAAGGTGAAATAGGGATTTTGAATAATCTTGCGAATCAATGTTTTCAATTTCATCATGCTATCATCCACATTAATCATCGTTTCCCGCATCATCTGCAAAAAATATTGTGCATTCCTTTCCATGATCCGCGCGATAATCGCATCTTTATTCGTAAAATGATTATAAAGTGTTCCCTTCGAAATACCCACAGCAAGCGCGAGTTCATCCATATTTAGTTGACTATCCACATTTTGAACCAACATGCTTTCAGCCTGCGCCAGAACAAGTTGTTCTCGGTCGTACTTTTGTTTTTCCTTCCAATTCATTTAGAGGCCACCTTTAAACACTGAGTCATAATTTGACTTCAAAGTCATTTTTTGAAAGTATAAAACGAGATTACTAAAATGTCAAGAGTATCTAGCCATAGGTACTAAATTTTGATAGGATGATAATTGAAGAAGAAAAGGGGGGAAACACATGTCAGAACAAGTGAGGAATATTACCTTTAGACAAGGCGTAAAAGATTGTATTCCAACATTACTAGGATACATAAGCATTGGTATTGCAGCGGGTGTTGCTGGTGTGGCAGCCGATTTAAGTGTGCTAGAGGTTACACTGCTAGCCATCTTTATATATGCAGGAGCAGCACAGTTCATTATCTGTGCGATGCTTTTAACGAACAGCACGACGCTAGCGATTATTGTTACCACTTTTATCGTTAACTTTCGCCATTTTTTATTAGGTGCGACGTTGGCACCACATTTTCAGAAAGATTCCATGCTCAAAAATATCGGAATTAGCCTCCTCATTACAGATGAATCTTTTGGCGTTGCTGCGATGAAACTTGCGAAAAAAGAGCCCATTTATGCATCCTGGATGAATGGCTTAAACATAACAGCTTACCTAGTTTGGATTTCCTCCTGCGCATTAGGTGGTCTCATTGGTAAAATGATACCAAACCCAACTGTATTTGGTCTTGATTTTGCACTCACAGCGATGTTCGTCGCACTCTTTGTATTTCAATTGCAAAGCGTACCAAAATCAAAGCTACGTCATATTTTATTCTTAATTTTGTATATGATTATTTTTATGATAGGCTTATCTTTTTTTTGTTTCCACAAATGTTGCTGTTGTTTTATCAACGCTAATTGTTGCTACTATTGGGGTGGTGACTGACCGTTGAGCATTAGTTATGGATTTATTCTCATACTGATAGGTTGTTGCCTCGTAACAGCAATTCCTAGAATGCTACCATTCCTCGTTATGCGGAATATGCGGATTTCTGAGCCAGTTCTCAAATGGTTAAGCTACATCCCACTATGTATTTTCAGTGCACTAGTTATCGAAAGTTTCATATCAAATAGTGTCCAAGGATTTCAAGTTCACTGGCTAGAACTACTCGCGGTTATAGGTACTCTAATCATTTCACTTCTCACACGAAGTTTGCTTTGGACCGTGATTCTTGGTGTGGTGATGATGGCATTGCTTCGCCTCATTTTTTGAGAAATCATCATTTAAACCTTGCATTATTACCAAGTTTGTGCTATCATTAATATCGTTATTCAAAACAACATTATCGGTGGCGGAATAGGTAGACGCATTTAGTTGCAAAGAACTTCGAAGCAAAGCAACATTAATAAAGTACATTTAAACAAGATAAGCTTTAAATAAGAGTTTGTGTGGTGCAAATCCACACCCGATGATTAATTAAAAAGATTAGCGAAGTCACTTCGCTAATCTTTTTTGTCAGGGAATTTTAAAAATATAAGATAGACAAGTGTCTGAATTACCATGAAACAAGCAATAAAATATACCATCTGATATGAAAACACAGCTAGCATCTGCTGTATGGAATGAAGCGGATCGGTGAACAGATGAACAGAATGCAGTCGTGCAAAGCGTCCCAAGTAAATCGCGTACCCAGATAATACGGAAATACACACAAATGTAGCCCAATAAAACACATTATTGGTCGTTTTAAAACGAATCAACCACTCGTCCAACATCCATTTTAACGAGACAAACCCCGTATACAAACCAAAACAAACGCCTACTGTCATCACGGTGAATCGCTCCCAAATATAGGGGTTATTAGAAAATACGCCAACCTCTGCTGCGTTAATGTGCAAATTCTCTAAGTGAAAAAAATCCGTTAACAAATACGGGGAATTTGGGAAGAATAGCAACCATACGAATGCAATTGGCCAAAAAACATACGGTTTCCTTTCTTTTTGATAAACCAAAGCTGCTAATTCAAAAGGGATGTAGGCTAATGAAATATTCAGTACTAAAAAATAATAGCCATCCAAAACAAAAAAAATATACATAACATACAAAACTAGAAAAAATCTACACCATTTCATCAATGGAATCACTCCTATCCTAGAATAAGCTTACCAATCGAAATAACTCCAAACCATCGATTCAGATGACAAAATAGGTTCTTGAAGTGACAAAATTGTAATAAAAAAGCAGTAGCAATAAAAAACCACCGCTCGTACTTATTATGTTGTTAATGATACCAAAAGCATATCTTTATTTGAAATATCTAAGAAAGGCAATTTTACACGTATATCAAGACAATATGCATTATATAGGAGTGGTTTTAGATTGGTGTTTGTATTCTCAACCGTATTAATAAAGTGATTAATCTCTTGATACAATATTTCAGGCTGCTTCAATGACGCAATTTTGGCGTCAATCCGATTCTGACTGACATTCACATTTGAAACTTTAATAGCTTCATCAAACGTACTATTAATGGATTCGCGAGTCAGCTCAATTTGCGTATAACCATTATCTTCCCAGTCAATCTCAAGAATATGACAATCATCTAAAATTAGAAAATCACCGGTCCAAAGCTTTCCGTCCATCTCCACGACCATGCGTGTATTAGCAAAAAGCTCCTTGTTAGCATATTTCTTCAAAACATAATCAAACATTTGTAAATGCGCGATTTCTTTTGTCATGTCAACATCTCCTTCGTGTTTTTATTTTACCATATTGTGATTATGTGAGCAAGTTTAAGAGTGTTAAAAATTAAGCGAAATAGGTAGCATATTTAGGAATTAGATAAAGTCTCATGTATAATGGAATTATGTGATAATAGGAGGGATACAATGCATACAGAGGTAAAAATAGAAACACACGACCAATTAGCGCTGCACGTACATATTTGGGAGCAAGTGACCGCACCAGCTGGTATTGTTCAAATTATTCATGGAATGGCAGAACATGGTGCGAGATACAGCCAATTTGCGACGTATTTAAATAAGCAAGGGTTCATAGTGGTAGCAGATGATCATCGCGGCTTCGGTAAGAGTGCAGAAGATTCCTCTAAGCTTGGTCATTTGCCTTTTCCAGATGGCTTCGAAGCGATGGTGTCGGACGAAGAGACAGTCGCAACATTCATCAAAGCACGATACCCCAATTTGCCGCATCTCCTTTTTGGCCATAGTATGGGAAGCTTTGTCACGCGTGTTCTTATCACACAGTACAAAGTAGATGCAGCGGTTTTAGCAGGTAGCGGCTTGCAACCAGATCCCCTGTTGAAATCCGGACTGTTTTACGCTAAGCTTCGCGCAAAAAAAAAATGAAACTAAACGTAGCAAAATTCTGCATAAATTATCGTTTTATGGTTTTAATCGGGAGTTCATTGCAGAAAAACATCCATTTAGCTGGCTTTCCAGAGATAAAGCAGTGCACGAAGCATATATGGAAGACCCGTTCGGTGGGCAAGTCGTTGGCTCTCTCGGGTTTTATCATAGTTTACTTTTAGGCATAGAACAATCACAAAATCCAGTCACTATCTCGAAAACGCCAAAAAATCTACCACTACTACTTATTTCAGGAAGTAAAGATCCGGTAGGTCACCTTGGAAAAGATGTACCTAAACTAGCAGTGAAATTTGAAAAAGCTGATGTGGAAGATGTAACGTTAAAAATTTATGAGGATGCGCGGCATGAATTAACGAATGAGATTAATAAAGAGCAAGTTTTTGAAGATGTTGCTTTTTGGTATAGAAAATATGTTTAGATAATAGAAAACAGCAAATCAACTGGTATCGCGTGTTGATTCGCTGTTTTTCCTATTCCCGGATTTGGCCTTCTCCGTAAATAATATATTTTGTAGATGTCAACTCGTTTAATCCCATCGGACCGCGAGCATGTAATTTTTGGGTGCTAATACCTATTTCTGCACCGAAGCCGAATTCAAAGCCATCGGTGAAGCGAGTGGAGGCGTTGACATATACAGCAGCAGCATCGACCTGCTGTAAGAATTTTTGACTCGTGAAATAGTTATCCGTAACAATAGCTTCGGAATGCTTGGTGCCGTATTTGTTAATGTGAGCAATCGCAGCATCTGTGCCAGAAACGACCTTAATCGCTAAAATATAATCGGCATATTCTGTTTCCCAATCTAGTTCAGTCGCTAGAATTACATCAGAAACGATGGAAGCAACAAGCTCATCGCCACGAATTTCGACATTCTCTGCACGCAGTTGGGCAATAATTGATGGTAAAAATTCGTGAGCTACAGCTTCGTGGATGAGTAGCGTTTCAGCAGCGTTGCAAACAGATGGACGACTTGCTTTTGCGTTTACGATGATCTTTGTAGCCATGTCCTGTCGCGCTTCACTATCAATGTATACATGACAATTACCTGTTCCCGTTTCGATTACAGGGACGGTGGCTTTTTCCAGGACAGTTTGGATTAAACGGGCGCTCCCACGCGGAATGAGCACATCGAGATAAGCATTTAGTTTCATCAACTGTTGTGCTGTCTCTCGTGACGTATCTTCTACAATCTGTACAGCATCTGCAGGGAAGCCAGAACTTGCTAAGGAATCGCGAATCACGCGCACAAGGGCAAGGTTTGAATGAAAGGCCTCACTTCCCCCGCGGAGAATCGTCGCATTACCTGTTTTAAAGCAAAGAACAGCAGCATCCACTGTGACGTTTGGACGAGATTCATAAATAATACCGATGACCCCCAGTGGGACACGTTGCTTTCCGATTGTCAACTCAGCTTCGTTCTTCCACATATGTGTCACTTCACCAATCGGGTCAGCAAGAGTCGCTACTTGTTTCACGCCTTCTGCAATATCTACAATTCGTTCAGGTGTCAAGCGCAATCGATCGAGCATTGCATCACGAATACCGTTCTCAGCAGCAGTAGCTAAATCTTTCTCATTGGCTTCTAAAATCATCGTTGTGTTAGCGATTAGAGAAACAGATAGCGCCTGAAGAGCCTCGTTTTTTACTTTCGCTTTTGCTTGTGACAAGACCAATGCTGCTGCTTTTGCTTGTTGCCCTTTTAAAGTTAGTTCACTCATCGTGTATTTTCCTCCTTCACGAGATTTTTCGTGGCAAACAATGTTCCAATCAAGTCGCCATTCATAATATCAAAAATAGTGCTAGGATTATTCCCGTTTGTTAGTACCATTTTCCCGCCATTTTTCAAAATTCTTTCGGCGGCATTGAGCTTAGTTAACATGCCACCAGTTCCAAACTCAGAGCCTTTTCCACCAGCTAAAGCCAACAATTCCGGTGTGATTTGATTCACTTCTGTGAACATTGTAGAATCTGGGTTTTCATTAGGATTACTATCATAAAAACCATCGATGTCAGACAACATAATCAACAAATCAGCTTGGATAACTTCAGCAACAATTGCAGACAAACGATCATTGTCGCCAAATTTTGTGAGATGTTCGATTTCTTCAATTGCAACCGTATCATTCTCATTGACAATCGGGACAATCTCATTTTCTAACAGCTTGTTGAACGTATTAATAACATTTTTGCGACTGACAGGATAATCAATGACATCGCGGGTCAGCAAAACTTGACCAACTGTATGGCCGTACTCTCCAAAAAATTTACTATAAATATGCATCAATTCGCTTTGACCAACCGCTGCAATCGCTTGTTGTTCAGGAATCGTAGTAGGGCGGGTTGCCAGTTGTAGTTTGTGACAGCCAACACCGATGGCGCCAGAAGAAACGAGCACAACTTCTTTCCCTTCATTACACAGGTCGCTGAGAACCATAGCTAATTTTTCAATAGTTCGTAAATTTACATTTCCATTCGGGTACATGAGCGTACTAGTTCCGACTTTTATCACAATGCGTTGGCAGTTCTTTAAAGTTGTACGCATATAATAATCTCCTTTTTAAGTCAAATTATATTCCATTCATTGTACACTATTTTAGCGTACAAAAAAACCCATTCTATCAAAAAAGATAGAACAGGTCGCGAATTTATGCTTTTGTAAGTTTTTTTTCTGAAATTTGACGTAAACCTTTGTTGATAAGTGAGAAGATAACAACCCAAGCCACCACGATAAGTAAAATTTGCTTGAAAGCGATTTGTGGCAGCGGGTTCCAAGGGCAATCCCAAATGAAATGTAGACCAATTGGAATGATGAATAGGCTAAGAAATGAACCGGTGAATATATGGCGCATTTGAAGTTTTGGATTGGCTCCTTTTGCAATCATTAATGCTGCTCCAGAAATAGCGGCCCAAACGACATGACCACCAACTGACTGCCATCCACGAGAGAAGATAATATTTAACATTGTATCACCTGCAAATTGGAGGTTTTTGAAAACGGCTGCGGCTTCAATACTGTAGTTAAACGCATAGCCAAGCGATTCAAAAGCGGCAAAGCCAGCTCCTACAGCTGCCCCGATTAGCAAGCCATTTAAAATGTATTTCGGTTTTAATGCTACGATGAAGAGGGCGACAATGAGCATTTTTCCAGTTTCTTCAATGATTCCAACTAAGAAGGCGTTAAAATAGTTAAGTTTGCCAACTGGAATCAAATCATACAAGATAAGCGTAGCAACAAGCGCTGCAACCCCACCAATAAAGAACATTTTCAGTACATCAAAAAAACTAATATTCCGCGGAGCATTGATTTCGAAAAATAGAACGAGCACTGAAAAGGGCATTGTGAACGATCCGATTACCATTAGACCAGGAATCGTATTCGAGTTTGAAAAGATGTAAGTACAAGCAAATAAAAGTAAATAAGTAATAGCTAGTGCGAAAAACACACGAGAAAATAGAAATGGTCTCGTCCATGAAGATGCTATATCTGCTTCGTTCGGTGTCGTATAAGTGGTTCCTGCAATAAAGACTTTCTCACTGTCCGATTTTGGATGCTTTTTAAAAACATCAGCAAAAATGTCACCTAAACCTAAATGCTGTGCGCCTGTTTTTTTGTACGAATGGTGGTTTTGATTTGTCGCTTGTTTAGGTTCTTTTGTTGCATCGTGAATAGTTCGAAAGACAGGTGTATCTTTTAATAACAACCATGCTCCGTCTTTTTCTTGACGCATCTTTGTCTCGGCAGTTATTTCCTTTCTTTTGTAAAGTGTTCTAAGTTCATAATCTGTTAATGGACCAATTGTCTTGTCATTTTTTTTGAAATACCAATGAGACAAATGGATCGCCTCCCTTTATTTATATTATAGTCTCCTACCTTCATTCCACAAAATGAATAGATTGAAACTTAATATATATAGAAAAAACGAAGATTAATGATTTTGCTGAAACGCTTTGTTGAGGGTTTTCGACTGCTTCAACAGAAATAAAATCGTATCATTAATAAATTTAATAACTTCGGGATTCAGAAGCTTACCATCTAGTTCTATGCTGTCTTCAAAACGAAGGTGTTGTCTAATTTGTTCGAGCTTTTTTGCGATATCTGGATGCTTTTCAATTTCACTCGGCTTGTAATCAGAATCATCTTTTTGACCAACAAGATAATCAACAGAAACATCAAATAGCATAGAAATATGGCGCAACATGTCAATGTCAGGCTCGCGAATGCCGTATTCCCAATTACCGTATGTTGATGTTGCATTTAGACCGAGCCGCCTTGCGGTCTCTGCTTTTGACCAGCCTTTTTGCTCTCTTAAAATGGTTAATCGATGGTTTAACTTTGGCATCTTAATCACTCCTTTTAGAAGTTATTATATCATAACTTACACAATACAGCTATTTTGTTACACAAAATGAATTATATGAGTTTGACATAAACCATTAGAGTTGATATTATTATTTTATAAACACAAATTGAGTAGAATGGAGCGATTCATATGAAAGCAATTGCAGACAAGAAAATCAATTGGGCGAAAGTAAGAAAGAGAAGAGAATCTCTAGGTATTTCGCAAGCGTTTATTTCAAGGAAGCTTGGCTATAAGTACAGTTCTGGATACTCTAATCTCGAGAAGGGAATGGTTCGATTAACGGCGGAGAAAGCGGCAGTTCTAGCAGAGATTTTACGCTGTAAGCAAGAAGATTTTTTCAAATAGTCCCCGTCAAATCGTCACAATTTGTTACGCTCAGACTGTAGGAAAGCTACTTACATGGTGTCCCACAGAATTCCAACGTGCAATAAATGATTAGCTTTTAGGCGAAAGTAAGTACCAGCACGAAGCATACGAATGTTTGTCGATATCTGGGCGTGACGAGTTGTCACGTTTTTTTTTTTGTGTCCAAAAAAATAAAACAAAAAAAAGAATTTCAACTAGACAAAAAATCGTGTAAAATAGAGTCAAATGAAGACGCGAAAAGGAATGTTTAAATAGATTAAAGCGTTATGCATTATAAAAATGGACTTATTCCGTGAGGGGTTTTTATGTTATGAAAGAGTCAGATATTATTTTCCCTACTATTGTAAGGCAGTTTCTAAAGAATGGCATCCGGATTCTGAGTGAAGATGAGGAATACACAGTACAGAAATTTTTAGAACAGGCATATGTGGAGCAACCGTGCAATGAAGAAGTAGTCTATGCACTTATTAAATTTTACAATGCTAAACAAGCTTTTGAAGAAGCAAAAGAGGTGGGGCAGGCTTTCTTAATGATGGATGGCTGTAATAAGTCTATACTAGGAGAACTGTCGGCTACTTATTTAGCTGTAAACGAAATGGACACGTACTTTAGTTTGGTGAAACAGCATCTAGAAAAAGAGGCACAATTGAATGATTTTGAAACAAATGGAATGCAAGAAGAAAGTAATGTTATTCCGTTTCCCAAAAAAATCAAGCCGAGACGAAGTATTACGAATTTTTTTTTGAGTGGGGGACATCGGAGCAATTGGAATTTCTTCAACAGGCTCGTTTTCATGATGTTGAACCTTACGTAGAGTCTTTCGCTTTATTTTTAAAAGATGCTACAACCTCACCGTACGTAAAATCAATGGTTTTTGAACTACTGCAGGAAAAAAAAGTGGATAAGAGTTTTTTAGTGAAGAAGGTCGGAATGGAAGAGCAGGTAAATCCGAGTGACACCTCGCTTCTGGGTGATGGAGCTTTTATTAAAGAACTAATCGAAAAGTTAGTATGTCGTTGGGAGCATTCCAACCCAAGCCTTTTAGAACAGCTACAAGCGATTGTGCAACAACACCTTTTTCTCATGTACCCGTTTCAATTTCCGATTACTGATACCGAGCTTTGGAGCGAAGCGTATAGCAAGTGGTTGTCACAGATGTACGGCGAATTTTGGCGTGATAACCCTGATATAAATCAGCAAGAGCTAATAGAAGCAATCAAATTTATTGAGAAAATAGAGCAAGCACAGCAAAATTATCTGCTTTAACTAGTGGATAGTAGTTTTCAAGTAGATAAGTTTTATGTTATTATGGTGAGTGTGACTGAAATAAGTATTGAGGAATCAAGACTAATAACCAGTAAATAGATGTATGGAGGGAATACCATGTCAGTAAAGTGGGAAAAAAAAGAAGGTAATGTTGGTACATTAACTTTCGAAATCAACCAAGATCAAATTAAAGTAGGGATGGATAAAGCATTCCAGAAAGTTCGTAAAAATCTAAATGTACCAGGCTTTCGTAAAGGAAAAGTGCCGCGTCAAATTTTCAATCAACGTTTTGGAGAAGAAGCATTGTATCAAGATGCTCTAGATATCATGTTGCCAGAGATTTATGCAGCAGCTGTCGAAGAATCTGGAATTGATCCAGTAGACAACCCGCAAATCAATGTAGAATCTATGGAAAAAGATGCAGCTTGGGTATTGACAGCAGAAGTAACTGTGAAACCTGAAGTGAAATTAGGCGACTATAAAGGTGTCGAAGTCGAAGCACGAGACGCGAAATTAACAGACGAAGAAGTGGATGCTGAACTTAAGAGCATGCAAGAACGTCAAGCGGAATTAGTTGTTCGTGAAGATGCACCTGCTGAAGATGGCGATACAGTTGTTCTTGATTTTGAAGGATTTAAAGATGGTGTTGCTTTTGAAGGTGGACAAGCAGACAATCACTCATTAGAGCTGGGTTCAGGATCATTCATCCCTGGGTTTGAGGAGCAGGTAGTAGGCTTAAAAGCTGGTGAAGAAAAAGATATCGAATTAACGTTCCCAGAAGAATATCATGCAGAAGACCTTGCTGGTCAAGACGTTGTATTTAAAATCAAAGTGCATGAAGTAAAAACAAAAGAAGTTCCAGAACTTGATGATGAGCTTGCAAAAGACATTGACGAAGAAGTGGAAACACTCGTTGAATTAAAAGAAAAAGTAACAAAACGCCTACAGGAAGCAAAAGAAGAGAGCGTAAAACAAGCGAAACAAAATGATGCAATTGCAAAAGCTGTAGAAAATGCAGAAGTGGAAATTCCGCACGCAATGATTCATCATGAAGCAGATCACATGATGAACCATTTTGCGCAAGATTTACAAGCACAAGGCCTAACTCCTGAGCTTTACTATCAATTCACTGGTCAAACAGAAGAAGCGATGCATGCACAAATGGAAACAGACGCTGAAAAACGCGTAAAAACAAATCTTGTTCTTGAAGCTATTGCTGAAGCTGAAGGCATTACGCCAGCAGAGGCAGACATTGAGGAAGAAGTAAAAACGCTTGCTGACAAATACAGCATGGAAGTAGAAGCAGTTCGTGCAGCATTAGGCGATATGAACGAATTGAAATCTGACCTTAAAATCCGTAAAGCGATTGATCTTTTAGTAGAAAATGCAAAAGAAGTGGAAGCAGCGGAGTAATTTTAAGAAACAAGACAATTCGCTAGTATGTTTGAGAAGGGGCATGAGTTTCGACTTGTGCCCTTTGTTTTGTTGCGACTCTTACGAAGCGAATTGTGCTGAGATAGAGTCGCAATATGCATGAGAACGAAGAGAGCATGTAACCCTCAATAGACTCTTACGAAGCGAATTGTGCTGATTAGCTCCACAACATACACGAAAACATGGCAAGTATGCAATCCGCTCAATGTTTCTTAATAGCATTTCTCACAAACTAGTGATATGATAAACGGACATAGGCTTGTTTTATAAGACATAGAGCTTATGAAAACACTTAATTAGAAGGGGTGAAAACCTTGTTCAAATTTAATGACGAAAAAGGAACGTTGAAATGCTCTTTTTGTGGCAAAACACAAGACCAAGTTCGCAAATTAGTTGCAGGACCGGGCGTGTATATTTGTGACGAGTGCATCGAATTATGTAACGAAATAATTGAAGAAGAATTAAATGTGTCTGAATTTGTAGACTTTGGCGATGTGCCGAAACCTCAAGAGATTCGCCGCATTTTAAGCGATTACGTCATCGGTCAAGATCGTGCCAAAAAAGCATTGGCAGTTGCGGTGTATAATCACTATAAGCGTATTAACTCTAACGAAAAATCAGATGATGCAGTAGAGTTATCTAAAAGTAATATTTGTCTCATCGGCCCAACTGGTAGTGGTAAAACATTGCTAGCACAGACACTTGCTAGACTTCTGAATGTACCGTTTGCAATTGCAGATGCTACGAGTTTGACAGAGGCAGGGTATGTCGGCGAAGATGTCGAGAATATTCTGTTAAAATTGATACAAGCGGCTGATTTTGATGTAGAACGCGCTGAAAAAGGTATTATTTACATTGATGAAATCGATAAAGTAGCACGCAAATCAGAGAATCCATCCATTACGCGTGATGTTTCTGGTGAAGGTGTACAACAAGCATTACTAAAAATTTTAGAAGGAACGGTTGCAAGTGTTCCCCCACAAGGCGGACGTAAGCACCCACATCAGGAATTCATTCAAATTGATACAGGGAATATTCTGTTCATCGTTGGTGGTGCTTTTGATGGCGTGGAGCAAATTGTTAAGAATCGCCTTGGTGAAAAGGTTATCGGTTTTGGCACAGAGAATGAGCAGTTGAAAGAGAATGAAACGTATCTTTCCAAAGTTGTGCCTGAAGATTTATTGAAATTCGGTCTTATTCCTGAATTTATTGGTCGCTTACCTGTTATTGCAACGCTTGAGCAATTGGATGAAGAGACTCTAATCTCGATTTTAACACAGCCAAAAAACGCTCTTGTGAAGCAGTATCAAAAAATGCTGGAACTTGACGATGTAGAGCTTGAGTTTACAGACGAAGCTTTATCTGAGATTTCCAAAGAAGCGATTGCTCGTAAGACTGGAGCACGCGGACTTCGCTCAATTATTGAGCATATTATGCTGGAAGTTATGTTTGAGATTCCTTCTCGTGATGATATCAAGAAATGTATCATTACGAAAGAAGCGGTTACCGGTGACGCTGAGCCGCAGCTACAATTAGAAGATGGTTCTATTATACCAATTAAAACATCAGCTTGATGGAGTTGAAAACGCTAAGTCCAGATTGTGGATTTTAGCGTTTTTCTTTTTAGGAATTGGGTAAACAGTAGGTAAGATAGAGTTAGTATATTAGAAATAGATTAGAATTACTCGAGCACGGTATATTTTGCTGTTTTTTTTTAAAGTGTTTCATGCTATACTTTAACTTGTGTTTAGTAGTAATTGTAGAGAGGAACTAGAGGATATGGATAGTGAGACTAATGAGACTAAAAAAAACTGGTCGTGGCAAAGGTAAGGCAATATGGGGATGGGTTCAAGTAATCCTTGTGGCTGTAATTCTTTCTATGGCACTTCGCTATTTTGTGATTTCACCAGTTACAGTTTTTGGAGATTCTATGTACCCAACGTTGCATGATGGAGAGCACTTATTTATTAATAAAGTAACGGGGCCTGATCGATTTGATATCATCGTTTTTCCAGCTCCTGATGAGAAGGACACAGAATATATTAAGCGTGTGATTGGTTTGCCAGGAGACACAGTAGAATATAAAGAAGATCAACTGTATATCAATGGTAAAAAAATACGACGAACCTTATTTAGATGAGGCAAAGAAAGATTTGACGAATGGTTATTTAACAACACTAAATGATGGTGCACAAGGTAATCCAAACTTCTCGTTAGGAACTATTCCAGCGTGTGGTGGAGCGACAAAGGTACCAGAAGGTAAATTATTCGTGCTGGGTGATAATCGTCCAATAAGTAAGGATAGTCGCTATATCGGCTTTATTGACGAAGATAAAGTGTTAGGAAAAGTCATTTCATTTGGAAAATCGTTACAAAAATAAGGAATACGGATTTATATCAGTTTTTTGAAAAAAGTTTGTGCAGTATGTGCAAGCTTTTTTTTATTTGTTTAGTGTATACTTAGAACTACGAGAATTAAGAAAATGATAAGTCTAGCAAGTGGTTTAGGGGAGATGGCAATTTGAGTGAAAAGACTTTAAAATTAGTATGGAGCTGGACTTGGGCGATTGTATTAGGTGTATTTTTAACGGTACTAATCCGTTTTTACTTTTTTGTGCCTGTGATGGTTGATGGTTCGTCAATGATGCCAACGTTGCATGATGGCGACCGTGTCATTATTAACCGCTTCGGGAATGTGAATCGCTTTGATGTAGTTATTTTTAAAGAGGATGACCGTGAATATGTGAAGCGAGTTATTGGAGTGCCAGGAGATAAGATAACGTATAAGAATGACGAGTTATTTATCAACGGGGAAAAGCAGGAAGAGCCCTACCTAGACGAGTATAAGAAGCAATTGGGCAATGCTTTATTGACGGATGATTTTAGTACAGAAGGCGTGCTTCCTGGTGGTGTTGTGCCAAAAGGAACAGTATTTGTTTTGGGGGACAACCGGCGTGCTAGTAAGGATAGCCGTATTATGGGGCCAATTCCTGAGTCGAAAATACTTGGGACTACCCCAATCTGCTATTGGCCGCTGGAGCATGCGAAGTTTATACGATAAAAAGGAGTTTATTATGACAATACAATGGTTTCCGGGTCATATGGCAAAGGCCCGTCGTGAAGTAACAGAGAAATTGAAATTAGTGGATGTAATTTTTGAACTGGTGGATGCAAGAATTCCTTATTCTTCGTCTAACCCAATGCTAGAAGAGATTATTCACCAGAAGAAGCGCGTAATCATATTGAATAAAGCAGATACGGCTGATGAGAAAGTGACACAGGAATGGATTGATCATTTTGCTGAGCGTGGGTTGCCAGCAGTTGCAGTGAATGCGCAAGAAGGTAAAGGAATGCATAAAATCGAGCGAGCTGCTGAGGCTTTGATGGCGGAAAAATTTGAACGTCAGCGTAGCCGTGGCATGAAACCAAGAGCGATTCGAGCGATGATTTTAGGTATTCCAAATGTCGGAAAATCGACGTTGATTAATCGCCTAGTAAAGAAAAATATCGCAAAAACAGGAAATAAACCTGGTGTAACGAAAGCGCAGCAATGGATTAAAGTCGGAAAAACGTTGGAATTACTCGATACGCCTGGGATTTTATGGCCAAAATTTGAAGATCAGCGTGTGGGCTATAAGCTGGCTTTGACAGGTGCAATTAAAGATGATTTGTTGCATATGGAGGAAGTTGCTGGATTTGGTTTGCGGTTTTTAGAAGAGAATTATCCAGAAAAGCTACATAATTGGCTACAAATCGAGGTTTTACCAGAGGAAACAACAGAAGTACTTGCAATGATTGCTGAGCGTCGAGGTATTTTTGATCGATATCGTGACCCGGATTATTCGCGGGCAGCTGAACTATTAGTTAGAGAGATGCGACAAGAGAAAATGGGGCGTGTTTCCTTTGATTTTCCAAGTGATTTGATAGCGGAGGACGATGCGAATGGCCGAGAAAATAGCGATAATTAAAGAACGATTGAAATCAGTGACATCCGAGTCAGATCCATTTTTTCAATCCTGCCTTTTGGATGAGCGAAAAGGGGTAGCGAAATTAGTTTCTTCGTTCAGGCGGGAACAGATGAAAAAAGAGGCACTACTGACGCAGCTGGAGGACATGAAGTACTATGAAAAAGAAGCGAGAGCTAAGGGGTTTAAGGTAATAGCTGGGGTTGATGAAGTTGGTCGTGGTCCACTCGCTGGACCAGTGGTCGCTGCTGCAGTCATTTTACCAGCTGATTTTGATGTTATTGGGGTCAATGATTCCAAACAGTTGAACGAGGCGAAACGTGAGCAATTATTTGAGGATATTTTGGCTAAGGCATTAGCTATTGGAATAGGTGTTAAGTCTCATGAAATTATTGATGCGGTGAATATTTACGAAGCGACAAAGTTAGCGATGGTTGATGCGATTGATTCGCTAGGGCTGGTACCTGATTTTTGTTTGATAGATGCGATGCCTTTAAATCATTGTAAACACGAGCTTTCCTTAATAAAAGGAGATAGTAAAAGCGTATCAATTGCAGCGGCCTCAATCATTGCCAAAGTCACACGCGATAGAATGATGGTGGCGTTTGATTCAGAATTTCCTGGTTACGGTTTTGTAAATAATATGGGGTACGGAACGAAAGTGCACTTAGAAGGGCTTGCTAAGCAAGGAGTTTGTCCTATTCATCGTTTAACTTTTGCACCAGTGAAAAATATTTTTTTAGCCCATAAAGGGTAGTTGAAAAAGCAGTGGAATAGCTAAGATTATCTTTTCAAATAAGGAGAGATGATTTTGCTGTTTGAAACTGCTTTTTTCCATTGTTAACACAATTTACAAAAACGCAAAGGAGGAATAAGATAGGAGAAACGCAAAGGAGAGGACAGAGCATGAAAAATTGGTTACTGCAGATGAAATATTGTTCAGTGGTGTCTGTTAAACAATTAGGCAAGTTATGGCGAGAGCTTCCTAAAGAACAATTGAAAAGAATGGAAGCAGTGGAAATAGCAGAATATTTAGCGTTGCCTGCGCAACAAAGCGAGCGGTTTAAACGGGAATTTTTTGAATTCTGCTTATCAGACGTATTAGTAGAGCTGGAGCATTATAAAATTCAGCTAGTCTCTATTGAAGACTTGCTCTACCCTGAATTGCTACAAGAAATATATGATCCACCACTACTTTTGTTCGCTAAAGGTGACACATCTTTGCTAGCGTCAGAAAAGTTAGCCATTGTAGGAACACGAAAGATGACGGATTATGGGAAGCAGATAATTAATCAACTTGTTGCGCCACTGTGTCAAGAATCGTTGACAATTGTTAGCGGATTAGCAGTGGGGATTGATGCTGAGTCACACCGTGAAGCTTTGCGCGTTGGAGGAAGAACAATTGCGGTAATTGGTAGTGGCTTTTTACAATTCTACCCTCTTGAAAATAAGCTGTTATTTGAAAAAATAGTAAGGAATGACCTTGTATTGAGCGAGTATGCTCCACATATTACGGCACGCAAATGGCATTTTCCAGAACGAAATCGAATTATTAGCGGTTTATCTTTGGGGACATTAATTGTACAAGCAGAAAAAAGAAGTGGCTCTCTTATCACAGCAGATGCTACCTTGAATCAAAACCGAGAAGTATTTGCAGTTCCTGGAAGTGTTTTTCAGCCTAGTTCTGCTGGGACGAATAAATTGATTCAAGAAGGAGCAAAGTTAGTAATGGAAGCTTCTGATATAATGGAAGAATTGTGCTAATTAGGATAAAATTCTACATTTTAAGTGATTAGACTTGCATTTCTCGTGTATTTGATATAAGTTGGCTAGAGAATCATCGTTATTCCACATGTGCAAAAAAGTAATTGGAATAAAATGAATTGACAAATAGCACAACTAAGGATAACATTTACTACTGATTACAAGTTTCGTTATGTAATTAGAGTTGGAGACTATTTAAAATCGGAAGCTGATTGTCAGAAAAATACTCTGGCGCGCTCCGCCGTCTTAAATGCGTATCCCAAATTAGGGAGGAATGAACAATGGCTGATTATTTAGTAATAGTAGAATCACCCGCAAAAGCGAAGACAATTGAAAAGTACCTTGGCAAGAAATATAAAGTAAAAGCCTCCATGGGACATCTTCGGGATTTACCAAAGAGCCAAATGGGAGTAGATACGGAAAATAATTTTGAACCGCGCTACATCACGATTCGTGGTAAGGGACCTATTTTAAAAGAATTAAAGCAAGCTGCAAAAAAAGCGAAAAAAGTCTATCTTGCAGCCGATCCGGATCGCGAGGGTGAAGCAATCGCTTGGCACCTTGCGACAAGCCTTGGTTTAGACCAAACAGATGATTTACGGGTTGTTTTCAATGAAATCACGAAAGATGCTGTGAAAGAATCATTTAAACATCCGCGTAAGATTGATATGGATTTAGTAGATGCACAACAAGCGCGTCGCATTTTAGATCGATTAGTAGGATACAATATTAGCCCGATTCTATGGAAGAAAGTGAAAAAAGGTTTGAGTGCTGGTCGTGTTCAATCCGTTGCGCTTAAACTTGTTATCGATCGTGAGAACGAAATTAAAGCCTTTGTGCCAGAAGAATATTGGACAATTGATGGCAATTTCAAAAAAGGTAAAAAAGAGTTTCAAGCTAATTTTTATGGTATAAATGGGAAGAAAAAGAAACTATCCACAGTGGATGATGTGAAAGAAGTCATGTCTACAATTAAAGGCAAACAGTTCGAAGTCATAGATGTAGTAAAGAAAGAACGACTACGAAACCCGGCAGCCCCATTCACAACATCTTCGTTACAACAGGAAGCGGCACGCAAACTTAACTTCCGCACACGTAAAACAATGATGTTAGCACAACAGCTTTATGAAGGGATTGCTCTAGGACGTCAAGGAACGGTCGGTTTGATTACGTATATGCGTACAGACTCTACACGTATTTCAGATACAGCTATTCAAGAGGCATCTACATTCATTACAGAAACATACGGTAAAGAATTTGGGCGAATCCAAAAGAGGAATGATAAGAAAGCTAAAGCGTCCCAAGATGCGCATGAAGCTATCCGGCCAACAAGCGCTATGCGTTCACCACAAGATGTGAAAGAGTATCTGAGTCGTGATCAATTACGCCTATATCGTTTAATTTGGGAACGTTTTATAGCGAGTCAAATGGCTCCAGCAGTTTTGGATACGATGCGCGTTGATTTAGATAATAATAGTGTGATGTTTCGAGCGAATGGTTCGAAAATAAAATTTGCTGGATTTATGAAAGTATATGTGGAAAGTAACGATGACAATAAAGAGGAGAAAGAAAATATCTTGCCCGACCTGAAAAAGGGGGATAAAGTAGAGTCCCAATCGCTCGAGCAACGCCAACATTTCACGCAGCCACCGCCACGTTTTACAGAGGCAAGGTTGGTAAAAACGTTGGAAGAGGTAGGGATAGGAAGGCCATCAACTTATTCGCCTACACTTGATACAATTCAGCGTCGTAATTACGTATCGTTGGACAATAAACGCTTCGTCCCAACAGAGTTAGGTGAGATTGTGCATGAATTGATTCGAGATTACTTCCCTGAAATACTAGATGTCCAGTTTACGGCTAACATGGAAGCAGAATTGGATGAAGTCGAGCATGGAGCAATACAATGGGTAAAAGTTATCGACCAGTTTTATCAAGGTTTTGAGAAGAACGTGGAACGTGCGGATAAAGAGATGGAAAAAATTGAAATTAAAGATGAGCCAGCAGGAATCGACTGTGACCTGTGCGGGGCGCCAATGGTTTTCAAAATGGGTAAGTACGGCAAATTTTTGGCTTGTAGTCGCTTCCCAGATTGCCGCAATACAAAGCCCATTGTTAAAGAAATTGGTGTGACTTGTCCAAAATGTAATGAAGGTCAGGTAATTGAACGTAAGAGTAAAAAGAAACGGATTTTCTATGGTTGCGATCGGTATCCCGCATGCGATTATGTTTCTTGGGATAAACCAATTGCACGGCCGTGTCCGAAATGTAATGAAAAGGCACTTGTTGAGAAGAAACTTAAAAAAGGCGTGCAGATTCAATGTACGAACTGTGATTATAAAGAACAACCACAACAATAGAATGAGTTATAAAATAGCTAGACACAATAGCAACAAGCGATTAATCGCGCGTTGCTATTGTTCTGAATTGGAGGATGAAAATGGATAAGAAAGTAAATGTAATTGGTGCTGGTTTAGCAGGAAGTGAAGCGGCTTGGCAACTTGCAAAACGTGGTATTAAAGTAGATTTATACGAAATGCGTCCTGTAAAGCAAACACCAGCACATCATACAGATAAATTTGCAGAGCTGGTTTGTAGTAATTCACTACGTGCGAACACGATGACGAATGCAGTTGGTGTTATTAAAGAGGAGATGCGATTGCTTGACTCGATTATTATCGAAGCAGCAGATCAAGCATCTGTACCAGCTGGTGGAGCTCTTGCTGTTGACCGCCATGAATTCTCAAATTACGTGACAGAAAAAGTGAAAGAGCATCCGAATGTAACAGTGTACCATGAAGAAATAACAGAGATACCTGATGGCCCAACAATTATTGCAACTGGGCCACTTACAAGTGAAGCATTAGCTGGTAAAATTAAAGAGCTTACAGGCGAAGAGTATTTATATTTTTATGATGCTGCTGCTCCAATTATTGAACAAGATAGTATTGATATGGATAAAGTGTACTTGAAATCTAGATACGACAAAGGAGAAGCTGCTTATTTAAACTGCCCGATGACAGAAGAAGAGTTTAATGCATTCCATGAAGCATTGGTAACCGCGGAAACGGCCGAATTAAAAGAGTTCGAAAAAGAAATTTTCTTTGAGGGTTGTATGCCAATTGAAGTCATGGCAAAGCGTGGCATTAAAACAATGTTATTCGGTCCGATGAAGCCAGTTGGATTAGAAGATCCAAAGACTGGTAAGCGCCCATATGCCGTATTGCAGTTGCGTCAAGACGATGCGGCGGGAACGCTATACAACATGGTAGGCTTCCAAACACACCTGAAATGGGGCGATCAAAAACGTGTATTTCAAATGATTCCAGGTTTAGAAAATGCAGAAATCGTTCGCTATGGCGTGATGCATCGCAATACTTTCATTAACTCACCAAAAGTTTTGTTACCAACCTATCAATTAAAAGCTCGTCCGGAACTATTTTTTGCTGGGCAAATGACAGGTGTAGAGGGGTATGTTGAGTCAGCGGCTAGCGGTTTGGCTGCAGGGATTAATGCAGCGCGCCTCGTTTTAGGAGAGGAGTTAGTAGTGTTTCCCCCTGAAACGGCGATTGGGAGTATGGCATATTACATTACGAACACGAATACAAAAACGTTCCAACCGATGAATGTGAACTTTGGATTATTCCCAGACTTGCCAACAAGAATTCGAAATAAACAAGAACGAAATGAGCAACATGCGAATCGAGCAATTGAAGCTGTGAAGGAAGTAATTCCAAAACTATAAAAAAATGAAGCGGTACGGCTTTGGTGAAACGGAGCCGTATTGTCTTGCTTTAAAATATAAAAGGAAAATATTTCTGATAGAATATAAACAAAATAAAAAAAAGTATTATTTTTTTTATCGCATTAGAACTAGTTTCATCCTTTAATTTACACTTTCTCGGTTCAATTCGAAAGGTTGCGAAAAATGTATAAAATTATTGCAACATCATACCATGTGTGATACGATGGACTTGTTTGAGAGGTGTATAAATGTGGTGACTGGGCGAAATTGGGAGCAGGATTTTAGCAATTATTTAAGTGCTGAGCGCAATTATTCAGAACATACTAATATTAATTATCTTCATGATATTCGCGACTTTCGTTCATTTATGGTAGAAGAAGCCATTAATCATTTTACAGATGTAACATACACGGAGGTCAGATTATATCTCACATACTTACGCAAGCTGGAATTTGCCCGTTCAACAGTAGCTCGAAAAATTTCAAGTTTGCGCAGTTTCTATGCTTTTTTAGTAAGAGAGAAAGGGATGACTGATAATCCGTTTGCGTTTGTTTCGCATGCGAAGAAACAGTTGCGATTGCCGAAATTTTTTTATTCTAAAGAAATGGAGGCGCTATTTGATGTCGTTTACGCGAATAATAATCCATTGATTTTGCGAGATCGTGCTTTGCTTGAATTGTTATACGCTACTGGAATTCGGGTGAGTGAGTGTGCTGGGATTTTATTGCCTGACATCGATCAAACCTATCAAACTATTTTGATACGAGGAAAAGGGAATAAGGAGCGGTATGTTCCGTTTGGGGCTTTTGCGTTAGACGCTGTGAATGATTATACAAAAGGTGGGCGTGATATATTAATGGAACATCATGCGAAAGAACACCAAGCGCTACTAATTAATCATTACGGCGATCCGTTGACAGCGAGGGGTATTCGTTATTGTTTGAGCAAAGTAATCGAGAAAGCTTCTCTTACAAGAAAGATTCATCCTCATATGTTACGCCATACATTTGCGACGGACTTGTTAAACAACGGTGCTGATATGCGAACAGTACAAGAATTGTTGGGACATGCTAGTCTTTCCTCAACGCAGATTTATACACATATTACGAAGGAGCATTTGAAGGAAACGTATATGAAGCATCATCCAAGAGCTTAATTTTTAAGAAATGGAGGCGTATCGAAATTGACAACGATTTTTGCAATTCGTCACAATGGCAAATCTGCTATGGCTGGGGACGGACAAGTAACATTAGGAAATTCTGTAGTGATGAAGCATACGGCTAAGAAGGTAAGACGCCTTTTTCATGATAGAGTGGTTGCTGGGTTTGCTGGTTCTGTTGCAGATGCTTTTACGCTTTTTGAAAAGTTTGAAGGGAAGCTAAATGAATATAATGGCAATTTAGAGCGAGCTGCAGTTGAATTAGCGAAGCAGTGGCGTAGTGATAATGTTTTGCGCAAACTAGAGGCGATGTTAATTGTCATGAACGATGAGAAGCTGTTATTGGTTTCGGGAACGGGTGAAGTTATTGAGCCTGACGACGGAATTCTTGCTATCGGTTCTGGTGGAAATTACGCATTGGCTGCTGGGCGAGCTATGAAGCGTTTCGATGGTGAGCGACTGGAAGCAAAGGAAATTGCGAAAAACGCGCTAGATATTGCATCTGAAATTTGTGTATTTACGAATGATAATATTATTGTAGAACAAGTGTGAGGAGGGGCTAGATTTGTCAACTATTAATTTAACGCCGCGCCAGATTGTAGAGAAGCTAGATCAATATATTATTGGGCAAACAGGTGCGAAGAAATCGGTCGCTGTTGCGCTTAGAAATCGTTATCGCCGCTCGCTGATGTCAGATGAGATACGAGATGAAGTCATTCCTAAAAATATTCTGATGATTGGTCCAACTGGTGTCGGAAAAACAGAAATTGCGCGTCGTATTGCTAAAATCGTTCGTGCACCATTTTCCAAAGTCGAAGCAACGAAATTCACGGAAGTTGGATATGTTGGACGTGATGTAGAGTCGATGGTTCGTGATCTTGTGGAGGTTTCCGTTCGACTCGTGAAAGAGGAAAAGATGCAACTTGTTCGTGTGAAAGCGGAAGAAAATGCGGAGAAACGATTGGTAAAGTTGCTTGCTCCGTCTAAGAAAAAACAAAAACAGTCATCACAGAATCCGTTAGAGATGCTTTTTGGTGGTGGGAATCAGCAGCAAGAAGAAGAGGTGGAGCCTGAGGACGAAACTGTGCGCTCTAAACGTAGTCAAATCGAATGGAAGCTAAAAAGCGGCGACCTTGATAATGATTATGTGACTGTTGAGGTGAAGGAGCAACAAAACCCTATGGCAGATATGTTCCGGGGGACTGGAATGGATCAAATGAGTGGTATACAGGACGCTTTTTCAGGTCTGTTCCCATCAAAAATGAAAAAACGCAAAGTGACTGTAAAAGAAGCACGTAAAATTATTTTTGAGGATGAAGCATCCAAGCTGATTGATCAAGAGGAAGTGTCCTCAGAAGCCATCCTACGTGCAGAGCAAATGGGTATTATTTTCATCGATGAAATAGATAAGATTGCAAGCGGTGGCCAAGGTGGTGGCAATGCACAAGTGTCACGTGAAGGTGTGCAACGAGATATTTTGCCGATTGTAGAGGGCTCGCAAATCACGACCAAATATGGTACGGTGAACACGGAGTATATCCTCTTTATTGCTGCAGGAGCATTCCACATGTCGAAGCCGTCTGATTTAATACCAGAATTACAGGGACGCTTTCCAATCAGGATTGAATTAGATAAATTATCCCAAGAGGATTTCGTAAAAATTTTAACGGAACCAGATAATGCGCTAATTAAGCAATATAAAGCATTACTGAAAACAGAAGATATTGAACTTATTTTTACAAAGGAAGCTGTGGAGAGGTTGGCTGAAATCGCCTTTCATGTCAATCAGGAAACAGATAATATCGGTGCTAGACGGCTGCATACTATTCTAGAAAAACTACTAGAGGACTTGCTTTTTGAAGCGCCAGAGATTACACTAGAAACTGTCACGGTAACGGAAAGTTATGTGAACGACAAATTAGCTACTATTATGATGGATAAAGATTTAACGCAATTTATCTTATAAAAATTTTAGGAGGACTAATAATGAACTTATTAGCAAAAACACGAAAAATTAATGCAATGCTACAAAATGCAGCAGGTAAAACGGTTAACTTCAAAGAAATGGCGGATACATTAGCCGAGGTAATTGAAGCTAATACGTATGTCGTAAGCCGTAAAGGGAAGCTTCTTGGTTATTCCGAAGTTTTGCCAATTGAAAATGCACGTATGAAGCAAATGCTAGTAGAGCGCCAATTTCCAGAAGAATACACGAACAGTCTTTTCAATGTGAATGAAACTTCTTCTAACTTAGAAGTTTCTAGTCAATATACTGCTTTTCCAATTGAGAACAGTGATCTCTTCGTAAAAGGCTTAACAACGATTGTTCCTATTGTTGGTGGTGGAGAACGCCTTGGCACATTGATTCTTTCTCGTTTGGAGAATGATTTCACAGATGACGACTTGTTGCTTGCTGAGTATGGAGGAACAGTTGTTGGTATGGAAATTTTACACGAAAAAGCAGAAGAAATTGAAGAAGAAGCTCGTAGTCGTGCGGTTGTTCAAATGGCAATTAGCTCACTTTCTTATAGTGAATTAGAAGCAATTGAGCATATCTTTGATGAATTAAATGGTAAAGAAGGACTTCTTGTTGCATCTAAAATTGCTGATCGCGTGGGGATTACACGTTCTGTTATCGTTAATGCGCTTCGTAAATTAGAAAGTGCAGGCGTTATCGATTCTCGTTCTCTAGGTATGAAAGGTACGTTTATTCGTGTCTTAAATGATAAATTCTTAGTAGAATTGGAAAAATTAAAAAATCATTGATTAAAGTAATACATTCGAAAAACTTCCGCGATTATTATAATTGTGGAAGTTTTTTTGTCGTGGTAGAATGAGTATTGTGAAGTGAGGAGGGAATTGTATGAAGTATCATGAGTCGACAATTGTTGTCAGATATGCAGAAACGGATCAGATGGGTATCGTCTATCATGCGAATTATTTGGTTTGGATGGAGATTGGTCGCACAGATTTTCTGGAAAGCATTGGACTGCGCTATTTTGACATGGAGCAAGAAGGTTACATCTCACCTGTTCTGGACGTGCATATTTCGTATAAACAGGCAATGAAATATGGGCAAAAAGCGGTAGTGAAGACGTGGATTAACTCTTATGATGGTTTTCGAATCGTGTATGGCTATGAAATTAGGCAAGAAGGCAGCGAGGAAATACATATTTCAGGTGAAACAGAACATATTGCTGTGCGCAAATCTGATTTTAAGCCAGTGAGTACAAGACGAGCTTTTCCTTCATGGCATGAGGCTTATTTAAAAGCAATGAAATTGTAATGGTAGGTGGGAATAATGGCTTTTGGAGTGAAGCGTGCAGAGCTTGAAGCGTGGAAAAAAAGAGCGGATAGTGGCGAAATAGCCTTTTTGACACATTATTGGTTAGATGAGCGCTTTCCTGATTCAAAAACAGTAACAAAGGTTGCTTGTGCAGATTTAGTAAAACTCGAGGCATGGGGGGCGGCATACGGGCTTAAACCGGAATGGATTGATAGGCGCCACGGGGTCTATCCTCATTATGATTTATTTGGAGATATACAAAGAACAGCATTAAAAAAAGAGGGCAGATGGGACCAAATAGAGCGGTTTCATTTGAATGGTGATGAATGATGTTAAGATTAGAAAATGATGCAATATTAGTAGAGTTAAAAGAAGACGGTGCGGAATTAACAAGAATATTTGATAAGAACTCACAAAAAGACTTCTTATGGCATGCAGATGGTGCTTTTTGGGCGAGACATTCCCCTGTGCTTTTTCCAACAGTAGGCCGGTTAGTGGAGGATACGTATTTAGTTGATGGCAAGCCGTTTCGTTTAGGGCAGCATGGATTTGCACGTGATCGTTTATTTCATGTTACGCAACAAGAAGAGCAGTCGATTACATTACGTCTTGAGTCGGATGCGGATTCACTTGCGATTTATCCATTCCAATTCGCTTTAGAGATTTCTTATCGTATTGAGGGCGGGACAATCCATGTTGGCTATCATGTAGAAAATTTGGATGATAAGACGATGTATTTCTCAATCGGCGCGCATCCGGCTTTTAATGTGCCATTTGTACCAGGTGAGGTGTTTGAGGATTATTATCTGGAATTCGGCGCAGAGGAGAAACTGGAAACCTTGACGCTTGCAGGTCCGTATTTATCAGGAGAGAAGAAGAAAATTGTGGACGGAAAAAAAGTAGCGCTGAACTATGAGTTGTTTGGAAATGATGCATTGATTTTTGAGGGATTGACGAAAAATGAGGTGACAATTCGTTCACGGAAAAATCGCCATTTTGTGAAGGTTGCATTCCCAGGTTTTAAATATGTTGGCATTTGGACCCCTAAGCCTGGTACACCATTCTTATGTATCGAGCCATGGTTTGGTATTGCGGATGCAGCAGGCGAGTCTGTGGAATTAAAAGATAAACGAGGAATAGAAGCATTGGATATTGGTGCTGATTTCTCAAGTGAATATACGATTACAATTGGATAATATAAAAAGTAGAAGTTGGTGCGCCCAACTTCTACTTTTTATATTACATCCAGCTTATTTTTGGTTCTTCGCCTTTTTTGATGCGTTTTATATTGGGTATATGGCGGTAAATAATGAAAATGGCGATGGCAGCTATAATACCAACTAGAATCCAGTCTTGGAAGAAGAGCGAGATAATTAGGGCACTTCCAGCAGCTATCATCGAGCTAAGAGAGACATACTTGCTGATTTTTAGAGATAGGACAAAGATAACCAACGCCGCTAAAAACAACCAAGGTGCATAGGCTAGCACGACTCCTGCTGATGTTGCGACGGCCTTCCCACCTTTGAATTTTGCGAAAAGAGGAAAGCTGTGACCGATAATTGCGAAAACCCCTGTTAATAACCAAAAATGATGATTGATATCTAGTTGGAAAAAGAATGGTAATAGTGTAGCGACAGTCCCTTTTAAAATATCCATCAATGTCACAATGATGCCGGGCTTAACACCGAGAACGCGAAAAGAATTCGTTGCACCTAAATTACCGCTTCCAAAATTGCGTATATCTTTTTTATAGAAAATTTTTCCGATCCATAAGCCTGATGGAATCGAGCCAAGAATATAGGCGATGAGACAAATTAAAATGATCATTTCCATTAGTTGAGAAACTCCTTTATTTCGAACTAGGTATCTTTCGTCATTATAGCACAAAAAAGGAACACGGAATACCGTAATTGCTTATTTATTTCATGGACTTTTTTGATAAACTGGCGTAAAATAAAAAATTGGGTAGCTTTTATTTTTGGTTTGAATAATTAGAAAATAACACAAAAAGGAGTGGTTTTGTATATGAAAATGGGTATTGCAGGCTTGCAATGGATGATTTTCATGATAGCCGCCGGTATTGTTGCACCGATTGCAATTGCCGATTTGTATCAATTAAGTCCAGTAGAGACGGCAGGTTTTATGCAACGAACGATCTTTGTTTTGGGGGCTGCGGGTTTGTTACAGGGTTTGCTTGGACATCGCTTGCCAATTCATGAAGGACCAGCGGGTTTATGGTGGAGTGTGTTCACGATTTATGCCGGATTTATTGGGGTTTTATACACGTCAAATATTGATGCCTTGCAAGCTCTATCAGGTGGATTGCTCGTAAGCGGTGCATTCTTTATTATTTTGGCTGTAACTGGGTTTATTGGGGTTTTGGCCAAATTATTTACACCAACTGTGACATTTGTCTATTTGATGTTACTCGTGCTACAACTGAGTGGTTCTTTTATACAAGGGATGTTTGGAATTTCAGCAGACCATCTGCTAATGGATCCTTGGATGGCGTTGCTAAGTATGATTGTTGTTATCGCAGCCTATGCTTTTGGGCGTTCGAAAATGATGTGGCTTCGTCAGTATTCGGTGATTTTCAGCTTAATTCTTGGTTGGGGGTTGTTTTTAATAGCTGGAAAAGCACCAAGCATTGGAGA
Source organism: Listeria rocourtiae FSL F6-920 (assembly GCF_000525975.1). Classification (GTDB taxonomy): domain Bacteria; phylum Bacillota; class Bacilli; order Lactobacillales; family Listeriaceae; genus Listeria_A; species Listeria_A rocourtiae. The sequence continues at coordinate 152,251 of NZ_AODK01000006.1, forward strand.
GGCGCATTCTTGGTTCAGCTTGCCGGAGCTTTTTGTATTTGGAATGCCAACGTTTGATTCTGGTGTGATTACAACTGCTATTTTTATTACCTTGTTATTAATTACAAATTTAGTTGCATCAGTGCGTTTAATGGAGGGGATTGTAGCTGGGAATAGACCAAGCGATCCTAAAAAATATAAACGTGGTGGCTTGATATCAGGTGTTAATCAGTTATTAGGTGGCGGTTTTTCAGCAATTGGCCCCGTTCCAATTTCAGGAGCAGCTGGATTTGTTACACAAACAGGGCAGAAATCAATTAAACCATTTTTGCTAGGTTGCTTGCTTGTCATTGGAATTACCTTATTCCCACCAGTTATGAATATTATGAGCGCATTGCCGGCGCCGGTTGGCTACGCTGTTACATTTGTAATTTTTTCTAATATGGTAGTTATGGCTTTGAAGGAACTAAAAAAAAATCACAGTTGGAGAGGAAAATGCTTATCTTGTTATTGGAATATCAATGATGGTTGGTGTGGGTGTGATGTTCTTGTCTCCTTCTGCTACAAAAGGATTGCCAGCAGCAGTCATCGCTGTTCTAAATAACGGACTTATTGTTGGAAGTGTTTTTGCTATGTTTTTAGAGCAGTTTTTCTTGTTTCGAGAAAAAGCGGATAGATAGAAAAATAATTCACCGTTATCGCTTGCTATTTCGGCCTCTAATCCGATATGATGGACGTATAGGAGGGGATTTAGATGGCAATTTTGAATCCTGAAAGAAGCGATATCCATCAGATTTTAAAGCGAGCAAAGCGGATTGCAGTGGTTGGACTTAGCGATAATCCAGAGCGTACATCCTATCAGATATCAGAACGGATGCAGCAAGAAGGCTACACGATTATTCCTGTAAACCCTCATGTAGATGAAGTACTTGGCGAGAAAGCCATGGCAAGCCTAGCTGAAATTGAAGGCCATATTGATATCGTGGACATTTTCCGAAGATCCGAATACCTACCCGAGTTAGCCAAGGCGTTCGACAAAATTGATGCTGATGTCTTTTGGACCCAATCTGGTATATCAAGCGAAGATGTTTATGATTTCTTGAAAGAAAGAGGCCATACAGTTATTATGGATCGTTGTATTATGGTTGAGTATTTGCTTTCTAACAAAGGATAGTGTTAGACTATACAAATAGCTTGTAAAGAAAGCCTCTATTAAAAGGGGCTTTTGGCTTGCAAAAAATTACATAAAGTTGCTTAACCAATCAATCCTAATTGACTATAAACCCGCGTGGATTTCATAAAAGAAATCACATGTAGCCTAGAAATACTTAGTTCCTTAGTCGCAAGAAAGGTGAGATGGGTTTATTATTTGGATGTTAAGTGCTATTCTGTTAAAGTAGTTGTTGCCAACATATGTTTGGATAACAGATTAAAATGGGTAAACAGCAAGGTATATAAGCAAAATTGGAAGGAGAAAAATAAAATGAGTCGTTCAAAAAATGAGTATAATGATGATTCGATTCAGGTGCTAGAAGGACTTGAGGCAGTACGTAAACGCCCAGCGATGTATATCGGTTCGACAGATACGCGCGGATTGCATCACTTAGTCTATGAAATCGTGGATAATTCCGTGGATGAAGCATTGGCTGGATATGGTCATAAAATAAAAGTTGTTTTACACGCAGATGATAGTGTTAGCGTTTCAGATGAGGGACGTGGTATGCCTGTGGGAATGCATAAAACAGGAAAGCCGACTGTCGAAGTTATTTTAACGGTGCTTCATGCTGGTGGTAAATTTGGTCAGGGTGGTTATAAAACGAGCGGAGGCTTGCACGGTGTAGGATCTTCGGTCGTGAATGCCTTGTCAGAATCGCTCAAAGTAACTATTTACCGTGATGGTTTTACGTATGAAATGGATTTTGTAAATGGTGGAAAGCCAGTCGGAACACTGCGTAAGCTGGGTAAAACGAATAAAAGAGGGACAACGATACGTTTTAAACCAGATAAAGCGATTTTCCCAGTGACTTCTTATAATTATGAGACATTATCGGAACGTCTGCGTGAATCAGCATTCCTATTGAAGGGGATGGAGATTGAGCTTATAGATGAGCGTGTCGGAATGGAAGAGAAATTCCATTTTGAAGATGGTGTGAAGAATTTTGTGGAATATATTAATGAAGGTAAAGATGTGCTACACCCTGTTGTATCTTTTGAAGGAGATAACAATACGATTGAAATTGCGACGGCTTTTCAATTCAATGACGGGTATGCAGAGAATATTTTGAGCTTTGTTAATAATGTACGTACGCGTGGGGCTGGTGCACATGAGGCTGGAATGAAGGCCGCGATGACGCGTGTGTTCAATGAATATGCTCGTCGCGTCGGCATTTTAAAGGAAAAAGAGAAGAATTTAGAGGGCAGCGATATCCGTGAAGGGCTCTCAGCGGTGCTTTCTGTTCGGATTCCAGAGAATTTGTTGCAATTTGAAGGACAAACGAAAGAAAAACTCGGAACGCAAGAAGCTAGACCTGCAGTTGATGCTGTTGTAGCAGAGCATCTAGGCTATTATTTGGCGGAAAATCCAGAAGTGAGCGCTTTGCTCGTTAAGAAGGCTGTGAAGGCGCGTGAAGCACGTGAGGCAGCTCGAAAAGCGCGTGAAGAGACTCGGAATGGAAAAAAAAACGCAAGCGCTCAGAAACATCACTTTCTGGTAAATTAACACCGGCACAATCGCGTAACCCGCAAAAAAATGAGTTATACCTTGTCGAAGGAGACTCGGCGGGTGGCTCAGCTAAGCAAGGTCGTGATCGCCGCTTTCAAGCTATATTGCCATTGCGAGGTAAAGTTATAAATACCGAAAAAGCAAAATTAGTGGATATTATGAAAAATGAAGAGATTAGTACGATAATCCATACAGTTGGCGCTGGTGTTGGTGCTGATTTTGAAGTGGAAGATTGTAATTATGATAAGGTCGTGATTATGACTGATGCAGATACGGATGGCGCGCATATTCAAGTATTGCTCCTAACATTTTTTTTACCGCTACATGCGCCCGCTAGTGGAAGCCGGCAAAGTATATATTGCATTACCACCGCTCTATAAAGTAAGTAAGGGTGTTGGAAAAAAAGAAGTGATGGCTTACGCGTGGACAGATGAGGAGCTTGATTTAGCCATCAAAAAAAATTGGCAAAGGCTACATTATCCAGCGTTACAAAGGTTTAGGTGAGATGAATGCTGATCAATTGTGGGATACGACAATGAATCCTGATTCGCGAACGCTGATTCGCGTACGGATTGATGATATCGCTCGGGCTGAACGACGTGTGGCGACATTAATGGGGGATAAAGTAGAACCAAGACGGCATTGGATTGAAAAAAACGTGGAATTCTCGCTAGAAGAAGATCAAAGCATTTTAGAGAATGAAAACATGATTATTGAGGAGGCAGGCGAGTGAGTACTCCAGATGAAAAAATTCAAGACTTAGCCTTGGAAGAAGTTTTAGGGGATCGGTTTGGTCGCTATAGTAAGTATATTATTCAGGAACGTGCATTACCAGATGCGCGCGATGGTTTGAAGCCTGTGCAGCGTCGGATTTTATTTGCGATGCATGTGGAAGGTAATACCGCCGAAAAAGGATTCCGTAAGTCTGCGAAGACAGTCGGAAATGTAATTGGTAACTACCATCCACATGGTGATTCGTCTGTGTATGAAGCGATGGTACGGATGAGCCAAGATTGGAAAGTTCGGAATACCTTGATTGAGATGCATGGAAATAATGGTAGTGTCGATGGTGATCCACCGGCTGCGATGCGTTATACAGAAGCTCGAATTTCCAAAATTTCATCGGAGTTATTGCGTGATTTGGATAAGGAAACTGTTGATTTTGTATCAAACTTTGATGATACGGCAAGCGAGCCGACTGTTTTACCTAGCCGTTTTCCGAATTTATTAGTCAATGGTTCGACAGGGATTTCAGCTGGTTACGCGACCGATATTCCTCCTCATAATTTGACAGAAGTAATCGAAGGGGTTATCAAGCGTCTCGATAAGCCCGATTGCACGACGATGGATATTATGAAATTGATAAAAGGTCCAGATTTTCCAACAGGTGGTATTATTCAAGGCATTGATGGGATTCGTAAAGCGTATGAAACCGGAAAAGGGCGCGTGGTTGTGCGCTCAAAGACGGCAATTGAGGATATGCGTGGTGGGCGTCAGCAAATTGTAATTACCGAGATTCCGTATGAAATTAACAAAGCAAATCTTGTAAAACGGATGGATGATTTACGAATTGATAAGAAGATTGAGGGTATTTCAGAAGTGCGTGATGAAACAGATCGCTCAGGACTCCGTATTGTGATTGAGTTGAAGAAAGATGCGAATGCAGATGGTGTGCTGAATTACCTTTTCAAAAATACAGATTTGCAAATTTCCTATAATTTTAATATGGTTGCGATATTTAATAAGCGCCCGCAATTAATGGGGATTATTTCGATGTTGGATGCGTATATTGCTCATCAAAAAGAGGTTATTACGAAACGCTCGGAATTCGATATTAGACGTGCCAAGGCCCGCCAACACATTATTGATGGCTTAATGAAGGCCTTATCAATTTTGGATGAAGTGATTCAAATGATTCGTGCTTCTAAAGATAAACGTGATGCCAAATTGAATTTGCAAACTACCTATGATTTTAGTGAGAAGCAGGCAGAGGCAATCGTTTCTTTGCAGCTATATCGTTTAACGAATACAGATATTACGCAATTGCAGCAAGAAGCAGAAGAGCTAGCAAAACAAATTTCAGCTCTAGAAGCGATTCTAGGCGACGAAAAAAACTTAATCGCATGCTTAAAAGCAGAATTGAACGAGATTAAGAAAAAATATAAAACACCGCGATTGACTGTTGTTGAAAACGAAATTTCTGAGATAAAAATTGATACTGAGGTTCTAGTGGCAAGCGAAGATGTTGTTGTTTCGGTGACGAAAGAAGGCTATGTAAAACGTACGGCAATGCGTTCTTATACCGCTTCTAATGGAGAAGATTTATCGATGAAAGAAACAGATCATGCTATCTTTATTCAGACGATGAATACAATGGATTCGCTATTACTTTTCACGAATAAGGGAAATTATATTTATCGTCCAGTGCATGAGTTGCCGGATATCAAATGGAAGAGCTTGGGCGAGCATGTTAGCCATCTCGTTTCAGATACGTCTGGGGATGAAGAAGTAGTTGCAGCAATTGCGATGAAAGAATTCCTGGAAACCGATTATTTCTTGTTCGTAACGAAGCATGGGATGATAAAAGCGTCCGCGGTACTGAACTACAAGCCACAGCGCTACTCGAAAACATTGATGGCGATGAATTTGAAAGGCGATGACAGTTTGATTTCGGTAGAAACGGTTATTGGGAATGAAGATGTATTTTTGGCGAGTTATAATGGGTATGGTTTACGCTATTCTATTAGTGAAGTGCCATTATCTGGCGCTAGGACAGCCGGTGTGAAAGCAATGAACCTAAAAGACGGGGACTTTATTGCTGGAGCTAACGTCATTGCCCCTAGCGAGAAACGTGACCTTGTCTTGTTAACACAGCGAGGTTCGGCTAAACGAATGAGATTAGCTGAGTTTGAACCAATTTCTAGAGCAAAAAGAGGCTTATTAATGCTACGTGAGCTGAAAAATAGCCCGCACCGTTTTATTAGTTTAGATTTAGCTAATGATAGTGATATTATTCATGTCGCGACAAATAAAGACGTTGTGGTTGACCTGAATGTTTCTAATTTACGTGTAACCGATCGTTATTCCAATGGTTCTTTCATCATGGATGAGCAGTTGGAAGGTGTACCAGTAGAAACTTGGCTCGCACTTGCACCGATTACTGAAGGTGCGGTAGAATAATTTATTATATAGATTCCTAGGTAGGCAAGATTGAAGCGCTAGCCTAGGGATTTTTTAGAAGGGATGGATTATAGTGACTGAAAAAATGAATGTAGAGAGTTTTAACTTGGATCATACCTTAGTGAAGGCGCCTTACGTGCGTCTTGCCGGGCAAAAAAAGGGGGAGCATGGTGATGAAATTTATAAATATGATATTCGCTTTATGCAACCGAACAAGGAGCATATGGAAATGCCGGCACTTCACTCGTTGGAGCACTTAATGGCAGAACTGTCGCGAAATCATTCGGATAAAATTGTAGATATTAGTCCGATGGGTTGTCAGACTGGCTTTTATTTGTCGGTTATCAATCATGATGACTATGAAGACGTACTTGCTATTTTAGAAAAAACATTGGTGGATGTGTTAGATGCTAACGAGGTTCCGGCTTGTAACGAAGTGCAATGCGGCTGGGCTGCTAGTCATAGTTTAGAAGGTGCTAAAGAACTAGCTAAAAACTTCTTGGATAAAAAGAAAGAATGGCCTCATGTTTTTGGAGAATAGCTTGTAAAATCATTTACACGCAAGTGAGAATGTGTTAAATTGTATATATATGCACGATGATGAAGGTCCCTTTGATGTGGCCTTTTTTAATAGCAATTTGAAAGCGGAAACACTTGCATATATCAAGCAGTTTGTGGAAAGGAAGATAATGATGGATAACATGTCATTTATGCATCAAAATGAAATGGACATGAAATTACGCAAATTTAATGATGCGATTGATTATAAATTTGGTAAATACTTAAAAGGGCGTGTACATGTTGAAAAAGAGCTATGGATTATTGCATCAATTAAGAATTTAATTGATTACGGGTATTTAAAAATAGAGGAGTAATGGTGTTAGAAAGGAATATTATATATGGAGTTAGAACGTATTTGTCGATTGTTGAGGCAACGTGGAAAGCAAATTATCGTGAAGGGTAATAGCATTGAGACGTTTCATGAGCGCGATGAGGAGAGGATTACTACCGATTAGAACGCGAGAGGGAGCAGTGGCATTATTTTTATGTGCGTAGTAAGTACGAAAACGTTGTGGAAAGAGAACATTTAGCGAGTTATACCGATGAGCGTGAAGGTGCAAGAATATTTTATTTATGGACAATGCGTCGCCATTACCGGCAAAAATACATATGGAAAATTCACGAGTATTTGCGTAATACAAAATATGACATTAGTCCAGATGTTGCCACTGTGGAACGAGCTTTAGCGATTTTATCAAAATTACATATACCGAGGCATTTATATAGTCTAGAAAATGAACAAAAACCAGATTCAATCAATCTTGAAACCGATTTTGATTATGGTCGAAGTTTCTATATTGATTTAACAGGTAAGCATCACCGTGAAACGTTGGTTCGGCCGAAGAGCATTGCTGTTAGTCTTGCTTTCGACAGAGTATTGATGTTGTATTTATTCTATCAAGAGCAAGATGCATTGTTTCAAGCTAATGAGATAAAGGTGCTGTTTAATGAGCAAGAACGCCTTGTTTTTCTATAAATAAGTAAAGAATCCATCGAATCCGCTGTGAATAAAGGATTCGATGGATTTATCAATGTACCATTTTATTCGTCAATAAACCAACATAGGCAGATACACCTTTTTTTTGTTAGATGAACACCATCGCGACCGAAGTACTCCGGATGATCGATAGCAAGGCTGTACCAGTCAACGCGAGTAACATTATCGTATTCGGCATCGATTTTTTCAATCGATTCATTGACCTCGGATTCCCATTGGCGTGGTACGCGGGTGTTTACAAGGTAGATGCTTGCTTGATCGAACATCTGCACGAGTTCCTCCATTTTTTTGAGAGCAAAAGGACCATTTGTACCAAGTTCCAGAATCACTGCGCTTCCTTTGGCATTATATTTCTGATACTGAGTAGCGGTGTTTAGTGCATCAGCCATTTGGCGTCCCACCAAACCATCAATCGCGATATTTGGAACCGATTCTTCCAGGACGGGTTGAATATCAATCATAAGTGAGTCACCAATCGCCAATGTTTGTTCATATTTGATTTGATCAGGTGTGACAGGTGCTTTTGCAGCATTCTTTTTTTGTGTTTGTGTCGATGGTTTTTTAGGTGTAGCTGGAGGTGTGGGCGTTTCTTTTTGTGGTGTTTTTACCTCGGTAACTGTTTTTACATGAGTTTTCTGTGTGCCTTCTGCGTTCGTTTTTACAGTGATTAAATTGCTCATACCAAGTGCGAAGAATCCGAGGATGAGAATGAGACTACTAATGAAGGCCCATTTGCCAACAGGATAGCCTCGCCAATGCAGTAATCCTTTAAAATGGAAGGATTTGATATACGCGATAAAGCCCTTTTTGCGAATTGGTGTTTCTACAAAGCGGTAAGATAGTTCTGCAATAATCAATGTTGCTACTACTTGAAGTGCCGCACGTACTATGTTTGGAGTCCCAACCTCGGTAATAGGTGTTGTAAGGGTAATAATCGGATAGTGCCACAAATAAATACCGTAGGAACGAGTGCCAACCCATCGCAATGGTTTAAAACTAAATAATTTACTTAGATAAGAGGCGGGGTGAGCAATTGTTGCAATCATGACAACTGCATTAATGGCGATTAAAAACATGCCTCCACGGTACAAAAAGGAATCGTATTCGTTTACTGTTGCGATACAAAACAAAAAGATGGCAACACTAGCTGTTCCTGCAAAATTAACAGCGACTTTTGCAGATGTTGGTATGTGTGGTGACAAGCGTGTGAATGGCCATACGAAAGCAAGTGCTCCACCAAGCAGTAAACCAAAAGCTCGTGTATCTGTTCCGTAATAAACACGACTTGGATCACCATCTGGGGAATAGAGAACTGCCATTAAAATAGCGGAAAGAATCGCTGCAATCACGATGATACGTAAAATAATCGTTGGTTTTTTGATGAACTTTAAAGCGCCGTATAAAAAAGACGGGCCAAATAATATAGAACTGCTCTTCAATAGCTAAAGACCATAAATTTTTGATGGGAGATGCTGTTCCGAATGAATCAAAATAAGATACGTTGTGAAAAATGAACCACCAGTTGCTCAAGTAAAGGAAGGAGGCGGTAGCATCCCCTCGTAATGTTGCAAGAAGTGGTCGATTAAAAATAACAGCAAATACAACGACAATAACAATCATTAAGTATACAGCCGGGATAAGGCGCCTGAAACGACCTATCCAAAATTGTTTCAAATCAATACGTTCATTTTTTTCCCATTGTGATAGTAAAATGTTGGTGATTAAATAGCCTGATAAAACAAAAAAGATGTCAACTCCTAAAAAACCACCAGAAGCCCATCCGAAACTGAGGTGATAGGCAATGACAGCGATAACTGCCAGTGCTCGAAGTCCATCGATACTAGGTACATATTTTCTTTTATATCGAGCGGATCTCTCCATATAATCTCTCCTAACCGCAAATACATAAGGAAAGAAAGTTTCCTAATTTTAATTGCTCATAATAAGTAGTAGGAATAAAAGGTTGCTACTGAAACGATGTTGCTTATATCCACTCATTCTCTACTTGACCTATCATAACACATGTTCTTGGTGCTGTAATTCGATAGGCGACAAAAAAACAGGAATTTAATAAATTTGAGACAATGGTCTTATTTATGTATAATAAAAAGAACAATATGTCACAGAAATGAGGTAAGAAATTTGACGGAAATATTTGCCCATAGAGGTAGTAAGGGAACACATCCTGAGAATACGATACCAGCTTTTCTTGCTGCGGTTAAAGCTGGTGCAGATGGTATTGAGCTTGATGTACAGTTAACGAAAGATGGCGTTCCAGTTGTGATTCATGATGAAACGGTAAATCGAACAACGAATGGCTCCGGATTAGTAAAGGATTTTACGCTACGAGAGCTACAAAAATTGGATGCGCATCAAGGTTATAAAAAGCGATTTCGGGCATTGTTTAAGAAAACGAAAGTACCTACTTTAGAAGAGGTCTTGGTTGTGCTGGGGCGTTATCCATTAATTTTAAACGTTGAGTTGAAGACGGATACATATGATTACGCGGGAATTGAAGAGAAAGTGCTAGAACTTTGTAGGAAAAGAGCAGGGCGGCTTACTTTTTTATTTTGTTCATTTAATTTAGAAACGTTAACGCGCTTACGAGAGCTGGATGCCACAATTAAGCTTTCTGCAATTACGAAGCTGGATGTAGAAGATGCATTAGCACAGTTTGCTAGCTTGCAGTTAGATAGCATTAATCCACCGTACTCTATTCGTAATCAAGAAGTACTTGGAAATGTTGCTACGCGTTGTTGGACTGCGAATAAGGTTAGTCAGATGGAGACACTTTTTGATGAAAATGTTCGAGGTTTTATGACTGATTTTCCAGAAAAGGCTGTAGAATTGAGAGGAAAGCGAAACAAATAGCTTTACATTTTAGGAACGACTGTACTATAATTGGAGACAAGTTAATATTAATCATTGTCTGAGATATGGAGAGACTACAAATAGCGAGCGCAATCGCTTGTTTTGTAGTCTCTCTTTTTTTTTGTAGCGTTTTAAATCTGCTGAAAAGTGGAAAATAGATGGTGATAGATAGACTTCAATCAGGTCCTAGAGGGGGAAAAAAGATGGTACAATTATTTTCAGCTTTTGACAGAGAAACAATTCAAACGAAGATGGCGGAGGAAGCATTTGATTTAGTTATTGTAGGAGGCGGAATTACGGGTGCGGGAATTGCGCTAGACGCCGTTTCACGTGGCATGAGTGTAGCACTAATAGAAATGCAAGACTTTGCTGCTGGAACTTCAAGTAGGTCGACAAAACTTGTCCATGGTGGCTTGCGTTATTTGCAGCAATTTGAGATAAAAGAGGTTGCTGACTTAGGAAAAGAACGTGCAATTGTGTATGAAAACGGACCACATGTGACAACGCCAGAATGGATGATGTTACCTTTTCATAAAGGTGGTAACATGGGAAAATTGAGCGCTTCATTTGGAATTCGCCTTTACGATTATTTAGCAGGAGTGAAAAAAGATGAACGTCGTAAAATTTTATCAGCCAAAGAAACACTCGCTAAAAATCCCTTTGTGAAGAAAGAAGGTTTGAAAGGTTCTGGTTACTATGTGGAATACCGCACGGATGACGCACGTTTAACGATTGAGGTTATGAAAAAAGCGGTAGAGCTTGGTGCAAAGGTGATTAACTATACGCAAGCTGAGAGTTTTTTATATGATGCGAAAAAGCAGGTTAGCGGTGTTGTAGCACGTGATTGTATTACAGGTAAAGTCTTTGATATTAAAGGGCATCGAGTGATTAATGCAGCAGGCCCTTGGGTTGATAAGGTGCGCAAAATGGATTATACAGTGAATAATAAACATCTTCGCCTAACGAAAGGTATTCATCTTGTCATCGATAAAAAGAAATTCCCGATGGAACAAGCAGTTTATTTTGATACCCCTGATGGTCGTATGGTTTTTGCGATTCCTCGTGACAAAAAGGTATATGTTGGTACTACAGATACGGTGTATGATGAAATGGTTATCAATCCAAAAGCGAATGAAGAGGATCATAAATATGTAATTAAGGCGATTAATTATATGTTTCCAGATGTTCATATTAGTGAAAATGATATTGAGTCAAGCTGGGCTGGTGTGCGTCCGTTAATTTATGAAGAAGGGAAGGACCCATCTGAAATTTCACGTAAGGACGAAGTGTGGTTCTCTGAAAGTGGCTTGATTACAATGGCTGGTGGGAAATTGACAGGTTACCGCAAAATGGCTGAGAAGTTATTAGATGAAGTTTCCAAAGCACTCTCGAAAGAAACTGAAAAAAAAATTCAAATCTGTGCAGACGCATCATTTACCAATTTCGGGTGGGGATGTTGGCGGCTCGAAAAATATTGATGCTTTCATTGAGAAGAAAGCTAAAGAAGGGAATAATCGGTTTGGCTGGTCATTAGAAGAAGGCCGAGAGTTAGCAAAACGTTACGGTTCCAATATTGATTTGGTGTTTACTTACGCGCAGGAACATAAGGAGAAAGGAATGCTAGCATTACCGAATAGTTTGTATGCGCAACTTCATTATGCTATTTATCATGAAGCGGTTATTCATCCGGTTGATTTCTTGTTACGTCGCACGGGGTATTTATTATTTGATATGCCGTACTTGCTAGAGTGGAAAGATGAAGTCATAGCAGATATGGATTATCTATTCCAGTGGGATGCCCAGACAAAAGAGCAATTGGTTAAGGAATTACAAACACAAATTGACGATGCACGTGAACCAGCAGATTGGCATTAATTTTATTAAGCTGAACCTCTTGAGGTAGTTTTCAGGAGGTTTTTTGTTATGTTTGAATCTAAAATGACTGTTTATATAGGAAAGCTGTTTAAAAAGTAGTAAAATGATGAAGTAATTTATTATACATAGCATTGCAACCAAAAGTCGATGCTTATTGAAGGAGATGTTTACATGCCAACTGTTGTGACGTTTATAAATGAACATGCAGAGGAAGTTGTGAATTATTGGATCAGCACCTATTATGTGAATTCTGATGAATACCAATTAAGGAGACATGATCCTAGTTACATGGAAGCGCATCGGCATGAAACAATTGCGCTCTTGAAGCAAGCTCTAATGAACGAAAGTAGTATCGCTCCTAATGCCAAAAATATGGGTGAGGACAGGTTTGATATGCGAACGAGTTTCAAGGATGCTCTTACAAATCATATGAGTTTTTACAGGGCGATTAATGAGTTTCTAATTATCCATTACAAGAAGCGAACGCTCATTTGTACAGAAGAAGAGATTTTTGATATACTACTAAAATTCCGAGAATACGAAGCCACTTCATTAGGTGAACTTTTTGCTGGTTACACATCAAAAGAAGTTATTCGCTAAAGGGAATGAAAAAACATCGCTTGGTTATGCAGTTGATGTTCCTAAATAGTGACCGCTGAGACAGTTTGATGGTACAATGGAGATATGGAAGGGGAGATTTTTTTGAGCAAAATTCCCGTAATTGTGATTGTTGGCCCTACTGCGGTAGGGAAAACAGCGCTCGGCATTGACGTGGCGCAAAAATTTAAGGGCGAGATTATCAGCGGCGATTCCATGCAAGTTTATCGGGGGCTCGATATTGGCACGGCAAAAGTGACGAATGAGGAAATGGCTGGTATTCCGCATTATTTGATCGATATTCGTGAGCCTGCCGAGCCGTATGATGCGTCTGAATTTAAAAATGAAACACATAGATTAATACGCCAAATCTGGAAAGCGGGAAAGTTACCGTTTATTGTTGGTGGGACGGGGCTTTATATACAGTCGGTTCTCTACAATTATGCTTTTTCAGAAGTAGCTAGTGACGAAGCTTATCGTGATTCTTTAGCTGGGGAGTCAGGAGAGTCACTGTTGGAGGAACTTCGCAAAGTAGATCCCGAGAGTGCTATGAAATTACATGCAAACAACCCGCGACGCATTATCCGAGCATTAGAAGTAAACCATTTGTCGGGCAAAAAATTTTCTGAGTTGCAAAATCAAGAGCAACAAGCAAGTGAATTTAATCCACTGCTAATTGGCTTGGATAGGGAACGCGCGGAACTTTACGAACGAATAAATTTGCGGGTGGACATCATGATAAAACAAGGCTTATTGGAGGAAGCGCGTACTTTTTACGATTCGGGTGTGCGTGATGTACCGGCAGCTCGAGGGATTGGTTACAAAGAGCTGTTTACATATTTTGATGGAGATATGTCATTAGATGAGTCTGTAGAACTACTTAAGCGCAATTCTAGGCGTTTTGCTAAGCGACAATTGACCTGGTTTCGCAATCGTTTAGATGTCCAATGGTATAATGCGGACGAAGCGGGGCTAGAGAATAAAATCGTGCATGAGATTAAGCAGTTTCTAAAGGCGAATCGTGTGTTTTAATTCCTTATAAAAAGGGTATTTGAAATTAGCAGAGAAAAACATTCTTCTTTTTGGAATGTCATTTGTAGTTTTTGTACATTTCGTATAGAATGAAGATAACTGAAAAAGATAGAGAATAGGAGCGATTCGATATGAAACAAGGTGGGCAAGGGTTACAGGATCATTATTTAAATCAATTGAGGAAAGAGAAAATTTTGGCAACTGTCTTTTTAACAAATGGATTCCAGCTACGTGGCCGGGTTATTAGTTTTGATAACTTCACGGTTTTGTTAGATGTAGATGGTAAGCAACAACTTGTATTTAAACATGCGATTTCTACGTTTTCTCCACAAAAGAATGTGGCTTTGAAATCGGATGATGAATAGGTAACTTGTGTTTTAAAAGCGAAAGCCGAATGTTTTGTGCCAAATACGCGGTGCAAGCATTCGGTTTTTTCGTGGCTTACCAACTTTCTTTGTAGCGCTATTTATGCTACGATTGACTTTGGAGAAACGATGGGAGTGCAGATGATGGTAGAAAGAGCGATCTTAGTTGGCTGTGAATTACCGAAACAGACAGAGGAACATTTTTACTACTCCATGTTAGAATTGGGTAGTTTAGCGAAAACAGCGCAAGCAGAAGTTGTCGGAGAAGTAACTCAAAAACGAGAACGGGTGCATCCAGCTACTTTTGTTGGGTCTGGGAAAATAGAAGAGATTGCAGCTTTTGTCGCAGAAATGGAAGTCGACATAGTGTTGTTTAATAGTGAGTTAAGTGCGACACAGGTTCGGAATATTTCTAAAATTGTCGATGCGCGGATACTTGATCGGACGCAATTAATTTTAGACATTTTTGCAATGCGTGCAAAAACTCGAGAAGGGAAATTACAGGTAGCGTTTGCGCAATACCAATATTTGTTACCAAGGTTAAGTGGACAAGGGGCTTCGTTGTCACGCCTTGGTGGAGGCATTGGAACACGTGGGCCGGGAGAAACGAAACTAGAGATGGATCGGCGTCATATCAGGCAGAAGATGGTGGATATTAAGGAACAGTTGGATACAGTAGTGAAGCATCGTGAACGGATGACGGCAAGGCGGAATGATCAAGCTATTTTTAGATTCGGTTTGATTGGCTATACGAATGCAGGAAAATCGACCCTTTTTAATCGGTTGAGTGATGCTAAGACGCTAGAAGAGAACCAGTTGTTTGCGACGCTTGATCCGACAACGAGAAAGTTGGTTTTTTCAGAAGGATATACAGCTCTTTTGACAGATACAGTTGGTTTCATACAAGACTTACCTACAACGGTTATCGCAGCATTTCGTTCGACGCTTGAGGAAACGGCGAATGTGGATGTTCTTTTGCATGTGGTTGACAGCTCTAATCCGGATTATGTGCAGCATGAAAAAACGGTTTTGAAATTGTTGGAGGAATTGGATATGCAGCATATTCCAATTTTGACAGTATATAATAAAAAAGATCAGCAGTTACCTTATTTTATACCCACACAGCCGAATTATGTCGAAGTGAGTGCTTTGGAAGAATATTCGCAGTACTTTTTGATGGAGAAAATGTTGTGGGAAATTAAGCAACTGTGGCAACCTTATGTGGCTAGTATCCCAGCGAGTGACGGAAGAATGTTACATAAATATAAGCGGGAAACGGTCGTCATTGAGGAAATATTTGATGAAAAAGCAGAAAGCTATCAATTAAAAGGCTATCAAGCACGAAAGGAAAAATAAGATGACAGCATTTTTTGAGCAAATACCAGCAGAATTACGCAAATTAGCCAATGTTGTGGAGGACGAGTTGCGTTCTTTGCAACAGGAAACAGAAAATATTGCGGAAGAAAACCAATGGAAGGTTATGCAAGCTTTTCAGAAAAATCGAGTGAGTGATTTCCATTTCACCCCATCGACAGGTTACGGGTATGATGATGATGGCCGCGACACGCTAGAGCGGGTCTATGCAGACGTATTTAAAGCAGAGGCGGCGCTTGTTCGCCCTCAAATTATTTCAGGCACGCATGCCATTTCAACAGCTTTGTTTGGTGTGTTACGACCAGGAGATGATTTGTTATACATTACTGGAGCACCATATGACACACTGGAAGAGATTGTTGGTATTCGTGGCTCCGGAAAAGGCTCGCTTAAAGAGTTTCAGATTGGTTATGACAAGGTACCATTAAAAACAGATGGTTCCGTTGATTTTGAATTGATACGTGCTAAAATAACACCTGCGACAAAAATGATTGGGATTCAACGTTCTCGAGGTTATGCAGACCGCCCTTCATTTTCGATTGCGAAAATAAAAGAGATGATTGCCTTTATTCGTGAAATAAAGTCAGACATTCTTATTTTTGTCGATAATTGTTATGGAGAGTTCGTGGAGATTTTAGAGCCAATTGAAGTAGGTGCGGATTTAATTGCGGGTTCATTGATAAAAAATCCAGGCGGTGGCTTGGCTAAAACGGGTGGATACATCGCTGGGAAGGCTGAATTGGTGGAGTTATGCGCTTATCGGTTAACCACTCCAGGGATTGGTGCAGAGGCGGGAGCTTCCTTGTATAGTTTGCTGGAAATGTATCAAGGTTTTTTCTTGGCTCCGCATGTTGTCTCCCAGGCAGTAAAAGGAGCGCGCTTTACTGCGGGTATACTGGATGCTTTTCAAATCGAAACTGACCCCGCTTGGAATGCGCCTCGGACTGACTTGATTCAAAGTGTTTCATTTCATGATAAGGAAAGAATGGTTGCCTTTGCGCAGGCAATTCAGGCGGCCTCTCCAATTAATGCACATGTTGTTCCAGAAGGGGCATATATGCCAGGATATGAAAATGACGTTATCATGGCAGCTGGAACTTTTATTCAAGGTGCGAGCCTCGAGTTGACAGCGGATGGTCCTATTAGGGAGCCTTACCAACTGTATGTGCAAGGAGGGCTCACTTACGAACATATAAGAATAGCGGTTCTAGTAGCGATAAAGCGCCTTATAGATCAGAATCTTTTAATGCTATCAGAAATAACATCGAGATGTGAATAAATTCAAAAAACAGCGAAAATATTTTTGCTGTTTTTTTGAATTTAGCTCAAAGTCGTTGATATATAAGGTTTTTGAAAATGTTAGATTATATGACATATATTTGACAAAAGATATACCATACATTATAATGCAACTAACATATGAAAAATAAAGCGTTTTGGAAGGGGTAAATTGTCGTGAGTGAAAAAGAAATTAGAAGATCGATGCCTCTTTTCCCGATAGGTCCTGTCATGAAACTAACAGATCTTACTGCGCGACAAATTCGTTATTATGAGGATCAAGGTTTGATTCATCCTGCGAGGAATCAAGGGAATCATCGGCTGTATTCACTACAAGACATCGATGTATTACTTGAGATTAAAGACTATTTGAACGACGGTCTGAATATTGCGGGAATTAAAAAAATGTACCAAATGAAACAGGATGAGCAGAAGACTCCACTTACAGATGAAGACGTACGCAAAATTTTACGAAAAGAAATGCAACAAGCTGGTAGGTTCGTGAAACAAGATGCTTCCGGAAAGCAACAATTGCCAAGGTTTTGAACAAGATATTTACTTTTAAAAAGTTTATATAATATCAATTATTGGGAGGATTTAATTATGACATCGTATACTAAAGAAGATATTTTTCGCTTCGCAGACGAACAAAATGTGAAATTCATCCGCTTGCAATTCACGGATATCCTAGGAATCATTAAGAACGTGGAAATTCCGGTAAGCCAGCTAGCCAAAGCTTTGGATAATAAAATGATGTTTGATGGCTCCTCCATTGAAGGTTTTGTGCGTATTGAAGAGTCTGATATGTATTTATTTCCGGATCTTGATACGTGGGTTGTCTTTCCTTGGACAGCTGAAAAAGGGAAAGTTGCGAGATTGATTTGCGATATTTACAATCCAGATGGAACAATTTTTGCGGGGGATCCTCGTGCTAACTTAAAACGTGTATTAGCTGAAATGCATGACTTAGGATTTACAGATTTTAACTTAGGACCAGAACCCGAATTTTTCCTTTTCAAATTAGATGAAAAAGGAAAGCCTACACTAGAACTAAACGATAATGCAGGCTATTTTGATTTAGCACCAACTGATTTAGGCGAAAATTGTCGTCGTGATATTGTTTTAGAGTTGGAAGAGATGGGCTTTGAAATTGAAGCCAGTCATCATGAAGTAGCACCTGGTCAGCATGAAATTGATTTCAAATACGAGGATGCAGTCACAGCGTGTGATAATATCCAAACATTCAAATTAGTCGTAAAAACAATTGCTCGTAAACATGGCTTACATGCTACGTTTATGCCAAAACCGTTATTTGGTGTTAATGGGTCGGGAATGCATTTCAATATGTCGCTATTTAATAAAGACGGGAATGCGTTCTTTGATGCAGATGGAGAGGAGCAACTGAGTCAGACGGCATATCACTTCTTAGCTGGTATGATAAAACATGCAAAAGGTTATACAGCGGTAACAAATCCGACTGTGAATTCTTATAAGCGCCTAGTCCCTGGATACGAAGCGCCGTGCTACATTGCTTGGTCTGGTAAAAACCGTAGCCCACTTGTTCGAGTTCCGAGCTCGCGTGGTTTGAGTACACGGTTAGAACTACGCAGCGTTGATCCAGCGGCAAACCCATACTTAGCAATGGCTGTGCTACTTCGCGCCGGACTAGATGGTATCAAGAATGAGCTAACGCCACCAAAACCAGTGGATCGCAATATTTATGGCATGAATGAAGAGGAGCGCCATGCACATGGTATTTACGATCTTCCGGAGAGCTTAGCGCTTGCACTGAGAGAACTTACAAATGATGATATTATTGTCGATGGTTTGGGTGAGCATATTTTGGAGCATTTCGTAGAAGCGAAAACAATCGAATGCGACATGTTTAGAACCGCAGTTCACCAATGGGAACGAGATCAGTACATGGAAATATACTAAATATTTCTACTCCAATAAAGAGACTAAAATTCTGTAAGATATAGAAAAGCAGGAATCTTGTATAGAGCCATTTATGAAGATGGCATATACAAGATCCCTGCTTATTTTATTTTTGAAATCCTTGTTTCTGTTACTTCTATGGCTAACGAATATCACGATACAGGCCGATAACTTTGCCTAAAATAGAAACATTTCTTAGGCGAATAGGCTCTAAAGCATCGTTTTCTGGTTGCAGACGGAAATGGCTAGCTTCTCTAAAAAATCTTTTACAAGTAGCTTCATTGTCATCTGTCATTGCTACAACGATATCTCCGTTATTAGCGGAATTTTGTTGTCTTACAATCACTTTGTCGCCGTTCAAAATACCAGCGTTAATCATACTCTCGCCATCAATTTCTAACATGAAAATTTCTGTTTCGCCATTAGCCATATATTCAGGTAAAGGAAAATATTCATCGATATTCTCAACGGCTGTAATAGGTACACCCGCAGTTACTTTACCGATAATAGGAATATTGATAACGTTTGGAGCTACCATCTCGTCTTCTAACGATAGGATTTCGATAGCTCTAGGTTTTGTAGGGTCTCTGCGAATGAGTCCTTTTCCTTCGAGTCGTGCTAGGTGTCCATGGACTGTAGAGCTAGAGGCTAAACCAACTGCTTCACCGATTTCACGCACGGAAGGTGGATATCCCTTATCTTTTACTTCAGACTTAATGAAGTCATAAATATCTTGTTGTCGTTTTGATAGTTTCATTTGTTTCACCCCGTTCACTCTTTCATTACTTCTTTATTAAACCCAGTATATCAAAGATTTTTTGGATATGCAAACAATTGTTCGTTTTTTTATTGACACATCAGAACGAGTGTTCTATAATAATAAAAAAGCGAACATATATTCTTTGGGAGGGATAAAGATGACTTTGAAAACTATTTGGGATCGATATTACATTGCAATTATATTTATTATTACATGTTTTATTTTGGGATTAGTGTTAATGGTAGTGACAGTGAATCAAGCAAGTTCAGAATACAATGAGGTGAGCGTTGCAAGCGGGGATTCTATTTGGAGTCTAGCAGAGGAGTATGCTGGTGACTACAAGATGAGTAAGCAGGATTTTGTATCGTGGGTAGAGAAAGAGAATCAAATTATAAATGGGAAGCTGATTGCTGGTGAGACAATTACGATTCCAATAAAAAAAGGTACTGAGAATATAGATCGTTCTATTCAGTTAGCGAATGAATAATAGGGCACAATACTTTAAAAATCTCTTGTTTTATTGTAGAATAGGCGTTGATTAAGAATGAAAGAGGTTTTTCGATGTTGAAAGATTTTAAAGTATTTATTTCGAAAGGTAATGCATTAGGCATGGCAATTGGGATTGTCATTGGTGCTGCATTTACAAGTATTGTTAACTCGCTTGTGAATGATATTATTATGCCTCCACTAGGCTTGCTAATTGGGAATGTTGATTTTGCTAACTTGTTTGTCAGTTTAAATGGAGTGCATTATGACACTTTAAAAGCCGCGCAAGCAGCAGGAGCCCCAACCATTAATTATGGGTTATTTATCAATAATATTATTAGTTTTTTTATTATTGCTTTCTCGGTGTTTCTAATTATTAAGATGGTGACCAAGTACATACCACTGGAACCAAAGAAACCTGCTACGAAAGAATGCCCTTATTGTTTGTCGGCTATCCCAGAGAAAGCCAAGAAATGTTCACAATGTACATCGGATTTATCTCAAAATGGAGAGACTGGATTATCGGAATAATATAAATGGAGGAGAATAATGTTAGAAAAGGCTAAAATAGACCGTATTAATGAATTATCACATAAGAAAAAAGCAGGCACAATAACCGTGGATGAGAAATTAGAACAAGAAGTTTTGCGTCAAGAATATATTAAATCGTTCCGGAATCAAGTGCGCAGTACGATTGAACATACTACTTTTATTGATCCAAATGGCGACGATGTTACGCCTGATAAAATAAAACGTATACGTGATGAGAGAAAAAAACTATGAAGAAAATGGGGGAGATAGGTACATCTCTCCTTTTGTTTATTTTTAATCGAACATTAATAATCATTTAAATACATTATCGAACATTTAAGTGTATTTTAGTTGAGAAATATTTGAGAAAAGCTTATGATGTATAGTAGTAACTAAAACAAGAGAGGATGTTTCATTTGTTTGATAACACGGATCAATTAGCAATTAATACTATTCGAACATTATCGATCGACGCAATTCAGAAAGCCAACTCTGGTCACCCAGGATTACCAATGGGAGCAGCTCCAATGGCGTATGCTTTATGGTCAAAAATACTAAAAGCAAATCCAGCGAATTCGCATTGGTTTAACCGTGATCGCTTTGTGCTTTCGGCAGGACATGGTTCAATGCTACTTTACAGCTTACTGCACCTTAGTGGTTATAAATTAAGTTTAGAGGATTTAAAACAATTTCGGCAATGGGATAGTAAAACACCTGGTCACCCTGAGGTACATCATACAGATGGTGTAGATGCTACGACTGGGCCTCTTGGTCAAGGAATTGCGATGGCTGTTGGTATGGCGATGGCTGAAAGACACCTAGAAGCGATGTATAATAAAGATGGATTCCCAGTTGTGGATCACTATACATATGCGTTATGTGGTGATGGAGACTTAATGGAAGGTGTGGCATCAGAAGCGGCTTCACTTGCTGGACATCAACAGCTTGGTCGTTTGGTACTTTTATATGATTCTAATGATATTTCATTGGATGGAGATTTAGATAAATCATTTTCTGAAAGTGTAAAACAACGCTTTGAGTCATATGGTTGGGAGCATTTACTTGTTAAAGATGGCAACGATACGACTGAAATTCTAGCAGCAATTGAAAAAGCAAAACAAAATACGTCGCAGCCAACGATGATTGAAGTGAAAACAGTTATTGGCTTTGGCGCTCCAAATGAAGGAACTAGCAAAGTGCATGGTGCTCCGCTTGGTGCCGATGGAATCAAAGCTGCAAAAGCGGCGTATGGATGGGATTATGAAGAAGATTTCTTTGTTCCTAGTGAAGTCTATGATCGTTTTAAGGAAACAATTGCAAAGCGTGGTGCACAAGAGGAGCAAGCGTGGAACGAGATGTTTGTTGCTTATAAAGAAAAATTCCCTGAACTTGCGGCTCAATTGGAGCTTAGTTTAAAAGAAGAGCTCCCAGAAGGTTGGGATAAAGATTTGCCTGTATATGGTGAGGATAAATCGCTTGCTAGTCGCGCGTCAAGTGGTGAGGTTATTAATGCCTTAGCTGCGAAATTGCCACAACTATTTGGCGGATCTGCTGATTTAGCAGGTTCTAATAATACAAATATTGCAACAGATGGTGAATTCACAAAAACTACACCTGCTGAACGTAATATTTGGTTTGGTGTTCGTGAGTTTGCGATGGGTGCGGCTTTAAATGGAATGGCATTGCATTCCGGACTTAAAGTATACGGCGGAACATTCTTTGTGTTCTCTGATTATTTACGGGCAGCAATTCGTCTATCCGCTATTCAGCACTTACCAGTTAATTATGTATTGACACATGATAGTATTGCAGTTGGGGAAGATGGTCCAACACATGAGCCTGTAGAGCAAATTGCTTCGCTTCGGGCGATGCCTGGTCTTACATTATTGCGCCCAGCTGATGGTAACGAGGTGGTTGCAGCATGGAAAATCGCTATTCGGTCAACCAATCGACCAACTGCACTTGTCCTAACGCGCCAAAACCTGCCAACATTACCAAATTCCGATAAATTAGCGGAAGAAGGCGTGGCTAAAGGCGCCTATGTATTATCGCCAGCGAAGAAAGAGGTTGCAGATGTGATTCTTTTAGCAACAGGTTCCGAAGTTAATTTAGCTGTACAAGCGCAAACAGAACTTGCAAAAGATGGTATTGATGCGTCAGTGGTTAGTATTCCATCATTTGATTTGTTTGAGCAACAATCAGCGGAATATAAGGAGAGTGTGCTACCAAATGCTGTCCGCAAACGTGTGTCTATCGAAATGGGCTCGACACTTGGGTGGGAGCGCTACGTTGGATTAGATGGCAAAGCAATCGGAATTGATAAGTTTGGGGCTTCGGCACCTGGTGATACGATTATTAAAAATTATGGTTTCACTGTGGAGAATGTTGTTCAAACTGTGAAGTCTTTATAAGCAATGTGCGTGGGGCGTGAAATGATGTAGGCTTTAGCTTAATCATTTTACGCCCCTTTTTATGATAATATGTTGTATAAACGCGGTGTTGATGGTATAATGAGGCAGTTGTGATTTTTTAATGATAGCGAACTTTTATTGCTGTAGGATATCAAAAACTATTGTTTTGACCTGATAAATCAAGTACAATAAGAGGGGTATATTGTTTCGAGGAGGAGAAAGAGAATATGTTGTGGTATATACTTATCGGTATACTTTGCTTAGTTGCAGGTCTAGCGTTAGGATTTTTCATTGCAAGAAGATACATGATGACGTATCTGAAGAAAAATCCACCAATTAATGAGCAAATGTTACAAATGATGATGGCCCAAATGGGAATGAAACCGTCACAGAAGAAAATTAACCAAATGATGAATGCAATGGGGAAACAACAAGAAAAAGAAAGTAAAACGAAGAAGAAAAAATAAGTTAGCTAGTTTGAATTAGCTGGAGATTCTGTTACGCCCATTCCTGTGTGGCGAGTTCGAGCTCACATTTCTGCTAACGCGGTGAAAACGTCTCACTCACGATTTTGCCTCTTTTGATTAACCTTTCCCTGCATTTATTTTTGGATGCATTTTCAACATTACAACACGTTCTATTATTGTGTGATATTAACACATGGTAGGAGCGTGTTTTTTGATGTTGATTAAAGATTATAGTCAACTTTTTCTTGAACTGCTAAATCGAGAATTAATTGCAAAAGTGGATTAGGAGCCTGGTAAGTTTGAGTTCGGCTAAGCGCTACGTTTCTCGTAATAGAATTTTCGTATTCCAAATTACTGCCACATAAATGTAACAATCATATGCTATGCTCTTAAAATATTAGGAATAGTATTCCTAATAAAAAATAAGAGAAAGTAGGAGATTTTATGCATATGAAGAAAAGAATTGGTAGTCTTTCTATTGTTTTAGGTTGTGTACTTTCCTCTGTTATTATTGGTGTAAATTTGGTGAATTCAGGACATATAAGTTTCGATAAAAATCTAGGTGCAGTCGTAGCGGAAGCAGCTGGTATTAGTGGTAAGGTAGAGATAAATGGGGTCAGCTATAAATGGGCGGAAACATCTTGGAGCAAGAATCGCGGTATGACTTTTAACCCTGGGAATCATGTCTATCAATTTTCGCCAAACCCTCATGATGATCCATGGTACAATAAAAATCAAACTAAATTCTATAAATTAGCCGCAGACCAAATAAAAAAACAAGGGGATGATGCTAAGTGGGATCAGAAAGCATGGCCGGATTCTATAAAGGTTTCAATTAATGGAATTAGTTACACCTTGAAACCTAGATAACTACTCCGAAAAAAATTTTTATACACATTTTGAAAGTATGATGGTTCAATTTATCCTGAGAAATTTTGGATAGCTCCAAAAACTCATCGACCTTCAACTTATTTCTCTGTCTGTATTATGATAGAAAAATAGTTGTAAGTCGATGAGTCTTTTTCATTGTGATTGGTGTCAGCGAAAGCTGGCGTCAAAATTTGTTTCAGATTCTCTTTTGCAATTATATATACAAAAGTTGCAAAAAAATACAAATACTTCGAAATAATGATGAATGTGTTATTTTGAGAGGCATTTTTAGTTTATTTGCAGAATATTTCGAGCTTTTTTAGAGTAATGATAGACCGAGAATGGTAAAATGAGATATATCGAATGGGGGCATTGATAATGAATGAAAAGATAAAACTTGTGGTTAAGCAAAATGAAGGGAAGATGATTGCATTTCGAAGAGGCTTACATAGGAATCCGGAGTTGTCATGGCAGGAGGTCGAGACAACAAATCGAGTTATTGAAGAGTTGGAGCGGATGGGGATTCCGTATCGACGCATGGAGCCAACTGGGGTTGTGGCAGATCTTATTGGTGAGTTAAATGGGAAGGTGGTGGCGCTTCGGGCTGACATGGATGCATTACCTGTTGCCGAATTGAATTCGGATTTGCCTTATAAATCAAAAAGTGAGGGGAAGATGCATGCGTGTGGTCACGATGCGCATACAGCAATGCTACTTAGCGCAGCGGAGGCACTTGTTGCGGTTAAGGATGAGTTGGCTGGTACGGTGCGTTTTATTTTCCAGCCTGCTGAGGAGATTACCGAAGGCGCAGAAGTGATGATCCAGCAGGGGGCGATGCAAGGCGTGGATAATGTATTTGGGATTCATATTTGGTCGCAAATGTCGACGCATACTATTTCTTGTAATACGGGACCTGTTTTTGCGTCTGCAGATGTTGTTGTGGTTAAATTTACGGGGCGTGGTGGTCATGGAGCAATGCCTGATGCGTGTATTGATGCAGCTCTTGTTGCTTCAGCTTTTGTGATGGGAGTGCAAGCGATTGTATCACGGGAAACTGATCCGCTTGAACCTGCTGTTTTTACGATTGGACGGATGGAGGCTGGGACGCGTTACAACGTGATTGCGGAAAATGCGATTTTGGAAGGGACAGTTCGATCGTTCCATCCACGAGTTCGTGAAAAAATGGAGCGCGCAATTCGGCGTTATGCAGAACAGGTTGCAGCTACTTATGGTGCAACCGTAAAAGTGGACTACCGTTATGGGACGCATGCTGTTATCAATGAGGAAGCAAGTGCTGCATTGGCACGAAATGTGATTACTAATAGTTTTGGCGATGGGATATTATACTCGGATCGGCCAACAATGGCGGGAGAGGATTTTAGTTATTACTTACAAGAAGCTCCGGGTTGTTTTGCGCTTGTTGGAGCTGGTAACTCTGAAAAAGATACGGAATGGGCGCATCATCATGGCAGGTTCAATGTAGATGAGGAAGCACTTGCTTATGGTGCAGAACTTTACGCGCAGTATGCATATACTTATTTGACAGAGGGCCCTGAATAATGGGCTTTCTGTCTGTTAAATAAAAAAAATTATAAATATACTTGAATCTTTAGAAGAAATCGGTTACACTAGTTCCTGTAAACAAATTTGAGAAGGAGGTAAGGACGATGAAAAAGATAATTGGATTCGGTAATTTAACCATTATTGTAGGAGATAGCCTAAATTCGGCGTCCGTTATATCGAGAAAGTGGCATAAGCTATTTAAAGGGCTATTATGTGCATTTTTATGTAATAAATTCGATATATATTTCCAAACACAGTAATGGACAAAGTAAGATATGTCCGTTATTTTTTTATGTCCAAAAATAGGAAAATATATTGTTTAATGAAGAGGGGTTAGGAATGAAAATTTATAAGGAGTTGGGATGGTTTTTTAAAGAGCAACGAAAGTCGTATATTATTGGGGTTTCACTACTTTTTATGATAACGTTGCTCCAACTGGTACCGCCTAAAATACTTGGATTGACGGTGGATGCGGTTAGCAAGGATTCGCTGACGAAGAATCATTTGTATATGTGGATGGGAATTTTGCTCGGCGCGGCTGTCGTGGCCTATGTTGGCCGCTATTTTTGGCGGATGTTGATTTTTGGATCTGATAATAGGCTACAGCGACAATTAAGGCTACGGCTATTTGAGCATTTATCTAAAATGTCGCCGTTCTTTTTTCAGCGCTACCGGACGGGGGATTTGATGGCGCATGCGACGAATGATATTTCAGCAATTCAGCAAGTAGCTGGTTTTGGTGTGTTGACGTTGTGTGATTCGATTTTAACAGGGAGTACCGTTATCGCGACGATGGCGATTACAATTGATTGGCGTTTAACTTTGATTGCGCTGTTGCCAATGCCACTGATGGTGTGGGGAAGCTCGGTGCTTGGTCGGAAATTGCATGATCGATTTCATAGTGCGCAGGCGGAGTTTTCGAAGCTGAATGATAAGACGCAGGAGAGTTTGTCAGGAATTAAGGTTACGAAAACATTTGGCCAGGAGCAGGAGGATATCGAGGATTTTAGGCGTCAAACAGAAGAAGTTGTTGGTGTCAACGTAAAGGTCGCAAAACTTGATGCGATGTTTGATCCGATGATTTCAATCATTGTTAGTGTTTCGTTTATACTTTCACTTGCTTTTGGGGCAAAATTTGTGATGGAAGGAACGCTTACGATTGGTCAGGTAATTGCGTTTGTGAACTATTTATTCTTGCTGATTTGGCCGATGTTGGCGTTTGGGTTTTTGTTTAATGTGATTCAACGGGGAAATGCTTCCTATGATCGACTGAATAAGTTATTGAGTGAGCCTGAGGACGTGAAGGATGATTTTGGAGCTATCAATGTTTTGCCACGTGGAGACATTGATTTTGCATTGGAGGTATTTACGTATCCGGATGAGAAAGCGCCTGTTCTACAAGATATCGTTTTTCAATTGAAATCGGGTGGGACGCTCGGAATCGTTGGGCGAACAGGTTCTGGGAAGACGACACTTTTAAAATTGTTGATGCGGGAATATGATGACTACAAGGGGTCGATCTTATTTAATGGCAAGCCGATTCAAAATTATACGGTGCGTGGACTGCGCAATGCGATTGGATATGTGCCACAGGATCAGTTCCTATTTTCGACGACTGTTCGGGAAAATATTCGCTTTGGAAATCCAGAGTTATCGCAGGCGGATGTGGAGCAGGTTGCAGAAATGGTTTCAGTGCATGAGGATATTACAGAGTTCACGGATGGGTATGATACGGTCGTAGGTGAGCGTGGTGTATCGCTTTCTGGTGGGCAGAAGCAAAGGCTGGCGATTGCTAGGGCATTGATTATGAATCCTGAATTGTTGATTTTAGATGATGCGCTATCAGCTGTGGATGCAAAAACAGAGGAGAAAATTTTGCAGAATCTTAAAAGTAACCGTACGGATAAGACGACGATTATTAGCGCACATCGGCTTAGTTCGGTGGAACATGCGAACCTTATTATCGTAATTGATAAAGGACGAATTGTGGAGCGTGGGACGCACGCTGAGCTTGTTGCCTTAGATGGTTGGTATGCGGAAATGTTCCGGAATCAGCAATTGGAAGAGCTAATTGAGGGCGGGGGTGATACGAATGGAGCCGAATAACGAAGAAATGTTAACGATGAGTGGCCAAGAGCATCGTGCAGTACTAAAACGCTTATTTAGCTACACGAAGTATCATGTTCCAGCACTTATTTTAACGATTTTCCTAGTGTTGCTAGTTACACTGGCAGATGTGTTTTTGCCAATCTTAATTAAACTATTTCTAGATAATTACTTGACGCCGCTTCATTTTGTGGCTGGGCCGATTCTATTTTTGGCATCGGGTTACATGGGCTTAGCAATTGGTAGATCTGTGGTTTGGTATTTTCAATTGGTTCTATTTCAAAAAATTGCATTGCGAATTGTACAACGTATTAGGATTGATATTTTTAGTAAATTACAAAATATGGGGATGCGTTATTTTGACCAGACACCCGCAGGTAGCCTTGTTTCACGTGTGACCAATGATACGGAAGCAATTAAAGATATGTTTATTAACGTACTCGGAACAGCAATTCAGAGTGTCTTCATGCTTGTGGGGATTTATACAGCGATGTTTATTATGGATGCAAAATTGGCCGCATATAGTTTGCTCGTTTTTCCGTTGACATTGTTAATAATTATCATCTATCGCAAATATAGTTCTCAATTTTATCGGGCACGTCGAGAAAAATTGAGTCAGTTAAATGCAAAAATTGCAGAATCGATTTCCGGTATGTCCATTGTGCAACAGTTTAATCAAGAAAAGCGTTTGATTGGCGAATTTGAAGAGATTAATAAAGATTATTACGATGTAGGTATGAAAAATATTAAATTTAACGCGTTGCTTCTTGGACCAGCGATTGATTTGATTTATTCACTAGCGGTTGTACTGATTCTTAGTTTCTTTGGGATTCAATCCTTTTCTAGTCCGGTTGCAATTGGGACGATTTACGCTTTTATTACGTACTTTGATCGGTTTTTAGAGGCAATTTACAATATTATGGAGCGTTTGGCAATGTACCAAGAGGCGATTACAGCAGCTTCACGTGTATTCCGGATTATGGATGGCACAGATTTGGCGCCAGAGCAAGATGATGAGGATGATCTGCTCATTTCAAAAGCAAAGATTGAGTTTAAAAATGTCACGTTTTCTTACGATGGGAAAAAAGATGTTTTGAAGGATATTAGCTTCACAGCGGAATCTGGACAAACAGTTGCGCTTGTCGGTCACACAGGAAGCGGAAAAAGCTCTATTATCAATTTGATGATGCGCTTTTATGAGTTTAATCAAGGGGAAATTCTGATTGACGGGAAATCGATTAAACGCTATCCAATGGAGGAATTGCGTGCCAAAACTGGGTTAGTTTTACAGGATAGTTTTATGTTTTATGGTACTATCAAGGATAATATTCGTTTGCATAATAAGCTAATAACAGATCGAGAAATTCTGGAGGCTGCGCAGTTTGTACAAGCGGACCGGTTTATTAACACACTGGCTGATAAATATGATCATAAGGTGATTGAGCGTGGGGCTTCATTTTCTAGTGGGCAGAGGCAGTTAATCTCTTTTGCAAGAACGGTCGTGACAAATCCACAAATTCTTGTTTTGGATGAGGCGACGGCAAATATTGATACGGAAACAGAAAGTTTGATTCAAACAGGACTGCGAAATATGCGACAGGGTCGGACGACGATTGCGATTGCGCATCGACTTTCTACAATAAAAGACGCTGACCTCATTCTGGTGCTTCGAAAAGGGAGTATTATTGAGCGAGGAACACACGAAGAATTACTAGAACATGGCGGTGTGTATCATTCGATGTATCAATTACAAAACAGCGGAATGGATTTAGAGGAGCTTGGTTAATAGGGCGTAAAGGTTGTTTTTCTTCTAAAAAAGTTTATAATGGGGCAAGTAAATATGCCGATTAGGAGGAAGTAACGTGTCATTTATTTTATCAATTATTATTACGCTTATTTTTGGTGTTGGTGTTATCCTGATTCGGATGAAAGCGTCAAAAGAGCCAGCGACTGTCAAGAAAATCATTATTCCGCCAATTATGATGAGTACTGGGGCACTAATGTTTGTCATTCCATATTTCAGAGTTTCACCAGCAGGAATTTTAGAAGCAGTTTTAATGGGATTAGCCTTTTCGCTAATTTTAATTTGGACGACGCGTTTTGAGATTAGGCACCAATATGTCTTTATTAGACGGACAAAATCGTTTCCGGTCATTCTGCTCAGTTTATTATTGATTAGACTTGGAATTAAGTATTGGATTAGCGGTTCAGTTGATGTTGGTGAGCTATCAGGTATGTTCTGGATTTTAGCATTTGCGATGATTGTTCCATGGCGCATTGCGATGTATTTTCAATATAAGAATGTTGTGGCAAAATTAGCACAAACGGAAGAAACATGATTTGAAAAATTGGGAGGATTTCCTCTATGAAAACGGTTGAATTATGACAAGAACATCGATATAATGAGTGGGTTGTCTAAACAGGACAACATGCAGAAAGAGGAGGTTTTTTGTTTGAAAAAATGGTTAGTAGCTTTATTTTCACTTGTACTTGTTTTTAGCTTAGCGGCTTGTGGCAATGATGCAAAAGAAGAAAAAGCAACAGAGAAAAAAGATGTTACTGCAGATGCAATGAGTTTCTACATGGATTTAGTTGCAAAAATTAACGACAATGACGCAGATTATGATGCGTACCAAGCGGCAATTGGCAGTGATACACCACCAACAGGGGCAGAGCTTACAACGCTTGCCACAGCAGCAAGTGCTTCAGCAGATAAAGTATCGCAAGTATTAGCTGATGTAAAGGTCCCAAATTTAGGTACAGCGACAGGTGTCTTTAAATCAGCTGTCAAAGATTTAAGTGATGCATATGCAGCAGAAGCTAAAGGTTTGAAGTCTTCTCCAATTGATACGAAATCAGCAGATGAAGCGATGCAAAAAGCTTCAGATACTCTAGGTAAAGCACTAAAAGATGTTGATTTAGCACCATCTAGCATTATGAACGATACGGCAGCTTAAGAGATGAAGTAAATAAAAGGCGTTGTAATCATTACATGTTTGCAACGCTTTTTGTACATTTAGATTTGTAAATAATCTAATACAGAGAACGAACATGTTGAAGGAGAGCTTTCATTTGAAGAAGTTGTTAGTTAGTTTTTTTTTTGTGGCAATACTAGTACCTAGTCTAGCGGCTTGCGGAAACACAAGTGATGAAATGAAGGATAAAGCGAATGCTGTTAAAGAGAATGTGAAATCAAAAGTAACAACGGTAAAAGAAAAACTGCACACACAGGCGATGGATTTTTACACGGATTTAGTGGCTAAAGTGAATGAAAAAGACGTAGCTTACGATGCTTATATGACGGATATTACAATTGATGCACCATCAAAAGGGGAAGCATTAGATGAGTTAGCAAAGAAAGCGAGCGCCTCTGCAGAAAAAGTGTCTGAAACATTAGCTAATGTAAAAATTCCTGATTTAGGAAAACGTACAGATGATTTTAAAGCATCGATTCAAGAATTAAGTGACGCATTTGCAGAGAAAGCCACGGCTATTAAAGCGAATCCTGGCGATACAAAGGCGGCAGAAAAAGCAGATGCAGCGATACAAAAGGCTTCAGATGGATTGTCAGATTATTTGAAAAAATTGGTTTGGCAGGTTCCAATATCGTGAATGATATTACGGGCTGAACATAAAAAAATCTTGATTTCCTATAATCAGAAGTGTACTGATTGGAAATCAAGATTTTTTTTATTTTGCTTTTGTTCCATTTATTTCTGTTTGCAATTTTTCAAATGCCATTAATACCTCTTCGGATTTCAGTTCTAGTAGTTCTTTTTGATCAATATCTTTGTCATTAAACGTAATGGGATCCCCGAATCGAATAATAACTTTTTTACGCTTGAAAAGTTCTCCAACTGTTTTTGGACCATCGTACACGGCGGGGAGGATTGGGACTTTTCCTTTTAATGCGACTGTTACGGCACCTCGTTTTAAATGGAGGCCTGCTGATTTTCTAGTACCACTCGGGAAAATACCAACTACTTTTCCGTCTTTTAGGATGCGGATAGGTAGTTTGATTGCGCTTGGACCTGGATTTTCACGATTGACTGGAAAAGCATTGAGATGGCGCATCAGCCAATTTAGTAGTTTAGTCTTAAATAGTTCTTGTTTTGCCATGTAGTGAATTTGAAGCGGCTTAATGGCAAATCCAAGGTAGAGAATTTCCATCCAAGATGTGTGTGTGGAAACGACGACGAATGGTGCTTCTGGAATTTTCTCTTTATTTTGTACTTGGAAACGCCCACCGATGATTGTCATAATCACCTGAACGAAATTTCTCGCAAACGTGTAGAACAAGTTGTTTCACTCCTATTTTTTTCTTTTTTAGTCTTGTTTTTAGTATACTGAAAAGTTTGGGAAACGTCTAGTGCTTATGCGTTGCTATGAAAATATAGTATACTGAGGATAACAGCAAAAATGAATAATGGGGTGTTAGGATGAAATTTTTACATACAGCGGATTGGCATTTAGGGAAGGTTGTTAATGGGGTTTCGATGCTTGTAGAGCAGCAATATATTTTGAAGCAGATAGCACAGATTGCAAAGGAGGAGCAGGTGGATGGAATTATAATTGCGGGTGATTTGTATGATCGTTCGGTACCGCCGGCGGATGCGGTGACACTTTTAAATGATGCGCTACTGGAACTGAATGTGACGTTTGGTAAGGCGGTTTTTGCGATTAGTGGGAACCATGATAGTGCAGAGCGGGTGAATTTTGGCTCGGCTTGGTATGAAAAAAATGGACTACATATTCAAGGAACAATTGATGCGATTTTCTCTCCGATAGAGTGGAACGGGGCACAGGTTTGGTTGGTGCCATATCATGAGCCGGCACAAGTCCGAGCTGCTTTGGAAGACAAGTCAGTAAGGTCGTTTGAAGATGCAATGCAAGCGGTAACGGCAAAAATTAGGACAGAGTGGGACTCAGATAAGGCACAAATTCTAGTTGGGCATGCGTTTGTTGCAGGAGGAATTCCAAGTGATTCAGAGCGACAATTAGCGATTGGAAATGTGGATCGTGTGTCCACAAATTGTTTTGATGGCTTTGATTATGTGGCATTGGGGCATTTGCATCATCCTCATGCGATTCATCATCCGTCTATTTTTTATGCTGGTTCCCCTTTGAAATACTCGTTTTCGGAAGCAAAGGACAAGAAGAGCGTTAGGATTGTGAGAATGAATGGTAAAAAGCTTGTGGAAGTTCGCGAACATCTTTTGGAGCCGCTACATGATTTACGTATTATTGAGGGTTATTTGGCAGATTTGGTGAGTTCAGTTGTTCCTGGAAACGAGGATTTTTTGCAAATTAACTTGTTGGATGAAGGTGCGCTGATTGATCCTATCGGGCAATTGCGAGCGTTTTATCCGAATGTGTTGCATTTGGAGCGGATGCAGGAGAAACTGACAGAGGGACAATTTGAGCGATTTGAAGATGTTGTTAAAAAAGATGATTTGGAGCTATTTGGACAATTTTTTGAATATGTGAGCGGGAAGGCAATATCGGAACGGCAAGTGGCATTAATGCGTGAAGCGATGAATCGTGTGAAGGGAGCCATGGAACAATGAGACCTTTGAAATTGACGATGCAGGCGTTTGGTGCATATGCTAAATCGGAAACGATTGATTTTACAGAACTTGGACAGGAGCGAATTTTTGTGATTTCTGGGAAAACAGGAGCTGGGAAGTCAACAATTTTTGATGCGATTAGCTTTGCGATTTTTGGGAGGGCAAATACGAATGAGCGGGAAGGTTTCTCGCTAAGGAGTCATTATGCAAGTGCAGAGGATTTGACGGAAGTATCGCTTGAGTTCTTGCTTCGAGATGTGCGTTATTTGGTTCGTCGCATACCGCAACAAGATGTGCCCAAAAAGCGTGGAGAAGGGATGACAACAGTTACTGCAAAGGCGGAGCTCTATGAACTGGACGGGAGCGAAGAGAGGTTGCTTGCAAGCTCGGTTCGTGATGTTGGTGCAAAAATGGAAGAAGTTATTCAGTTGAATGTCGATCAATTTCGTCAAATTTTAATGATTCCACAGGGGGAATTTCGTGAGCTACTTGTAGCGGAAAGTAGGGAGAAGGAAGCAATTTTGCAACGATTGGCGCATACGCATTTTTATCAGCTTATTGAAAACCAGCTATGGAATCAGCAGAAGGAGCAAGAGCAGCAGGTCCGGTTATTGCGCGCAAAGGTAGCTGGGATTACGCAGGAGGCTTTTGACGAGGAGGCGCTGGCTGGGAAAACAGCACATGATATTGAGTTGATGTTTGGAGAACGGCTGAACTTGGAGCAGGAGATGATGAATGGGCTACAGGAACAGGTGGAGTTTGCCAAACAAAAAGCAGAAATTACAGCTAAGAATGTGACATTGGCAGAGGAAAAAATAGCGGAATGGGAGCAATTGACGAAATTACGGGTAGAAAAAATAGAATTAGATAAGTTAGCGGAGAAATGTGATCAAGATCAGCAAGCCATAAATTTAGCACGCAAAGCTGGGGCAATTATGGATCAGGACGCATTATGTTTGCAATTGAAGCAACAATTGGACGAGCTGCGTTTGGAAGAAAAACAAGTGCTGGGGGCTTTGGAAAATAAGGAAGAGGCACTAGAGAATGCTGTTTTGGAGATAGAGAAATTGAAAGAGATGGAGCAAGAATATATGGCATGGATAAAAAAACAAGAATTGCTCCAATCGATGGAAGTAAAGGTGACAAGGGCTTTGGCTTTACAGCAGGAATTAACGCAAAAGAGTGAGGATCATCAGAGGTTAACACATATATTGGAGCGACTGATCAAAAAAGAGCATACGCTTTTAGAGCAGTCAGAAAAATTGACTGATAGGAGTCGGTTTGTTCAAGAATCGAAGCTAAGACAGGTAGAAGCCAAGCAGCTCATGATGGAAATAAGTCAAAAAGAAGCCCAAATTGCAACTGAAATAAAGAAATGGGAACAAAAACAAGCATGGCAAACAGAATTAGTGATACTCGAAAGGCATTTTAGCATCGCGGAAAGGCAGTTTAAGGAGCTGAGGCTAGATATGTGGCGCTGGATGAAAAATGGCAACAGGAGCAGGTCGCGTCGTTGGCATTAAAACTTGTAGAAGGCGATGCATGCCCGGTTTGTGGTTCACTAGAGCACCCTCATTTGGCAATAGAAACATCAGGTGTAGTAAAAGCAGAAGTCGAAGCAACGAGAAAAGATCAGCTTGAGAAAAATGACGTAGCAAAAGAAATAGCTACAAAAATCGAGCAGAAAAAATGGCAAATCGAGCAAATCGAATACGTATCGGAGGAACCTTTCCAAGCTTTGAAGGAACAGCAAGACGTATGTGCTAAGGAACTGGCGAAAATAGAGCAGGAGCAAGCACGGTTAGAAGCATTTTTGACAGAAGAAAATAAGTTGGAAGAGCAAGTTGCCTTGAATAAGCAGGAGACGAGCGAGGTGGTAGCACAAAAAAATAAAAAACACAACAAGCGTATGAAAAAGTTCGTCAAGCCGTGGATACTACTCAAACGACATATTCGCTTCTTTTAGAGGGCGTACCAGAGGAATTTCGCAATTTAGCGGTTTTTTATGAGCAACAAAAAAAATTTGACGGAGCAAATTAGTGCCTTTGAGCTTAGAAAAGAAAGCGTGGAGTCGGTGTACAATGAATCAAAAGAAGGCCACCTTAAAGCAGTTTCAGCGCGTGAAGCAGCGGAAAAAGCTGTTTTAAAAGCGGATAGTGCATTGGCGGCACAACGCACGATATTTAAAGATATTATGGTGGCGAACGGTTTTGTGGACTATGTATCCTATCAACGAGCTATTTTAAGTGAAGAAATTTTGGCGGAAAAGGAGCGATTTGTTCGTGACTACGAGCAACAGTACCATTTTGTGTCAGAACGTTTGAAAGAGATGGAGGGTAAACTTAACGAATCGGAACAGCCTGATTTGATAGCCTTACGGCAATTAGATGTTGAGGCTAAGCGGTCGTATCATGAAAAGGCAGAGCAATATATGAGGCAAAAGGAGACGGTACGTAAGCTTTCCGATTTGTCGGAGCAGTTTATGAAGTATTTGAATGAAACAAGTGAGGCGGAGAAAGGGTATGCAGATATTGGGTATTTAGCAGATATGGCACGCGGGAAAAATAATCGACGCTTAACGTTTGAGCGGTTTGTTTTAGCGACCTTCCTCGATACGATTTTACTTCGGGCGAATGGGCGTTTAAAAAAAAATGACGAATGGCAGGTTTCAACTGAACCGCAAAAAGGAAAAGTCTAAAGGAAACGTGCAAAGTGGTTTGGAGCTTGAGGTTTATGACGAATACACAGGCTTGGAGCGACATGTCAAAACGTTATCTGGTGGGGAGAGCTTCAAAACATCGCTTGCTTTGGCGCTGGCTTTAGCCGAAGTTGTGCAGGAGATGTCGGGTGGTATATCGCTTGAGACGATGTTTATTGATGAGGGGTTCGGTACGCTTGATCCTGAATCACTGGAAGTGGCGGTGGAGTGCTTGCTTGAAACACAGGAATCTGGGCGGTTAGTCGGAATTATTTCGCATGTACCAGAACTAAAAGAGCGAATCTCCTCGCGTTTAGAGGTAACGGCTACAAACCATGGAAGTACGACGAAATTTTTCGTGCAAGGGTTATAAATATTTGAAATGGAGGTGCGGCTCACAGGGCTCTATGGTATAATGAACTGTTCGAAAAAATTTCCTGTTTAGATGAATGGAGGAATTGCTATGATACGACAAGCGAAAGCGGAGGATGCAGTACAAGTTGCGCCACTTATTTATATAATTTTGGAGGATATGGAATTGCCGTTTTTGGAAGGCGTCAGTAAAGAAATGATGCTGGAAATGATTGAAGCGAGCTTCTTGCGGCCAGATTATCGATTCAGTATGGAAAATGTAATGGTGAAAGAAATTGATGGCCAAGTTGCGGGACTTCTTGTGAGCTATCAAGGGGAACATGCAGAAAATATGGACGATGAATGGGATGGTATTCAAGACATGTTCGGTATTGTCAAAAAAAATGCCATTGTTTACAGAGCAAGAAACGTGGATGGGCGAATACTATCTCGATTCCCTTGTGGTTGATTCGGCATACCGTGGTCAAGGTATTGGGAAAGAATTACTGCATGTGTTTAAAGAATTGGCAGTTGCAAAAAATTGCGAAATTATCGCATTAAATGTGGAAAAGGCGAATGAAGGCGCACTAAATTTGTATAAAAAATTAGGCTACGAATCAGAGTATGATTTGGTTTTATCTGGTCATGATTATTATCATATGACCCAAAATGTCAGGAGTTGAGTGAATTGTTAACAGATCCAAAAAACACAATGATTCCTGTGTCGATAAAAAAAAGAGGACGTGAGTTGCTGGAAGAAGGGGCGATTACGGTTTTTGAAGAGAAAACGATGTACGCAAATACTTCTCGTTCTGTTGTAGTCGATGAGCGGGTTTCCTATGAAGTGAAACATGTGGCTAATGGGAACTACCAATGTGACTGCATTTATTACCAAGAAAATAGCATTTGTGCACATATTTATGCGGTCGAGCTGGAGCATGAAGCACGTCAGACTAAAATCGAGAAAGCTAATTTCAAGCAACGAATTTTGGCGCAGGAAGCTACAACACTACTTTCATTATTTCAAGAGAACATGGATCGGCAATTCGACACGTATGACATCGCAGCAAAAGTCTTCCTAAAAGTAGAATATATTTTGCGAATGCAGGAAAATCGTGATAAAAATATATTAACACTCGATTTGAAAGTCGGGCAAGATCGTACGTATGTCGTGAAAAATATTGGTGACTTTTTGCAAGCAATAAAGCAACATACGAGTTATTTTTTCACGAAAAACTTTAGTTTTGATCCGAATGAACATTATTTTGACGAGCGTGATATCGCTATTTTCAATGAATTGATGAAAATTAATGAAATCGCGAAAATGTATGATACGGATAGTTTTTATTGGAACAAGTCCTATGCGGAAGAAAAGGTGCTTATCATTCCGCCGAGTCTAGCGGAGAGCATGTTAGCTGATTTGATGGGACAAAATACGATTTGTATTCATGATGATATTAAATATAGTGGCTTGCAGTTTAAAAAGGGGACACTACCGTTTTCCTTCGTATTTCGCAAAAATGATAATGGAGATATGTACCAACTAGTGATGGAGGAATTGCAACAGGCAAGTTATTTGGAGAGCTATCAGTTACTGTTTTTGAATGGTGTATTTTACCGGCCGAGTGATGCAGTTTGGGAGCAATTGACACCGCTTATTCATTTTCATAATGTGACGGAAAATGAAGTGGTACAGTTTTCAGAATCGCAGTTGAGTGAAGTTATGTCCTACGTGTTACCATCGCTGCAAAAAAGTGGACATGTGCAAATTGATCCATCAATTGAGGATCGGGTTATCCAGCAACCACTCGTTTCAAAGATGTGGATTTCACAAAAAAGCAGCGAACATGTGTTAAAACTAGAATATCATTATGGCTCACAAGTTTTTGACCCGTTTGCGCTGACAGAAAGTGTGGATCCAGATGGGCGTATTATGATCCGAGATATGGAAACAGAAGCGAAAATTATGCATCGGATTGAGGCAGCACCTGTTCATTTTTCAGAAACTCAAATGGTTGTTAATTCAGATGAGGCCAGCCTTTATGAGTTTTATTATCGGGTTGTTCCGAGTTTGGCAGCGGATGTGGCTATTTATTTAGAAGATGGCTTGGAAGAGATGGTGGAAGAGCATGTGAAGCCCACAACGACCATTGATGTGGCGCATGATAATGATTATTTGTCGGTAGCCTTTGATTTTCAAGGGATTGATGATAGTGAAATCCAGGAAGTGTTACAATCGTTACGAGAAAAACGGAAATATCACCGTTTAAATAACGGGCGTTTCTTGTCGCTTGAGGATGAGAGCTATCAGCAAATGGAAGCAATATTCGATATTTTAGATGTTCGCAAAAAAGAAGTCGGAAAACAAATGGCAGTGCCACTTTATCGCGGTATGCAAATCTATGAGGCGATGGGCAGTGCGCAGAATGAGCATAATAAATTCAGTCGGACTTTCCGCGATTTATTGCATGAAATTGTGAACCAAGAGGACATGTCTTATCCGCTACCGATGAGTTTGAATGCGGAGCTTCGCGATTATCAGGTGACTGGTTTTGAATGGATGAAATCGCTTGGTAAATACCATTTAGGAGGGGTTTTAGCCGATGATATGGGGCTTGGAAAGACATTACAGGCTATAACGTATATCGCTTCTACATTCGAGGAAAATGCAGATATGAGGCCTGTTTTAATTGTTACACCTGCTTCTCTCTTGTATAACTGGTCAAGTGAGTTTGAGAAATTCGCTCCTGAAATCCCTGTAACTGTCATTCATGGTACATCACAAATGCGGTTGGAGGTTATCCAGAATATTACACCAGGGAATGTGTATTTAATATCGTATCCATCCTTGCGCCAAGATGAACAAGAATTTTTAACGACGCGGTTTCAAACAATTATTTTGGATGAGGCACAGGCGATTAAAAACTATAATACGAAGGCTTCACAAGCTGTGCGAGCGCTCAAGGCGACGAATGTTTTCGCGCTTAGTGGAACGCCTTTAGAAAATAGCATTGATGAGTTGTGGACGATGTTCCAGACGATTATGCCAGGCTTTTTTCCATCGCTTCGCAAATTTAAAGAATTGCCGCATGAGCGTGTTGCACAGATGATTAGACCATTTTTGATGCGCCGTTTGAAGCGCGATGTTGTGAAAGAATTGCCAGATAAAATTGAGACGAATTTGTATTCAGAACTGACGGAACAGCAAAAGACGATTTATCTAGCTTATTTGGAGAAAATACAGCAAGAGTTGGCGGCTAATGATGGAAATGAGCAGGAAGATCGTATTAAACTGTTAGCAGGCTTGACGCGATTACGCCAAATTTGTTGTGATCCAGCGCTTTTTGTTGAAAATTATGATGGTGGTTCTGGTAAGCTGGCACAATTGTTTGATACAATACAGACAGCACGTGAAAGTGGCAAGCGAATTTTGATTTTTTCTCAATTCACATCAATGTTACAAATAATGAAAGCTCAGGCGGAAGAAGCTGGCTACCGGTATTTTTACATGGATGGTGGTACGCCTTCAAAGAGTCGTATGGACCTTGTGAATGATTTTAATGCAGGGGAAGCAGATTTGTTCTTTATTTCGCTGAAGGCTGGCGGAACTGGGCTGAATTTGACTGGTGCAGATACGGTTATATTGTATGATTTATGGTGGAATCCCGCAGTGAAGAACAGGCGGCGAGTCGAGCACATCGAATTGGACAAAAGAATGTCGTGCAGGTCATTAGGATGATTACAAAAGGCACAATTGAGGAGAAAATCTACAATCTACAGAAGAAAAAACAGGCGTTGATGGATGCATTAATCCAGCCTGGAGAGCAGATGCTACATCGTTTAACAACAGAAGAGATAAAAGAGATTTTAACAGTGAGTTGATTACTAGGTAGAAGGGACGCGAGTTTTATGGATAATTGGGAAGTTTTTATTGCAGGAAATGAAAAAGAAGCGGTAGATAAAATTACAGAACTTGAAGTTAGAGGCTATAAAAAAGAGAAAATCTCTGTCTTAGCTAAGTCTGACCAAGAAGATGAAGTAAAAGAAATTATTGAAACTACCAATGTAGAAGAAGAGCATCCTGTGAATAAAGAGGCATTTGGTGTTATTTCTGGGGTTTTGCAGTCTCTCAGTGGCGGTTTGATGATCCCGCAAGTATATAATCCGAAATATGGTGCTCTTTATGCAGCTGGTCCTTTTGCGAAATGGTTTTCGAATACAAGCGATAAATCGGTGAAACGTTTGCTGAATGATTTTGACTTAGATGATGCTCAGATTGATGAATTTGTTCGTGCTCTTCATAGCGGTCAAATTTTGATTTTGGCAAGATAAATTGGTCAAGAAAAAGCCGACAAAGGCGCAGTTACGTAAAAACAGACAGAGACGCAGCATGTTTTTGGCGATTTTAACTTTGTTCGTGTTAGGCTTGGCGCTCGTCGTTTTGATGCAATTCCGTGCAGGCGAAAAGCCCAAACCTTACACGCAAGACATTCCGGAACAATTTGTTTCGATTTATCAAGCAGCTGGAAAGGAATACGGAATTGACTGGTTTTTACTTGCCGCTGTGCATCGCGTGGAAACCAAATTTTCGACGGTGGAACCAATGATTTCAAATGTAGGTGCGATTGGTCCGATGCAATTTATGCCGTGTACGTTTGTAGGATGGGGAGCGGATGGTTGTCCAGCTACGGGCGGTGTTGGAAATTTTACGGACGGTGATCTCGTTGATCCGAGTGTGATTAAAGTATACGGCGGTTATGGTGTGGACGCAAATCATGATGGCAAGGCGGATCCATGGGATTTGGAGGATGCGGTTTTCTCGACAGCGAATTTCTTAGCGGATAATGGCGCCAAAGATGGCAAGGAAAAACAGGCGATTTTCAAATATAATCATAGTGATATTTATGTAAAGGATATTTTGTTCTATCGTGACCAGTTTAAAAAGGCGTGGCAGAAAGATCTAGCTTCAAAATAAGCAGTTATCAACACGCCGAGATTTTTTCGAAAAAAATATAAGGCAGTTTTTCTAGATTCTGAGTCGGACGAAAATGTTCGGCTTTTTTCGTGAAACCATCAATAATTTTTACTTATCGAAAAACATCGATTTAACTTAGTTTACTTATCACGCTTTTTTTCGTACAATAGAGGGGTGAAAGAATGCAACGAGAGTGAAAGGGAACACAAGTGGGAGGAAAAATGATGAAAAATTGGAATGAAAAAGCAAAGCAGTCGTTTCAAATTGGCGACGACACGTATCATTATTATCAATTAAAAACGCTTGAGGCGGATGGTCAAACATCTATAAAAAAAACTGCCTTACTCAATCCGTGTACTACTTGAATCAGTATTGCGTCAAGCGGATGGACGCATCATCACGGATAAGCATATTGAAGATTTAGCACATTGGGATGCAACGAAGAAAAATGATGGGGAAGTTCCTTTCAAACCGGCACGTGTTATTTTGCAAGATTTCACAGGAGTGCCAGCAGTTGTGGACTTGGCTTCTCTACGCAAAGCGATGGCAGATTTAGGCGGGAACCCAGAAGACATTAATCCAGAAATACCCGTTGATCTTGTTGTCGATCACTCAGTACAAGTTGATAGTTATGCGAATCCAGAAGCGCTAGAAGTCAACATGAAGCTTGAGTTTGAGCGTAATATGGAGCGTTACCAATTTTTAAACTGGGCGCAGAAATCGTTCGATAATTATCGTGCGGTACCTCCTGCAACAGGGATTGTTCATCAGGTGAATTTGGAGTATTTGGCAAGCGTTGTAATCGCAAATCAAGTCGCTGAAAATGAGTATACAGCGTTTCCAGACAGCTTAGTCGGAACAGACTCGCATACAACGATGATTAATGGAATCGGTGTACTTGGCTGGGGTGTTGGTGGAATTGAAGCAGAGGCAGGAATGCTCGGTCAGCCTTCCTACTTTCCAATCCCAGAAGTTATCGGTGTTAAATTAATCAATGCTTTACCAAATGGTGCAACAGCAACCGATTTAGCTTTAAAAGTAACGCAAGTACTTCGCGAAAAGAAAGTGGTAGGTAAATTTGTCGAGTTCTTTGGTCAAGGCGTTGCGACATTACCACTTGCCGATCGCGCAACAATTGCGAATATGGCACCAGAATATGGCGCAACATGTGGCTTTTTCCCAGTGGATGAGGAGTCATTGACGTACTTGCGATTAACTGGACGTGAGGAGAAGCAGGTTGCACTTGTGAAGAAATATTTGCAAAATAATGAGTTATTTTTCACGCCAGAAAACGTGGAGCCAGACTATACGTCAGTTGTAGAACTAGATTTAAGCTTGATTGAGCCTAACTTGGCAGGTCCGAAGCGTCCACAAGATTTGATTCCACTATCAAAAATGAAAGAAAGCTTCCAAGCATCGATTAGCGCACCAAATGGTAATCAAGGTTTTGGATTATCGAAAAAAGACTTGCATAAAGAAGCAAAAGTGACATTTGGAAATGGTGATCAATCGACAATGAAAACTGGCTCTGTTGCAATTGCAGCGATCACGAGTTGTACGAATACGTCGAATCCTTACGTGATGCTGAGCGCTGGCCTTCTCGCAAAAAAAGCGGTAGAGCTAGGTCTTGAAGTGCCAAAATTTGTGAAAACATCACTTGCACCGGGTTCAAAAGTCGTGACGGGGTATTTGGAAGATGCAGGACTTTTGCCATATCTTGAGAAGTTGGGATTTGACCTTGTCGGTTATGGTTGTACGACGTGTATCGGTAACTCAGGACCACTAAAAGATGAGATTGAAGAGGCGATTGTAGACAATGACTTGCTTGTTTCTGCTGTGCTTAGTGGGAATCGTAATTTTGAAGGTCGAATTCACGCGTTAGTTAAAGCAAACTTCTTGGCTTCGCCGCCACTTGTCGTTGCTTATGCGCTCGCTGGGACGACGAATATCGATATGTTGCATGAACCAATTGGAAAAGGGGAACATGGCCAAAATGTATTCTTAAGCGATATTTGGCCGGCGCAAGAAGAGGTGAAGGCACTCGTGGAAAGAACGGTGACGCCAGAATTGTTCCGCGAAGAATATGCCCATGTCTTCAGCCAAAATGAGGAGTGGAACGCTATTGCGACATCGGAACAGGCACTTTATGATTGGGATGCTGATTCGACATATATTGCCAACCCTCCATTTTTTGAGAATTTATCACCAGAAGCAGGCACAGTTGAGGCGCTTCATGGTCTTCGGGTAATCGGCAAATTCGGGGATTCTGTCACAACGGACCATATTTCTCCTGCTGGGGCAATTGGAAAAGATACGCCGGCTGGGAAGTATTTACAAGCTCACGGTGTAGCTATTCGCGATTTTAATTCGTACGGTTCACGTCGTGGTCATCATGATGTGATGATGCGTGGAACGTTTGCTAACATTCGGATTAGAAATCAAGTTGCGCCAGGAACAGAAGGCGGATATACAACTTACTGGCCAACAGAGGAAGTGATGCCAATTTACGATGCATCGATGAAATATCAAGAGTCAGGAACGGGGCTCGTTGTTTTAACAGGTGATGATTACGGTATGGGTTCTTCTCGTGACTGGGCTGCAAAAGGAACCAATCTACTCGGCATTAAAACAGTTATTGCCAAAAGCTATGAGCGGATTCATCGCTCCAACCTCGCGATGATGGGTGTATTACCGTTGCAATTTAAAGCTGGTGAAAGTGCAGATTCACTTGGTCTGACTGGTCGAGAAACAATTAGTGTGGCGATTGATGAGACAGTTTCCCCACTAGATTACGTAACAGTGACAGCGGTTGCTGAGGACG
Source organism: Listeria rocourtiae FSL F6-920 (assembly GCF_000525975.1). Lineage (GTDB taxonomy): Bacteria > Bacillota > Bacilli > Lactobacillales > Listeriaceae > Listeria_A > Listeria_A rocourtiae. The sequence goes on from NZ_AODK01000006.1 coordinate 196,626, forward strand.
GATCGCACAAAACATTTGAGGTACTCGTTCGCTTTGACTCGGATGTCGAGATTGATTATTATCGTCATGGTGGCATTTTACCAATGGTTTTACGTGGGAAACTCAAGAAATAAATTAAATGGAAAAAACATCGAACCAGAACGTGCGTTCGATGTTTTTTATGTTATCATGAAGTGTATGGAGAATCAGGAGGTTATCAATAAGATGGAAAAGCATGTAGAGATAGGGAAAACAGGGCTTCAGGTCGCGCCCATTGGATTTGGTGCTAATACGATTGGTGCGCATAATTTGTTTCAAAATATTGATGAAGATGTGAGTCGTGAAACGTTACGCGTGGCGTTAGCGGAAGGCGTCGATTTCTTTGATAGTGCGTTTATGTATGGTTTAGGGCGTTCAGAAGAGCTTATTGGCGAAGTTTTGGCAGAGACTGGTCGTCGTTCTGATGTTGTTCTGGCAACGAAAGCCGCTCATGTTGTGACTGGTAGTAACGTTACATTAGATAATGCACCAACTTTTTTAACCGAATCAGTAGATAAAGCGTTGAAGCGCCTCGAAACGGATTATATTGACTTGTTTTATATCCATTTTCCAGATGGCGTTACGCCACCAGATGAGGCGGTAGGTGCTTTACAGCGTTTGAAAGAAGCAGGGAAAATTCGCGCGATAGGTTTGTCTAATTTTAGTATGGATGCTTTAAAATTAGCTAATAAAGATGGCTATGTGGACGTTGTACAGGATAAATATTCACTTGTTTATCCTGGATTAGAAGAAGATATGATCCCTTATTGTGTAGAACAAGGAATATCTTTTATACCATACACGCCGCTTGCCAGTGGTTTATTGACGGGGAAGTTCGCCGCAAGCAATCCGCCACAAGATTTTCGAAAAGAGCGACCGCATTTCCAAGGACAGACATATATTGACATCACTGCGAAAGTTGATAGCCTTCAAAATTTGGCAAATCAGCATAGTACTTCTATCGCGAATATTGTCTTGGCAACAACGATTACTATCAATGGAGTGGACGTTGTAATTCCAGGAGCTAAAAGTCCTGAACAAGTTCGAGCTAATATGAAGACATTACAGGTCACCTTGACGCATGAAGAAGTAATGCAAGTCCGTGCGTTGTTTAAATAAGCGATAGGGAGAGGGATTAGGATGCAACTAGAAAGATGTGGATGGGCAATGAACGATGCTGTAGAGCAGGCCTATCATGATAATGAATGGGGTGTGCCAAGTCGTGATGAGCATTACTTGTTTGAAATGCTTAATTTGGAAGGCGCACAGGCTGGTCTTTCGTGGCGTCTTATTTTGAATAAACGAGCAGCTTATAAAGATGCATTTCATAAATTTGATCCTGATAAATGTGCAATGATGACAGATAAAGAGTTGGAACATATACGTGAAACAGCTGCAATCGTTAAGAACAAGCTTAAAATTGGAGGAGTACGTAAGAATGCCATTGCTTTTTTGAAAGTGCAGGAAGAATTTGGCTCTTTTGCCAATTATATTTGGGGATATGCAGACGGCAAACCGATTATTAATCATTGGACAGATATGTCACAAATGCCGACTAAAAATGCATTATCAGAACAGATTAGTAAAGATTTGAAGAAGCGTGGATTTATTTTCGTCGGGCCTGTCATTATTTATTCCTATTTGCAAGCAATTGGGATGATTGACGATCATGTGGTTACTTGCCCGTACCATACAGAAAATAGATAAACTTGGGAGGGAAAGTCCAACTCATTTAACATAAAAATAAGCAAGAGATTACGAACCCTGTTTTTGGATAAAACGTTAATCTTGCTTACATAAATAGATAGAAAACGCCCGTATTTGGGGATGGGATCAAAGAGTTAAGTATATTCGACTGTGTGGTGGCTAAGGATGTTTAGTTAAGTGAGGCTATTCTTTTGTAGTAAAACCGTAACGTATCTGTATCCAAAATTCCCCTGTTCATGAGCTGATGGTGATATTGGTTTGCTAACCATGGGTTTTGAAGCACTGAGAAGGATTACATGTTCGTTTTACTCTCATGTATATTGGGGCTGTAGCTCATTTCATTTCGAACAGCCTGGGAAGGATTACATGTTCGTTTTACTCTCATGTATATTGGGGCTGTAACTCATTTCATTTCGAACAGCCCCAACAATACTCCAAACTTTTCTATTTCATCAAGATGTAATACGTCTGTATATTGCAACACTACTAAGGTAAAATAAAAGATAGATGAGTAGGAAGACACCGATTAGACTAGAAACGAAGCTAAATGCATTGATAGAATCAACTTCATTTATTATCGGAACAGTTAGTGCAAAAGCTTCTGCTGTACCTAATAGACTAGGTGCTATAAAAAGAATAGCTAGTTGTTTTCGAATGTTTTTATGGAGTATTTTTTCATCTGCTCCTAGTTCTTTCAATAGTTTAAAACGCGGCTTATCAGCGTATGCTTCTTGTAGTTGCTTGAAGTAAATTGTTGCTCCCAAAGCCATAAATGAAATAATAGCAAAGAATGTGGATACGAAAAGAAGCAGGGCCCCGCTTTCTACATTAATAGTATATGGAATAACATATGCCGAGTAATATGTGTTCTCTGGTAAGTGTGAAACAGCAGTTTTTACATGTGCCAATTTGTTTTGTCGGTTCTTTTAATAGAAAGGTTGAGAATTTCTGAATGTTACCATAAGACTTTGCATTCGAATAATAAACATCACTTACAACAAATGTGGGAGGTTTCTCTCCATCAATTTGTACGATGTCACTTCGCCAACCAATCATAGTCGCATCTAATCGCTTAATAACGTGCAATGTTTTTGGTGTTGTACCAATTTGAAACTGAAACTGGACATCTAAATCTACTGTGTCAGAACCTCTAGAGAATGACAGAGCTTCATTATCTTGAAGCGAAGTAGCTAATTTTTTCTCGCCACGAAACTGACGCAATTTGTTGTATGCAGATAAACTCATAATATAACCGTCATTTCCGAATTGCAAGGAATTAGTGAAGGCTGATTTAATTGGAGATTTAGCTGTTATTGCGATTGCTTCAAACTGCTTATGGCTCTTTATCTCCCCTTTAAAAGTTTGATGTATTTTGTTTTCAGTTACCTGATCTACATAACTATACAGGAAATCATCTGGCAAATGAGTCCGAGGAACTACTTTTTGCGTTTCCAAGTTAAGCAAAGAAAAGGTTACAAAAAATAATGTCACGCTAGATAAAAGCGTAATCATTGTCAGTTGGAACGTGTTTCTAGGTAACTTACTACGTAAAGAAGCAGTCGAAATCATATCTGTTTTGATAAAATACCTCCTATGCCTTGTTTTGTAGTTGATATACCATGTCAGAGTCTGGTTTATGAAGAGAATAACACCAAGTGTAAATGAAACAAATAAAATCAGGATGGTGGAATCCAAAGATGTCTGAGTTGAGTATAGGAGAGAGCCAATAATTAAAAATATACCTAAAAATGCTAAAAAAGCATTGCCTTTTCGTATTTTTGGTACGTCAGAGTTACCGGTGAAAAGAGAGACTAACGATATTTTAGAGAAGCGACGAATGTTAAATAGCGTAACGAAAACAGCAGCGATAATAAGCAATGCGAAACTGACTAAAACTGGCTCCCATGATACGTTAATGGCTACTTGATTCTCGTACCCCATCATCCGGACAAGGATAGTTCCGAAAAGTTTGGAAAAAAGTGTTCCCAATAAATTTCCGACCACTCCGGCAGTGAAAACAAAGAGTAATTGTTCTGTAAAAAGCAATTTAAGCAGTGAAAAATTGCTTTCTCCGAATAGAAGGTACGTTCCTAGTTCATTTTGACGCACAGTAATATAAAAGCGATTGGTGTAGAGGACTAGTATAATTAAGAAAATGAAGACGATAATTCCACCAATTGTTAGAGCTGCTGCGAACGATTCCTTGCTTTGGATTACCTCATTTACTGATTTATTTGTCTGAATTGACCAGTATGTGTTGCTAATAAATGCGGTTATTAGCAGGGAAATCGCATAGATAGAGTGGTTTATAGGTTTTCTCAAGATACTTTTCCAAGCTAGCTTCAACAAGTTCATGAGATACCTGCGCTTTCTATCGCACCTAAACGATGTGACACTTCTGCAATTTCATCAAAAAAATCACTTTGTTGTTTATCACCGCGATAGAACTCATTGACAATGACGCCATCTACCATAAAGATGACCCGATTAGCAAAGCTTGCTGCGCGCCCGTCATGTGTCACCATCAGTAAGGTGGTTCCCATTACCTGGTTGAGCTCCGCAAGAATTTCCAACATTGCAGTGGCACTTCTTGTGTCAAGTGCGCCAGTAGGTTCATCTGCGAAAAGAACTTTTGGGTTTCCCAAGAAAGCTCGTGTAGCTGCTATGCGTTGTTTTTCACCGCCGGAAAGCTCAGCGGGAAATTTATCGATTAATGGTGCAATTTTTAATTTCTCCGCCAGTTTTTGGAAACGCTCATCTAACTCAGGTGTTACTTTACCAGCTAATGTGAAGGGAAGGTAAATATTTTCTTTTACTGTAAATGTATCCAGTAGATTATAATGTTGGAAAATAAAAGCAATTTTGTCCCGCCGTAAAAGTCGGCGTTCTGCTTGCTTCATGACGGTAATATCGGATCCATCAATTAAGACTTTCCCTGCATTAAACGTATCCAATGTAGACATCGTATTAAGTAAGGTGGTTTTACCTGAACCACTTGGACCCATAATAGCAATGAATTCCCCTGTTTTAACTTGAAAGGACAAATTGCGTAAAATAAGTTGACTATTGTAGGATTTTTGTAAATTCTGTACTGTAATCATTGTTTAGCTCCTTTATTAGTTATTTATAGATTAATCATAGCTCTTCCAATCCAATGAAGAAACCAAAAGAGATGACTTTTATATGACAAATTTGTCACCTCCCATGGTATAATGAAAAAAAAGAATTGAAGGATTTGAAATAATGAAGAAATTTAAGGTAGGCATTGTGGAAGACGAAACAGCAATTGCTGAAAAAATAGCAGAGAAGCTTGAAACATGGCAATATGAAGCAATTACATATGATGACTATACAGCAATTGCGAGCCAAGTGAAGGAGAATATACCTGATTTAATCATTTTAGATATTAAATTGCCGGCATACGATGGATTTTACTGGGCTCAAGAGATTAGGAAATTTTCGAAGATACCAATTTTGTTTCTGAGTTCGCAAAATGAGCCAATGAGTAAGATTACGAGCGTTACAGTGGGCGGGGACTTATTTATAGAGAAGCCATTTAACCTTGATGTTCTAGTGTCGAATGTCCAAGCTTTACTAAGAAGAAGTTACGACTATAATGGACAAACTAATCTTGTATACAAAAATGTTACTCTAGACATAGATAATTGGGCCGTCACATGCAATGAAAAGATGGAAGCCCTGACTAAGAACGAGGGATTACTTTTAAGAACTTTCATGCAGGCACCAGAAAAAATTCATTCGCGTGACCAACTTATGGAAGTTTTGTGGGAAAATGCTGCATTTATTAGTGAAAATACACTGACGCAAAACGTGAGTCGTCTACGAAAAAAAACTAGGAGATTTAACAGGGGAGCTATATATTGAATCAGTGCGTGGCATGGGTTATAGGTTATGAATTTCATGCGGAAACAGCTTGGACTCATCACTGTTTTTATGTTGTGCATCACAATAGAAATAGGCGTAATTTGGCTTTTGTTAGGAACAGCATTCAGTCTAGATTTTTTATATGCCATGGTTCTTCCAATGATACTCTTTGGTGCATATTTAGTGTACCGCTTTTTTCGCGAAAAAGGTGATGTACCAGTAAGCATGCAAGCAGAACGATTTAAGGGCCGACTCGAGGACGAACAAATAATGTATCGAGAAAAAATATTGAGTCAAGAGCTTAATAATCAGCAATTTATAGATTTTATGACGAGTTGGGTTCATGATATTAAGACTCCTTTGACTGTCCTAGCTCTTTCAGTTGACAGCAAGCAAAAACAGCAGGTAGTGCAAATAGAGAGTAAAATTAATCAAATGCTTTTTTATACGAAATATACAAGCTTTTATGAGGATCTTCATTTGGAAAAAGTAGAGCTGAGGATGCTGATTGAAAAGCTTTTGAAACAGTATGCTAATTTATTTATAAGTCAGAAATTAGTAGTGGATTTGAAATTTGCAGATATGGGAACCATTTTAACGGATAAACTTTGGGCCTCTTTCGTGATAGAGCAAATTATATCAAATGCGTTGAAATATGCTGGGGAGGGTAAATGTATCTTTATTACGACCTTTGAAACTGAAACGGTTGCTGGGGTTGAAATTAAAAATACTGGGAACCCAATTTCGAGTAGCGATTTACCGAGAATTTTTGAACGGGGCTATACTGGTAGGACGAGAGAGTTTGGGAAGTCGACTGGAATGGGGTTATTTTTGAGTAAAGAAATTATAAAGAAACTTGGTGGCGAGGTTTTAGTTTCAAATGAGTCTATGACAACATTTAAAGTGATTTTCAAGAAATCATTTTTTGATTAAGGTAGGGCATGGACTAGAAGGAAAAACCACTGAATGGCAATTTTCTATATAAAATAGAGAATTTGTCATTCAGTGGTTTTATGTTGGTTCAAATTAATTTTTTTGCCAGTTAAGTTGCCATTCAATGCCAAGCTTATCAGTTACCTTTGCGTAAAGACCACCCCATGGCATTTCTTGAAGTTCGATAGAAACCTGTCCACCATTTTTCAATAGCTCATAGGTGTTCCTTAGTGAAGTTTCATCATCAAATAAATAGGCAACAGAAAGTATGTTACCTGCTACTAAAGCTTCATCAACATAAGAATCAGAGAAGTAAAGCAACTCGACACCATCTTTTTCTAAGCGTGCATGCACAAGGCGGTTAGCCAATGCTTCGTCGCCGCGAGAATCTCCCATTTCGCTATATGTTTGCACCATTTTGGGAGTAGCTCCGAAAGCTTCACCATAAAAATCTAATGCTTCTCTTGCATTCCCGTTGAACTGTAGATAAGGTATCGTATTGGGCATATTATTTCCTCCTAAAACGTTTTTCACGCAAGGTGATAGAGCTAGTATAGTGTAAATAAATGTAGAAATCTACTAATATACAAATTTTATTTCTTACTAACAGCGATAAAAAGCGTTGCATCCTGTTTCATAAATATTTTCTCGCCATGGTGAAATGGTTGGATAGAAGTTGATTTAAATCCTACGCTGGTTAGTAACTCCTCTAATTCATCTGTAGCAAAACCGCTGTGAACTTTTGGATGATAGACGTTAGGGTTTTTATCGAAATCAATGATAATCAGTTTACCGTCTGTATGGAGCGTTTCATAAAATTTTTCTAAAATATTTTTGGTATCAGGAATGTGTAAAAGAACGAGAGATACAAGTATTATATCTGCTTTTATATCGAGCGTTTCCTTGGTGAAATCAGCAACGAATGTTAGGGTATTTTGTAACTTATTTGCCGCTATTTTATTGTTTATTATTTCGACCATATTTTTGGAGGAGTCTACAAATAGAGCAGTTTTAACAGAACTTGCAATTTGCAAACCAATCAGGCCTGTACCGCTTCCATAGTCGATCAAGGTCTTGTCTTTCGCTTGGACTAACTCTTCTCTGACTTTATGAGAAATGATATTGGCGAGCTCGATTCGCTCTGTACTATCATATTTCTTGGCGATTGCTTCAAAAACGTTTTCTTCCATGTCTATCGCATCCTCTACTATGTGATAAGTTAACATTATAGTTTAAATGGTTCATTTTCGCAATGAATGGCTTTCGTAAATAGATATTAACAATAATATTATTATGTAAACTAATTTTGAAAAGAAAAAGAACCAACCCCGAGGGCAGGGCTGTTCTTTGCAACTATTTATAACTTAAACCCCTTTATAGGCGTTCAGATAGATGTCTTTCAACTCGGAAACAAGCGGTTGAACTGGATTCGCTGTCGTACATTGATCCATGAAGGCGCGGTCTGCTAGTGTATCAACTACCATATCAAATGATTTCTTATCAACGTTTTGACCTTTCAGACTCATTTCAATACCACAATCTTTGCCCAAGCTGATAATCGCATTAACAAGTGATATCACGCCTTCTTCGGTTGTAGAAGCTGGCAATCCTAGGACACGAGCAATTTGTGCGTAATCTTGGTCAGCACGATATGATTCGTATCTTGGGAACAATGCATGTTTTCTAGGCTTTGTTGCATTATACCGAATAACATGTGGCATAAGTATAGCGTTAGCACGACCATGTGGGATATGGAATTCAGGTCCAATTTTATGTGCTAAACTATGGTTAATTCCTAGGAAAGCATTAGCAAAAGCCATACCTGCCATTGCAGAAGCATTATGCATTTTTTTCACGAGCATCTTCGTCTGCATCAAGAACAGAAGCACGTAATGATTCGAAGACCATTTCGATAGCACGCATAGACAAGCCGCGTGTATAGTCGCTTGCCATTACCGATACGTAAGACTCGATAGCATGTGTTAATACGTCCATACCTGTGTCAGCTGTGATGTGAGCTGGGACTGTCATAACATATTGAGCATCAACAATTGCTACGTCTGGTGTCAATTCATAATCTGCTAATGGATATTTAATATTGTTTTCTTTATCTGTAATGACTGCAAATGGAGTAACCTCAGAACCTGTACCAGATGTAGTAGGGATGGCAACAAATTGTGCTTTTTCACCTAGTTTAGGATATTTAAATGTACGTTTGCGGATATCCAAGAATTTTTGTTTCAAACCGAAAAATGAAGCCTCTGGGTGTTCATAAAATAACCACATACCTTTAGCGGCATCCATTGCGGAACCACCACCAAGCGCGATAATGCAATCTGGTTTAAAGTCTTTCATTAATTCAGCACCTTTATAGACGGTTACGTCAGACGGATCTGGCTCTACATCTGCAAAAACTTGATATGAAACATCATTCCCACGTTTTTTCAAATGTTCGATAACAACATCAACATATTTGAATTGAACCATTCCTGGGTCTGTTACAATAAATACGCGTTCGATATTCGGCATTTTTTGTAAATATTGAGTCGAATATTTTTCAAAGAATACTTTTGGTGGAAGTTTGAACCATTGCATGTTATTTCTCCGTTCTGCGACACGTTTCACATTTAAAAGATTCGTTGCGCTAACGTTTTGTGATACAGAGTTTTTACCATAAGATCCACAACCTAGTGTTAGGGAAGGGATGAAGCCGTTGTAAAGGTCGCCGATTCCACCTTGAGCAGATGGTGCGTTCACAATGATACGGCAAGCTTTCATTCGTAACCCGAATGCTAGTTGCGCATCACGATCTGTAGAGTGGATAACTGCGGAGTGACCTAAACCGCCGTATACAAGCATTTCTTCACAACGATTGAAAGCTTCTGCTTGGTCTTTTGCTTCAATAAAAGCAAGAACAGGGCTTAATTTTTCGTGAGACAGTGGGTAAGCATCGCCCACACCTTTAATCTCAGCTACGAGCATTTTAGTATCTTCTGGAACTTTAAATCCAGCTTCGTTCGCAATCCAAGCAGGAGATTTTCCTACAACGTTTGGATTTAACGCATGTGTCTCAGGATTGATAACATAGCTTTCAAGTTTTTTGAATTCAGCACCTTTGACGAAGTAACATTTGTTCGCTTCCATTTCGTCTTTTACAGCTTTTGCGACTTCTTTGTCAACGATTACGGCTTGTTCAGATGCACAAATCATACCATGGTCAAAAGTTTTAGATAAAATCAAATCGTTGACTGCACGTTTGATTTTCGCTGTTTTGTCGATATAAGCTGGAACATTACCAGGACCAACGCCAAGTGCTGGTTTACCAGTAGAATACGCGGATTTAACCATGGCAGCACCACCAGTAGCAAGAACGAGCGCCACATCTTTATGGTTCATCAATTGTTTTGTAGCCTCTAGTGAAGGCTTTTCAACCCACTGGATGCAATGTTTTGGAGCACCTGCTGCAACGGCTGCTTCGTACACTACACGAGCGGCTTCAGAAGAACATCTTTGAGCGCTTGGGTGGAATGCGAAAATGATTGGGTTGCGCGTTTTGATTGCAATGATAGCTTTGAAAAGTGTAGTAGATGTTGGATTCGTAACAGGAGTTACACCAGCAATGACACCAACTGGTTCAGCGATTTCAACGACACCAGTTTGTTTGTCTTCATTAATAATGCCAACTGTTTTATCATTTTTAATACTATTCCAAATATATTCTGTTGCGAAAATGTTTTTAATACATTTATCTTCGTAGATTCCGCGACCAGTTTCTTCAATCGCCATTTTAGCAAGAGACATATGTTGATCAAGACCAGCTAGCGCCATCGCATGGACGATATAATCTATTTTTTCTTGGTCAAAATCGGCAAAAGCTTTAAGTGCGCTTTGTCCATTGCTTGCAAGTGTATTAATTACTTTTTGAACCTCTAATTCTTCATTAACAGCTTTTTCTTTCATTGCCATTTGTGAACCCTCCAATTAGTATCGGGACAAAAAACGACCTCTAGCGACATTTTTCGTCCCTGTTATTTCAAAAAAATTGCGGCGGTCGACTCGCCGTTATCTTCTTGGATTTCTTATTTACAAAGTAAGTGTAACACTTCACAAACTCTTTGTCTAGTATTTATTGTGAATATATTCACTTGATTTTTAAAATAGTAAAAAAGACATGACTAAAAAGGGGGTAGCAGTAAATTGGATATAGTTTAATTAAGAAGGGGTGATTCCCTTAGCCTGGCTCTTAGCGACTCATCAAAATTCAGTTAGAGTTTACTAAGAAAGATTGTGCATTTTATAGTATACTTATTTTGGAGTAACACTATAATAGAAGAAGGGGATTACATAGCTATGTATATGATGTTTTTTGGAAGCTCTGTATTGTTACTGATTGGCATGGCAGTATTATGGTCAGTTTTTTCTTTTTTAGAGGCAGGCGGTGGCTCACGTTACTGAATATTTTCTTTCTGCTCGCGTGGCTTGGATTAGCGTTGGTAGCTACTTGGAGCATCGGGTGGGAATTTATACGACAGATTTTTGGAATGTTAGCGCCGATGGTGGTTTCGCCGTTTATTTTATTGGTGACTGTTAGGGATCGGAGTGTATGGGGACAACTGGTAAAACGATATGCGGTTTTTGTGTCATGGTTTGCTGTTTATATGATTACATTCCAAATACCTGCTTTCCCGGATGGATGGACATATTTTGAATGTTTTGGACTACCTATTCTCGTTTTCATTCTACTGTATGCTTGGGATAAATGGTTTGGCAGACGTTTTTATAGGCACTGGATTGTTATAGGGAGTGTGCTTATGATTTTGGGCTTTATTTTCATTTCATTGTTGTGGAATGCGAAGGCCATGCAGGATGAGGGACACGCGATGCAGGGGAATTGGGGTGGTGGAAAAGTGACTAGTGTAAAGCCGTCTGTTGATGTAACGACTTTGACGGGACCTGATGCGACGGCTGTTACGAAACAATACGATTTTACTGCCGCAAAAAAAAAACATGAGCGTTCCTGATGGCTCAGAGAAGGAACTGTGGCTTTTTAATGGTCAGCTGACAGGGCCAGCGATTCGGGTAACGCAAGGAGACGTGGTGGAAGTAACACTGACTAATAAAAATATCGAGGATGGTATAACAATTCATTGGCACGGATATGACGTTCCCAATGCTGAGGATGGTGTGCCGGATATTTCACAAAAAGTAGTAGCAGTAGGCGAAAGTTATACGTATCGCTTTACGGCGGATACTGCAGGAACATTTTGGTATCATTCACACAATCAATCATCGGAGCAAGTAGGGCATGGTTTATTTGGCTCATTTATTGTAGAACCGAAAAAGCAAGTGAAAGAAGAGCTTGAAATTGTAGGATTTGTTGCACCGAAATATGTGGATTCATCTGGCGCCTTACTTCCGGCGAATGGAAAGGTGCCTAAAAATATCAAGCCGGGTACAAATGTACGAATACGTCTTGGAAATGCGCATAATAAGCCACAAAAACTAATTTTGAACGGTACAACATTTCAAATTGCAGCGATAGATGGGAACTTGATTCACAAGCCTACAGATTTAAAAGAAACCTATCTACAAATTCCAGCTGGTGGTCGGATGGATATTACGTTCACAATGCCAAATCATGCTGTCTGTTTATTTGATGCAAAAGATGCGACTGGTGGTTGGGTGTTTCAGTCTACGGGGGAGAACACAAAAGCATCGACAGAAATTCCAGACAATGTTTTCAAGCCGGAGAAATACGGAGAGAAAAAAGCGACAACACTGGATGCATCAGATGGCTTTGACCGATTATTTACGATGGTTTTTGATAGCAAATTGGCTTTTTTTGATGGAATGGTGCATCATTTGTGGACGATTAACGGGGAGTTATATCCAAACACACCGATGTTAATGGTAAATGAGGGAGATTTAGTGAAGACAACTTTTGTAAATCGTAGTTACAGTCACCATCCAATGCATTTACACGGGCATAAAATGTTGGTATTGACGCGAAATGGTGCGGCAACAACAGGTAGCCCCTGGTGGACAGATACGCTAAATGTGAAACCAGGAGAAACGTACGAAGTGGCTTTTAAAGCAGATAATCCTGGTATTTGGATGGATCATTGTCATAACTTGGATCATGCCACCAATGGTATGATGATGCATCTTCAATATAATAATGTTTACACGCCATTTTCAGGCCACACGCATGAATAAACCATAATCTCAAAAACAGAGCAAAACACTTGTCATAGGCGGTATTGTGTGCTATTATAGTAAACGGTGTTAAAACATCACACACACATGAGGACAGTCCAAAGGGTGCTTGATTTCAAGTCTTTGGTTGGTTGATTCATGTGGAGGGCGGAGAAATCCGCAAAAATAAAACCATAGGAGGGAATAACATGCCTGTTATTTCAATGAAACAATTGCTAGAAGCTGGGGTACATTTCGGCCACCAAACACGTCGCTGGAACCCAAAAATGAAGAAATACATCTTCACAGAAAGAAACGGTATCTACATTATCGATTTGCAAAAAACTGTTAAGAAAGTAGACGAAGCTTTCAATTTTATGAAAGAAGTATCTGCTGACGGTGGAACAATCCTTTTTGTAGGAACTAAAAAACAAGCGCAAGATTCCGTTCGTGATGAAGCGATTCGTTCAGGTCAATATTTTGTTAACCATCGTTGGTTAGGTGGAACATTGACAAACTTTGAAACAATCCAAAAACGTATTAAACATCTTAAGAAAATCGAAAAAATGGAAGAAGACGGTACTTTTGAAGTCCTTCCTAAAAAAGAAGTTGTTCTTCTTAAAAAAGAGCAAGAAAAACTTGAAAGATTCCTAGGCGGTATTAAAGATATGAAAGGTCTTCCTGATGCTTTGTTCATCGTTGACCCTCGTAAAGAACGTATTGCTGTTGCAGAAGCTCGTAAATTAAATATTCCGATTATCGGTATTGTTGATACAAACTGTGATCCAGATGAAATTGATTACGTAATTCCTGCAAATGACGATGCTATCCGTGCGGTTAAACTTTTAACTGCTAGAATGGCTGATGCTATCATCGAAGTAAACCAAGGTGAAGAGCAAGAAGTTCCTGTAGAAGAAGTAAAAGCGCCAGTTGTTGAAGAAGCAGTTGCAGCGGCTCCAGCTCCAGTAGCTGAAGAACCAACTACAGAAGCATAAGAACTGATCTAAAACCAACAAGGTGATAAGTGGCAATCTCTTATCACCTTTTTTCAAAGATTTTTATATTAGGAGGAATTGTAAATGGCTAACGTTACAGCTCAAATGGTAAAAGAACTACGTGAAAAAAACTGGTGCAGGTATGATGGACTGTAAGAAAGCATTAGTAGAAGTAGATGGAGATATGGATTTAGCAATTGACTACCTACGTGAAAAAGGTATCGCAAAAGCTGCTAAAAAAATCAGATCGTATCGCCACAGAAGGTATGACAAGTGTTGTTAGTAATGATAAACACGTTGCAGTGCTTGAAATTAATGCGGAAACAGATTTCGTTGCTAAAAACGATCAATTCATTCAGTTAGTAAAAGACATTTCTAACCAATTACTAATTGTTCGTCCAGACAACTTGGATGAAGCGTTGAAAACAGAAATGCCAAACGGCCAAACTTTACAAGACTATATCAACGAAGCAATCCAAAAAATCGGTGAAAGAATCTCTCTTCGTCGTTTTGAAATTAAAGAAAAAGTTGCAGATCATGCATTTGGCGAATACATTCACATGGGTGGACGTATCGGGGTATTAGTTGTTCTTGAAGGAACTTCTGATGACGCAGTCGCAAAAGATGTTGCAATGCACGTTGCTGCAATTAACCCTAAATACATTTCACGTAATGATGTTTCCCAAGACGAAATTGCGCACGAAAGAAAAATCCTTACAGAACAAGCACTTAACGAAGGCAAACCAGCCAATATCGTTGAGAAAATGGTCGAAGGTCGCCTAACAAAATATCTTAGCGAAATTAGCCTAGAAGATCAACCGTTTGTTAAAAATCCAGACGTAACTGTAGGTCAATTCGTTAAAGAAAAAGGTGCTACAATCAAATCATTCGTTCGCTTTGAAGTCGGCGAAGGTTTAGAGAAAAAAGAAGATAACTTTGTTGAAGAAGTTATGAATCAAGTGAAAAAATAAGACCATTTTAGGTGGCTTTATATGATTTTAGAAAAATCGTTATTCGTTGAGAATAGCGGTTTTTCTGTTTTTCAGAAGCCAGCTATTATTTTTATGTGAATCTTGTGGTGTCATTTCTTTCTCTTCACATATAAATTGAAAGCACAATTTGTTGTATACAGTAAGTCAAACTCGGATCAAAGTTTGCATATAATCAGTATCAATCGGCGGTTTCTATTTTAAGTAATTTAATTGACCGCTATTCTCGCACGGAATTGGTTCTTTAATATATTTTAAATCGAAAAGAAAGCAAAGCATGATATATCTACCACGCCTTGCTTCCTTTCTAATTACTAGTCAACAAATCAATTGCATCTGCTAACTTTGTGCTAACTGCTTGATCATTTCTCAAATCCTCTTGCACCTTCATAGCTTCCTCAGGTATTTCTGTAATAATCCCATCAACGTCTGCGAGCATGTATTTTCGGGCAGCTTCAGGGGTTGTAATTGTCCATACCAGCAAATCCATATTGCGCTCACGAGCTTGCCTCTGTATGCTAGCGCTAAATGAAAATTCTTCAATAACAATGAAATCTGCGTTGACATTCACCAAGTTTCCAAAGTTAAGTGGTACAATAAAACCAACACGCATGGTTGGATAACGTTCTTTAATTGTTTCTACAATATTTCGATTCAACGACTGGTAAATATAATCGCGTTCTACACCATGTTTTTGCACTATCTCTTCAAAATTAGCAAGGAAATCTTTGGACTCACCGCCGTGTGTTTTAATTTCGATATTTAGATTTATATTCCATTTTTTTGCGTGTTCAATATAGGTTTCTAGTGATGGAATTGTTGATGTAAAGCCGTCTTGTCGAATTGTTACTTTCTCTAACTCGGCTAACGTCATATCACGTATATTCCGATTTATGCCTGCCATTCTCCTTAGATTGGTATCATGAAACACAACAAACTGATGGTCTTTCGTTTCAAGTACGTCCATTTCAACAAAGTCTACACCAATCTTTGCAGCGCCATGAAGCGATTCAAGTGAATTCTCAACGCCGGCGCTTTTCAATCCGCGATGGGCGATGATTTGCGTGTTATCGCTATATGTTATTTCGGTCAAATAGAAACCATTAACCGTTATCAGAGCAAGGACTGAAGCGGTAATAATGACATAAAAGGACTTGCGATGCTTCTTTTTCACGACTTGCATCTGTTTGTGTGATATGACTTTATTTTCACGCGTTAAAAACATAAAATTAACAGCATGCGCAACGTAAATAGGGGTAATCGTGAAGGCGACAATAAAGAATATCTGGCTCAGCGTCAGCGATATTCCAGCTACAACCGGTGCTGCCGGTGACCACAACTGTTCTGCTAAAATAGTCGGTAGGAGAAAAATCATAAAAGCGATAAAAAGCAGACCAGCTGCGACAAGTGACATAATTATGAAAATGGCTACAATACGCCATGTTTGCCAGCGAGTAATTGACCAACTCCGCTTCATCGCTTGAAAAATTGTGCATTTTCTTGTCAAAAAAAATCTCCAGCGAAAAAACTAATCGGATATTAATGTAAATCACGATAGCAATAAAACTAAAGTATAAAATACTGCCAGAAGTAGACTTTAGTAGTTCGTTTACAATAAAGTTTGGAATATAAATTCCGTCTGTTAATTCAGAATGTAGCCCCATTCCCGCAATCGGAACAATCAATGCGAAATATAATAGAAAAAAGACGAATTGATAAGATAGCAAATATTTGGATTGTTGCATGATTTTGCGAAGAATCATTTGGATGGTGAATGGGATTTGTTGCTGGTGATAATAGGTTATAAGTATCAAAACAGATAATTCAAGGTAAATAAAAAACAGAGCCAGTAACCCAAAAATAATTGCAAATAGCAAACCAAGTGGATTTCGCAAAAATTCTAAAATATTCTGATCCGTTATGCTATCATAGCCAAGCGATGTCGTCATAAAGCTGAAAAATAAAGCTAAAAATGGAAAAGCTAGTAAAAGAATCATTGCTTGTAAAACAAATACAAATTTTATGTAGTACCATGAGTTAAAACGGGTATAAAATAAAGAAGTCCTCAAGGTTTGCCAAATTTTGATTGTGTTCATTCAATTTCTCCCCCTTATTTCTGTTTTTCATTATACGATAAGTTAACAATAATTAGTAGCATGAAAAGATTATTTTTGAAATTTGTATGAAAATGCTTTTGCTTGAGGCGTTTTTTTAGTATTATAGAATATGATGGAATTATTCCGAGTGTTAGGAATGAGCCAAATAGAAAGTAGATGGAGGTCAATATGGATACCCCAGAATATAAACGAGTAGTATTGAAACTTAGTGGTGAAGCTTTAGCAGGAACGGAAGGATTTGGGATTAACCCTCGCGTCGTAAACTCCATCTCGCAACAAGTGAAAGAAGTCGTAGAACTTGGCGTGGAAGTCGCTATTGTCGTCGGTGGCGGTAATATCTGGCGCGGTAAGCTAGGAAGCGAGATGGGGATGGATCGCGCAGCAGCAGATTACATGGGCATGCTTGCAACGGTCATGAACTCTTTATCCTTACAAGATTCACTGGAGAACGTTGGTGTTGCTACACGTGTTCAAACTTCCATTGATATGCGGCAGATTGCTGAACCGTATATTAGACGTAAAGCGATTCGGCATCTGGAAAAAGGGCGCGTTGTTATTTTTGCAGCGGGAACTGGGAACCCTTATTTCTCAACGGATACAACAGCGGCATTGCGCGCAGCTGAAATCGAGGCTGAGGTCATTTTGATGGCGAAAAACAATGTCGATGGTGTTTATAGTGCTGATCCAAAATTGGATGACAGCGCAGTTAAATATGATGAATTATCGTATCTAGATGTGATTAAAGATGATTTACAGGTCATGGATACAACGGCCTCATCACTAAGTATGGATAATGATATTCCATTAATCGTCTTCTCGTTTGAAGAGACAGATAACAATATCAAACGTGTTATTTTAGGCGAAAAAATAGGGACAATAGTAAGAGGGAGGAAATAACGATGAGTAAAGAAGTATTAGCACAAGCAAAAGAGAAAATGGCTAAATCAGAGCAGGCATTACAACACCAACTAGGATCAATCCGCGCAGGCCGTGCCAACGCATCCCTGCTTGACCGCATTTCGGTTGATTATTACGGTGCGCCAACACCAATCAACCAATTAGCAGCCGTAAGCGTTCCAGAAGCACGCTTATTGATGATTTCACCATATGATAAAACAGCACTGGGCGATATCGAGAAAGCAATTTTAAAAGGTGATCTTGGAATTATGCCAAATAACGACGGTGAAGTTATTCGTATCGCGATTCCACAACTAACGGAAGAACGCCGTAAAGAGTTAGTAAAAGAAGTGAAAAAAGAAGCAGAGGATGCAAAAGTTGCGATTCGTAACGTGCGCCGTGATGCGAATGATGATTTGAAGAAATTAGAGAAAGCTGGCGACATTACGGAAGACGATTTACGTAATTTCACAGAAGACGTGCAAAAACTGACTGACGCAAGCATTAAGAAACTTGATGAGATTGCGAAGAGTAAAGAAGAAGAAATAATGGAAGTCTGAACAGCTGAAAAGAGCCCACTATGCCATAAAAAAATTAGCAGGGAATATAATAAAAACCAGCACTTGTTTTTGTGGCAGGCTCGCAAATTTTGAATGCTTGTCTCTTGATGAAAAATCTGGAGATGCTTAACTGCAGTGTATGATTATACATGCAGTACGTTTTGAAGCTTTCTAAGTTTTGGTAAGCGATGATTTTCAACCGCTTCACGCATATCAAGGGCACTTAACTAGCCTTATCAATATGCATGAAGCGGTTATTTCTTAGTAAGAATAGTGATTGAAAATACCATATCAGAGCTTCTCTCATCGATTTCTTATTTATTTTGAGCAAGTTTATAGTACATAATTGCTGTTATTTTTGTTATTATAAGTATAGACGTGCCGACTCTTGGTAATTCTATTGGAGGAAAGAACATGTTTAAGAAAATATTTCGTCAAGATGAGAATGAGATAAATAGTGAAATTTCAGCAGAACTTCCTTTGCCGAGTCATGTTGCAATTATTATGGATGGAAATGGAAGATGGGCGAAGAAACGTTTTTTGCCTCGAGTTGCTGGGCACCGCGAAGGAATGCAAGTTGTTAAGCGGATGACGCGCTATGCGAATTCGCTTGGTGTCGATGTACTAACATTGTACGCTTTTTCTACGGAGAATTGGAAGCGACCGAATGATGAAGTGGACTTTCTAATGAAGCTGCCGGGTGAATTTTTTGATACGTTTATTCCAGAGCTAATGGAAGAAAATGTTCGTGTCAATGTGATGGGTTATAAAGAAGAATTGCCACAACACACATTGGATGCAGTAGAGAGAGCAATTGAGGCAACGAAGGGGAATACTGGCCTTGTTTTGAACTTTGCGTTAAATTATGGAGCACGAGCTGAGATTGTGACGGCAACCCAAGCAGCGATGCGCGAGTTATTGGATGCAGGACTTACTGCAAATGATTTGACAGAGGAATGTCTGGAAAAGCATTTGATGAGTGCTGGCTTATCAGATCCAGATTTATTAATTCGAACAAGCGGCGAGCTTAGACTCAGTAATTTTATGTTATGGCAACTTGCGTATAGCGAGTTTTATTTTACGGAGACGCATTGGCCAGATTTTAGGGAAGACGATTTTAAGCAGGCGGTTGTGGAGTATCAGAATCGTTCGAGACGCTTCGGTGGTTTATAGGGAGGATATATTGTGAAAACAAGAATTATTACAGCAATCGTAGCTTTAGCGGTGTTCCTGCCGTTTGTAATTTATGGGAAATTGCCATTTGAACTACTTAGTATGCTGTTGGCAGCAATTGCTTTATATGAAATTTTAGTGATGACAAAGCAACATTTATTTTCGGTGAACGGGATTATCACGCTCGTTTTAACACTCATTATTGCGGCACCGACGTGGTTCATCGATTGGCTTGAGGAATATAGCATTACCCAGATGGAAATCATATTTGTCTGCATGGCATTATTGTTATCCTACACAGTATTTTCAAAGAATCGTTATCATTTTGATCAAGTCGGGATTGGCGTTTTAGCAGCGTTTTATACGGGGCTTGGTTTTCACTATCTTGCGGAGACGCGGAATGCTGGATTGGAGTATGTTATTTTTGCTCTGTTGATTGTATGGATGACAGATACGATGGCATATTTTGTAGGTCGCTCGATTGGGAAACATAAATTGGCACCAAATGTAAGTCCGAATAAGACGGTGGAAGGCTTTGTTGGTGGTATTGTTTTTGCAGTGTTGATTGCCGGTGGGTACTATTTATACATGGGGTTAGGTGGAAATCCAGTTGTTATTGCTGGCTTAATTATAGTGCTATCTATTTTCGGTCAACTTGGAGATTTAGTAGAATCGGCTCTTAAACGTTATTACGGTGTGAAAGATTCTGGAAAGTTATTACCAGGTCATGGCGGAATACTAGATCGATTTGACAATTTATTATTTGTGTTACCGCTTCTTTTGCCACTACTACATATACTTCAAATTTTATAAAATAGAGGTGTACTGATGAGAAAAATTAATTTATTAGGCGCAACAGGTTCGGTTGGAAGCCAGACACTTGCGATTGTTAGGGAACATCCAGAATTATTCCAAGTTGTAGCGCTCTCGTTTGGGCGCAATATGAAACTAGGAAGGGCTGTTATTAATGAGTTTCAACCAGAAATTGTATCAGTAGAACATCGCCGAGATTATGATAAATTAAAGGTGGAATTTCCTGAGATTAAGGTATATTATGGCGCGATAGGATTGCAAGAAGTTGCGACATATAGTCATGGCGATATATTGATTAATGCGGTGATGGGAAGTGTTGGTTTACAGCCAACATTAGATGCGATTGAAGCCGGGAAAGAGATTGCGATTGCTAACAAAGAAACGCTAGTAACAGCGGGACATTTGGTGATGCGTGCAGCGAAAGAAAAAGGCGTGCGTTTAGTTCCCGTTGATAGTGAGCACTCTGCAATTTTTCAATGTCTACAGGGAGAAAATCCGGCAAATATTGATAAATTGATTGTGACAGCTTCTGGCGGAAGTTTTCGTGATAAAACGCGAGATCAGTTAAAGGATGTGACAGTTGCAGAAGCTTTAGCGCATCCAAACTGGTCGATGGGGAATAAAATTACAATTGATTCTGCGACGATGTTTAATAAGGGGCTAGAAGTTATCGAGGCGCACTGGTTGTTTGATTTAGACTACGATAAAATTGATGTCGTCATTCACCGAGAAAGTGTCATTCATTCCATGGTAGCATTTAAAGATGGTAGTCATATTGCACAACTCGGATTGCCGGACATGCGTGTCCCAATTCAATATGCATTGACATACCCGGAACGTGCAAGTATCTCATTCAACAAACCGTTTGATATTACGGAATTTGGCACGCTTCATTTTGATAAAATGGACTTACATCGTTTCCCAGCGTTGAAATTAGCATATACTGCTGGTAAAATAGGTGGAACAATGCCTTCTGTTTTAAATGCGGCGAATGAAATTGCTGTTGCCGGCTTTTTAAATGGTCAAGTTGCTTTTCAAGATATTGAGGCGCTCGTTGAAAACGCAATGAACCGCCATAAGGTAATACAAGATCCTGATTTGGAAACAATTTTCCAAGTAGATCAGGAAACACGTGCATACGTGAAGACACTATTATAGAGGTGAAACAATGACAACTATTATTGCGTTTATATTTGTTTTTGGTCTAATCGTGTTCTTTCATGAACTCGGCCATTTCTTATTTGCCAAAAGATCTGGTATTCTAGTTCGTGATTTTTCAATCGGTTTTGGTCCAAAAATATTTGCTTACCGCAAAAAAGAAACACAGTACACATTAAGACTTCTTCCCATCGGTGGTTATGTTCGAATGGCTGGTGAGGACGGAGAGGTAGTCGAACTGAAACCAGGCTATCGTGTTGGCTTGATTTTAAATGACGATGAGATGGTAACAAAGATTATTATCAATGGAAAGGATCAATATCAAGATGTGCAGCCGCTCGAGGTTTCTGGAAGTGATCTTGAAAAAGAGCTTTTTATTGAAGGTTATGAAGAATACGATGAAGAGAGAATTGTTCGTTATCAGGTGGCAAGTGATGCTGTTGTTATTGATGGCAAAATAGAGACAATTATTGCGCCATATGACCGTGTTTTTCAATCGAAATCCCTTGGTAAACGTGCGATGACTATTTTTGCAGGACCGTTATTCAACTTTATTTTAGCTATTATAATCTTTACAATTCTTGCTTTTGTTTCAGGAAGCGTTCCTTCGAATGAGCCTGAAATTGGACAAGTTATGGATAACGGTGCGGCACAAGAGGCTGGTTTGAAGCAGGGCGACGAAGTTATTTCAATTAATGGTAAGGCAATGGATTCGTGGCAAGATATTTTTTCTACAGTTGAAAAAAGCCCTAACAAAGAACTTGATTTCAAAGTCGATCGTGACGGTAAAACACAGGATATCGAGGTCACACCAAAAGCCGAGAAAACCCAAGATGGTACAAGTGTCGGCAAGATTGGTGTCGCACAACCAGGGTCTGATTCTTTCTGGACAAAAATCACGTATGGCTTCACACAGACTTGGTTCTGGATAACGCAAATTGGCCATGTGCTTGGACAGATGGTAACCGGCGACTTCTCGCTGAACATGTTGAATGGACCGGTTGGCATTTATACGTCTACGCAAGAGGTAGTGAGCTACGGTTTCTTGACATTACTTAATTGGACAGCTGTTCTGAGCATCAACTTAGGAATCGTGAATTTACTTCCGTTGCCAGCGCTTGACGGCGGACGATTACTGTTCTTCTTATACGAGTTAGTTCGTGGGAAGCCACTAGACCCGAAAAAAGAAGGCATGGTACATTTCATTGGTTTTGCATTATTGATGGTGCTTATGTTGCTCGTAACTTGGAATGATATTCAGCGAGCATTTTTCTAAGATAAACAGGGAGATTAAAGAGCGTATTGCTCATGTGGTTTTTAAGATAAAAAAAATAGGGGTGTTAACATGCGTCAAACATTAAGTTTTATTCCAACATTGAAAGAAGTGCCTGCTGATGCGGAGGTAAAAAATCATCAATTGTTACTGCGTGCAGGATTTATCCGACAAACGGCTAGCGGGATTTACAGTTATTTACCACTCGCCAAATTAACACTACAAAAAATTGAAACTATTATTCGTGAAGAATTAAATCGAATCGATGCAGTGGAATTATTACTACCAGCATTGCAACCAGCAGAACTTTGGCAGGAATCAGGTCGTTGGGAAGATTATGGCTCGGAATTGATGCGTTTGAAGGATCGCAATTCACGTGATTTCGCGCTTGGCCCAACACACGAAGAAGTGATTACGTCGCTTTTACGTGATGAGGT
Organism: Listeria rocourtiae FSL F6-920; assembly: GCF_000525975.1. Classification (GTDB taxonomy): domain Bacteria; phylum Bacillota; class Bacilli; order Lactobacillales; family Listeriaceae; genus Listeria_A; species Listeria_A rocourtiae. The sequence continues at coordinate 219,776 of NZ_AODK01000006.1, forward strand.
GAAGTCTTATAAACGCTTACCATTGACAATGTATCAAATTCAGACGAAGTTTCGTGATGAATTACGCCCACGCTTTGGCTTATTACGTGGTCGTGAGTTTATTATGAAAGATGCATACTCTTTCCATGCTACGGAAGAAAGTTTGGATGCAACGTATGATAAAATGTACCAAGCGTATTCGAATATTTTCACGCGTTGTGGATTAGATTTTCGTGCAGTTATTGCAGATTCAGGCTCCATCGGTGGCAATGAGACGAAAGAGTTTATCGTACTTTCAGATATTGGCGAGGATACGATTGCTTATAGTGATGCTTCTGATTATGCAGCGAACGTTGAAATGGCTCCAGTGATGTATATGGAAAAGAAATCGCATGAAGAGGCAGGTGAACTCGAAAAAGTTGAAACACCTGGTCAAAAAACAATTGCGGATATTGTATCATTTTTAGATATTCCTGTTGAAAAAACAGTGAAATCGATGCTTTACATGTTGGATGAAGAAGAAATAATTATGGTGCTCGTACGCGGAGATCATGAAGTGAACGATATCAAAATCAAAAATGCTTTATCAGCTACAACGGTTGAATTAGCAACAAATGATCAAGCTGTAGAATTACTCGGTTCCGGATTTGGTTCGCTAGGCCCAATCGGTGTACCGGCACATGTCCGTATTTTTGCGGATAATGATGTACAAGATATAGTAAATGCAGCGATTGGTGCGAATGAAGAAGGCTATCATATGATTAACGCACAGCCAAAACGTGATTTTAACGTGCATACGTATTTTGATTTGCGATTGATTCAAGAAGGAGATTTGTCTCCAGATGGACATGGCGTGATTAAATTTGCTGAAGGCATTGAAGTTGGTCATATCTTTAAACTAGGAACGAAATACAGTGAAGCGATGGATGCAACTTTCTTGGATGAGAACGGTCGGAGCAACCCGTTTATTATGGGCTGTTATGGCATTGGGGTTTCGAGGTTGCTTTCGGCAATTGCTGAACAACAAGCAGATGATTCTGGCCTCGTTTGGGACCGCAGTATTAGTCCGCTTGATTTGCACTTAATACCTGTTAATATGAAGAGCGAAGAACAAGTTTCCTTTGCCGAAGAGCTTTACGCTTCTTTACAAGAAATGGGTTATTCTGTTTTGCTAGATGACCGCCCAGAACGTGCTGGTGTAAAATTTGCTGATGCTGATTTGATTGGGCTACCAATGCGTGTAACTGTTGGTAAAAAGGCAGCAGAAGGCATTGTTGAAGTGAAGATCCGTAAAACAGGTGAAATGATTGAAGTTCGCAAAGAGGAACTTATGAACACATTACCGATTTTGTTAGGCGAGAATGCATAGTATTTAGTAAATGAATTGGGTGAATCGACGACAAGCGTTCGTATTCACCTGATTTTGTGTAGAGCTATTTGTTTCGTGCAAAATGAGTTGAAAACGAAGCCGTCTTACGAGTGAAATACAGTCAGGTGTTGTATTTCAAACTGGGAAGACGTTTTTTTGTTAAGTTACGAAAGGGAGTTGTTGAGATGTCTATTACAGATGCAGAAAAACAAGAACGATTCCAAATTTTGTTGCAGCAAATTGGATTAGGAAATGATGCCGTATTTCAAGATTTTACGCAAGGTGGGAAAATCGAGAAACTGGTTGTAGATAAAGCTAACAAGGTTTGGGAGTTCCATCTGGAAGTCGCACAAATTTTGCCGTTTGAACTATTTCAAATGATGCGTGTGGGAATGAATCAGGCGTTTCAACAGATCGCACAAACAACAATGCGGATTCACGTGCGGGATGAGACGGTGACAGAGCGCTTGGTGGAAGATTATTGGAATGATACGATTACGCCATTTGCAAAGCAATCACCAATGATTGGCCAGCTGTTGATTGAGCAAAAACCTACATTTACAGCACCAAACTTGATGGAAGTTCGGGTACATAACGAGATGGAACAAACAACGATTGCCCAGCGTTTCCAACCAGCAATTGCGGAGAGCTTACGTGAAAAAGGCTTCCCAACGATGATGTTGCGCACGAATTTGTTAGATCAATCGGAAACGGAGCATTATAAAGCTTTTGTAGAAGCCAAAGAGAAAGAGGATCAGGCAAAAGCATTAGAAGCTGTACAGGTCATGCAAAAAAGGGCAGAGCAGCAAGCGAATGGCGATGGCGGAGGTGGAGCTGCGCCGTCTGGACCATTCCAAATCGGATATAAAATCAAGGATGATGAGGAGCGCAAGGCGCTTGGCGATATTTATGACGAAGAACGTCGGATTACAGTAGAAGGTTATGTGTTTGCAACAGAAATTCGTGAGTTGCGCAGTGGCCGTAGTTTATTACAATTTAAAATTACTGATTATACGAGCTCAATCATTATTAAAATGTTTTCACGAGATAATGAGGATGCTGCAATGTTCCAGAACATGAAAAAGGGAATGTGGGTCCGCGTTCGTGGTAGCGTTCAAATGGATACGTTCGTTCGTGACTTGATTATGATGGCACAAGATGTAAATGAGATTGCTGGTGTGAAGCGTTTGGATACAGCGGAGGAGAAACGCGTAGAGCTACATCTGCATACACCGATGAGTCAAATGGATGCAACGTCCTCTGTCGCGGATCTCGTGAAGCAGGCTGCTGACTGGGGGCACAAGGCAATTGCGATTACAGATCATGCCGTGGCTCAATCGTTTCCAGAAGCATACGGGGCGGGGAAGAAAAATGGTGTCAAAATTTTGTATGGTATTGAGGCCAACCTGATTGATGACGGTGTACCAATTGCTTACAATGAGCGTCACACTGGATTAAAAGATGCTACCTATGTCGTATTTGACGTTGAGACAACCGGTTTGTCCGCAGTTTACGACACAATCATCGAGCTTGCCGGTGTCAAAATGAAAGACGGTGAAATTATCGATAAATTTGAAGCGTTTATTGATCCAGGTCACCCATTATCAGCTACAACAATCAATTTGACGGGGATTACGGATGACATGGTTAAAGGCTCGGATCCAATTGAAGTCGTGTTACAGAACTTCAAAGATTGGTCTGGCGATGCGATTCTAATTGCGCACAATGCTTCATTTGATATGGGATTCATCAATACAGCTTACACGAAAGTAGGCATTGAAAAAGCAGAGAACTCGGTTATCGATACGCTAGAACTAGCCCGTTTTCTCTATCCCCATTTTAAAAACCACCGTTTGAATACGCTGACGAAGAAATTCAACATTATTTTAGAACAACATCACCGTGCTATTTTTGATGCAGAGGCAACCGCTTATCTCGGCTGGAAGCTAATCAAAGACGCGAAAGAAATGCGCGATATCGATTTCCATGACCAGTTTAACAATTACATGGGGGAAGGGGATGCATATAAGCGGGCTCGCCCATTTCACGCGACCATTTATGCCAAAACCGATGTCGGACTGAAAAATTTATTCAAGCTCGTATCGATGTCACAGATTAATTATTTTTTCCGTATTCCTAGAATTCCAAGATCGGAGCTCAATAAACTGAGAGAGGGGCTTATCGTTGGTTCAGCCTGTAATCAAGGTGAAATTTTTGAAGCAATGATGCAAAAAGGAATGGAGGATGCAGAACGAGTGGCGGCTTTTTACGATTTCATTGAGGTGCAGCCCAAACCAGTTTATGCACCATTGATCGAACGAGAATTAGTCCGTGATGAGAAAGCCCTCGAAGAAATTATTAGTAACTTGGTAAAAGTCGGTGAACAAATTGGTAAGCCTGTTGTCGCAACAGGGAACGTCCACTATTTGAATCCAAATGACAAAATCTATCGTAAAATCTTGATTCATTCTCAAGGCGGGGCAAACCCGCTTAATCGTGCAACACTTCCAGATGTTCATTTCCGCTCCACGGATGAAATGCTTGCTGAATTTGCCTTTTTAGGGGAAGAAAAAGCAAAAGAAATTGTTGTCACGAACTCCAATCTTATAGCAGATTGGATGGATGACTTAAAACCAATCAAAGACGATCTCTATACACCGAAAATTGAAGGGGCAGAAGATGAGGTTCGCAATATGAGCTATACGATGGCACGTAGCATCTATGGCGAAACATTACCTGAAATTGTCGAGGCGCGTCTTGAAAAAGAGTTGAAAAGCATCATTGGTCACGGTTTTGCAGTTATTTATTTAATCTCGCATAAACTTGTGAAAAAATCGCTTAACGAAGGATATCTCGTAGGTTCACGTGGTTCTGTTGGCTCTTCCTTAGTCGCGACCATGACAGAAATTACGGAAGTAAATCCATTGCCACCGCATTATATTTGTCCCAACTGCAAACAGTCCGAGTTTTTTGATGATGGCTCTGTTGGTTCTGGATTTGATTTGCCAGACAAAGATTGTCCAGAATGTGGCACAGCGCTCACAAAAGAAGGGCAAGATATCCCATTTGAAACCTTCCTGGGCTTTAAAGGAGATAAAGTACCCGATATCGATTTGAACTTTTCTGGTGAATACCAGCCGGTTGCGCACGCTTATACGAAGGAGCTTTTCGGTGAGGATTATGTGTATCGTGCCGGAACAATTGGTACGGTTGCCGAGAAGACGGCGTTTGGTTATGTTCGAAATTACGAGCGAGATATGAATATGACAATCCGAGGGGCTGAGGTTGATCGTCTTGTACAAGGTTGTACTGGCGTAAAAAGAACAACTGGCCAGCATCCTGGGGGGATTATTGTTATCCCAGATTATATGGATGTCTATGACTTCTCACCAATCCAATTCCCGGCTGATGCGACGGACTCGGAGTGGAAAACAACCCATTTTGACTTCCACTCGATTCATGATAATGTTCTAAAACTTGACATACTCGGACACGATGATCCAACCGCAATTCGGATGCTTCAAGATCTAAGCGGTATCGACCCGAAAACAATTCCGACTGATGACAAGGAAGTGATGAAACTATTTGGTTCAACGGAATCGCTTGGCGTAAAACCAGCAGATATCGACTCCAAAACAGGGACACTTGGCATTCCTGAATTCGGAACACGTTTTGTTCGTCAAATGCTTGAACAAACTAAACCAACGACATTCTCAGAACTTGTTCAAATTTCCGGACTTTCCCATGGAACAGATGTATGGCTTGGAAATGCTGAGGAGCTCATAAAGAACGATATTTGCTCACTTGCTGAGGTTATCGGTTGTCGTGATGATATCATGGTTTTCTTGATCTACCAAGGTCTTGACAGCTCGCTTGCCTTCCAAATCATGGAGTCAGTGCGTAAAGGGAAGGGTCTTAGTGAAGAAATGGAAGCTGCGATGATTGAGAATAAGGTGCCAAATTGGTACATTGATTCGTGTAAAAAAATTAAATACATGTTCCCGAAAGCCCATGCTGCAGCATATGTTCTCATGGCTGTTCGGATTGCTTATTTCAAAGTTCATCACCCATTGTTCTTTTACGCCACCTATTTTACAGTTCGCGCCGATGATTTTGATCTCACAGCGATGGTGAATGGGAAAGAAGCAACGAAAGCAAAAATGCAGGAAATTAACGCCAAAGGATTGGAAGCATCTATGAAAGAGAAGAGCTTGTTAACGGTTCTTGAGATTGCCAATGAAATGCTTGCACGTGGCTTCTCCTTCCAAAAAGTAGATTTATATAAGTCAAGCGCTGACGAATTTATTATTGAAGGGGATCAGCTAATTCCACCATTCAATGCAATTCCCAGCTTAGGTACAAACGTTGCCAAATCTATTGTTGCAGCACGCGAAGACGGTGAATTCTTGTCAAAAGAAGACTTACAGCAGCGCGGAAAAGTATCGAAGACAATCATTCAATATATGGATGATCAAGGTTGTCTAGATGGATTACCCGACCAAAATCAGCTTTCTTTATTCTAAAAACATCGGCTCTATATCAGGCAGTGAAGGGCCTAATGTTTGCGAAGAGTGTATGTTTGTGTTATAGTTAATAATGAAATTACGATAACTCAACCAAGAGTGGGCCGATGCCCACTCTTTCCTTTTGCAACTTTGCATGGTTAGATTGTCGTAAACAACTGGCAATACTAGCTTTGTCAGATATACTAAAGGAGGCTAAAATGAGTAAAGTTCTTGAACAAGTTGAAGAAATCGTGTTGCCAATTGCAACGGAGCTTCAACTGGAACTGGTCGATTTAGCGTTTGAAAAAGAAGGAAAGCACTGGTATTTGAGGGTATTTTTAGATAAAGAGGACGGCATTGATATTGACGAATGCGCCTTGGTTAGCGAGAGACTAAGTGAAATCTTGGACAAAAATGACCCAATCACACAAAACTACTTTCTGGAAGTATCATCACCAGGCGCAGAACGACCACTAAAAAAAGGAAAAAAGATTTTGAAGCTGCTGTCGGTAAGTGGGTTTACATTACAAGCTACGAACCGATTGCAGACCGTAAAATGTGGGAAGGAACACTTACAAAATATGATGGCATCACGCTAACTGTTGAAATTTTGGACAAGACACGTAAAATTGTCTGTGAAATTCCGAAAGACAAAGTAGCCAAAGCAAGATTAGCAATTAAATTTTAAAAGCGATAAATTAAAGGAGCTGAAAAAAGAATGAGCTCAGAACTATTAGATGCTCTTCATGTGTTAGAACATGATAAAGGAATTTCACGTGATGTGATTATTGAAGCGATTGAGGCAGCACTCGTGTCTGCATACAAACGAAACTTCAACCAAGCACAAAATGTACGAGTAGATTTAAACTTAGATAAGGGCACAATGCACGTGTTAGCGCGCAAAGATGTAGTTGATCAAGTATTTGATTCTCGCCTAGAAATTTCAGTGGAAGAAGCTCACAAAATTAACGCAGCTTTCAAAGTTGGTGATATTGTAGAGTTAGAAGTAACGCCAAAAGATTTCGGCCGAATTGCAGCACAAACAGCAAAACAAGTTGTGACGCAACGTGTTCGTGAAGCAGAGCGAGGTATCATTTACGACGAATTTATCGATCGTGAAGATGATATTATGACTGGTATTGTAGAGCGCCAAGATTCTCGTTTTATCTATGTAAACTTAGGTAAAATCGAAGCGATTCTATCTCAAAATGAGCAAATGCCAAATGAGACATATCGCGCCCATGACCGCATCAAAGTATACTTGACAAAAGTTGAGAAAACGACTAAAGGTCCGCAAATTTATGTTTCTCGCACGCATCCAGGTCTTCTAAAACGACTATTTGAAATGGAAGTTCCAGAAATCTATGAAGGTATCGTAGAAATTAAATCCGTTGCTCGTGAAGCCGGAGATCGCTCTAAAATCTCTGTCTACACAGAAAATCCAGAAGTTGATCCAGTTGGTTCTTGCGTAGGTCCAAAGGGCGCCCGCGTTCAAGCTATTGTCAACGAGCTAAAAGGTGAAAAAATTGATATCGTAGAATGGTCTGCCGATCCGTTTACGTTTGTGGCAAACGCATTAAGCCCATCTAAAGTATTGGATGTCATTGTCAATGAAGAAGAGCAAGCAACAACCGTTGTCGTGCCGGATTATCAGCTTTCCCTAGCTATCGGTAAACGTGGCCAAAATGCTCGTCTAGCTGCTAAGCTAACTGGGTGGAAAATTGATATTAAGAGCGAAACTGTCGCTACAGAAGCCGGTATTTATCCGCGCCCTGATGGACCTATTATTGAACGCGTTGATATTGATATGGCTAACGAAATAGCTGACGATGAAGAATAGAGGAGTGACCAGCTGATGCGTAATAAAAAAAATTCCCTTAAGAAAATGTATTGTAACCGGTGAACGCAGACCAAAAGGCGAACTTTTACGTATTGCGTACTCCAAAGATGGTGTACTTACGATAGACCCCAGTGGAAAAGCGCCTGGTCGTGGCTTTTATATTTTAATAGATAGCAAGGTTGCAGAAAAAGCTAAAAAGAAAAACAGTATTTTTCATCAAATGAAGATGCCAGAACAAGAAGGTTTTTACGATCAACTCATCGATTACGTAAAAACAATCGAAGGAGCAAGTCATGGATTATAACAAAGCCTATTCCTTGCTTGGAATAGCTTATAGCGCTCGCAAACTCGTTACTGGCGAAGAATTAGTTTTAAAAGAAGTGAGACGTCAAAAAGCACGGCTCGTCATCATTTCAGAAGATATATCAGAAAAAACCGAGAAAACAATCCGTAACAAATGCCAGTATTACGATGTCCCGCTTGTGAAAGCCGGTACCCGTGAGCAACTAGGCGGTGCGATCGGCAAAGATGCAAGAGCCATTATCGCGGTAATGGATAAAGGATTTGCGGCAAAACTAACGGAACTACTCGGGTGAAATCTTAACGGAGGTGTGTCACATGAGTAAAGTTCGTGTATATGAATACGCAAAAGAACACCAAATACCTAGTAAAAAAGTCATCGAGACATTGCAAGGATTAGGCGTTGAAGTTGCTAATCACATGTCTACCATTAACGAAAATGCATTACGACAACTCGACAAAACATTGCTTGGACCGAACAAAGAATCTGCCGCGCCAAGCAGCCAACAAAAAGAATCAAACGAAGCAGGTCAAAGTAAGGGGTCTAATAAGCCAAATATGAATGATAAATCGAATCAATCCAAACCAACAAATACAAATAAATCAACATCACAGGGTACAGCAAAACCAGCTACAAGTGGCAATAAAACAACTGGTGGTCAAAATCGCCCAAACAACAGTGGCGGGCAAAACCGACCAGGGGGGAACGCACAAGGTGGTGGAAACCGTAACCAAGGTGGCAATCGCAACAATCAAAATCGTGGTCGCAAAAACAACACCAAGTATAAAGGAAAACGTAATCACAGTACTGTACCACCAACACCACCGAAACCAAAAGAGCTTCCAGAAAAAATCATTTTCTCAGAATCACTTACAGTTGGTGAATTAGCACGTAAACTATACCGTGAGCCATCCGAAATTATCAAAAAGCTCTTCTTGCTAGGTGTTGTAGCAACAATTAATCAAAGCCTAGATAAAGATGCCATTGAACTAGTGTGTAGCGAGTATGGCGTAGAAGCAGAAGAAGAAATCAAAATCGATATCACAGATTTAGATGTTTATTTTGAAGAAGCAGCCGAAGAAGATAAAGGTAACGAAGTCGAGCGTCCAGCTGTTGTAACAATTATGGGTCACGTTGACCATGGTAAAACAACGCTACTTGATTCCCTGCGCAACACGAAAGTAACTCTTGGTGAAGCCGGTGGAATCACGCAACACATTGGTGCCTATCAACTAGAAGTCCACAACAAAAAAATCACCTTCCTAGATACGCCTGGTCACGCAGCTTTTACAACAATGCGTGCTCGTGGTGCTAAAATTACTGATATCACCATCCTCGTTGTCGCAGCGGATGATGGTGTTATGCCACAAACAATTGAAGCGATTAACCATGCGAAAGCAGCGGAAGTCCCAATCATTGTTGCTGTCAACAAAATTGATAAGCCACAGGCCAATGCAGATCGCGTGATGCAAGAACTAACCGAATACGAATTAGTCCCTGAAGCGTGGGGTGGTGACACGATTTTTGTACCAATCTCGGCAAAATTTGGGGAAGGTTTAGATACGTTGCTTGAAATGATTCTACTCGTTTCCGAAGTGGAAGAATTGAAAGCAAATCCAGATCGTCTTGCTATCGGTAGTGTTATCGAAGCAGAACTAGACAAAGGTCGTGGCTCTGTCGCAACTCTACTAGTTCAAGACGGTACACTAAACGTTGGGGATCCAATCGTTGTCGGTAATACTTTCGGACGTGTTCGTGCAATGGTCAATGATATCGGACGTCGCGTAAAAAAAGTAGGACCGAGTACACCAGTTGAAATCACTGGGCTTAGCGATGTGCCACAAGCTGGCGACCGTTTTGTAGTCTTTGAAGATGAGAAAACAGCTCGTAGTGTTGGTGAAGCCCGTGCAAGCCGCGCTGTTGTTGCGCAACGTTCTGCAACAAACCGTGTGAGTCTTGAAAACCTATTTGAGCACATGAAAGCTGGCGAAATGAAAGAAGTTAACGTTATCATCAAAGCCGACGTACAAGGCTCAGTCGAAGCATTAGCGGCATCTCTACGCAAAATCGATGTAGAAGGCGTTAACGTGAAAATTATCCATACATCCGTTGGTGCTATTAATGAATCTGATATTACACTAGCCTCTGCATCAAACGCCATTGTCATCGGTTTCAACGTTCGCCCAACGACACAAGCGCGTGAAGGTGCTGAAAATGAAGGCGTTGATATCCGTTTACATCGCGTTATTTACAAAGCAATCGACGAAATCGAAGCTGCGATGAAAGGGATGCTTGATCCAGAATTCCAAGAAAAAATTATCGGTCAAGCCCAAGTACGTCAAACAATTAACGTATCGAAAGTCGGAACAATCGCGGGTTGTTACGTTACTGATGGTAAAATCACACGCGATAGTGGCGTTCGTGTTATTCGTGACGGTATCGTTGTGTTTGAAGGCGAAATTGGTACGCTAAAACGCTTTAAAGATGACGCAAAAGAAGTAGCCAAAGGTTTCGAGTGCGGTATTACTATCGATAAATTTAACGATATTAAAGAAGATGATGTAATTGAAGCATACATCATGGAGGAAATTGAACGTAAATGATTCGTTACATCGAGTCCGAGTGGTTTTTGCAAACGCCACAAACATTAAAAGAAAAGCGAGCCATTATCAAGCGTATTCTAACACGCGCTGGCCAAAAATTTAATATTTCCATTGCTGAAATTGGATTCCAAGACAAATGGCAGCGATCCCTCATTGGATTTGCTGTGGTTTCCGAGTCCTGTAATCAAGCCGAGAAAGTCGCAGGTACCGTTCTAGCATTCCTCGACTCATTTCCAGAATGGGAACGAGGCAAAACAACAATGGAAAGTTTGTAAAATGAGGTGAAAATATGAATCTTAGAGCTAATCGTGTAGCAGAGCAAATGAAAAAAGAGCTGGGCGATATCCTTAACCGCAAATTAAGAGATCCTCGCATCGGTTTTATTACTGTAACAGGCGTTGACGTAACAGGTGATTTGCAACAAGCAACTGTGTTCGTCTCTGTTCTAGGCGAAGAAAAAGGCCAAAAAGATGCCTTAGCAGCCCTCGAAAAAGCGCACGGGTTTATTCGCTCCGAAATAGGAACTCGCATTCGTTTGCGCAAAGTCCCAGAACTATTTTTTGAAATCGATCATTCTGTGGCTTACGGAAACCATATCGATGACTTATTACGCGGTCTAAACGATAACGAATAAGAAACAGGGAAAGGGTAGGTGCCGGTTTTTGCGGACGTCTATCCTTCTTTGTGTAGGAAAGGAGTGATTTGACAGAATGGACGGAATTATCCCCTTATGGAAAGAAAAAGGAATGACCAGCCATGACTGCGTGTTCAAGCTACGCAAAATTCTCCAAACGAAAAAAAGTCGGTCATACAGGTACGCTTGATCCAGATGTCGAAGGAGTTCTTCCAATCTGCATTGGGCGCGCTACAAAGCTCGCCGAATACATTACTGATGAAGGTAAAACCTATGAAGCAACTGTTACAATTGGCACTGCAACAACAACAGAGGATGCGAGCGGAGAAGTAGTTGCTGAGAAAGAAATCACTGAAACCATTTTACCAATTGATATTGAAAAAGTAGCAAAATCATTCGTTGGAGAAATCGAGCAAATCCCACCAATGTACTCTGCTGTCAAAGTAAATGGGCGTAAATTGTATGAATATGCAAGAGCAGGAATAGATGTAGAACGTCCGAAACGCACGGTGAATATTTATACAATAGAGCTCCTGAAGCCTTTTGTTTCAATAAGTCCAGAGCATAATACGTTTAACATACGCATCAAATGTGGAAAGGGTACTTATATTCGAACATTGGCTGTGATGATTGGTGAGAAACTGGGCTATCCGGCACATATGTCAGAATTAAAAAGGACACAAAGTGGTATTTTTAAGGAAGAACAATGCTTTACCTTAGATGAAATCGAAGTGTTGCGAGCAAAAGAAGAAGAGGCAAGCTTCTTGTATCCTATAGAGGACGGCTTATCTGATATGCCACAGCAACATATCTCTGAGCTAATTCATGAGAAAGTGCTAAATGGTGTTGTATTACCGGAACAATTCATCAAAGAACGCAATAAGGGGCGTGTAGCCTTACTTTACAAAAATAAGCTGACCGCAATCTATGTTAAACATCCAGAACGTCGCGATTTTTGGAAACCAGAAAAAGTGATTGAATTACGTGAGGGCAAGTTAAACTAAAAAAAGGCAAATGGCAAGCTACTATTTGAACAAATCTCAAAATTAGCTTCTCGTCGCCGCATTGATTGTGCACTGTACCTTACCGATGAATTCGTGTAGCAAAGTATAGTGCAGAGAGAAGGGGATTTCATGGAAACATATTTTTTACATCATCCGCCAGAAAACATCAATCGTGATCCGAAAGTCATAGCGCTTGGGTTCTTTGATGGGCTACACCGAGGACACCAACAAGTCATCGCCACAGCTCAAAAAGAAGCTGTAAAGCGTGGTATAAAAACAGCAGTACTAACATTCGATCCGCATCCATCCGTTGTACTTAGCCAAATGCGAAAGCAGGTTAAATATTTAACACCTCTTGAAGAAAAGAAACGCAAAATGGCTGATTTAGGCGTCGATATTTTATACATTGTTCGTTTCACAACAGCATTTTCGAATTTGAGCCCAGAAGATTTTGTAACGAATTATTTGATTGGCTTGAACGCAAAGCATGTCGTTGCTGGCTTCGATTACTCTTATGGTCGTCAAGGTGCTGGCAAAATGAAAGAACTTAGCGACTATGCGAACGGCCAATTTGATGTAACAGTTGTTCAAAAATTAGAAGATTTACATGATAAGGTGAGCTCTACAAATATTCGAAAATATATCTCAGAAGGTAAATTAGATGAAGCAAATCAATTGCTAGGCTACCCGTATACGCTTACTGGAACGGTGATACACGGTGATAAACGAGGGCGTACAATCGGCTTCCCAACTGCAAACATTGCGGTAGATGAAGGCTTTCTCATCCCTAAATTAGGTGTCTATGCCGTCAAGTTTAAGGTATCTGGACAAACATATTTAGGAATGGCGAGTATTGGCTATAATATTACATTCAAGGATGACCAAGCGATGTCAATAGAAGTCTATATTTTAGATTTCCACCAAGAAATATACGGAGAGGAAATAGAAATTGAATGGTTCCATTATTTCCGACCAGAATTAAAATTTAATGGCGTTGAAGGACTGATTGAGCAGTTAAAGCAAGATGAAGCTGATACAAGAGCCTATTTTGCATAAAAAGTCAGGCTATCACTTGCTTTTTGCCCCAAAATAGTGTATCTTTAACTCTGTACGAAAAAGAACCCTTACTTGGCTTTTTGCGAGTCACCAACGCTTGGCTCAGTATGTGGGGATTAGAAAAGAAGGAGGTGTGTAAGAAATGGCATTGACACAAGAGCGTAAAAATGAAATTATCGCTGAATATCGTGTACATGATACGGACACTGGTTCACCAGAAGTTCAAATCGCTGTTCTTACTGCAGAAATCAACAGTTTGAATGAACACGTTCGCGAGCACAAGAAAGATCACCATTCTTATCGTGGTTTGATGAAAATGGTCGGTCACCGTCGTAACCTTTTAACTTACCTACGTAAGAAAGATGTTGCACGTTACCGCGAACTTATCGGACGTTTAGGTTTACGTCGATAAAACAAGGAAAACGGGATATTTTTGTCCCGTTTTTTTTTTGAAAAAAATAAATAAGAAGTGCCCACTATCCAAGAAAGTAGAAGAAACTTTATCGCATGAATCCAAAAACGTGCCATCTGTACATAATGAAAAACTAGATTCTGTTCATAGATACTAAACACAGCAAGCTAAGAAGTGCTCAGATGCCAGACGAAGTAGAATGCCGTTACGTACCCATACATAGGGGCAATCCGAGCATCGAAGCACAGATTTCAATGGCGTAACCGAGTGTTTTCTTGACTTGCAGGCAGGTTTTTGGATTTATGCGTGTCTGTAATCAGGCGTGCGTGAAGAAATAATGCATGGTAAAGTTTCGATTTGATAGTGGACGCTCCTATAAAAAGGAGATCAAAATATGACTGAAAAACAAGTATTTAAATCCACATGGGCAGGAAAGGAACTAGCAATCGAAGTTGGTCAAATGGCAAAGCAAGCAAATGGAGCCGCGTTAATCCGTTACGGCGATACAGTCGTTTTAACAGCAGCAGTTGGTTCAAGAAAGCCTAGACCAGGTGACTTTTTCCCGCTAACTGTTAACTACGAAGAGAAAATGTATGCAGTAGGTAAAGTCCCTGGTGGATTCTTAAAGCGTGAAGGACGCCCAAGTGACCGTGCGACATTGACAGCTCGTCTAATTGACCGCCCGATTCGTCCACTTTTTGCTGAAGGGTATCGTAATGATGTTCAAATTACATCTACTGTGCTTAGTGTGGATCAAGATTGCTCTCCAGAAATGGCTGCGATGCTCGGTTCATCGATTTCTCTTTGTATTTCGGATATTCCTTTTGAAGGGCCGATTGCAGGTGTTGATGTTGGTCGTGTGAACGGCGAATATATCATCAATCCGAGTATTGAGCAACACGAGCTAAGTGATATTAGCTTGACGGTTGCGGGAACAAAAGAAGCTATTAATATGGTAGAAGCAGGCGCAAAAGAAGTACCTGAGGAAGCAATGTTAGAGGCAATCATGTTTGGTCATGAAGAAATAAAACGCTTAATCGCATTCCAAGAAGAAATTGTTGCAGCAGTTGGCAAAGCGAAAATGGAAATCGAACTATTCGTACCAAATGCAGAACTTGTAGCTGAGGTAACTGCTCGTGCAGAAGCAGATATGAAAACAGCGATTAAAACCGAAGAAAAATTAGCACGCGAAGAAAATATCAATATACTAAAAGAAGCAGTCATCGCTGAATACGAAGCAAAAGAACTAGAGGACGCCGCAAAAAATTTTACCAGAAGTAAAACATATTTTAGAGATGCTTGAGAAAAATGAAATGCGTCGTCTAATATCACAAGATAAAATCCGTCCAGATGGTCGTAAAGTAGATGAAATCCGACCGTTATCATCGGAAGTCGGTATTTTACCGCGTGTCCATGGTTCAGGTTTGTTTACACGTGGTCAAACGCAAGCGCTTAGTGTATGTACATTGGCACCACTTCGCGAACACCAAATCATTGATGGGCTTGGCCTAGAAGATTCCAAGCGCTTTATGCATCATTATAATTTCCCACAATTTAGTGTTGGGGAAACAGGACCCCGTCGCGCGCCAGGTCGTCGTGAAATCGGTCACGGCGCATTAGGTGAGCGTGCATTACAACAAGTTATTCCGAGTGAAGAGGATTTCCCATATACGATTCGTCTAGTCTCAGAAGTACTTGAATCGAATGGATCCAGCTCACAAGCAAGTATCTGTGGTTCAACACTTGCAATGATGGATGCAGGTGTGCCAATTAAAGCGCCTGTTGCTGGTATTGCGATGGGACTTGTAAAACTTGGTGATGATTATACGATTCTTTCTGATATCCAAGGAATGGAAGATCATTTCGGTGATATGGATTTCAAAGTAGCTGGAACACGTGATGGAATTACTGCACTCCAAATGGATATTAAAATCGAGGGCTTGAGCCGTCAAATTTTAGAAGAAGCTTTAACACAAGCAAAAGCGGGTCGCCTGCATATTCTAGAACATCTCGAAGCAACAATTAACACGCCTCGCGAAACCTTGTCAGAGTATGCTCCTAAAATCGTTACAATCACGATTAAACCTGACAAAATCAAAGATGTTATCGGGCCTGGCGGTAAACAAATCAATCAAATCATCGAGGAAACAGATGTTAAAATTGATATCGAGCAAGACGGTACAGTTTTCATTGCATCTCAAGATGACGCGATGATTGAAAAGGCCAAAGCAATGATTGAAGAGATCGTTCGCGAAGTACAGGTTGGTGAAATCTATGATGGTAAAGTGCGTAGAATTGAGAAATTTGGAGCTTTTGTAGAATTATTCAAAGGCAAAGATGGCTTGATTCACATTTCTGAACTAGCACACGAACGCGTTGGTAAAGTAGAAGACATTCTAAAAATGGGTGATATTGTGAAAGTCAAAGTTACAGAAATTGACGATCACGGTCGCGTAAACGTATCTCGCAAAGCCTTGATTGAGAAAAAAGAAGGAAGTACAGAACAACCAAATCGTGCACCTCGTAAAGAAGGCTACAAGAAACCTTACAATAATGACAAAAAATAATTAAAAGAAACCATCTGCCACTACTGGTAGGTGGTTTCTTATGTAATAAAAAATCCCGCTGTTTCCAGCAGGACTTATTACTATTTTTTTTCTCGCTTTTAAATTAGATTTGTACTGCGTCTCCAACGCTTTATGAACAGCTTTCCATTTCTGTTTCTCTGCGCGTTGCAAAGCAGGGTTATTTTTACGCTCGAAATAAGCCAATTCTCGCTTTAATTTAATCCAGTTAGCATAATGGACTTCCGATAGGCTACCATTCGTTAAAGCGTCTCGTACAGCGCACCCGGGCTCGCTACCGTGCTGACAGTTGCGGAATTTGCAATCATGAGCCAGTAGCTCAATATCCTGAAAAGTTTCGCCAAGACCATCGCTCGCTTGACCAATCCCGAGTTCACGCATTCCTGGCGTATCAATCACCAGTAGTCCAGACTGCAATAAATGCAATTCCCGATGTGTCGTCGTATGCTTCCCTTTTGAATCATCTTCTCGAATTCCGCTTGTCTTCATTAGTGACTTCCCAGAGAGGGAATTGATAAAAGAAGACTTACCAACACCAGACGAACCTAGTAACACAATCGTTTCGCCAGGTTTCAAAAAACTTTCTATCTCATCAAAACCGCTTCTTGATAGATTATCAACTGCGAAAATCGGTACGCCGTAAGCAATCAACTCGATTTCTGTCACTACTTGTGCTACATTTTCGCTGAGGTCAGCTTTGGTTAAGATCACGACAGGTTTTGCACCGCTATCCCAAGCAATTGTTAAATAACGTTCTAAACGATTGATGTTAAAGTCATGATTCAGTGAACTTACGATAAAAACATAATCAAAATTCGCTGCAACCAATTGTTCACCACCGCCCGGATCAGCTCGCTTGAACACTGTCTTCCGATTCATTACGCCATGAATGAGGGATGTGTCTTGCGGGTGGCTTTCCAGTGCCACAAAGTCACCAACAGCTGGAAGCTCCGTGTTCATTGCGCCCATAAAAGCAACATATTTTAATTTGGCCAAATGCTCGCCGTCATCTGATACAACTTTAAAAAAATCTTTAAAAACAGCCGTTACACGTGCCGGAATAAGTCCTTCCTGCATCGTTTGCGCCTCAAAAAAAATCTGTGAATCCATAATTATTAATAATCAATATTTTCGCTCCTTTATAAATAGGGGAGCATTAAATCAAATCAAACGCTCCCAAAATGTGATTGTTGTTAGTGTTCGAAAATTTTTACAATATCCATAATTCATCATCCTTTCATAATGGGAATTCTGTCTTATTATAGCACATTGGCAGTGTTGTAGACAATAAAAAACAGGAAAGCTCTAAATTAGCCTTCCTGTTTTCCAGTGGTTATCAGTTTTTATGTGTAATAATTTTTGCAATTTGATCTGCCGTCATGTTACTGTCTACTGCGTAGCTTCCATCACGAACATATTTTTCGTAGTTGTTTGAACGAAGGAATTTATCGAATTCAGCACCAGACTTAATGATACCGGCGAATTGCAATTCATTTCCTGCTTTAGAAGACGGATCTCCTTTTTTGATAACAAGCGTAAATTTCTTCACTTGTTTTGCTTTTTCTTGTTCCGCTTTTTTCTTAGCTGCTACTGCTTTTTGTGCCTCAGCTGCTTGTGATTTGGCTAATTCTTGAGATGCAAGTAGGTCTTCGTATTTTTTCTTGTAATTCTCGCTGTCATCTGTTTTAGCAGTAGTAGTAGTTTTTGGTTCCGCTGATTTCTCTGCTTGTGCGCTTGACGAGAAGAATGTATCGAAGACAAGTAAGAGCACTGCTGAAATCAAGAATCCTAACGCCAGCATGCGAAGTGATTGTTTCATTTTCTTATTTCCTCCCTATATAGTATCTAAAATTTAATGAGCGACATATTCAGCAATTATTTCATTTACTTGTTCTTCTGAAAGTTCCGATTGTGTAACAATTTCTTCTATTGTGACGCCAGAAGTGTACAAAGTAATAATTTGTTTTTTTCTTAAGTCACGCAGTTTTTTGCTTGATGTGCGAACAGGAGTGACCGTGTCAGCATCGATTTTTAATGTATTTTCTAGAGTAGACACACGTTTTTTTTTTAATTCGAAGTTCTCTTGCATTAATTGAGACGCGATTTCTTCCATCTCATTTTCTATCTGTTTACTATTTCCTTTTTGCATAAATGAAAGCAAGAATAGGACGACAGCACAGGCAAGAAGAATTATGATTAGAACAGTCATTGTGTTAATAACACCTCTTTTCCCTAAACTCTACTTCTATTTATAGCATAAATTCAGCCAAAAACATAGTCAAAAATCAATATTGTAAACAAAATAAAAAGAAAAGCTTAGGAATCCTTGCCTAAAGCCCTTAAAAATGATATTATAATACAGGTCTGATAAATAATTCAGTTTGATTAGAGTTTGGAGGGAAATAGAATGCGTGTTAATATTACTTTAGAATGCACTGAGTGTGGCGATCGCAATTATATCACTACTAAAAACAAACGTGAAAATCCGGAACGTATTGAATTAAAAAAATATTGTCCAAGATTGCGCCGTGTTACTTTACACCGCGAAACTAAGTAAGCAGCAGGATTTCCACCTGTTGCTTTTTTTATTAGCAAAACATACGTAGAGGGGGAGAATGGATGGCAACCAAAGAAATGTTGCGCAAGCATATACTAGAAGAACTAAGTGAAATGGATAAAATTACATACGAACAGCGCTCACAATCAATCGCAGAGCAATTATTTCAAGAAGAGACATGGAAAAATGCAAAAAATATCGGCATTACAATTGCTAGATTTCCAGAAATAGCAACACAAGCAATTATCGAACGTGCATGGCAAGATGGAAAAACAGTATCCATACCAGAAACAAATAACAAAACGAAAGATATGCAATTTCGGATTTATAAAGATGGTGATGAGCTTTGTAAGAAAGCGCTAGGGTTATATGAACCCACAGAACACGCCATCATTGCACCAAAAACAACGATTGATTTGTTAGTCGTTCCAGGTGTCTTATTCCGTGAAGATGGCTACCGAATTGGATTTGGCGCTGGTTTTTATGACAGATACTTAGCGGACTACCAAGGAAATACAATTTCGCTCTGCTACTCCAATCAAATAACCCTTAATTTGATACCAGAATCCCACGATGTACCAGTTCAAAAATTAGTGATTGAAAATAATATGAAATAATAGCAGAAAATCGGCGGGGATTGATTTACAATGTTCGCTTTTTTGCGTATAGTAGTACTTATAAACAGGATATTAAAAGAAAGCAGGGAATTTTTTTGAGCCTCCAAGAACAGTATATTTTTTGGCGCTTAACTAGCTATTTTCTCATTGAGGAAGGATACAGACTCATCCACCTCCATGAGAAAAAACAGGAATTATGGCTAGATAATCCAACCCAAAAGAAACGACCGGTTATTCGAATTCAAATGAAAGAACTCAGTTGGTCAAGTGTTGTCGAGCGAGACATTGAGCACGTAATGCGCGTTTGCGAAGATTTGCGCAAACAAATGGGACGATTGAAACTACCATTAATCAATATTTACATCACCCCCTTCAAACCAGTTGGAAACATTTCAGAATGGTTCGATCAACCACTTCAATCAGAAAATGAGAAAATAAGTCTGAACAACATTTTAATCGATTCAGAGAATGCTACAGACCAGCTAAAACAAATGGAAACAGAGCTAGGTATACCAGCCAATACTTTCGAAGTTCCTACCGAATTAGACGAAAGTAGTATCACAAATGAACGTAGTGTAGTTATTAATTATATCACTACAAAAGTAAGTGACGAACAAGTACAAGCACGCAAAGAAAAGCCATATGTAACCTATATTTTACTAGCGATTCAAATTGCCGTCTTTTTAATTATGACGTTTACAGGAGGCACGAGCAGCAATACATTCAACCTCGTCAGGTGGGGAGCCAAATTTAATCCGCTCATATATGCAGGAGAATGGTGGCGCTTTATCACACCTATGTTTATCCATATCGGGTTATTGCATTTGCTGATGAACTCTGTGGTTCTCTATATCATAGGTCCAATGGCAGAAAAGCTTTATGGCAAATGGCGCTATGCCTTGATTTACTTCTTATCAGGAATTACAGGGGTCGTGGCGAGCTTTGTTTTCAACATCAATGTAGCTACCGGTGCAAGTACAGCAATCTTTGGTATTTTTGGAGCTTTGCTATATTTAGTCGTTTTGAAACCTCATATTTATGCAAAATCATTAGGAATAAGCATTGCAGGACTAGTTGTCGTCAATTTAGTTGTCGATTTGTTCTCACAAGGTATCGATTTAGCAGGTCATATTGGTGGTTTAGTAGGTGGATTCCTAGTTGCAGGAGCTTTATCCATGCCTCATCAATACTTCCACTGGCGCCGAATTCTTTACGGAGCTTCCGCTATTTTGCTCACTGCTTTTTTCCTGTGGTTTGGCTTTGACAAAGGGAAACATCCTTATGATCCGCAAAACGCGAATGCTGTAGCAGGCGCTTTTATTCAAAATGAAGATTATGAAACCGCACAAAAAATCTTGCAGCAACTTCAAGTTTCTGGTAGCGCAGACGGCCTTACTTTTACAAATTTAGCAGTCATTGCTACGATTGAAGAGAACAATCAAGAGGCAGCAAATTTTGCAAGAGAAGCCATTGCACAAGAAAACTTTAATCCGCATGCGCACTTCTTACTAGCTCGTAGCTATGAAATGCAAGGGGATATTGAAGCAGCGTTAAGAGAAGCCACTATAGCAGTCGAACAGCAAAATACAGAAACATACGCCCAGTATAAAAAAATATTTAGAAAGCAAAATTCAAATAAGATAAGAGGTATTATTATGAAAACAGTCTATGATGTGGCTCAGTTGCTGAAGAAATATGGTATTATCGTATATCTTGGCAAGCGTCAATGGGATATCGAAATGATGGAATACGAGCTGACCGAACTGTTTAAACATAAATTGCTTGATCGTGAAGTCTATGCCTGCGCAAGGTCCATTCTTAAAGTAGAATTAGATAAAGAGAAGGCAAAAAATAAAGTAGTAGATTAGGAGACATGTGAAAATGGAAAAGAAATTAATTGGCGTTGACCTTGGTGGCACAACTGCAAAAATCGCAATTTTAACAACCGATGGGAAAATTGAGGAAAAGTGGTCTGTCAAAACGGATATTTCAGATGAGGGTTCTCACATAGTTCGAAATATCGGTGATAGTATCAACCAAAAATTAACGGATTTAAAATTGGATAATGACATTTTCTATGGTATTGGAATGGGCACACCTGGAACTATCAACTACGAAACAGGGACTGTAAAAGGTGCATACAATCTCAATTGGGCGAAGGAGCAAAATGTAGCGGAGAATCTTAAAAGTATCACCGGCCTTGATATTCATTTAGATAACGATGCTAATATCGCAGCTGTGGGAGAAAGGTGGCAAGGCGCCGGAGAGGGTTCAGCAAATGTGTTTTTTGTAACATTAGGAACCGGTGTTGGTGGTGGGATATTTGCAGAAGGAAAAATCCTTCACGGTGCAAAAGGAGCGGCTGGTGAAATTGGTCATATTACTGTAGACACTAGTAAACAAGCCTATGACTGCACCTGTGGGAAAAAGGGGTGCTTAGAAACAATTGCCTCTGCTACAGGAATCGTGCGCGTAGCAAAAGACTTAGCTAAATCTTTTGAAGCTGAGTCAAAGCTAAAAGATTTTATTCAAGAAGGAACAGAGGATGTTACCTCTAAATTGATTTTTGACCTTGCCGCAGAGGGGGATAAGCTAGCAAAACAAGTGATTGATTATATTTGCTTCTACCTAGGCTTGGCATGTAGCCACATTGGTAATATGCTCAATCCTGAAAAAATCATTATCGGTGGTGGTGTTTCAGCTGCAGGCGATGCACTTTTAAAACCGATTCAAAACTATTTTGAAGGTATGGTTTTCCCAGCTGTTCGAGAATCAACATCCATTTCAATCGCGACACTAGGAAATGATGCGGGTGTCTTAGGCGCAGCATGGTTAGCTTTGCCCTCTGAATAGTTTTATGTTAGCTAGGTTGTATCATTGGCGTCAACATAACGCTTATGGTCTCTCTAGCTTTCTTTTTGTTATTTTGGAAGTTTGTTTCACTTTCTTGTTGTCAGGGTAAAATAGTAATATCTTATTAGCATGAGGAGGCAGAGGGAAGATGTATAAAATTCGCATAAGTTTCATCATTACTATCCTAGGCCTTTTATTTATTTCCTACGGTTGTCAACATGAGGAGGTACCTGTCAGCAAAGAAAAAAAATACTGCTTCTAGCAAGGTGAAGACGCTGAATATTCAACCTCTGGAATTTCAACGTGTTGTTGGTTGGATTGATGATGAGAACATCCTTATACAGCTGAAAAAAGAGGGTAAAGTAACTTTTGATCGGCTAAATGTTTTTACTGAAAAGCGTCATCAGATTTATGAAACAACACATGTTATTTCAGAAGTGATTATTAGTCCTAATCGCGATCGCTTTCTTATCTATTCTGCAAAAAATAAAGACAAAGCTGCATTAGACGTTATTTCGATGTCTGGTGCGCTTCTTAGTACAAAGGAAGTGCAACCTCAAAATATAGAATTTTCTTGGAACCGTGATGATCAAGATAAAATGTTCCTTACGACATTTGATACAAATTGGAACTATCAAGTATTTCGATGGGATATTCCAACTGGTAATATAACAAAGCTAAACACAAGTTCACCATTTGTTTCTTGGTATAGCGATAATTTATTTGTATTCAACCAAAAATCGTCTCCGCAAAAGGACAGAGGTGATCTTTATTTAGAAGATATGCGAGATAAAGCAGTGAAGAGCCTTGTAGTAGCTGATGTATACCAATTTGCTGTTTCTACAAACACATTGCTAACTATGGAACCAAGTAAAGAGGATAAGACGATGATATATAACTTTAGAACGGTCGGCTTTGAATCCTACTACAAATACAAAGCTCCGAGAGTATATGATGAGCTAGGTACTTTCTTTCCATTTTACGATTTGAATGTTGAGAAGGAAACATTTCTTACTTTTGAACCCTATGAAAGTAAGAAGTTGAAAGATCATGGTAGCGAGTTTAAGTTAGTAAAGATAGATCCTAAAGATAAAAAAACAGAGACAATACTAGAATTAACCAATAATGAACCTATTATGACATCACCAAATGGAAGATATTGTTTATACGGATACTTATTCGATCAAATAATTGATTTAGAAACAAAGAACATATTCTATTTAATACCACATCGTGATAAAATGTATTAAAAAGCCAGGAAAGAACTATCTCATCGATGTGCCCCCTCAAAAAAGTTAGACCAAAACCTAACTTTTTGGGGCCGCACACAGCGATAGTTTGCCCGGCTTTTTATATTATATCGAATTAAACTGATACATCGCGTTTCTGGAAAAAGAGGAAAGAGAGAGCCATAAAAATAGCATAATATACAGCTAAGACAAAGATAGCCAGTCCTGGTGAAAGACCTTTGACATCCATTCCCAACCCGTCGGCATACATGCTCACATAATACAACGGTGCCAAGAAAATATATTTAAACCATTGGAATTGCTCTACTAACATAAGCATAATTCCCCCCGCAATACTGTTAACAAAGAGAAGAAACAGACCAATTCCTACAGCCAATGCTTGGCTTCTCAATAGTGATGAAATCATAAAAGCAATGGATGAGGAGAAAATAAGCTGAATAGTAAAGTAACCTAGTCTCGAACCTAACGCATCAATAGCAGTTTGTCCAACATTAGTAACATCTCCATTTTCTGAAAAAGTTGGATTAGATATACTGATATCTTGGGTTAGACTGCCAAAAGAAGTAAGAATACCACCAATAATATAGGACATTATAACAGTAAACAGAGTCAAAATAATGGCATACATAAGAACAACAATATATTTGGAAAGCAAGATTTGCCAACGTTGATAGGGACGAATCAATAGCAACTTAATTGTGCCATAACTAAATTCTGACGATACAACAGCGCTAGCTAATACTATAGAAAATAGGGCAACTAAAAACATGCTGATGCTATTTATAGAAAGCATTAATTGAACATTATCAAGATCTGGGACAAAAGATTTATAACTTGCGGACAAAGCAATGACGATGGCCACAATAATAAGTGGGTATAGCCATGTACTAAATCGTAGTGCTATTTTCTTTGTTTCATTTGCTATTAATGACATCATTCCATACTACCTCCATTGTTTTTTGTGAGTTCTAAGAAACGCTCTTCCAATGTCTTAGTATGCACCTCTATTGTAAATATAGAAATTTCCTCACTCACTAATTTCTTCACAAGCAACGGAATATTCGAAGGACTACTTTTTATAAAGAAATGTGATGTTCCGTTATCGGCAACTATGTAGTCAATATTCCACTTAGTGAGTAGTTCTTTAGATAGTTCAAGCGGCTCAAGATGCATATGGAAAGTTTTCAATTGCTCAGCTTCGGCAATATTTTCTTGTTGCATGTCCGCAATATGGGTTAATTCTCCACGTTCTATAATTGCAAAGCGATCACATAATTGCTCCATCTCTGTTAACAGATGTGAAGATACCAGAACACTAACACCTTGACTAGCTAATGCTTTCATTTGTAGACGAAATTCCTTCATACCTTCTGGATCCAGACCATTTGTAGGCTCATCAAAAATTAGTAGCTTTGGCTCATGAATAAGTGCTTGAGCAACACCCAATCTTTGACGCATTCCTAAAGAATATGTTTTGACTTTGTTATTAATTGCCTTTTCCAAATGGACAAGTTGTATAATCTCATTGATACGGTCATTGGAGATTTTACTGCGTGACATAGAGGCGAATGCTTTTAAGTTCTGTAAACCCGTCATGTAAGGGTAAAACTCTGGATTTTCAACGATAGCCCCGACTTGTTGAATGGCATCTGTATAGTCAGCATCGATATCCTTTCCTAGAATCTTTATATTCCCGCTAGTTTTATTAATAAGTTTAACAATGCTTCGTATAATGGTTGTTTTCCCAGCACCATTAGGTCCGAGAAGTCCAAATATTTCTCCTTCATTTACAGAGAAAGAGATATCTTTAATAATCTGTTTGGCACCAATTTGCTTCACTAAATGATTTATTTCTAGAACTGGTTGTGTCATAATTACTCCCTTCTTTTTTGAAAATCTTGTTTTATTATTTTTGCAACCTCCACAGGTGTTAAATTATCTGTTTCTAAAATCAAGTCAGCTACTTCTTCATATAGTTCTGTTCGGGACTCAAATAAAGCGGTGATTTCTTCTTTGCTTTTTTCTTGAATGAGTGGGCGCGTTGTATCTCCTTTTAATCGGTTAAGAAAAGTAGAGGGACTTGTTTTTAAGTAGACAACAAAATTCGCAGTTCCTAGCTGTATTCGATTATCCTTGGATAAAATAATACCTCCTCCAGTTGATATAATTGCATCTCGTGACAAAGCGCTGACCAGCATTTGATGTTCTATGTTTCGGAATACAGATTCACCCAAATTCGCAAAAATTTCTGTAATTGATGTTTGATGTTTGACTTCTATCTCTGTATCGATATCAATGAGTGGCAATACTAATTCCTGAGCAAGTATTTTCCCAACTGTCGATTTCCCAGCTCCCATAAATCCTGTTAGCACAATTTGATTCATACAAGTCCTCCTTAAGTTATTTAATTTAGTAGAATGCGAATTTTTGTAATTTAATATCCCAAAAAACATTTTGCTTAAGCGTGTAGCCATTACTCAATTCGATGAAGGTTTCATATCTAATATCATCTTCTGTACTACCTGCCCAATTATACCATAAAACAGCGCTATTGTGCTTTTCTGTAAATGTTTTTTGTTCGGCCTTGATTCGAGAAATATTATTTGATATAGATAGGTTAGTTAGAGTGGTGGCCAGATAATGATTTTGTAATTGTTTTTCCATTTGTAGTTTGGAGACATAGATGTTAGTAGCTCCAACTATTGTGATGATACCAATTAAAGTAACATAAAGACATAAAATATAGGTAAATCCATTTTGGTACATGCTATTTAATCCTCTCTGAATGAATATGAAAACGAGCAGATAGTTCGGTTCCATCTTCAAATTTGACTTCGTACAAAAGCTCCTCATTAGATCTCTTAGACCATCTGTCTTGTTTTACATTTGTTAAAATCGGTTCATGGCCTTTATTATTAATAGAGCGACGTGTTAAATTCCTATAGTTTTCGTAGGTCACTAACTTAGATTGAGAAAAGAAAGTAATTTTATGATCTGTTACGGTTATTTGTGTGCCAGTATTTAGTTCTTTTCGTGTGTGATTTATGAAAAGTTGCCATTCATAATTTTTATCAATATCTATTACTTTTAATACAGATGCGTAGTTTTGGAAGAGAAGTGGGATAAAAGAAGCTATAATAATAACGATTAGTAGAGAAAACAGGGATTCTAGCAAGGTGAATCCCTGTTTATTTGATATCATAACAAATGTTTTCTTTAGCATACACAGCGCAAAGTTGCTTCACCTCCTGATTATAAGAGATTCGATACTCTTGGTTTTTAATTGTGGTATCGTAGGTTGACGAAAAGTTATTGTTTAAATGAAATGAACTTTCTTCTGATAGTAGTTGGTGTGCTATTGTCTTTTGATTTTGCCAATGTAAATTTTGCTTAATTTGCATCATCATTGGTAGTAATGACAGGACAAGCAGCGAAAGTAGGCTGATAGCGAAAAGTGATTCTAGCATAGAAAAGCCATTAGATCTCATCAATGCGAAACCTCCCTTTTCCAATTTGAAAGATAAGCGCATATTTTTTATTCTGTCCTTCGATAATAATTGTTTTGAACTTACTGATATTCCCAAAGGGTGGATAAAATCGGAATATTTGGTTATTTTTCCCTTGGAAACGAAGTGTCGGCGTAAAGGTCCTTTCTAGTGTTAATGTATCTGATTTTCCTGAATAGGAATTACTGTTCCCATTCAATAGAAGCATAGTTTTTTGATTTTTTGTTATGGATTCTCCTTGTAAATACATTATATCTATCTTAAGTTGATCCAAGCTTTGTTTTTCTAACAGGTGAGTCATTAGATTGCCTGCTGGAAAAATACTGATACTTAAAATAATAAAACTGATAGTGAGGACCAGAAGCATTTCCATTAAAGTAAATCCATTCTGCTTCAACGAACTTCTGTCACCTTTCCGCTACTATCAATCTGCACATCTTTTCCATTAGGACATTTCTTTTGTTCTCCTTTAAGGTATCCACCAGCCAAGAGATCTTGTAGAGAAGGGACTTTGTTGTTTTCTAGTTGGTATGCCTGAGCTTGTCCTTGAACCATAGTTATAAAAGCGTCGCATCCTTTGTCGTTGATAGATTTACTTTGTTTCACAATATTAGGTATGGTCAGTAGAAGTAGTACACTAACTACTAGTAGGACTATTAACATTTCTACCAACGTAAACCCAGATTCGTCTTTCCAATTGAAATTCTTTAACATTGAAATCACTCCTAATTTTTATTATTCAGATGGAGTTCACCATCGAGAACATCGGAAAAAGAATGGATAAATAGATGGATACAATAAGTATGCCAATTATCATAAAAACGGCAGGTTGTATAAAACTAAATATTTTTTCTATTTTTTCTTCAGACTTTTGATGACAAAGCTTGTAGTAAAATAAGAGCTCTTCAGCTAATTGGCCGTTTTTCTCACCATGTTGGACAATATAAATCATCTCAGGTTCGAAAATAGTGAAGGTAGCGAGCGATTTAGTGAATAATGTTCCATCAGAAAATGCTTTTTCAACAAATTCACTGATATGTTTGAACAAGCTAGGAGAATCGGGGAGTGCAAACACTTGAACCATATCATTGATAGATAGGCCGCTTTTTAATAAATAACCACATTCACGGGCAAATAATTGAGAATAATGCAGGCGCATGAATTTTTTTAAAACTGGCAAAGCACAGTAGAGTTGCGCGCGCTCATAGGAATTCTTTTTTCTTTGTTTTGTTAGAAAAAAAGTGCATATGATGAATACAAATCCTAGAAATGCAAGAAAAATAAGCGGTAATTTTTCTAAAATAAAATAGGTGAAATTGGTTGTTTGATTTTCACCATGTTTTAATTGGCTAAATAGCGTGTCAAATTTAGGAAGTAGGAAAATTCGTAAGAGAAAAAATACGACAATTACAGTCATAAAAAGAATGAGAGGGTATTGGAAAACCTTACGTAATGCCTTTTGTTGTTCCGCTTTTCGTATCAAGTGGTCACCTGTTTCTTGGACGGTTTCGCTAAAGTAACCATGCTTACTTGCATAGTGTAGCTGGGTACAAACAAAGCTTGGGAAATTAGCTTGTGATAGTGCTTCGCTAAAAGGAGCACCTGACGATAGTACTTCAATTATTTTTTCATTTCTGAGGGCATCTTTTGGCGCTGTAATTGAGAGAAAAGAGATTGCTTCTTCCATGGTGAACCCTTTACTTAACAAATCAGCAAGACGTATGAGAAACTCACCATCAGCGCGCCAGTTATTACGAAGGGAAAAAGCCATAACAGACTCCTTTCTTAAATTGCTCACCTATATTGTTTGGTATGTCTGCCTCTATAGTAGTCGTGAGGAACTTACTAATTTGCTGTTTTTCTATAAATTCATAAAGCGCTGTTCTTTTGTGCACCAGATGGTTACACAGCGGATAGCATTTTTGATTGCAAAATAGACAATAGAGATGTTTCAATCGTTGGTAAGAAATACCAATGAGACATTGCCGTAATTCTTCTTTATCTACACCAAGCTCAAGCAAACGTGATAGAACACCATAAGGGCTGTCTGCATGGACTGTGCTGAGAACAAGATGCCCTGTTAATGCACTTCGGATAACCATCTTAGCTGTGTGTGTATCCCTAATCTCGCCAACAATTAAAATATCTGGATCATGCCGAAGTGTAGCGCGGATAATATCTGCATAATCTAGGCCAGCCTTCTCATTTATTTGTACTTGTAAAAAAGTTGGCATAAGTTGCTCAACTGGGTCTTCGATAGTGATAATTTGTAAAGGGTATTTTAGATTTAGCGAATGGGCTAAGCTATACATGCTTGATGTTTTTCCGCTGCCTGTTGCTCCTGAGAACAGTAACAGGCCTGATTGGCTTTTTGCGAGTTTCAGAATATGTTTCGTTATTTGTCGGAAAACGCTGCTTTTTTGAAACGGCTGTATTTCTTGTTCTGGAAATACACGAATCACCATGCTTTCGATAAAACGGAAGTTTGAAATAGTGGCGAGTCGGACAGATATTTTGCATCCATGAATTGTAGTTTGAAAAGAGCCGCTTTGAGGCCTTCTTGTTTCGCTTATATCCATAAATCCGCGATATTTTAGATGAGCTAAAAGTCGTTCTCCATTATCAAGGGACATTAATGTAAAGAACTGCAGGCTCCCGTTGATGCGCATAAGAATACGGTAACGGTTTTCAGTTGGTATGAGATGTATATCGCTTGCTGTGAGAAGGATTGCTTGGTTTAAGAGAGTGTTGGCTAAATTCTGAATCATATCGTAAACTCCTTATTTTTGTCTATGCTAAATGTATTCGCCGTGACTTCATAAAATTCCTCTCCATAAGCAAAAATGACTTTGTGATTTTTAAGTGGGAAAATGACGTAAAAAAAGTATCTCATAAGTAAAAAGAAGTATATAAACTTTGGAGTTAGGGGTAAAAAAATATTTTGTAACTTCTTGTTTGTTTATTTATTCACATACGTATAATATAAACATGGATTATCGATAAAGCCCTTTCATTCCGAACGATAAACTAAAAAAAAATAAACTCAGCTTCTTAAATTTAATTATTTGCCGAACGATAGGTTCTCGTGGTAACATATAGAAAAGGCAACTAATACATAAAAGAGCGGATGAAAATAGACAGAGAGACTGCAAATTTTGCGGCGCCGACGGGGAAAGCATATGAATGTGAAACTCTCAGGCAAAAGGATGTTTATGGGACGCAACTCTGGAGGCATATTCCTTAATTTTGGAGTACGACAGAGACTTATTTTAACGAGTAAGTCCTTTTAGTATGCAAAAAAAGAGGAGGATTCACATGACAGATTTAAAGAAAACGCCTATTTTTCCTTTATATGAAAAGTATGGTGCAAAAACAATTGATTTTGGTGGATGGGATTTACCTGTGCAATTTTCAGGAATAAAAGCCGAGCATGAAGCTGTAAGAACAAATGCTGGGCTGTTTGATGTGTCTCATATGGGGGAAGTTGCGGTACATGGGCCAGAAAGCCTGGCATTTTTGCAGAATATACTATCCAACGATATTTCAAAATTAAAAATTGGGAAAGCGCAATATAATATTATGTGTTATGAATCAGGTGGCGTAGTCGATGATTTGGTTGTTTATATGAGAGCTGATGAAGATTATCTTCTTGTGGTAAATGCATCAAATACGCAGAAGGACTTTGAATGGCTGGCAGAGCATGCTCCGGATGGGGTTACTGTGTCCAATGTATCGGCAGAGTATGGACAATTAGCTTTACAGGGACCTAACGCGCAAGATATTCTAGCAACGCTGACAGAGGCTAATTTAACTTCTCTTACATTCTTCGGCTTTGTTGATAATGTCGAAATTGCAGGCGTTCCAGCGCTTATTTCAAGATCTGGTTACACTGGTGAAGATGGTTTTGAAATCTATACGAAAGCTGCTGATACACCACGTGTTTGGGAGGCAATTTTAGAAAAAGATGTCTTGCCAATCGGACTTGGTGCACGAGATACTTTGCGATTTGAAGCAAATTTAGCTCTATATGGTCAGGAGTTGACAAAAGATATTTCTCCGCTTGAGGCAGGTGTTGGTTTTGCGGTAAAATTGCAAAAAGAGCCTGATTTTATTGGGAAACAAGCTTTAATAGAGCAAAAAGAAGCTGGATTAACACGTAAATCTGTTGGTATTGAGTTAATTGATCGCGGGATACCAAGACATGACTATAAAGTTTTTGCTGGGAATCAGGAGATTGGAGTTGTAACAAGCGGGACTCAATCTCCAACGCTTGGAAAGAATTTAGGGCTGGCACTTATTGATATTGCTTTTACGGCGCTTGATACGGAGGTTGAAGTCGAAGTTCGTAATAAGAAACTCAAAGCAAAAGTTGTTCAAACCCCATTTTATAAACGTGTGAAATAATGAGGAGGATATAAAATTATGGCCAAACATCGTTTTTTACCAATGACTGAGCAAGACGAGAAGGATATGTTGGATACTATCGGCGTTTCTTCTATTGATGAACTTTTTACAGATATACCTGAGTCGATTCGTTTCAACCGTGAGTATAACTTGAAGCCGGCAAAATCAGAGCCAGCACTTTTGAAAGAGCTGGCTAAATTAGCTGGAAAAAATGCGGATTCGGTGGAATATGCCTCCTTTTTAGGAGCTGGCGTTTATAATCATTACATTCCAACCGTAGTGGATAGTGTGATTTCTCGATCGGAATTTTACACTGCTTACACGCCTTATCAACCAGAGATTTCGCAAGGGGAATTACAAGCCATCTTTGAATTTCAAACGATGATTGCCGAAATTACTGGTATGGATTTAGCGAACTCTTCCATGTATGACGGTGGAACCTCTCTTGCCGAAGCAGCTATGCTTGCAAGTGCCCACACAAAACGCAAAAAAAATCTTGATCTCAAAAGCAGTCCATCCAGAATCGCGAAATGTTGTTAAAACATATGCAAAAGGGCAGCATATTGATGTCGTAGAAATTGATGAAAAGAATGGCGTAACAGACTTAACTGCTTTAGAGTCACAAATAGATGATACGGTGGCAGCGGTTATTGTTCAGTATCCAAACTTTTACGGTCAAGTAGAGGTGCTACAAGAAATCGCACCGTTAGCACATGATAATAAAGCGCTTTTTGTTGTTTCCAGCAACCCGCTTGCTTTAGGAGCTTTAACGCCACCGGGACAGTTTGGTGCCGATATCGTCGTTGGTGACACACAAGTATTCGGAATTTCTGAGGCATTCGGAGGTCCGCACTGTGGTTATTTTGCAGTTACATCGAAATTGACTCGTAAAGTTCCGGGACGTCTTGTTGGAGAGACTGTAGATGAAAATGGAAAACGTGGCTATGTGCTGACACTACAGGCGCGGGAGCAACATATTCGGCGTGATAAAGCAACATCTAACATCTGCTCCAATCAGGCTCTAAACGCGCTTGCTTCATCAGTTGCAATGAGTGCACTCGGGAAACAAGGTCTCACAGAAATGGCAAAACAAAACATTGATAAATCTCATTTCGCGAAGAAAACATTCCAAGAAAAAGGCTTCAATGTTGTTTCTGGCGATGCTTTCTTCAATGAATTTGTCGTCAAGTTGTCGAAACCTATTAAAGAAGTGAACCTAGGTTTGCTGGATCAGGGGATTATCGGCGGATATGATTTAGGAAACTACGAAGAGAAGTACGCCAATCACATGCTTGTTGCAGTGACTGAAATGCGTACAAAAGAAGAAATCGAGACGCTTGTCACAAGTTTGGAGGGGGCAAAATGAATAACAGCGAAACAATGCCATTAGTATTTGAAAGATCCGTTCCAGGGCGAGTTGGATATAGTTTGCCAGAACGAGATGTGCCGGAAATCGATTTAGAGAGTTTATTTGGTGCCACTTATGTCCGTGAAACGCCCCCAGCTTTACCAGAATTAAGCGAATTGGAATTAATGCGTCACTATACAACATTATCCAACCATAATTTCGGCGTGGATTCCGGCTTTTATCCGCTTGGTTCTTGTACAATGAAATATAATCCGAAAACTAACGAAAAAGTTGCGCGTTTCCCCGGTTTCGCTAATATTCACCCCTATCAACCAGAAGAATCAGTGCAGGGCGCTATGGAACTGTTATACGATCTTCAAGAAAGCTTAGTAGAAATCACCGGCATGGATGAAGTGACATTACAGCCTGCAGCTGGTGCCCATGGTGAGTGGACAGCATTAATGTTAATTCGCGCTTTTCATGAAGCAAATGGTGATCACCACCGGACGAAGGTAATCATTCCTGACTCTGCGCATGGTACCAATCCTGCGTCGGCTTCTGTGGCTGGTTTTGATATCATTACAGTTAAATCCAATGAAAAAGGACTTGTAGACATCGATGACCTAAAAAGTGTTGTTGGTGATGATACAGCGGCTCTTATGTTAACAAATCCAAACACACTAGGGCTTTTTGAAGCAGATATTGTTGAAATGGCGGATATCGTGCATAAAGCGGGTGGAAAATTGTATTATGACGGCGCCAACTTGAATGCTATCATGGCGAAAGTTCGTCCTGGTGATATGGGCTTTGATGCTGTGCATTTGAATTTGCACAAAACATTCACTGGTCCTCATGGCGGTGGAGGGCCTGGTTCTGGACCAATCGGCGTTAAGAAGGACTTGATTCCGTTTTTACCAACACCGGTTTTAACGAAAAAAGAGAATAAATATACATTTGATTATAACTATCCACAGTCTATCGGTCGTGTAAAACCTTATTATGGAAACTTCGGTATCAATGTTCGTGCTTATACGTATATTCGTACGATGGGGCCAGATGGTCTGAAAAAAGTGACGGAATATGCGGTATTAAATGCGAATTACATGATGCGTCGCTTAGAAGAAGCCTATGATTTGCCGTTTAATCAAGTTTGTAAACATGAATTTGTCCTTTCTGGAAAACGTCAAAAACAGCTAGGTGTTCGTACATTAGATATCGCTAAACGTCTATTGGATCACAACTTCCATCCACCAACTGTATATTTCCCATTAATTGTGGAGGAAGCAATCATGATTGAGCCGACAGAAACCGAGTCAAAAGAGACATTAGACGGATTTATCGATGTTATGCTTAAAATCGCAAAAGAGGCGGAAGATAACCCTGAAATTGTACAAGAAGCGCCTTACAACACATATGTCAAGCGTTTAGACGAAACACAAGCAGCAAGAAAGCCCGTTTTACGTTATCAAGAGAAGATAGAAGATGAAGTAACAACATGAAAAAAGCCGTGTTTCCCGCTGAAGATTGGGAAACACGGCTTTCTATTCATCCTCAGTGATGACAACGCCGAGAGCTCTGGCGAAACTAAGCGCTTGTTCAGAAGTTACGCGGCAACCTCGTAATTTATCCAGCGAAACTGTTATACCATCAAAATGGTTTACGCTAAGATCAATGCTTTCCATCAGAACATTCGAAAAGTTAGCCTCATTCAACTTACAATTGATGATTTCGGAGTGTTTCAGTTCACTCTCATAAAAATCTGTATTTAAAAGCGAACAGTCGCGCCATTCTACATGCTTGAATTTCGAGAAACCGAGCGAACTCATCGTCATCACGCAATCTTGAAAAAGGGTATTATGTATGAGTGAATCCGAGAAATCAGCGCCGGTAAGCTTACAGTCGATGAACTGACAACGGTGGATAATAGCCGAATTAAAGATAACATTTGACAGATTACATTTCTCAAAAATAACATCTGTTAGCTCAATATTAGGGAATTCTAGCGTCACAAAGTTCACGTTTCGCAAAATCACTTGATCGAGAACAATTCGCTCCATTGGATCAAAATTGAATTCACGATCTTCTATTAAAACTTCACGAAGATACACTTCTTCAGACAACCAATTTGAGTCCAGTGTTTCCAAATGTACCGGTATCTTAGGTGTTTGTATTTTTTTTGACATAGTAAAAGCGCCTCCTTAGAAAAAACCACTAAGCGATATCTGAGCTCAGTGGCTTATTCTTATTTTGATTTGGTTTTGCCTGTCCATCTTTTGTAACCGCCTTTTAGCTGGAATACGTTGTTGTATCCTGCTTTGTAAAGCATTATTGCAGCACGGTTACTTCGCTGTGCGCCTTGGCAATACAAGTAAACGGGCAAATCTTGACGAATCTCTGCTTTACGAGCTTTCATTTGGGACATCGGAATGTTTCTTGCTCCTAAAATGTGTCCAGCATCGAATTCTTTCGGCTCACGAACGTCGATTAATTGTGCTTTCCGGAAGTCTTTTTTGAATTCTTCCTCTGTTAAAATGGTTAACGCTTTCTTACGCATTATATATTGATACACTTCATAGCCTAGCAATACGAGCAAAATAGCAATTGCTAAAACCCAACTCCAGTCAATATTCAAGCTGATATACCCCTTTCTTTTCTTTATCTCCACTTACCATTATAACTTATTTTTTCTTTCCATCAATGACTTTCAAGGAAGTTTTTCGTTTTTTTTGTTTGTGGTCGCTTTTGAGCACGTAATTTCTGCGATTGTTTAACCGCGCTTTGGTATTTGTCGCCTTTTTTTGGACGGTTTCCCAAAAAACGAAAGAGTAGCCAAATGAGGAGGACCAGGATGATGGAGACAACGAGACTACTAATGATACTTTTGAAACCTACGAAAAAAATGCCAATCACGGCAAAAATAGCTAAAATATAAAACCAAATAGGGAATTTACGCATATTTTTCACCTCATTCTAGTAATTCTAGATTTTCGGGTAGTGCTTCTTCGTTTTTATCCTGTTCTACCCGATGCAATTCATTAAATGATGCGATAGCTACTTCTACTTGATCATCTTGCGGCTCTTTAGTCGTTAAAAGTTGTAGCCAAAGACCAGGAACGCCAAGATATTTCAAAATTGGGATATTTCGGCATTTATTCGTTAATTGTAAAACTTCAAATGCTACACCTAGTACAACTGGAATGAGTAAAATCCGGTTAACAACGCGAACCCAAAGCGGATCTGTAGGTACGAGCATATAAATAAACATACCAACAATCACGGTGAACAGTATAAAACTAGAGCCACAACGATAGTGGAGCCGTGATCTGCTTTGAACATTAGCGACAGTAAGCTCTAAATCTGCTTCGTAACAATTGATAACTTTGTGCTCTGCGCCATGATATTGGAATACGCGCTTGATAATTGGGGTTTGCGAAACAGTAAAGATATATCCAAGCAAAAGTATCAATTTAAATAATGTTTCTAGCATAATTTGCCCCATATCCCCAGATACGACAGGGCGAAATAGGTTTGCGATAAAAACAGGAATAAGTGTCATAACAAATTTTGCGAAGATGAAGGAAAGAACACCAACAACTGCAACGCCAAGCCACATTGCAAGTTTCGATTCCTTTTTCTCGATTTTTTGATTCTCCTGTTCGTCAAGCGGATCCTCATCGTAGCGATCTGTCGCAAAAGTTAAGTGTTTAGAACCGATTGCACTTGATTCAATTAAAGCAACAATGCCTCGAATAAAAGGAATTCGTTTTAGTGTCTGCACCCAACCGGGAGGGTTCTTTGTTAAATAGAAGTATTCAATCGTGCCATCTTTTCTTCGGATAGCAGTAACAGTCTCTCTATGGCCTCCAAACATTACGCCCTCAACTACGGCTTGACCGCCATATATTCCTTTTGTCTGTTCACTCAAAATCTTTCACCAGCCTTATTTAGTATACAACTGTTATTCTACGCTAATTTGATGATTTCGTATAGTTATAACGCATAAAAAAAGTTATTTCGCATCATTTGTGTTAGAATAGCTGTATTCGAGCGAAAATAAACATTACATAACGAAAGATATAGGAGGAATCGTGGAATGACTAAATTAGCAAAAATTCAAGCAACATTAACAGATAGGAAGATGGAAGCTGTGTTAGTGACGAGCTACTACAACCGTCGCTATGTAGCGGACTTCACTGGAACGACTGGCATCGCGCTTATCACGCCAAACAATGCTTTTTTCATCACGGATTTCCGTTACACAGAGCAAGCGGCAAAACAAGCAACTGGCTTTGAAATACGTCAAAATAAAGGGCCAATTTTTTGAAGAAGTTCAAGGCATCATTGCTGAATTAGGTCTTCAAACGCTTTATTTTGAGGAAACATATGTGACAGTAGCCGAGCACAAGTTGATGCAAAGCTTTTTCTCAGCAAAATTAGAACCATTTAGCGATCTTCTTGAAGATATGCGCAAAGTGAAGACAGCGTCTGAGCTTTCTGCAATTAGAGCGGCTTGTGAAATTGCAGATGCTGCATTTACGCACATTTTGACTTTTATAAAGCCAGGTTTAACAGAATTAGAAGTATCCAATGAACTAGAATTTTTCATGCGCAGAAATGGGGCGTCTGGTTCCTCTTTTGATACGATTGTAGCTTCAGGGCTCCGTTCTGCCTTACCACATGGTGTTGCATCGGACAAAATTATTGAAGTAGGCGACTTTGTAACGATGGATTATGGTTGTTACTATAACGGTTATTGCTCTGATATGACGCGGACGATTGCAATTGGAGAACCTAGTGCTCAGTTAAAAGAAATTTACGCTGTGACATTAGAAGCACAACTTAAAGTCATTGACTCGCTAAAACCAGGAATGACAGGCATTGATGCAGATGCAATTGCTCGTGATTACATTGCGTCTAAAGGTTATGGTGACGCATTTGGGCATTCGCTAGGGCACGGTATTGGTTTGGAAATCCATGAAGGTCCTAATCTTTCGATGAAAAGCCCTAATATTCTCGTGCCAGGGAATGTTGTAACTGATGAACCAGGTATTTATCTTCCAGGCATTGGTGGCGTAAGGATTGAAGATGATATTTTAATTACCGAAACGGGAAATGAAGTTTTAACACATTCTTCAAAGGAACTAATTATTTTATAGAATTGTATAATGACTCGTTTTGTGGTTAAATAAGTAAGGATGAACCCAACTTTGAAGTAGGAGGATACAAAGATGATTTCAGTAAATGATTTTAAAACAGGTTTAACAATCGAAGTAGATAATGGTATCTGGCGCGTGCTAGATTTCCAACATGTAAAGCCAGGAAAAGGTGCTGCGTTCGTTCGTTCAAAATTGCGTAACTTACGTACTGGCGCTATTCAAGAAAAAAAAAAACGTTCCGTGGTGGTGAAAAAGTAGCCAAGGCGCAAATTGACAACAACAAAATGCAATATTTATATGCAAGTGGTGACCAACACGTTTTCATGAATACAGAAACATACGATCAAATTGAGCTTCCAGAAAAACAAATCGAATACGAATTGAAATTTTTGCGTGAAAATATGGAAGTTCAAATCATTATGTATCAAGGAGAAACATTAGGTGTTGATTTACCAAATACAGTTGAGTTAAAAGTTGTTGCTACAGATCCAGGAATCAGAGGTGACACATCTTCCGGTGGATCTAAGCCTGCAACACTAGAAACTGGTCTTGTTGTCAACGTTCCACTCTTCGTCAATGTGGACGATACACTCGTTGTCAATACAACTGAAGGCGGATCATACGTTTCGCGTGCCCAATAATATTGAACAAGATAGTCCAGTCAGCTCTGGGCTATTTTTTTGCAAAAAAACGGCGTTAAACTACGAGTTTCTATGAAAAGTATGGTACAATAATTAGGATGCGTGACGAATGCATTTGAACTTATATATCATGTATAGATTAATATTGAGGAGTGTTATAAATAATGTTATCAATTAGCGAGATGAAACAACTTGTGAAATTAGTAGATGAGTCTTCACTGACTGAATTCGAATACGAAACAGAAAAAGGAAAAATAAAGATGAAAAAGGGAGGCGAGCATGTAACATCTCCAGTCGTTTCAGCACCAACAGTACAAGCTGTTCTTCCAGCGCCTCAATTAGAAACAACAGAAGTTACCGCAACACCAACCACATCAACAGAAGACTTGCATGTTATTACTTCACCAATGGTCGGAACATTTTATAGTTCTCCAAACCCAGAAAGCCCTGCATTTGTGGAGGTTGGCGCGATGGTTCATGAAAAAACAGTTGTCGCAATCATTGAAGCGATGAAGTTACTAAATGATGTTGATGCAGACGTGACTGGCGAAATTGTTGAAATTCTTGCTTCTAATGGAGAACTAGTTGAATTCGGTCAGCCACTATTTAAAGTTAGAAAGAAATAAGGGGTAATAATCATGATAAAAAAAATATTGATAGCGAATCGCGGGGAAATCGCTGTTCGTATCATCCGCGCCGCAAAAGAGATGAACATTGAAACGGTTGCCATCTATTCAGAAGCAGACGCTGAGAGTTTACATATTCAACTGGCAGACGAAGCGTATTGCGTCGGACCTGCACCTTCAAAAGAAAGTTATCTCAACATGTCCAATATAATTAGCGTTGCTGTTCTAACGAATTGTGATGCGATTCATCCAGGATACGGTTTCCTAGCAGAGAATGCAGATTTTGCTGAGCTTTGTCAAGATTGCAATATCATTTTCATCGGACCAAGCGCGGATGCCATTTCTCAAATGGGAACGAAAGATGTTGCCCGCGAAACGATGAAAAAAGCCGGAGTACCCGTTGTTCCAGGTTCTACAGGAATTATTAAAGATGTTGAAGAGGCCAAAAAGTTAGCTAAAAAAAATCGGTTACCCGGTCATCATTAAAGCAACAGCTGGTGGTGGTGGTAAAGGAATTCGTATAGCAGAAGATGAAGAAAAGCTTGTTTCTGGCCTGCAAATCACACAACAAGAAGCTGAGGCAGCATTCGGTGATTCTGGCGTGTACATCGAGAAATTTATTCAAGATTTCCGCCATGTTGAGATTCAAATAATGGCTGATAATTATGGTAATGCAATCCACTTAGGAGAACGCGATTGCTCCATTCAAAGACGCCTACAAAAGTTGATTGAAGAAGCACCGTCCCCAGCTCTAGACGAGAAAATGCGTCAAAAAATGGGGAAAGCAGCCGTAAAAGCTGCGAAAGCCGTGAAATATTCTGGTGCTGGAACCATCGAATTTATTTATGTTCCACACGAAAAAAACGTTTTATTTCATGGAAATGAATACGCGCGTTCAAGTGGAGCATCCCGTAACCGAATGGATTACAGGAATTGATATTGTTAAACAACAAATTCTAGTGGCTTCAGGAGAACATTTGACAATCAAGCAAGAGGACGTTAAATTAACAGGTTGGGCTATTGAATGCCGTATCAATGCCGAAAATCCAGAAAAGAATTTCATGCCAGCGCCAGGAGAAATTAAGTTTTACCTCCCACCAGGTGGAAATGGCGTTCGTATTGATTCAGCAGCCTATCCAAACTATAAAATCCCCCCATATTACGATTCCATGGTGGCAAAAGTAATTTGTTACGGTGAAACGCGTGATGAAGCAATTGCTACAATGAAACGCGCACTAGGCGAATTTGCTGTAGAAGGGATTCCAACAACAATTCCATTCCATTTACGCGTTTTAGATCACGAAGTTTTCCAATCAGGAGACTTCAATACAAAATTCCTTGAAAAGTATGATGTAATGAATCTATCGTGAGGAGAGATAATCATGGCACTAACGAAAAAATAAAAAACGAGGAAACACTTGGTAAAATCGAAATCGCACCAGAAGTTATTGGCGTAATTGCAGGGCTGGCAGCAGCTGAGGTTGAAAATGTGGCAGGTATGCAAGGTTCCTTCACAAATGAAATGCGTGAAAGACTTGGTGGTGCAGTAAACCATAGCAAAGGTGTTAAAATCGATCTTACTGAAGAGGGGATTATCATTGATGTTTACTGCTATATACAATTTGGAGCAACAATTCCTCTTTTAGCACAGAACATTCAAGATAGCATCCGCGAAACCATTCTGAACATGACAGGCCTCGAAGTCACCGAAGTGAACATCCACATTGTCGGCGTTCAATTTGAGCGACAAGAAACACTGTCATTTGATGAATTAGAAATTTAAAACGTGGTAACACGGAAACTAAGGAGTAGAGCTTTTAATGAAAAGACGAGAAGCGCGAGAGAAGGCTCTTCAAATATTGTTTCAAATGGAGCTCAATGAGATGCATTTGGATCAAGCGATAGCCAACGTGATGGAAAACCAAAGCGATGCCTATGTTGATAAATTAGTGGAGGGCGTCGTTGCCAATAAGACAGCAATTGACGAATTAATTGCCGAAAACTTGGATAATTGGAGTATGGATCGATTAAACAAAGTGGACCTTGCTATTCTGCGAGTGAGCGTATTCGAAATGGTATATTGTGAAGATATTCCAGACCGAGTAAGCTTGAACGAGTCACTTGAAATCGCCAAAATTTTCAGCGATGAAAAATCAAGTAAGTTTATAAACGGCGTATTAGCTAATATCGCAAAAGACGATGTGATAGAATAATTAATCTTGTACAGTGTCATGTTTAATTCACAAAAATTTCGACCGAATGAGTGATGTTTCCTGTTTCGGAAGGTTTCATATCTCCCGAAACAGGTTTCAGATAAATTTTAAGGGGGCTTTTTTGATGGGACAAATTATTGATGGTAAACAACTGGCGAAAAAGATTCAAGAAAATGTAACAAGTGAGGTAGCCGAACTTGCAAAGCAAAATTTACAACCAGGACTTGCGGTTGTGCTTGTAGGTGATAATCAGGCTAGCCGTACATATGTAAGGAATAAACAAAAGCGCACAGAAGAAGCCGGCATGAAGTCTGTTTTAATTGAACTACCAGAAGATATTTCAGAAGCAAAATTACTAGAAACTGTAGAAAATCTAAATAATGATGTAGCAATCCATGGTATTTTAGTGCAATTACCATTACCAAAACATATTTCGGAGGATAAAGTGATAGATACGATTATTCCAGAAAAAGATGTTGATGGCTTCCACCCAATAAACGTTGGGAATCTCTATGTTGGTAAAGAGGCCTTTGTTCCATGCACACCAGCAGGTATTATCGAGTTAATTAAATCGACTGGTGTTTCTATTGAAGGTAAACAAGCAGTGGTTATCGGTCGTAGCAACATTGTTGGAAAACCAGTAGCTCAACTCTTATTGCAAGAAAATGCAACAGTAACTATCGCACATAGTCGCACAAAAGACTTACCAGCAGTTGCGCGCACTGCGGATATTCTAGTGGTAGCAACAGGTCTAGCCAAATTCATTAAGAAAGATGCTATCAAACCAGGTGCGGTAGTTATTGACGTTGGTATGGATCGCGATGAAAACAATAAACTATGTGGCGATGTCGATTTTGACGATGTAAAAGATACAGCAGGCTTTATAACACCTGTCCCAGGAGGCGTTGGTCCGATGACAATCACCATGCTACTTGCTAATACACTAAAAGCAGCCAAGCGTATTTGGGACACACAACTCCAAACAAAATAGAACGATATGAAGTAGCTAGACGACAAGTACTTTTACCCTAGATAAAAAAGAGGATGCTTTTCTTAAGATTGTAATCCATAGACTTAAAGCAATCCATCAACAAGTATTTGTCGCTTTGCTGCATAATTTTTCTTTTAAGATAAGGTGTGTGTACAATGGAACAAGATAAATACCTCAGTGTTGAGGCATTAACAAAATATATTGAGAAGAAATTTGAAGTAGATCCTTACTTAAAGAACATCTATGTAAAAGGAGAAATTTCGAATTTTAAGCAGCCAATCAGCGGCCATATGTATTTTACGCTGAAAGATGAAGGCGCAGAGCTACGTTGCGTTATGTTCCAAAAATCAGCAGCAAAACTAGGTTTCAAACCAGAAGATGGGATGCAGATTCTACTTACGGGGCGTGTCAGTGTGTTCAGTAAAGGCGGGCGCTATCAACTTTACGCAGAGTGGATGGAACCGGATGGGATTGGTAGTCTTTATATCAAATTGGAGCAGTTAAAGAAACAGCTAGAATTGGAAGGGCTTTTTGCGCAAAATCGCAAACGGGCGCTTCCTTCTTTTCCTGCCAAAGTCGGGATTGTAACTTCAAAAACGGGAGCGGCAATTCGAGATATGATTACAACAATAAAGCGTCGCATGCCATCAAC
Organism: Listeria rocourtiae FSL F6-920; assembly: GCF_000525975.1. Classification (GTDB taxonomy): domain Bacteria; phylum Bacillota; class Bacilli; order Lactobacillales; family Listeriaceae; genus Listeria_A; species Listeria_A rocourtiae. Next base: position 262,878 of record NZ_AODK01000006.1, read on the forward strand.
GGAGATCTTACTATTTCCTACAATTGTTCAAGGAGATACAGCAGCGCCAAATATCGTTCGCAATATTGAACGTGCCAATTTTCGCAACGATATTGATGTACTGATTATTGGGCGTGGTGGTGGTTCTATCGAGGATTTATGGGCATTTAATGAGGAAATAGTCGTTCGTGCGGTGGCCGATTCGGATATCCCTATTATTTCTGCTGTTGGCCATGAGACAGATACAACGTTGACAGATTACGTGGCAGATGTTCGAGCTGCTACCCCAACAGCCGCAGCAGAATTAGCAGTTCCAGATTACCGTGATTTACTAGAACGCCTTGCAGAGCGTCGCTTCCGTTTGATTCAAGCAATGAAACAACGGGTCGATGTTTCTAAGCAGAATATTTTACGTCAACAAGAGCGCTTATTAATGCATGGACCGAAGCGACAAATCGAGCAATATCAAGAACGTACGGATTATTTTATCGAGCGTTTAGAACGTGGTTTAAAACAGCATCTTATTTTGAATCAGCATGCTTTCGAACAGTTGACCTTTCGCTTAACGCACACTGGCCTAGATCGCGAAATAATGCAACAGCAGCAGTTTTTAGCGAATGTGAGTAAAGATTTGACACAGCAGATGAAGCAACTTATCATCATGAAGAGACGCGATTTTTTGCAAAAAGTTGAGGCATTGGAGCTTTTGAGCCCGCTCGGTTTACTAAAACGTGGTTATAGTGTAGTTTACAAAGATGATGAAATTTTAGCATCGAGTGCAAGTGTAACTATTGGTGATGAAATTGGAATCACAATGGCAGACGGGAAAATTCGGGCAAAAATAACAGAAAAGGGGGGCACATGAGCATGGCAACGAAAAAAAATTAGTTACGAAGACGCGATGAAAGAGTTAGAGAGCATCGTCCAAATGTTAGAAGAAGGTAATGTTTCCTTAGAGGATTCACTAGATATGTATCAACGCGGTATTGAATTGACTAAATTATGCCAAGAAAAATTGGCCGCAGCAGAAGATAAGCTAGCAAAAGTAGTCACAGAAGCAGATGAGGAAGAACCATTTCAGGTAGAAGAAGGTAAAAAATAATGACATTTGATCAATTTATGCAACATTATAAGCAAGAAATCGAAAATTGTATGAAACAAGCCATTATTGCAACTGAATCTGATCAAAAGTTGGAACAGTCCATGATGTATTCTTTAGAAGCCGGTGGCAAGCGAATTCGTCCGTTATTAGTTTTAGCAACACTTATTGCTTTTGATTGCGAGCCGAAGTTGGGATACCGAACGGCAGCAGCGATGGAAATGATTCATACATATAGTCTGATTCATGATGATTTGCCTGCGATGGATAATGATGATTTCAGACGTGGTAAACTGACCAATCACAAGGTTTATGGCGAGGCTACTGCTATTTTGGCTGGGGATGCGCTACTTACAAAAGCTTTTGAACTGATTGTGAGTGACACAAAATTATCCACGCCTGTGAGAGTAAATCTTATACAACTTTTTGCCAAAAGTGCTGGTGCAAGTGGCATGGTAGGTGGACAACAAGCAGATATTCTCGGGGAAAACCAAACGTTATCGCTCGCTGATTTAGAGTCTATTCATCGGCGAAAAACGGGGGCGCTTCTCAGTGCTTCCGTACTTAGCGGGGCAATTATTGCAGAGGCTTCTGATGCCGACCGACTAGCATTGGAAAAATTTGCGCATCATATCGGCATCGCTTTTCAAATCTGCGACGATATTCTAGATGTCATTGGTGATGCTGAAAAAATGGGCAAAAAAACGGGGGCGGATGCTGATTTACAAAAAAAGTACGTATCCTGCATTACTATCACTGGAAGGGGCCAAACAAGCCTTAGCTGAACATACAAATTCAGCAAAAAAAGCGCTCCATACAATGAACATCGATGCTAGTTTATTACTTGGTTTAACGGATTTAATAGCTGTTCGTGATTTTTAATAATAAAGATTTGTATATGTTTTTGAGAGAGTGCGCCCTTTTCTAAGGTGTGCTTTTTTTTCATTTCTATAGTAAAATCCGCGAAACTGGTTTATAATGAGACCAATGGCAACATTTATGGTAGCGCGAGCATGCGTGGGCCAACTGATATTGATGGAGAAATCCTAGAAAGTGAGTTGTTTTGTTTGGATTTATTGGAAATTAAGAATCCTGCGTTCGTAAAAGACCTGGACGTGGCGCAGATGGAAGCGCTCAGTGCCGATATTCGCGAATTCCTAATTCAATCGACTTCCAAAACGGGTGGACATATTGGACCGAACCTTGGCGTTGTGGAGCTTACAATAGCACTACACCATTGTTTTAATAGCCCAGAAGATAAGTTTTTATGGGATGTCGGGCACCAAACCTACGTACACAAGATTTTAACTGGTAGAGCAAATAGATTCGATACATTACGGCAGCATGACGGATTAGATGGCTTTCCAAAGCGTAAAGAATCAGAACATGATGTTTGGGAGACTGGTCATAGTTCTACTTCGTTATCTGCAGCTGCTGGAATGGCGATTGCACGAGATATTCGTAAAGAAAAATACCATGTTTTGCCAATAATTGGCGATGGAGCATTAACTGGCGGTATGGCACTTGAAGCTTTAAATCATATTGGTGATATGAGAAAGAACGTAATAGTGGTTTTAAATGATAACAATATGTCGATTGCACCTAATGTTGGAGCGATGCATAATGTTTTAGGAAAGTTACGCACATCTGGCAAATTTAAACGAGCTAAAAAAGATATTGAAGCCGCAATGAAAAAAAATCCCAACAGCTGGTGATAAGATTGCTGGTGCTGCAGAGCGTATTAAAGATAGTATTAAATATCTACTCGTTCAAGGTACGTTTTTTTGAAGAAATGGGCTATACGTATCTCGGCCCCGTTAATGGACACGATTACAATGATTTGATTACAAATATGGAATTCGCTAAAAAAGTGAAAGGTCCTGTTTTGATGCATGTTGTAACGACGAAAGGAAAAGGGTATCAGCCTGCGGAATCTGATCGTATTGGCAATTGGCATGGAACTGGCCCTTACAAAATTGAGACAGGCGATTTCATCAAACCTGTTGGCGGGCCTCCTGCTTGGAGCGCTGTGATTAGCGAGGCAGTCTTGGAACTTGCACAAACAGATGAACGTGTGGTCGCTATAACGCCAGCGATGCCTGTTGGCTCAAAATTAGAAAAATTCGCTACAGCTTTTCCAGACCGTTTTTTTGATGTTGGGATTGCTGAGCAACATGCAACAACAATGGCAGCTGGACTTGCTGCACTTCACATGAAACCTTTTTTAGCCATTTATTCGACGTTTTTACAACGCGCTTATGATCAAGTCGTTCATGATATTTGTCGACAAGAACTGAATGTAATAATTGGCATTGACCGTGCCGGTTTAGTTGGTGCTGATGGTGAGACGCATCAAGGAATTTTTGATATTGGCTTCTTGCGTGGCATTCCAAACATGACAATTATGATGCCAAAAGATGAGAATGAGGCGAGACATCTTGTAAAGACGGCATATGATTACGATGCTGGACCAATTGCAATTCGTTACCCTCGTGGAAATGGGCTTGGTGTTAACATTGATACCGAGATGAAAGCTGTGCCAATTGGTTCGTGGGAAATGCTTAGCACCCCTGTTGATGTAGCGATTGTCACGTTTGGAACCACCATTCCGATGGCTGTCGAAGCAGTAATGGAGTTAAAGCGACAAGGCATTCAAGCAGGTGTTATCAATGCACGCTTCATTAAACCACTAGACAAGGCGATGCTCCATGATTTGATGAAACGAGAAATTCCAATTATTACTGTTGAGGAGTCACTTTTAAAAGGCGGTTTTGGTACAGCGGTGCTTGAGTTTGCAGAGGAACATGGCTATGATCAAGCAGTTATTCGTAGAATCGGGCTTCCGGATACTTTTATTAGTCATGGCTCCGTGGAAATGATTTTGGCAGAGCATGGAATTTCAGCACTTGGCATTTTAAATACGATTCAAAAAATATTACCAGAAAAACAGATAAGGGCGTAGAGATGGCGATAAAAAAAGAACGTGTAGATGTATTATTAGTAGAGCAAGGTTTATTTGAAACACGCGAAAAAGCGAAGCGGTCTGTGATGGCTGGTTTGGTCTATTTAAAAGAAGAACGCGTGGATAAACCTGGTGAGAAATTCCCTGTAAAATCGGTATTTCAAGTGAAGGGAAAAGTGATGCCATATGTGAGTCGTGGTGGCTTGAAGCTTGAGAAGGCGCTAGAAGTATTTGATTTAGATGTGGCAGATAAATTGCTACTCGATATCGGCTCTTCAACAGGCGGATTTACGGATTGTGCATTACAGAACGGTGCTAAACATTCCTACGCACTCGATGTCGGTTATAACCAGCTCGCTTGGAAATTGCGCAACGATGCTCGTGTTACCGTGATGGAACGCACGAATTTTAGATATGTAACCCCAGCTGATTTTGAGCAAGGTTTAGCGGATTTCGCAACAATTGACGTTTCATTCATTTCGTTACAGTTAATTTTACCCGTCTTGAAAACAGTGTTAGTCAGTGACGGTGAAGTGATGACCTTGATAAAACCACAATTTGAAGCGGGTAAAGAACAAGTTGGTAAAAAAGGGATTATCCGTGACCCGAAAATACATTTGGAAGTATTGAAGAAAATCACGAATTTTGCGTTAGCAGAAGGTTATTCTTTGCTAGCGGTAGATTTTTCTCCAATTACTGGTGGCGAAGGAAACATCGAGTTTATCGCGCATCTAAAATGGGATAACAAGGCGAAAAATCATTTATCTGCGACTGATTTGGCGGATATCGTGACAAAAGCACATACGGAACTAGAATAATTATACATGCCGAGTTGTCTTTTTAAGATAGCTCGGTTTTTATATTTTAAGCCACTTTTATGTATTTTTATCCCCTTATTTGGCCTTTTTCACATGCATACGAGTTTTTAGAAACATTTTTCAAGTTAAATCCGTGACTTTACGCTCGTTTTGGGCTAAGATGTAAGAGAGAAAAAAGTTCGTGAGGTGAGAGATTAATGAATAAAGGTCATCGTCATATTATTATTAGAGAACTCGTAACGTCAAATGAAATTGAGACACAAGAAGATCTTGTTGAGTTATTACTAAAAAGAGATGTCAAAGTCACCCAAGCCACTATTTCCCGCGATATTAAAGAGTTACATCTTGTGAAGGTCCCGACACAAACTGGCAATTATAAGTACAGCCTCCCTGCCGATAATCGCTTCAATCCACATCAGAAGTTGAAACGATCACTTGTAGATGCTTTTATTAGTGTTGAAACCGTGCAGTTCATGCTTATTTTAAAAGTAATGCCGGGCAATGCCAATGCTATCGGAGCATTAATTGATAATTTGAACTGGGAAGAAAAAGTTGGCTCTTTGTGTGGAGATGATACCTGTTTGATTATTTGCCGAAGTGAATCCGACGCGAAAGTATTATCAGAGCGCTTGATCGAGATGCTCTAAATTGAGGTGAACAGATTTGTTACAAGAACTAACAATTAGAAATTTTGCTATCATCGAATCTTTAAATCTATCTTTTCAAGAAGGTATGACTGTTCTAACTGGGGAGACCGGCGCGGGGAAATCGATTATAATTGATGCGCTCGGTCTTCTTGTTGGTGGCAGAGGTTCCGTTGATTTTATTAGACACGGAGAAGATAAGCTGGAAATTCAAGGTCTATTTACGGTTAATTCACAAAATAAAGGCTGTCTTGAAGCGCTTGAACATAATGGTATTGACGCAAGTGACGGCATGGTTGTTCTAGAACGTATTCTTTTTCAAAGTGGTAAAAATACGTGCCGAATTAACGGGAAACTTGCGACAACTGTCGTTTTACGTGAAATTGGTTCGCGACTTATTGATATCCACAGCCAACACGAGCATCAGGAATTAATGAATGATGAGTTTCATTTACAGTTGCTGGATCGATTTGCTTGGAAGGATATTGAGCCAACTTTGGTGCGTTATCAAACGGAATACATTGCTTATACAGAAATGAAATCAAAATGGCAGAACTGGACTAAAAATGAACAAGAGCTAGCGCAGCGACTCGATATGCTTCGTTTTCAACAAGATGAAATCACAAGTGCTAATCTGCGTTTAGGCGAAGAAGAGGGCTTGATGGAACAGAAGCATGTCCTTGCAAATTTCGAGAAGATTAACGAGAATCTGCAGAGTGCTTATGCGGCGCTTCAAGGTGAAGAGCGTGGCCTAGAATTCATCTCAGAAGCAATGCGATATGTGGCAACGGCAAGTGATATTTTATCAGAATACAAATCGCTTAGTGAATCCGTAGCATCTAGTTTTTATTTACTTGAAGAAAGCGCAATGCAAATTAGGCAAGAGTTAGATAATTTAGAATTCCAGCCAGATGAATTAGATACAATCGAAACGCGACTTAATGAATTAAGCCAACTAAAACGTAAATATGGCAAGACTGTTGAAGCAATTATTCAGTACAATGAGGAAATTGATCAGGAAATCCTGGAGTTATCAGATCAAGAAACTCATTTAGACCAACTTGAGCAAGATTTGGAAAGTGCGAAAGATAGACTGAGCGTACTTGCTTCCAAATTAACCGCGATTCGTCAAAAAGCAGCCATCCGACTAGGAAAACAAATCAAAAATGAACTAAACCAACTGTATATGGAAAAGGCGATTTTCCAAGTCAATTTCACAACACAAACAAGTGAATTCACAGAAAATGGTGTTGACAAAGTCGCATTTTATATGAGTACCAACCCAGGCGAACCGCTAAAAGCCCTCTCCAAAGTGGCATCTGGTGGGGAACTTTCGCGTATGATGCTGGCACTTAAAACCATTTTTTCACGCCATCAAGGCATTACTTCGATTATTTTCGATGAGGTTGATACGGGAGTTAGTGGACGTGTGGCCCAAGCAATTGCCGAGAAAATATATGCTGTGGCGATTGGTTCACAAGTACTTTGTATTTCTCACTTACCGCAAGTTGCTGCGATGGCTGATAACCATTTCTACATTTCCAAAGCAACAACTGGAAAACGAACAGTCACATCCGTTACACCGCTTTCTGGTGATGAAAAAATCGAGGAAATTAGTCGCATGATTGCTGGCATTGAAGTAACCGATGTGACAAAACAACATGCCAATGAAATGCTGACACAAGCGATGAAAATCAAATCGCAAAAGCAGGCATAATCTAAAAAATGAATGAAATAGCTTGCATCTCAAAAGAAATTTGCTTACAATGATGAGGTAGCGTTTTTATTACCTGGTCATAAAAACAACTACTAATTTGAGATGTAGGTTTTTTTCTGTAAAAAATCGCAAATTAGGAGGCTTTTTATGACAAAAAAATCTATATTCAATCCGGCAAAACCTAAGGAAAAGGTTACCATTGCAATTGCTGGTGCCGATGATTCGGTTATTTTAGACGTAGTAGAACAAGCACTAGAACTCGGTATTGCTGATTTTTTATTATTTGGCCGCGCGGAATTCATCCCCTTGCAGTCGCCGAACATTCGGATTATCGCGACAAAAACCGAGCAAGAAGCCGCTGAGAAAGCGGCTGAGGCTGTAGTAAATAAAGAAGCCGATGTGCTCATGAAGGGAAACTTGCCAACAGCCCTTATTTTAAAAACGGTATTGAAGCGCGAATATCAGTTGCGAGAGAAAGACTTATTATCACACGTTTCTGTATTTGAAATTCCCGCGTATGGCAAACCATTAATCGTTTCTGATGTGGCGATGAACATTGCTCCAACCGAAAAAGAACAAATTCAAATTACACATAATGCCATTGAAGTAGCACGCAAACTTGGCATCGAAAAACCAAAAGTCGCAATATTGAGCGCTGTGGAAAAAGAAAACCCTAAAATGCAATCTTCTGTGCAAGCAGCTCAAGTTGCAGCTTATTTCAAAGCATTTCCTGATAGTGGTGCATCCGTTGAAGGACCGCTTGCGTTTGACAATGCTATTTCCAAAACAGCTGCGTTACACAAAAACATCGTTGGTGATGTGGCTGGAGATGCAGATATTTTAATTGTACCATCAATTGAAGCGGGAAATATTTTGTATAAATCGCTCGTTTACTTTGCAGAGGCTAGAGTTGGCGGTATTATCGCTGGCGTAAAAGTCCCCATTATAATAGCATCTAGAAGCGATTCAGCTGATAACAAACTTGCTTCATTAATGCTAACTGTTGGAATGATCGGAAAATGATACAAAACTTTGAATAAAACGATTTCAAGCATTGGGGTGCAAAGCTTTTTAAGTTTGTGATAAGCCCGTGTTACAATGGTTCAGAGAAGGATATCATGATTCACATGGGGGTAAAAACATGGCATTTCTGGTTTTGGCAATTAATCCAGGCTCAACATCGACAAAGGTCGCTTTATTTCGAGATGAAACAGCGATTTTAGCAGAAGAAATATCACATCCAAGGGAGACGATTGCGCAATTTGAAAGTGTGATGGCACAATTTGAGTTTCGCTATACACTGATCAAAGAAACAATTGCAAAAATAGATATTACAGAACTAGCAGCAGTTGTTGGCCGTGGTGGACTTTTACGACCAATGGCTGGTGGAACATATAATGTGAATGAAGCAATGGAGCGGGACTTAGAGATTGGTATCTCTGGTCAGCACGCTTCGAATTTAGGTGGGTTGCTAGCTCGCAAAATCGCGGATGACTATGGAATTGCTGCGTATATCGTAGATCCAGTTGTTGTCGATGAATTAGAGCCTGTCGCACGAATTTCCGGAAACGCCCATATCGAGCGGCAAAGTATTTTTCATGCGTTGAATCATAAAGCAGTGGCTCGAAATGTCGCGAATAAGCTCAACAAACCGTATGAAGAATCGAACTTTATCGTGGCACATCTAGGTGGTGGCATCTCAGTAGGTTCTCATCAAATGGGACGTGTTATCGATGTCAACAATGCGCTAGATGGTGACGGTCCAATGAGTCCCGAACGATCTGGTTCACTCCCCATGGCGAGTTTTCTTGATTGGGCATTTTCGGGAGAAACCACAAAAGCAAGCTTACATAACGAAATTGTCGGTCGTGGTGGTCTCGTTTCGTATAAAGGAACAAATGATTTGCGTGACATCGAGCGGCAAATACAAGATGGTGACAAAGAAGCACTAGAATTATTTAAAGCGATGGCCTATCAAGTAGCAAAAGAAATTGGTTCGCATGCTGCAGTTCTAAAAGGCCAGATAGCTGCAATTGTGTTAACTGGTGGTTTAGCAAGAAGTAGCCAGTTTATCAAAGAAATTAGCCAATATGTTCACTGGATAGCACCGATTATGACGGAGCCTGGTGAGGACGAAATGGCCGCCCTTAACAAAGGGGCACAGCGAATTTTACAAGGAATAGAAAAAGCGAAAATTTACCAAGGGGAGGAATAGAAATGGCAAAAGAGTATGATGTAGTAGTATTGGGAGGTGGAACGGGTGGTTATGTTGCCGCGATTCGTGCCGCGCAAAAAGGATTAACTGTAGCCGTTGTCGAACAAGATAAGCTTGGCGGCACTTGTTTGCATCGTGGTTGCATCCCAAGTAAAGCGCTACTACGTTCAGCTGAAGTATTGCAAACAGTAAGAAAAGCAGCGGAATTTGGCATTGAAACTCCTGAACCAACTTTTAGCTTTATAAAAGCACAAGAACGTAAGCAAAGTATCGTTGACCAATTGGAAAGCGGCATTCAGCAGCTTTTCAAAAAAGGCAAGATTGATTTATTTGAAGGCAAGGGTACCATTCTTGGACCATCCATTTTTTCGCCGACCGCAGGAACGATTTCTGTAGAATTTGCAGATGGCAGTGAAAATGAGATGCTTATCCCGAAAAACTTGATTATCGCGACTGGATCGAAACCCCGAGCGCTTAAAGGCTTAGCATTTGATGAAGAGTTCGTGCTGTCCTCTGATGGAGCTTTGCAATTAGATTCACTACCAGAATCTATTATCATCGTTGGTGGTGGCGTTATAGGAATGGAATGGGCTTCGATGCTACATGATTTTGGTGTAGAAGTTACTGTTATCGAATATAATGATCGCATTTTACCAACCGAAGATAAAGATATCTCAAAAGAATTACACCGACTATACAAAAAGAAAAAGATAAATATCATAACGAGTGCTGAGGTCCAAGCAGATACGTACAAAAAAACAGCAGATGGCTTAGAAATAACCGCGCTTGTCAAAGGAAAGGAGCAAACTTTCACAGCTTCTAAAATATTTGTTTCTGTAGGCAGAGATGCAAACATCAATAATATTGGCTTAGAGAACACGGATATCATTATCAAAAACGGAGTTATCCAAGTCGCGAGTAATTTCCAAACGAAAGAAAGTCATATTTATGCGGTTGGAGATTGTATTGGCGGTATGCAACTAGCTCATGTCGCGATGGAAGAAGGAATTATTGCAGCCGAAGATATTAGTGGCCATCCGCAGCCAGCAATTAATTACAACCATGTGCCCCGCTGTACGTATACATCACCAGAAATTGCAAGCGTTGGTATTACAGAAGAGCAAGCAAAAGAACAAGGTTTTGAAGTAAAGACCGGGAAATTCTTCTTCCGAGGCATTGGAAAAGCGCTTGTATACGGTGAGTCAGAAGGGTTTATCAAAGTAGTAGCGGATAAGAAAACAAACGACTTACTAGGTGTTTTCATGATTGGACCACATGTTACAGATATGATTTCCGAAGCCGCGCTAGCACACGTATTAGATGCGACACCATTTGAAATTGGCAGTACGATTCATCCGCATCCAACACTTGCAGAAGCATTTGGAGAGGCCTCGCTAGCAGTGGATGGCTTGGCAATTCATGGATAACAAATAAGGAGGAAATTTGAAAATGGGATTAAGAGAAACAGGGTTATCAGATGAAACCTTATTAGAAATGTACAAAAAATTACTGTTAACTAGACGGATTGATGAGCGTTTATGGCTCCTCAATCGCTCCGGGAAAATACCGTTCACAATATCCGGACAAGGACAAGAAATCGCTCAAATTGGTGCTGCTTTTGCATTTGATTTAGAGAAAGATTATTGTTTGCCTTATTATCGCGACTTGGCTGTTGTCCTTTCATTTGGCATGACGGCGCGCGATATCATGCTCAGCGCCTTTGCAAAAGCAGAAGACCCAAACTCTGGAGGACGTCAAATGCCCGCCCACTTTGGTCAAAAATCGAATCGAATCGTAACACAAAGTTCGCCAGTAACAACACAATTTCCGCATGCAGCAGGAATCGGACTCGCAGCTAAAATGAAAAAAGACCCAATCATAGCTTACACATCAACTGGTGAAGGATCTTCCAACCAAGGTGATTTTCACGAAGGTATCAACTTTGCAAGTGTCCATAAATTACCCGTTGTTTTCGTGATTCATAATAACCAATACGCAATTTCTGTTCCGGTAGAGAAACAATATGCAGCTGAAAAACTTTCTGATCGCGCACTTGGTTATGGAATTCCTGGGGTTCGTGTTGATGGTACAAATATGACAGAGGTTTATTTAGCATTCAAGGAAGCTGCCGATCGCGCGCGGCGAGGAGAAGGGCCCACATTGATTGAAACGATGACATACCGCTTTACACCTCATTCCTCAGACGATGATGACAGAAGTTATCGGACACTAGAAGAAGTAAACAAAGCGAAAGAACGCGATCCACTCCTTATCTACATGAAAGAATTAGAAGAGCTCGGATTGCTAGATGATGCGAAAAAAGAGGTTTTCGAAAAAGAAGTAATGGCACAAGTCAATGAAGCTACGGACTATGCAGAAGCTGCAAGTTATGCAGACCCCGAATCCGCACTACTACACGTTTACGAAGAACAATAAGAGGTTTATTTACGTTAGGGCAACAATTGACCCTTTCGAATTAGGAGGAATAAAAATGCCTGTCATTTCATATATTGATGCCATTACGGCTGCGCTTCGTGAAGAGATGGAGCGCGATGAGAATGTATTTATTTTAGGAGAAGATGTTGGAAAAAAGGGCGGTGTATTTAAAGCTACTGCTGGACTTTATGACCAATTTGGCGAAAACCGCGTTTTAGATACACCATTAGCTGAATCCGCAATTGCTGGTGTCGGAATTGGTGCAGCGATGTACGGTATGCGTCCAGTTGCAGAAATGCAATTCGCTGATTTTATTATGCCTGCTGTAAATCAAATTATTTCCGAAGCATCACGCATTCGCTATCGTTCCAATAATGATTGGAGTTGCCCGATTGTTTTTCGTGCGCCTTATGGTGGTGGCGTACATGGTGCCCTTTACCACTCGCAGTCAATCGAGAAAGTTTTCTCAGGACAACCCGGTCTAAAAATTGTGATGCCATCAAGCCCTTATGATGCAAAAGGACTTTTAAAAGCGGCAATTCGCGATAATGACCCCGTTTTATTTTTAGAGCACAAACGCGCTTACCGGCTTATTAAAGGGGAGGTACCTGAGACAGATTACACTGTGCCGATTGGAAAAGCAAGTATAGTTCGCGAAGGTGATGATTTGACGGTTATCACTTACGGATTAGCCGTTCACTTTGCCCAACAAGCCGCTGAAAAATTGGCAAGCGATGGCATTGAAGCTGAAATTTTAGATTTAAGAACAATTTATCCTTTAGATAAAGAGGCGATTATCGAAGCAGCCAAGAAAACCGGGAAAGTCCTCCTCGTTACAGAAGATAATAAAGAAGGAAGCATTATCGGTGAAGTCGCAGCAACGATTGCAGAGCACTGTTTATTTGATTTAGATGCACCAATCAAGCGCTTAGCTGGGCCAGACACACCTGCAATGCCTTTTGCTCCAACGATGGAGAAATATTTCATGATTAACCCTGATAAAGTAGAAAAAGCGATGCGTGATTTAGCGGAATTTTAAAGGAGTGAAAAACATGGCACTTGAACAAATTACAATGCCACAGCTTGGTGAAAGCGTAACAGAGGGTACGATTAGTCAATGGTTAGTCGCCCCTGGAGATCACGTCAATAAATATGATGCCTTAGCAGAGGTACTGACCGATAAAGTGACTGCCGAAATCCCGTCATCCTTTACTGGAACAATTAAAGAATTGATTGCGCAAGAAGATGAGACGCTTGATGTTGGCGCCGTTATTTGTATTTTAGAGACAGAAGCAGGCGATGCAGAGCCCCAGGAAGCTACAGCAACAGTTGAAACAACCAAATCAGAATCAGCTCCAAGTGAACCGAAAAAAGCTACTACTAAAAAAAAGCCCAGCGACAGGTCGATTTTCACCAGCTGTGTTAACATTAGCCGCAGAGCATGGTATTGATTTAAGCAATGTTAGTGGTACAGGAAGAGATGGGCGAATTACACGAAAAGACGTTCTTGCTTATGTAGAAAATGGTGCACCAGTCGCGCCTAAATCACTTCCAGAAGAGCCAAAAATTGCCTCTAAACAGCAATCTGTTGCGCCAATACCAACAAGTAGAAATGGTGACCGTGAAATTCCAGTAGATGGTATCAGAAAAGCGATTGCTAAACATATGGTATCGAGCAAACACGAGATACCTCATGCTTGGATGATGGTAGAAGCAGATGCCACAGGTTTAGTACGCCATCGAGATGCACTTAAAAATAAATTTAAAGCCGAAGAAGGCTTCTCGTTGACTTATTTTGCATTTTTCGTGAAAGCGGTCGCGCAGGCCTTGAAAGAATATCCAATTTTAAACAGTACATGGGCTGGTGATACAATCATTGAACGCGCAGATATCAATATTTCAATCGCCGTTGCAACTGATAATCACCTTTTTGTGCCAGTCATCAAAAACGCTGATGAGAAATCAATTAAAGGGATAGCTCGCGAAATCACTGAACTAGCAGCAAAAGCGCGCACTGGAAAACTGACACAAGATGACATGTCAGGTGGAACGTTTACCGTCAATAGTACTGGATCGTTTGGTTCCGTACAATCCATGGGAATTATTAATCATCCACAAGCTGCAATTTTGCAAGTAGAATCCATCGTCAAGCGTCCAGTTGTCATTGATGATATGATTGCGATTCGTAACATGGTAAACCTCTGTTTATCAATCGATCATCGCATTTTGGATGGCCTAGTAGCCGGTAGATTCCTTAGCAAAGTGAAAGAAAATATTGAAGCCATCACGAAAGACAATACACCAATCTACTGAAAATAAATAGGGGAGAATAGGGGAAAACAAACTAAAATACCCAAGGTTTAACAAAATGTCCAGCGGGTATAAAAATAATACATCTAGATCCATACCCCTAAACTCCCTAGATGTCTTGAGTGGTACGTTTAAATACGCTATCGCTCTTTTTTGTTGGAGTTCTTCGCTGAATTAGAATCTTCAATATAAGCACTAACAGTTAATCTGAAAAAATCTCAGTATCTTAACATAACTTAGCTAGACTTCAGTGACCGTACAAAAAAAACCACATATAAATGTGGTTTCTAAACGCATATTCAATCATACATTATAGGAACATCAAAACCCCAGTTAAAACAGAAGACGCTACAATCGCAATAAGCATCAGAATAACGATAACTTTAGCAACTTTTTTGTTAGACATAAAATAAGATGACTCCTTCCAAATAAAATCACGTTACCTTTATCATACTTACTTTATGTTAGAATTTCAAGTGAAATTAGTAGGATTTAGCTAATATTTTTCAAGGAAACAGACGGAGGTGAATAGCATGACTCAAGCTCATGTACAAGAACTTTTTCTAGAGTTGGTTGCGATTCCGTCAAAATCCGGCCAAGAACAGGAAATCATGGCACATATCCAAACCTTTTTCAAAAAAATCGGCATAGAAGTGAAAACTAGTAAGCAGCAAGCTGGTCTCGTTGCAACAATACCAGCAACAAACCAAGAATTAGAACAAACTCCGGTCATTGCCTTCTCAGCTCACTTAGATACAGCTACATCAGTCGACCCACCAGAAGTAATTATTACAAACGGCTATATCGAAACAGCAAACCGCGCTCTTTTAGGAGCTGATGACAAAGCTGGGGTTGCCGCTATGCTAGCAGTTGCTAAATATCTCTCAAAAAATGCTGAACCACATGGTCAAGTGGAATTTATTTTCACTACCAAAGAAGAAGAGGGTTTAATTGGTGCTAAATTATTCGATCTCGACCTTGTCGATGCCACATTCGGCTACTGCCTCGACGCTCCTGGATCGGTCGGTGGCATAATTCATACGAGTAAAACCCATTTGCAACTTGATTTTTGGATTGAAGTCGCAATGCCGCATGAAAAATCAGCCATTCAAATTGCACGTGATGCAATGAAAAAAATCCACAAAAACTTGGCATTTAGAGATGGAATAGCATGGCAAGTTTATCATTTTGGTGGTGAAATCTTAGAGAATGGAAATGAGAAAGTAACGATTCTCTCTGAATTTTCCGCGGATTCCCCACTTAAAAACTGTTTGCTATATGTCGATCAGATCAAACAAATATTCATTGAAACTGGCGTTACATATAAGGCCGATGTGCAAGATGTGACGCATATGAGCTATCACTATTTCAGCCTTACCGAAAAAAACCATGTCTACAAAATCGCTTCCAAAGCTATGCAAGCCCTTGAAATCACACCAAAAAGGCTTAAACTGGAGGGAGGAACGGACGCCAATGTCTTTAATGATCGTGGGATTCCCTTCATTGTCCTTTCAGCTGGTTTTGAAAACCCACACACGACTAGTGAGCGAATCGCCAGTACAGAACTTGATAAGCTTACCAAACTTATTCTGGAAATTATAAAAATTACGGCAAACTAACAATAAATTCGCTAAATTCGGGTTTGTTTCGTTGCCGTAGCACCAAAGTTTTGATATAGTTATTAGTGTTGAGAAAATGGCAGCATTCATTATAACGAATGACTCGAATGAGAAGGGACGAATGTGAAAAATGGCAAAACAAGAAATTGGCGTTATCGGAATGGGCGTAATGGGTCGCAACTTGGCCTTAAATATTGAAAGTCGCGGTTATAGTGTATCGATTTTTAATCGCTCTAGCGAGAAAACGAAAACAGTCGCAGAAGCACATAGTGACAAAAAATTGGTTCCTACGTATAATTTAGAGGAGTTTGTTAACTCCATTGAGGTACCTCGTCGTATTCTTTTAATGGTACAAGCAGGTGCAGCGACTGATATGATGATTGATGCAGTCAAACCTTTCCTGAGCGAAGGTGATATTTTGATTGATGGTGGAAATACGTTCTTTAAAGATACAATTCGCCGCAACAAAACACTTAGCGAAGAAGGTTTTAATTTTATCGGAACTGGTGTTTCTGGTGGGGAAGAAGGCGCGTTAAAAGGCCCTTCAATCATGCCTGGGGGTCAACGCAAAGCCTATGATTTAGTCGCTCCAATTTTGCAAGAGATTGCAGCTGTAGCGGATGGCGAGCCTTGTGTAACTTATATCGGCCCTGATGGTGCTGGACACTATGTAAAAATGGTGCATAACGGGATTGAATATGGAGATATGCAATTGATTGCAGAGGCCTACACAATTCTTAAACAAATTGGTGGCTTGACAAATGATGAGCTCGCTGATGTATTCACAGAATGGAATGATGGCGAACTTGACAGCTACTTAATTCAAATCACAAAAAATATTGTGAAAACAAAAGATCCTGAAACAGGGAAGCCAATTGTTGATGTGATTCTTGACAAAGCAGGGCAAAAAGGGACAGGTAAGTGGACAAGTCAAAGTGCACTAGACTTAGGTGTACCGCTTTCTCTTATCACAGAATCCGTATTTGCACGCTACATTTCAGCATTGAAAGACGAGCGCGTTCATGCAAGCACTGTTTTAAGTGGTCCAAACAATTACTCTTTCAACGGTGACAAAAAAAGCTTTTGTAGAATCTGTACGCCGTGCGCTATATTTCAGTAAAATCGCATCCTACGCACAAGGTTTTGCACAAATGAAAGCAGCATCAGATGAATATGAATGGGATTTACAATATGGCGAAATCGCTAAAATCTTCCGCGCTGGTTGTATTATTCGCGCTCGTTTCCTACAAAAAATCACAGATGCGTATAATAACGATAAGAACTTAAATAATTTATTGTTAGATCCATATTTCAAAGATATCGCACATAACTACCAAGATGCATTGCGTGAAGTTGTTGCTGAATCTGTAAAAGCGGGAATTCCAGTACCAACCTTCACTGCAGCGATTAGTTATTACGATAGCTATCGTTCAGAAGTACTATCAGCAAACTTAATCCAAGCCCAACGCGACTACTTCGGTGCACATACGTACGAACGCGTTGACAAAGCCGGAACGTACCATACGGAATGGCCAGAAATTGATGAATAAAAGTGCTTAAACGGCTGGTTGGACTCGAAAATCAGAGCTAAACGCTTGATTTTTGGGTGTCAGTCAAATCTAGCACCAAAAAGAACGATAGTTTGTCTTCATAGCTGAAGATAACCCATCGTTCTTTTTGGTTTAACATAACAAAATGATGTGAAAATGCATCCTTTTATGAATTTACATATATAAATTCCCTATATAGACTGTTATTAGTTGTTTTTGCCGTAATTTTAGTTACAATAGTAATAGGAAGATATCTGGTTTTTGAAGGTGGGGATAGTTGATGAATAGAATACTTATTGTAGAAGACGAAAAAAATTTAGCTCGCTTTATAGAACTGGAACTGCAACATGAAGGATATGAAACAGCGGTAGCTAACGATGGGCGTGCAGGACTTGAACTTGCGATTACCGAAGAATGGGATGCAATCCTACTTGATTTAATGTTGCCGCAACTAAATGGTGTAGAAGTATGTCGGCGCGTTCGCCAAGTCAAAGAAACACCGATTATTATGATTACTGCTCGTGATTCTGTTATTGATCGTGTTTCTGGCCTTGATCATGGTGCTGATGATTATATCGTAAAACCGTTCGCGATTGAAGAATTATTGGCGCGTCTTCGTGCCCTGCTTCGTCGCATTGAAACGAGCGAAAACGAAACAAAACAAACAACGCTAGAATACCGTGATATCGTTGTTGAGAAAGAAAGTCGCATCGTGAAGCGTGGGGAAGATATTATCGATTTAACCAAACGTGAATACGAATTATTGCTAACCTTAATGGAAAATATCAATATCGTATTGACGCGTGAAGTACTTTTAAACAAAGTATGGGGTTATGAAACAGAGGTAGAGACAAACGTTGTAGACGTGTATGTACGCTATTTACGCAATAAAATCGATAATAAGGATGACGATGAAAGCTACATCCAGACAGTGCGCGGCACGGGATATGTGATGCGTACATGACAACACCAAACACATTTTCTTTAAAAAGTCGCTCTCTGAAATTTAAGTGGACTTTCGGAGCAAGTGCGGCTATCTTTTTAACGTTTTTTCTCTTTTCTTTTGCCATTTATCAAGGTATTGGTAGCATGCTTTTAGATGAAAAAGACTCAACAGTGAAATCAGCAGCATTAGCAGCCTCAGTTGCGATTAGCAACGCTGGTTTGACTAATTCAGCTAGTGATATTACGAACACAAATATCGGACCTGTTGTAACTCAAAATTTAGAGCTACGATCACGCCTAGAAGATCAAGTTCTGGTGTTTTACGATAAAGATGGGAAACTGATTGAACAATACACAGCTGGGCGATATAACGATAATGCGTATGCAAAATATGATTATAGTAGCTATTTGGTGAAACAACCAACTGGTACGATATCTAAGCCCACCGTGCAAGGTCAACAAATGGTCATGTATGAGATGCCAATTACGAGCAGCGAGGATAATGCGACAATAATCGGTTATATTCAAGTTGTAAATCCAATGACATCTTACAACAGTATGATGGGTAAATTACTGGCAACGATGTTCTTACTCGGTGCTGTAGCTTTGTTCATTAGCGGTATGCTTGGCTACTTACTAGCCCAGAACTTTTTAAATCCACTAACAAAAATGGCCAAAACAATGAACGATATTCGAAACAATGGTTTCCAAAAACGAATCGAGCCTACTGTTATCACAAAGGATGAAATCGGTGAATTAACGCTCGTTTTCAATGATATGATGACGCAAATCGAACGTAGTTTTGAACAACAGAAACAGTTCGTGGAAGATGCTTCTCATGAGCTAAGAACACCAGTACAGATTATGGAAGGACACCTAAAGCTACTAAACCGTTGGGGCAAAAGTGATCCAGATGTCCTAGATGAATCACTCAATGCCTCGCTAACAGAATTAGAACGCATGAAAAAATTAGTGCAAGAAATGCTAGATTTATCGAGAGCTGAGCAGATTTCACAGACAAAAGAACTTCAACTTGTTTGTGTGAATGATGTTTTAGAGCAGGTAAGACGCAATTTCGAAGTCATGCATGAAGACTTCGCATTTACATTGACAGAGGATAATAAGAATCTCCACGCAATGATTCAACATAATCATTTAGAGCAGATTTTAATTATCATTGCAGATAATGCTGTGAAATATTCTGGAGATGGTAAGCAAGTAGATATGCACATTTATAAAGAGGCGAATCAAATTAAAGTGTCCATAAAAGATTACGGTGTTGGAATTTCTCCAGATGAGATTGACAAGATTTTCAACCGTTTCTATCGTGTCGATAAAGCGCGCAGTCGTGAAGTTGGCGGAAATGGACTCGGCCTTGCAATTGCTAAAGAACTCGTCAGTGGCTATCTAGGTACGATCCAGGCGGAAAGTGAGGATAGCGTTAGTACAACAATCACAATCTCTCTGCCACTAATCGAACAAAAAGATGAACCCAAAAAAGATGAATAGAAAAGGACGTTGCCTAATAATCACAAGATGCATTAGGTAACGTCCTTTTCTTTTTCTGTTATTTTTTATTTTGTTCATTCTCTATTTGCTCAATCGCTCTTTCCTCTTTTTCCATCATTTCAACTTCTGGATGTTTTTTCATGTACAGTTTTTTTTGTTAAGAGTGTCTGACCCGCTAAGAATAATCCGCCAACCGCCCAATAGAGCCCCAGGGCTGCTGGTGCAGAGAAGGAGACGAAGAGAATCATGATTGGTGAGATAAGCCCCATAACCCTCATCTGTTTTTTTTGCTCAGGAGTATAACCGATTAAGGATACAAAATATTGTAATAGATAAACAGCACCGGCAACCACCGCCATCATCATATCTGGACTACCTAAGCTAAACCAAAGAAACTCATGATGCGCAATATCAGATGAACCACGAATAGCATAATAAAACGCCATCAAAATAGGCATCTGAATCAGAAGCGGCAAGCAACCCATTTGTAACGGATTAATGTTGTATTTGGAATAGATAGCCGTCATTTCTTGCTGAATTTTTTGCTGTTCCTCTTTAGATGTTGCTCGTTTTAGCCGCGCTTGAATCTCATCAATTTCTGGTTTTGCAATAGCCATTTTAGACTGCATGCCCATCTGTGCTTTTGCAGTTCGTAAGTTAAGTGGCATGATAAAAGCGCGAATAGCTAGCGTTGTAACGATAATCGCGATGCCATAATTTCCACCGAATATCGTAGCAATCCATTCAATAACCGTGGTAAATGGCTTAATAAGGTATACATAGAAGAATCCATCCGTATTTTGGGAAGGATCCATGCTACAGCCTGCTAGCGCAAAGAATAGCGTCGCAATCATAATGAGTAATAATATATTTTTCTTTTCCAATGTCTTATTTCCTCCTAAAAGTAAGTTCGTATCCAATCAATTACTAGGAAAAAGACAGCGAATACGCATCGTCTGTATTTGAAAAACGGGTGATTGCTTGGACAAGCCATACAATAATGAAATTAGCTCGATACACCTCTGCGGGTTTCCAAGGAATAACAGGAAGTGGCGTGATGCACAGGTGCTTCATATGCAAAATCATCGTGGGCTTTACCATAGCTAAAACTGGCCAATATCTAAGCACGGCCATCGTCATGAAAAAGGTAACGTATAACGAAATATACTCCGGTCCAAAAGCCATTTGAATGAAAGTTTCAAACACACGCAGTCACTCCTTCCAACTGAAATTAAGTACAGCCTTAACTATATCTGAAAAGCAGATATTAATCAATATTCAATATCAAATGTCTTGCGTTCCTCAACAGGAGCATCTTTATAAATATACACTTCGCCAATTCGAGCTGAAGGAGAAGGGCCTTTTTTGACGGCTTCGATAAATTTTTCTAAATCAGCTTCTTCTGCAATTGCTTGAATTTCAACGGAACCATCTTGTAAATTTTTAACTATGCCACTGATGTTCATTTTGTAGGCCAAATGCTTTGTAGTATAACGAAAACCAACGCCTTGTACCATTCCAGTTACACGCATAATAACGGTTTTAAGAGCCATAAGTCTAATCACCTATCCTTTTTTATTAATACTCTCAGTGTACCTTTTTTCGATAAATTTTTCAAAAAAAACAATAGGCAAAGCAAGTTACAGTGAGATTCTGATGCCCTATGCTATAATAGCTTTACATATATGAAGTGAATGAAAGTAAGGTGTTGGAAGATGGCGAAATTTCAAGTTATTGTGACGAAGGGCGAGTATGAGCCTTGGTGGTTTTTTGAGGACTGGAAAAAAGATATTGAATTGTCATTTGCGTATACAGAAAAAAGCGATGCGATGTCACAATATCAAGTTTTAGCAACAGAATTAATGGAGAATTATCCGAATAGTGCCGTGAAAAAAAAAATGTATTATTGGCGACTTGGTCAGAAGATGAGACGCAGTATTGCGAGGAGTGCGACGATGACATTCAAACATTTCATGGGCTGATATTACTTGTCGATGAAAGCGTATATGAACCAACACCAGACGAGCTGGCAACTTATTTTTCTTTTAACAAAAGACTAGATTTGTCAAAGGACGCCTGATTTTTAGGTGTCTTTTTGATGAAGGAGGATATAAAAATGGATGAGCAACAACGGTCACGACGTAAAGACGAACATGTTACACTGGCTTACGGTCAATTTGATGCAAACCAGACGGCATTTCAGCATGTTCGGTTTATGCCGCAAGGATTGCCTAATTTTCACAAAAAAGAGGTTTCGCTACAAACTAATTTCGCGGGACAAACATTTGACGCACCTTTCTACATTAATGCAATGACTGGCGGTAGCGCGAAAACAAAACTCATCAATCAGCAATTGGCCATTATTGCACGCGAGACAGGCCTTGCAATGGCTGTCGGATCACAATCAGCGGCATTACGTGATACAAACCTTATTGGTTCATACCAGATCGTTCGAGCAGAAAACCCTGATGGACCTATCTTTGCGAATTTGAGTGCGGACAATTCGGTGGATAATGCCCGAAGAGCCGTAGATATGATTGGTGCAAACGCTTTACAAATACATATCAATGTGGCTCAGGAAATTATTATGAAAGAGGGAGACCGTGATTTTTCCAACTGGCTAACGGCTATCGAAAAACTTATTGCCATCGAAGAATTCCCAGTCATTGTGAAAGAGGTCGGTTTCGGAATGAGCCGAGAATTGCTGGAACAATTACAAAATATTGGGGCACAAACTATCGATATTGGTGGAAAAGGCGGTACCAATTTTGCAAAAATCGAAACAAACCGAAGACAAGACGAAGCATATCAATTTTTAGAAGATTGGGGCTTATCAACAGTTGAATCTTTACTTGATTGCCAAAATAACGCTTCGGAAATACTAGCATCTGGTGGCATTAAAACACCTCTAGATATTTTAAAATGTCTGGCGCTTGGCGCAAAATCGGTTGGCATTGCAGGCATTGTACTCCACCAACTGAAAAAAACAAATACAGACCAGACCATCCAACTACTACTCGATTGGAAAAATGAGCTAAAAGGCATCATGACGCTACTTAATGCAAAATCCATCCCTGAATTAGCACGAAAGTCAGTAATCATCGAAGATAATCTACGCGATTTTGCTGTTACTAGACATATCAATATTGACCATCTGGCCAACCGCACATAAAAAGGAGCTGTGACCACTCGGTGACAGCTCCTTTTCCTATTATTTTGAAGTCATTGCTGTTTCAAGTACAGCTAAACGCGCGTCCAAATCTTCTGGACTAAGCGCATGTTTTTTTACATATAAGTTCGCAGGATGTGTCCGGCATTCGTGAGAACAGCTGCGTAAATATTTCTCTTCATTCTCCACAGAAGCGAGAATTTGTTTGTTACAATATGGGTTCGCACAATTAATATAACGTTCACAAGGCGTCCCATCGAAGTAATCCTTCCCAACAATCGTATGATCCACACGGTTAATGGGAACAGCAATACGCTCATCAAAAACATACATCATGCCATCCCAAAGATCACCTTTTACCGTTTCATCCTTACCGTATGTCGCAATACCACCATGCAATTGAGAAACGTCTTCAAAACCAGCTGTCTTTAACCAACCAGAGAACTTCTCGCAACGAATACCGCCCGTACAATACGTAACGACTTTTTTATCTTCAAACATATCTCGATTTTCTTCCACCCAAGCAGGCAAATCACGGAATGTTTCAATATCTGGACGAACCGCACCACGAAAATGACCGAGATCAAATTCATAGTCATTTCTAGCATCTAGAATCACTGTATTTTCATCTTTTAAAGCCTCACGAAATTCTTTAGGCTCCATATAATTTCCTGTAATCTCTAAAGGATTTACATCATTTTCTAGTGAAAGGGAAACAATTTCTGGGCGTGGACGTACGTGCATTTTTTTGAATGCATGTTTGTCTGCCGCATCAATTTTGAATACCATATCAGCGAAGCGGGTATCTGCATGCATCGCCTCGATATATTTTTCTGTTTCCTCTATTGTTCCTGAAACCGTGCCATTAATACCTTCCTCTGCCACTAAAATCCGTCCCTTAAGACCGATTTCCTTGCACATAGCGAGATGTTCGGCTGCGAATTGTTCAGGATTATCAATCGTTGTGTATTTGTAATATAACAACACTTGATAGCTGCTCATGTTCTAACCACCCTTAATCAAATTTTATTGGAAAAGTGTATTTCCTAGTTTGCGCATTGTCTATGATACTATATTTAGGGCTATGGATGCAAGAGGAAACACGGTAATTTGCCATGAAAATAGTTCAAAATATGAAATAATTATGTAATCGGTTAACATTGTATGATATAATTTATATTAGTGAAAAAAGAGAACATTAACGTATGGGAGTGGTTCGTATTGCAATCAGGAGAAACAACTTTGGAAAAAACAATTGTACAAGATGTATTCGTTAAAAAGCGCAATAAAACAAAATGGCTTATTTATAAAATACTATTCATAACGCTAGGCGCTATCCTGATGGGAGTCGGGCTAGAATTATTCCTAGTAAACAATCGCATTCTAGATGGAGGTATCGTAGGGGTATCCATCATTATTTCACAGTTAACACCAGCACCACTTGGAGTCCTTATTTTCGTCTTAAATCTCCCTTTCTTCATTATTGGCTATCGTAAAATTGGAAAGAGCTTCGCACTCTTCACGCTATATGGAATCGCTGTAATGTCTGTAGTAACACTCATTTTACACGATTTAGAACCAGTGACAGATGACCTGTTGCTCGCAACTGTATTTGGCGGTGTAACGTTAGGTTTAGGAGTCGGTATCGTGATTCGGAATGGTGGGGCGCTTGACGGCACAGAAATTGTCTCGATTATTATTAATGGAAAATCACCATTTTCAACAGGGCAAATTATTATGGCCATCAATATCGTTATTTTCTTGGTCGCTGGTCTTGTTTTTAACTGGGATCGGGCTATGTATTCCTTGATCACATATTTTTTAGCTTATAAAGTTATCGATATTGTTATTAGCGGTCTAGATGAATCGAAAAGTGCTTTTATTATAAGCCATCATTATGAAAAAATTGGTGCGGAAATCATCGATCAGCTGGGTAAAGGGGTTACTTACATCGATGCTACTGGTGGATATTCTGGTGACATAAAAAAAGTAGTTTTCGTTATTATCTCTCGCTTTGAGGAACCTAAATTAATCTCTATTTTAGACGATATCGACCCTGGCGCATTTCTGGCAGTCGGGAATAATATGTCCGAGATTCGCGGTGGGAAGCTGATGAATAAAAAAAACGCCACATCTATAATGCTTTTTACAGATGCGATTGGGGCATAACCTAGATAAATCGGCGACAAGCGTTTGTATGAAGCAAAATTTTCGCCCTACCCAAAAGTGGGTAGGGCGATTTTTTATCTCGTCTGGAGTTTGTCCCAAACGCATCATTTTAGCATAAAAATAAGAACATATTTTCGTATTTCGTACTAAAGTTGGAAGATTATCTTCTCGTTCTGTGCTATAATTCTAGAATATGAAAGAGGATAGGGTGGGAAATTTGACAAATCAAACAAAGAAAAAAACGTCTCGTGCAAAAAAAACGACACGTAAGAAGAAACAAACAGCAAAATCTTACTCCTTTGAAATCAGCGGAGTTATACTAGCCGGACTCAGTCTAATCGGCCTATTTC